>JBJMNK010000159.1:0-6924 GCA_045804265.1 Gemmatimonadaceae bacterium | reverse complement strand
GACGCTCGTCTGACCGGTGCCGGATGTTTGACAATCGCCTGCACGGATTGCTCGCGCACGGACGAGGCTTTTATCAAACCTCTCCGTGCCCTCCGTGCCTCCTGTTCAATCGGCCGTCGCGTCTCCCTGCAGAGTACCTGCTTCTTGATCGAGGCCCGCGTCCCGCTGCTTCACTCGCGCCGCCGCTGGGTCTCCACGCTGTGCTCGCCGAACGACCGGCCGAGCGCTGCGACCTCGGCTTCGGCGAGTGGCACCATCCGCCGCGCGCGGCGCGCGATGAGGAGGTCAGAGAGTGGATTCGCGAACAGCTGCCGCAGCATCGCGAAGGGTGCGAGGCTCGCCGGGATATAGATCGTCCGGCGCCGCTTCACGATGCCATCGACCAGTGCATCAGCGCATCGCTGCACCGGCGTGATCGTCCCGAACGGGCCGGGGAGCGATGCGACCATTTCCCGGAAGCTGTTCAAGTCGTGCTGGAGATCGCGCACCATGTCAGTCTCGATCCAGCTCGGGTGCGCGGTGCCGACTCGCACTCCCTTGTGGCGCAGCTCGAGGCGGAGCGCGTTGCCGAACATCTCCACCCCGGCCTTCGCCGCGGCGTACGCCGCGATCCCCGGTGCAGGCACGAGCGCGGCCGCTGACGAGACGAGGAGGAAGTAACCGCGGCGCGCGGTGACTGCGTCGAGCGTGGTGCGCACGGTACGAACGACACCGATGAGATTCACCTCGATGGTGCGCGCGAGAGCGTCGGCGGGAGTGACCGCGACCATCCCGTTGGTCGCGATCCCGGCGTTGGCGACGACGACGTCGATGCCGCCGTGATGGGCGATCGTCGCCGACACTGCGCTCTCCACCGCCGCCTGGTCGGTGACATCACATTCGAACCAGCTGTGCGTCGGGCCAAGCGAAGTCGCGAGTGCGGCCAGCCGCTCGCGCTCCAACCCGACGAGCGAGAGCGTCGCGCCGCGAGCGGCGAGGGTGCGTGCCGTCGCCTCACCGATCCCGCGCGCCGGTCCGGTGATCAGCACGACTTTACCCCGGAGATCATCGCGATGCTTCATCGTGATTGCCGTGGACCGAGGTCGTCGCCGAGCGCGGGTGCGCCATCGCGAAGGGCAGCCCATTCCTTCGCGATCGCCACCATCGCGTCGCGCGCCGTCGGCGAGACGTCGGTGATGTGGATGAAGCCGTGGATGAGCGACGGGAAACGCCGGAGGCGGGCGGTGGTCCCGGCGTCGCGCAGCGCGCGCGCATATGCCTCGCCCTCGTCGCGAAGCACGTCGAACCCGGCCGTTATGACGAGCGCCGGCGCCAGCCCGCGCTTCTCGGGGGCGAAGAACGGCGCGACGCGCGGATCGCGTGGGTCGCCGCTCTGTCCGCCGGCGTAGGTCCTGCCGAACGCCTCGACGTCGCGCATCGTCAGGAACAGCCCTTTGGCGAACAGCTCGCGCGAGGGGCGCGCGGTGACCGGATCGGTGACCGGGAAGATCAGCAGTTGCGCCGCCGGCGCGTCGGGCGAGCCGGTCGTTCGCTGGGCAACGACCGCGGCGAGGTTTCCGCCGGCGCTGTCCCCACCGATCGAGATGCGCGATGGGTCCACGCCTAACGCGCGCGCATTGGCCTTCGCCCAGCGCATCACCGCCAGCGCGTCGTCCACCGCGGCTGGGAAGGGGTGTTCGGGCGCGAGGCGGTACGCCACGCTGAGCACGGCCGTGTGTGCATGCCGGCAGAGCACGCGGCACGGCTCGTCGTGCGTATCGAGATCGCCGATGACGAAGCCGCCGCCGTGCATGTAGACGAGCAGCGGCGCGTCAACCGACGGCGCCGGCGGCCGGTAGAGCCGCGCGCCTAACGGTCCGGCCGCACCATCGACGGTGAGCTCACGTACCGAGCCGACGCTCGTGCGGCGCCCGGCGAAGTTGAAGGTGTCGCGGCGGTAGCGCGCGCGCCCGGCGGCGATCGTCGGCTCGATCAGCCCGTAGCGCACACGCTTCGCCCGGTCCACCAGCAGCAGGTGCACCCCCGCATCGAGCCGCTGCCCGTCGACCACCGGCGGCGCACTCTTCGCCAGCCTGACGATCAGCGATTCGGGAAGCCGGAGCAGCAGCCGACCCACCAGGCGCTGCACCCGCTCGCCCAACCGCGGCCGGTCGCGCAGGCTCGCGTTGCCGTCAGCCGGCATCCGCTCTGGTGATGATGCTGATCCAGTCGCGGTGCACGAACCGCTTGAGCCGCCGGCGGAACCGCCAGGTGAAGTCGGGCCAGAGCGACGAGTTGCGCCCGGTGCGATCGAGGTACCAGCTCATGCAATGCCCGGCAACCCAGACGGTGTTGCGCATCCGTCGCTCGACGTCGGCGACGAAGCCACGCTCCGCCTCGGCACTCGGCTCCAGCGCGCGCACGTTGCGACGATGTATCTCGCGCAGCGCGAGCATCACCTGCGCGATCTGCGCCTCGATCATGAACACCACCGACGTGTGACCGAGCCCTGTGTTCGGGCCGAGCAGGGTGAAGAGGTTGGGGAAGCCGGCGACCGCGGTGCCGAGGTACGCTCTCGGGCTCCCCTGCCACACATCGGCCAGCGTCTTTCCCTCGCGGCCGCAAATGCACGGAGCCAGCGGCGGATCGGTCGGGCGAAAACCGGTGCCGAAGATGATGACGTCGGCACGATGCTCGATGCCGTCGGCATCGACGACGCCGTGAGCGCGCACCTCTCGCACCGCCGCCGTCACGACGTTGACGTTAGGCTCGGCCAGCGCGGGGAGATAATCGTCGGAGAGCAGCACCCGCTTGCACCCCATCGTGTAATCGGGAGTGAGCTTTTCGCGACGCGCGGGATCGGCGATCCACTTGCGAAGCCGGCGCCTCGCCAACGCCTCACCGCGCTTCATCCACGGCGGATGGCGGAAGAGCAGGAGGAAAAGCTCGCGCTGGGCGTAGATCCGCGCCCGCACCAACCGCTGCACCGGCGGCAGCATCTTGTAGAGTCTCCGCCGCGCCGGCGGGATCGCGCGATCGTGGCGCGGCAGTACCCACGGCGGGGTACGCTGGAAGATGTGCAGCTGCCTGACGTTCGGCTGGATCTTCGGCACGAACTGGATCGCCGACGCACCGGTGCCGATCACCGCGACGTCCAAGCCAGTCAGATCGATGTCGTGGCGCCATGCCGCCGAATGAAAGACCGCGCCCTCGAAGTTCGTCAGTCCCGGCAAATCCGGGATGATCGGATCGCTGAGCGGCCCGTTGCCGAGGACGAGCACCGCCGCGCGAACGGTCGCGCGTGACGTCTCGACGACCCACTCGTTCGCGGTGGCGTCCCACCGTGCGCCGAGCACCTCGTGGCCGAAGCGGATGTGCGGGATGATCCCGAAGCGTTCGGCGCAGCGCTGCAGGTACGCCTGGATCTCCGGCTGCGGCGCGAAGCGTCGCGTCCAATCGGGGTTGAGCGCGAAGGAGAACGAGTAGAGGTGCGACTCCACGTCGCAGGCGCAGCCGGGGTAGCTGTTGTCGCGCCAGGTGCCACCGACATCGGCCGCTCGCTCGAGGATGACAAAGTCGTTCATCCCGGCGCGCCGCAGATGGATCGCCATTCCGAGCCCGGCGAAGCCGCTGCCGACGATCGCGACCTGCACGCGTGCGAGCGAGTCCTTCGTGGTCCCGATACTGTCACTCATGACCGGCAGAGGTTACGGCCGGGAACAATCCCCGGCAACCCAGCCCGACGCGACATTGACAACGGTGTGTACTAGTGCACATAGTACAGTCGAATGCTCTCCTTCGACGTCGTCCTCCGCGCCGGTGAATCGCCCTTTCGCCAGATCGTCTATGCGGCGACGAAAGCCGTCGTGTCAGGCGAGCTGGCGGAGGGGGCGCCGTTCCCTTCGGTGCGGGAGCTGAGCCAGGCGCTCAAGATCAACCCGAACACCGCGCAGAAGGTGATCGCCGAATTGGCGCGCAATGGACTGCTCGAGGTCCGGCCGGGAATCGGGACGGTCGTCGCGGCCGGCCGAAAGGCATCCGCGGCGGAGCGACGCCAGCTGCTCTCGCGCGAAGTCGAGCAGCTGGTCGTGGAGGCAAAGCGGCTGGGGCTGACGAAGGCCGAAGTGGTCGGCGCAGTTGGAGCACAGTGGAGCACGCTCTTCGAGCCGGGACCAGAGCCGAAGCGCTGACCGGGTAACGATGCCCGTCGACGGGCAGGAGGGCAGGCATGCCGGCGGTAGAAGCGAGTCACCTGTCGTACTCGTACGGTCGCACCGAAGCGCTGCACGACGTGAGTCTCGCCGTTCCCGAGGGCGCCCTTTACGCGCTGCTCGGGCCTAACGGTGCGGGCAAGACGACGCTGCTGCAGATCCTGGCCGGGCTTCGCCGAGTGACGAGCGGCCGCGTCTCGATCATTGGAAAGGATCGCAGCACGTTGACTCGCGCCGACAAGGCGCGCATCAGCTATGTCGCCGAAGGGCAGCGGCTTCCTGGCTGGATGCGCCTCGAGCAGCTCGAGGCGTACCTCGCGCCGCTCTATCCGACGTGGGACCCCGCCCTCGCCGACTCGCTGCGCGACCGTTTCGCGCTCGACCCGCGGCGCCGCGTCGGCACCTTCTCGCGCGGTGAGCACATGAAAGCCGCGCTGCTCTGCGCGGTCGCGCCGCGGCCGCAGCTCGTGCTGATGGACGAGCCGTTCACCGGGATGGATCCGGTGGTGAAGGACGATCTGGTGCGCGGACTGCTTGCGTCGGCGGCGAGCGACGGGTGGACCGCGATCATCTCCTCGCACGACGTCGGTGAGCTCGAGCTGCTGACCGACTGGGTGGGCTTCATCGATCACGGGCGCATGCGCCTGAGTGAGGACCGCGACCGGCTGCGCGAACGGTTCAAGCGCGTCACCATCATCAGCGCCGACGCCGCCTCGCTCGAGCGGCGCGGCGGCGACGAGTGGCTCTCGGCCGATCGCGCCGGCCAGCGACTGACGTTCGTCACCGACAGCGCGGCGCCGGACAGGGACGCGACGCTGCGCGCGCGTTTCCCGGGAGCGGAGACGATCGAGGTGCACGACGCGACGTTAGGCGAGATCTTCGTCGCGATGGTGCGGCAGGGGGCCGGTGCGGCGCGCCGGGGGGCTGCCGCATGACGTGGCTCGCGCAGCTCCGCCACCTGCTGATCAAGGACCTGACCGAGCACCGCTGGACCGTGCTGCTCTATGTCGCCGCGGTGCTCGTGGCGACCGGACACACGCTCGGCTGGCAGCCGTTCGCGTCATCCACGCTCGGCATGACGATGGTGTTCATCGGGCTGATCGGCGCTGTGCTCGCCGCGTCGATCGTGCAGGGCGACTCGCCCACGCGGAGCGACGCGTTCTGGGCGAGCCACCCGATCGACGCGTCGGCGGTGCTGGCGGCGAAGCTCTGCCTCGGCGCAGCCGTGCTCGCGCTCCCGCTGCTCGCGCAGATGATCGCGCTTCACGGCTACGACGTCACCTGGAGCGACGCTTTCATGAAGTCGATCCACGACAGCCGGATGTACGCGTTGATCGTGCTTGGAGCGCTCGTCGTGGCGGCGCTGACGCGCGACCTGAAATCATTCGTGCTCACCGTAATCGCGATCCCGGTCGCGCTCCTCATCTGTGTCGCGATCCTCAGCTTACGCCATAGCAGCTGGGGGATCGCAGTCACCGCGACTGAAGCGGCGGTCGCGACACTGCTCTGCGCGTTCGTCGAGCTCGTGCTGCTCGCCTGGTTGTACCACACGCGCGACAGCCGATGGCTAACACGGGTAGCGGGCTTTGCCCTGGTCGGACTGTCATTCGTCGGGCTGACTATGTCGAGCCCATCCACGCAGCCGAATCCCATCCGCGAAGCGAAAGGAATTCCGCACGTTCCCCTTCACGTCGCTTGGGCGACTCGGCGCGATTGGATCACCCGTTCGCCACTGGCGATGACACTGACGATCGGCGCGCCGCCGGAGGGACTGCGGTACGCACTCGAGCGCACCTCCGCCACCGTGAGAATGCGCGACGGATCGACTGCTGACCTCTGGGTCTCGTGGAACGAGTTTGATTTCTCGCAGAATTCCGCCGTGACGCCGCCCGCGATCCCCGGGATTCGCTGGCTGAACCTGACGCCTGAAGACAGTGCGGACACCGGGGCGGAGCGTGTCATGAACCTCGATCCGACGCCAACCGACGCACAACGCCTGCAGCTCCAGGCGGGAGTCGAGAGCGTCGTACTGAAGGGTTACATCGCGGTCACTCGGTTGAGCGCCGGAGACACGCTCCCCCTCGCTCGAGGTGCGCTCGTCGTCCACGGTGGGCGCAGGACCCAGGTCGAAAAGTGGCGGCGCGGTCCGGATGGCGCATTGCTCGAGGTGCGAATGCGGAGAGCGCTCGGCCCATCGATCTTCTCCGGCGCGGACTTCGCGGCGCCGGAGGATCTCGTGCTGGTGAATCGCGCCCGAGGCGAAGGTGTCGTGCTGCTCCGTCTGGGGAACAACTTTACGGGCGACGGGATGGTGATCCCCGGGTCGACGATGACCTCACAGCTGGTTCAGTACTCGTTCCGGTACGTCGCGAACGGACGTCCAGCGATCGACGACGCCTGGCTCCGCGACGCGAAGCTGCAGGTGGTCGATGCCGAGCCGTTAGGCAGCTACCCGGTGACACTCCCGCCGCTCACCGTACCAGCACCGACCCAGCCCGGCGAAGAAAAAACCCCCGGCGGCCGTTAGGCCGCTGAGGGTTTCCCTCGCCGAGCTCCGCGGGTGTCAGCCGCCGATGCTGGCGATCACCCGCTGCGCGTATTCGACGATCGGCGCGGTCGCGCCGTCGCTCGCCCGGCCGGTCTTCGTCACCGCATCGAGCTCGTTCAGGAACGCCTGAATCATGTTCGTCGCTGCGCCGCCGTTGCCGGCGTCGAGCTGCTGCGAGGCATTGTC
>JBJMNK010000158.1:0-56866 GCA_045804265.1 Gemmatimonadaceae bacterium | reverse complement strand
CGGCGCGATGCACATCGACCCCGCCAACTACCACCCCTTCGCCCCCAACGGCTTCCGCGGCGTCCACCAGGGCGCGGCGATCGTGTTCTTCGCCTTCATCGGCTTCGACGCCATCTCGACGGCGGCCGAGGAGACGAAGGACCCGCAGCGCAACATGCCCATCGGCATCCTGGCCGGCCTCGGCATCTGCACGCTGATCTACGTGATCGTCGGCGCGGTGCTCACCGGGATGGTTCCGTACACGCAGCTCGGCGTCGCCGATCCGCTGGCGAAGGCGCTCGACCTGGCCGGGCTGACGAGGATCAGCACGATCCTGTCGTTAGGCGCGATCTTCTCGATGGCGGCGGTGCTGCTCGTCTTCCAGTACGGGCAGCCACGCATCTTCTTCGCCATGGCGCGCGACGGGCTGCTCCCCCGATGGGCGGCGAAGATCCACCCGAAGCACCGGACCCCCCACATCACGACGCTGATGACCGGCGGGCTGGTCGCACTTGCGTCGCTGGTCGGCGACGCCGGCGAGACGTACGACCTGACCAATATCGGCACGCTGTTCGCCTTCGTCCTCGTCTGCATCGGTGTGCTGGTCCTCCGAGTGAAGGAGCCGGAGCGGCCGCGCCCCTTCCGGGTGCCGTTCGTCTGGGTCATCGCGCCGTTAGGCGCGTTCGCCTGCCTGTTCGTGATGAAGGGACTGCCGCGGCACGCGTGGGAGAGGTTCGGGATCTGGCTCGTGGTCGGGATCGCGCTCTATTTCGCCTACGGCTTCCGCAACTCGACGCTGCGCCGCGGCTCCGCGCCGGTGCCGCTCGATCCGCCAATGCCGATCGAGAAGAACTGAGGCGATCGAGATGTGGAACTTCCTGAAGCGGCGCACTCAGTCGCAGTGGATCCTCGTTGCCGTCGTCGTCGGGATCATCATCGGCGCGTTCTGGCCGACGGTCGGGATCGCACTGAATCCGCTGTCGAACATCTTCCTGCGGATGATCAAGTCGCTGGTCGTCCCGCTGATCTTCGGCACGCTGGTCGTCGGGATTGCCGGGCACGGCGACGACATGAAGCAGGTAGGCAAGCTCGCGTTGCGCTCGATCATCTACTTCGAGATCGCGACGACGTTGGCGCTGGCGATCGGCCTCGCCTCGGTGAACATCGCCAAGCCCGGCGTCGGCGTCTCGCTCGCCGCCGCCGACACCACGAAGACCGCTGGCCTGACGCAGACGCACGTGACAATGGCTGGCGTTCTCGAGCACACGGTACCGGCGAGCTTCGCCGAGGCGTGGGCGAACAACGAGGTGCTGCCCGTCGTCTTCTTCTCGATCCTGTTCGCGGTCGCGCTCGCGCGGGTGAAGGGCAAGCCGAAGGAGACGATGCTCGCCTTCTGCGAGGCGCTGTCGGAGACGATGTTCAAGTTCGTCGCCGTGGTCATGGGCTTCGCGCCGATCGGCATCGGGGCGGCGATCGCGGTAACGGTGGGGAAGAGCGGGATCGGCGTCCTGCTCAATCTCGCCAAGCTCGTCGGAACGCTCTATTTCGCGCTCATCGCCTTCGCGCTGCTCGTCCTGCTGCCGATCGCGGTGATCATGAAGGTGCCGCTGCGGCGGTTCTTCAACGCCGTGAAGGAGCCCTGGCTGATCGCGTTCACCACTGCGTCCTCGGAGGCCGCGCTGCCGCGCGCGATGCAGGCGATGGAAGCGATCGGCGTTCCGAAGCGCATCGTCGCGTTCGTGATGCCGACCGGCTATTCGTTCAACCTCGACGGCAGCACGCTCTACCTCGCGGTGGCGTCGATCTTCGCTGCCCAGGCGGCGGGAATCCACATGCCGATCGAGAAGCAGGTCGGGATGATGCTCGTGCTGATGCTCACGAGCAAAGGCGTCGCCGCGGTTCCGCGTGCGTCGCTCGTGATCCTCGCCGGTGCGCTGACGCAGTTCAAGCTTCCGCTCGAGGCGATCGCGGTCATCCTCGGCGTCGATGCGATCATGGACATGGCCCGCACGTCGCTCAACGTCGTCGGCAACTGCCTCGCGACGGTGGTGATGGCGCGGTGGGAAGGCGTGCTCGGCACCGACGTCGAGCACGCGATCGAGCGGCGGGGCGAGCTCGAGGGAGTGTAGCCGCCCCGCCGCCGGCCGCGCCCGCCTAACGCCTGAACCCGTTCTTGGTCGTGATCACGATCGCGCCGGCGGCGTTGTTGAGCGGATACATGTTCGAGCCGGTGAGGGGCGTGACCAGGCGCACCTCATGGATGTCGGTCGCGGGCATCATCTGCAGCCACTCGATGCCGCCCATCAGCGTCCCGTCGACGTAGACCAGCCGCCGCTCATTGGACGTCGCATTGCGCTGCCAGGTGATGAACGTCGGACGAAGGCGCATGATGGCGTCGTAGGCTGTGCCAGCGCTCGCGTTCGCGATCTCCACTTCGCCGAGCAGGTCATGCGGCGCATAGGACGCCGCGGTCGCGGGATGGAAGCCGTAGGGGGCGCTCGCATTGCAGGCTGCGGTGCCGGCGAGCACGACGCAGAGGGCGTGGCGAACGAGACGGGTAGACATGGTGCCTCCGGTAGCGGGTCACTCCGCGGGCGGCGAGCATCGCCGGCCACACCTGATCCGACATCGCCGGAGGCCCAGGAGATTCGCCCTTGACCGCTTGCTGACTTTGGCGCGCGGCACTTGACCCAACGGCGAACCCGGAGTGGCTGCCGGGGTATCACCAAGGCTGGAAAAAAACGAATCGCACCGGGCGACGATCGCCGACTTGGCGACGCGATCCAGTGCCTGCGAATCATTCAGAACGGGTGGGAGAAGCAAAAAAATGGATCTCATGACCCCTGTCGGCGGGATGCCCGTCGACCTCGACCGGCTCGAGCGCGGTGTGCAGCTCGTCGCCGAGCGCATCGGCTCGGGTCGCTACCGGGTGACCGGCGGCGCGCACGAGCACTGGGTGGATCTGGGTGCGACCGGCGCCCGACCCCGCTGCGATTGCGGCGACTACCTGTGGCGCGACCGGGAGTGCAAGCACATCCTCGCTGCCATGCTCCGCGAAGGAAACGCCGGCGTGATCTCGGCGATCGGGCCGATGGTCGCCCGGCTGCGGACGCAGGGCGCGCGTTAGGCGGCGCCGCACCACCACCCGCCGTGGTGGTGGCGCGACGGCGCGGCGGTCCGGGGGTACGGGCCGTGCATTGGCCGCGGGTTCGCCCACGACCGATGCAATCAACGTGACCGAGAACGACACCGAACAGGCGAGCGCCCTGCTCGCCACCCCAACCCCCCGGCAGACGCTGACGGCCTATGGCCGCGGCGTCGTCGGGGGGTTGCTCGTCGGCATGCCCTCCTTCATGACGATGGAGATCTGGTGGGGCGGCTTCACGCTCGGTGCGGCGCGCGTGCTCGGGCTTCTCCTCTTCAACTACGGCGTGCTGCTCGTCCTGCAGCACTACAGCGGGCTGCACCCGCGGAAGACCCGCGGCGGGCAGATCCGGGCGGCGCTGGTGGCGTATGCACTCGGCCTCGTCGCCGCGGCACTCGTGCTCGTGATGCTCGGCATCACGAACTGGCAGACCGCTCCACGGGATTTCATCGGGAAGATCGCGCTGCTGGCGGTGCCGGTCAGCATCGGTGCTTCGGTCGCGATGAGCGAGTTCGGGCAGGAGCACCCGGTCACCAGGCAGCGGCGCGAGGCGGCGAGCCACCTCGGAACGTTAGGCATGGCGGCCGCAGGCGCGATGCTGTTCGGATTCGGTGTTGCGCCCACTGACGAGCCGATGATCATCGGCCTCAAGCTGCCGTGGCATCATGCGCTCGCGCTGGTCGTGGTCTCGCTGGTGCAGGTGCACGCGATCGTCTACTCGGTCGGCTTCCGGAAATCCGAGCGCGACGAGCGCGGCGCGCTGCAGAAGATGCTCAGGGAAGGCGTGGGAGCGTATGCGACCGCGCTGGTCGTCGCGGCCTACCTGCTCTGGACATTCGGCCGTATCGATGGGGACACCGGGTTCATCACCTGCGTCTACCAGACTGTCGCGCTCGGCTTCGTCACCAGCCTCGGCGCCGCCGCCGGCGAGCTGCTCCTCTGATGGCCGCGCCTAACGGCGGGCACGAGCGGAAGCCGGGCCCCGATTGGGTCGAACGCACGGCGACCGCGCTGAGCTTCTTGCTCGTGCTCGGGGTCGTGGCGGTGCTCGGGTGGGACGCGGCTCACAGCGACCGGCCGCCGGCGCTGGACGCCTCAGCCGGATCCCCGATGGCGGTCGGCCGCGAGTGGCATGTACCGATCATCGTCAGGAACACCGGCGACGTCGCGGTGCAGGAGGTCGGCGTACGCGTCACGCTCGAGCGCCCCGACACGGTGGCCAGCGACATCGACATCCGGATCGACTGGCTTCCCGGCCGCTCGCAGCGCGAAGTCGATGCGGTATTCGCGGCCGATCCGTCGCGCGGCAAGCTCACTGTACAAGTGCAGAGCTTCGACGCTCCATGAACGACAGAGCGGGCCGGGGAATACCCCGGCCCGCTCTGTCACGCGTTAGGCTGCCTGAGGTCTGCTGCCGCTCAGATGCGGCCCGTGGTGCTGGTGCCACCCGTGCCGGTGCCGGTGGTGTAGGTCGTCCGCGTGACCTCGGGCCCGCGACGGCGCATGCCAAGAAGGCCAAGAAGCCCAAGCAGGCCGAGCCAGCCGGCCTTCGAGCCGCCGCCGCGATCATTGTCGCCGACATCGCCGTTGGATGTCGTCGTCGTCCGGTTGAGCGCGCCCGTGTCGCCGGCGCCGTAAGCGCCGCCGTTCGTCGAGCCCATCGCGCCGGTGGTGCTGCCTTGCGTGCCGGCGGCGTTTCCCTGCGCTCCACCAGCGGTGCCCACGGTGCCTGGCGCGTTGCCGGTCGTGCCCGTGGCTCCCGTCGTCGTGCTCTGTCCGGGCGGGTTGGTCGTGCCGGCATTGCTGCTGCCCTGCGCGTGCGCCGTGGTGGCGAGGCTGGCTGCGAGTGCAGCGAGCATGAGTCCGTTCGCGGTGCGGTGCATACTTCCTCCATCAACAAAAAAGTGGGGTTGGTTTGCTTCAGCCGCGATGAAGGCAGCGAGCATGCCAACGCCTGACGGCGCCACGAAATGGCGGAGGAGGAGAGGGATTAAACGATCGCCGGGAGCACCGTCCCCTATGTGCGAAGCCTACGGCGGCAGCGACGGAGGTCCATGTCAGGAAGTGGGCCGCCGCCGCCGACCCACGTTTCCGGCCAATCGCTCACGAATCGAACCGAGCGCTTTTCCTCGTCCGCATGGAGAAACGGCACGCTGTCGCCCGCGAAAAGGCCCGAGGCGATCTGTTGTTGCCCAGCGGTGCGCGATACGCAGCCGTTCTCGCGGACCCATCGTGGAAATACTCGGGCCAAAATCGGTATGACTCCGAACTAGGCGACTATTACCCGACGATGCCCCGTGAAGGAATGTGTGGACTGCCTATGAAGGAACACGCTACAGCAGGAACTCCGGGATGCCTTGCCTGGGTAATTGCAGCACATCTGCACGGAAAGGCATGGGTCAACGCGGTTAGAAAGATTCTATCCTTGGAGCCATCAGATCAGACAAAGCCGTCTGGAGGGTGGCAGCAGCTGTCATTCATTCTCACAGGCTACGAAGCATGGGCAGGCAAATGAAGTCTGCAGTGCGAGAAACGATGTTGAAGTGATCATCCACGATGGCCTCATCACGAGAGGAATGTTGAAGCTGACCAATTAGCTGTACGATTGGGACTGATATCAATTCAACGCTTCAAGGCGGACATTCAGCGGTCATTGAAGAGCCATCAATTCCGAATTGCACTGGTTGTATTGGGCGTGAGAGGAGGAGAAGCTAAATAGACGTTGGAGGTAGAGGAAGACAGATAACGTGATGACACACCGGCCTTACAGTAGTTGGGTTGCGAAAGCCGAGTGCTTTGAAGCGTGGTCAAACTTGCGTATGGCGTCGACATCTCACGGAGCTCCAGACCGCAGCAGCCGCGCGCTTGTAAACAACGTCATGGCTTGGTTAACGGCCGTCAATTTGCCTCAGACGGTACATTACCTTTTGCCTCCGATCTGGGCCACGTAGTGTACAAGGTCGATTAGTTCCTGCTGTGTGATGTAACCGTCCGATACTGCTTGATGCGACCTTACGAGAGCATATTCCGCACGAACGCGGCGCTGGAGCGCCCCTGCGGATGTATCCCTCATAACGGTCGGAGTCGGGTCTACTGCCGATGACGTCGCCGATAGAGCCTGGGCGAATTCTTCACTGCTAACACCAGCCAAGACACGCGCGAATGCCAAAAGCTGCAATGCTCCGCTGTCAGCAGGGGCTTGAATGAAATGACTCCAAACGGTGAACCGTACCTGTGCAGAGAGTCCAAATATGTCTCGTAAGGTACCCATGCCATCCACACGGTAGACATTATGCCCCGTTTCAGGGAAATGGACTAAAGCTTGGAATTTGCTGCCGCCGGAGCGGCCCGTGTCAATGAAAATCCCCTGCCACATTGCACCCGTTCCGACGTGTACCGGAATTGCTTTTCCTGACGCGAGCTCAGTCGCAGCGAACGTCCAATCGATGATAAATGGATTGTTTGCACCGAAGAGGGTCGCTTGGGCACGACCGATCGGTCCCGCGGAGTCGGAATTGATCGCCGCATTTAGTTCGCGCGCCACCGGACTTTCGTCTTCTGGCGATTCAAAATTATCGTCGTCGATAGCGGCGTACTGCGGTTGAATCTCAACCGTCCAGTCGTTCGAACGCATGAGATCACCGCCCACCGCTGTGGATGCTCGTTCGGCGCCTAGTGTGGTGAGGAACGCAGGCCATGCGTCTCCGGCAAGCTGCGGGGCGACTGGTTCCGCTTCGGGAATCGATGGAGCTAAAGCCATTCCCTGCATAGGTAATTGATGTTTCGTTGAGTCGACTGTCTCAAACTCGAGCACGCCTCTCTGCAGCACCGGAACGTTATGAATTCGAAGTGTGTCTCGCGAGTCTTTGACCCTGCGGCCAGGCCAATGATCAGTGCGTCCCCAGAGCGTCATGACGCTATCCCCGACGACCCATCGAGCTGGCACGATCTGGTTCGAGACGCCCACGCCGATCGGGACAGAAACGTCCGCAACAAGGCGACCGCCAACGTTTCTTACTGGTCCGACACGATACACGTCCGGGGACGACTCACTTCTGCGAAGTCGGGCTGCCGGCGGCAGGAACGGCTTACGGACTTCCCGATCTGCGACCAACAGAAGTGAATGTCGTGCCTCTATAGCGCGTTGATCGACCATGTCTGTGCTTTCGTGGAGCGGTGGTAACTGCGACGTTCTGATCACGAGAGACTGATAACCCTCGCCGTCCGTCTGATGCTTCCCGTATTTTGTCCTCAACACTATATCGCCGACGAGATGTCCTGTTTCGGCGTCGATGCAACGCGTCTCGATCTGGACGCCAACATGATCGTCGGGTTGTAGCTCGACGACGCGAAGGAGGATTGCGTTGGACTGCCCGTACTTAAGCCATAGCTCCGTACCGGGACCGCCGTCGCGCCGAACGTCAGGATCAGCCGCAGTCACCACATAACGACTGCGAATTTCGTCAATCACGACGTTCTTCATTGAGTCCCCCGCCAAACTGACGTCGAACGGAATACGAAGTTCGGATTGGCGAGGCGCCATCGCCCAAGGGCGAAGGCCCGCGATCTTGGACCAGCGGGGGACATTGCTGGGGCAGTTCCCTGGGTTCCCGGCCCGCGCGCAAAGCGCGACCAGCGTTTTCGCGATGCCGATCCCATACTGCGCGGCACGCGAAAACTCGGACATTTCTGTGAGACGCTGCGAGTCATCCTGCACGAGCCACACATGGGTGTCAACTGTCGGCCAATACCGACCGTCGTAGTAATACGAGGCTGCGGTCGTTGTTCGCCACCAAATGATCTCTGCAGGGTGAATCTCAGGTTTGTTGCCGTGATTCGGCGCGGCGTCGAGTACCAATGGGCCATAGACACACACTGGTTCGTGAAACGGGAAGACACCAACGCTTTTGTTCGCGTCGCCCGAATCATCGAGATTGGCCCATCGGGTACTGAAAAGTTCATTGTCTAGCGGGAAGTGTCCCTCGAGTCCGAACTCGGCGTGGATGCAGTGTCCATTGCACGCGATGTGCTGCGGTTCAGAGGTCTGACTCGCCATCTCGAATAAGAGGGCTGCAGGAAATGCAGCCTGCGGCTCGATATTGATTCGCCAATCGTCGTCAGTACTGCTTTGGCTAAGTTGACGCAGAATGCCACAAAAGGTCTGCTTTTCTTGAAGGACGGGTTGCCATTTGCCCAACTGCCATGGCCCGATAAAGTGCCCAACCTCATCGCGCCCCTTCACGCCTAGCGCATAATCTTGCTCGAGAACTGCTTGAGCTTTGTGCAACGCATCGCACGCCGGACATGTCTGAGCAGGTACCGTTAGTGTTGTGTGCGGTCCGATCTGTGGAGCACACGCGATCGCTCCAACAAAGCCAAGTGCAACCGAGAGCAGAGGTAGGACGCACGAGGCGATAGCCGAACGCACAGACTCGCCAAATCGCGACATAGGCCCTCCGTTGAACGATGGCCGATCAGCTTCGGGTGAGCGTTAGGCGTCGACCGGGCGGTCTCCCACACCTGACTGCTTGATAGTGACGGCGGCCGGAGCAGGCGCAAGCAATCACAGCCGTGTGCGGGCTCGCGACCATGTGTGTGCCGAGGGACCGCCCCACAACGCGTCAAGGTTTTTGGAAACATCGCCGCACAGTGTTCAACGGCGCCTCGCGAAGGCGAAGTGCAGCCGCTGCGAGCGCAGACGCGCTCGCGAACCGCACCCTGCTGCGCGGAATCTCTTCGGACGACGTCGTGCGCTAGCGGGGGGTCGCGCGGGGCTTTACTGCCCTAACGCGGTTACATTTGGGAGCGTCCCGCGCACGCGTTCGACATCCACTAGGACGGAGCAACTCTGTGATTCCAGTGGTTTGGAATCAGAGAGCCGCTAGAGGCGTTGGTTGATCCAACGCGCGAGCGGTTCAAGAACCGTGCGAAGCGCGGAGCCCCTTGATCGCGCGGCTCGCCGGGCAAGTCAAGTCTGCTGCAGCTGACCCGAGCGTTAGGCCTTGGTGGCAGCGAGACCGCATCCGGCGGTACTACGCAGCCGCCGCAGCGAGAAACATCGCCAGTGCATCAAATGCCGGATTGGTCAGATCGATCTCGTAAGGTGCGCCCCTCGACCAAAGGTGGACGAGACTCGTATTTGGATCGGTTACGCAAACGGCTGAAAGCAGACATCGCAACATGAGCTTAGAAAGCTTGTTGACCGCAAGCATCTCGCGCGACGTGCATCGTACATATCCTTCCACACAGTCGTATATCTGCGGCCACTGTTCTTTGGCCGCTCGGAGACAGAGAATCTCAAGATCGCCTGTTTCGCCAGTCTCCGGGAGCATCACGATCGCGACGGAGATGCCTGCTCGCGTCGCCGTCCATGCTAGAGGCGTCGGCGGCACAAGGTAGCCGCCTGCGGACCCAATCAGGCGCTGGACTTCGACGAACGAGGCATCGCAATCAGTATCGTTGTCCGATACGACGATGACCTTGTTCACTCCACCGAAATTCGTGTGCAGTCGTAGCGCCCTGAGAAGTTCAGTGAAGCCAGATCGTCCGCCTGGCGAAGCGGAGGGATAAGCGGTCGATATGTTGCCAAGGTTGCGGCGTCGAACCAGGTGCCGCACGAACGAATCATCTCCTTGTCCTTCGCAGATAACGACCACGCTGCCAAGCGGCTCGTGAATCACCGGCTATCTAATTTCGGCGTGTTGTTTGATTGCCGCACGGAGGTCGGTTCCTTGAAACGCGCGCAACACGCGATCATCCGTCTTCGTGTTGCGTTCGACTCGAATCAACGAGAACGCCTCTTCACGCCCAGTCATCGGAGCGAGGAGGCTATTGAGACATTCCTGACTATGCGTGGTGCAGAACAATTGCGAATTGTGTCGCTCGCAAAAGTCCAGAAGCAATCGCCACATCTGCGGAAGCCGGTCGTAATAGAACCCGTTCTCGACTTCGTCCACAAATACGGCCCCTGAATTGGATTCCGCGATCGCCAGTAGGAGACCGAGCAACTTGTTCACGCCGCTCGATACCAATCCGATTGGAATCTTTTCCGGGACACTGTTTACCGCTGCATAGACGGTCGGGACGCCACTGTTAACTTCTACAGAAAGCGCGCGAACAAAGGGGAATTCGGACTGCAAGGCCTCCAATACCGAACCCTCTTCATTTCGCCGACTCAGACGAGAGTAGCGGGCAGCAAGTTCCGCCGGGGATTGCGTCAGCGTCGAGTGGAAAAAGACCGCGGGTACCTCGGTCGCCAAAGCACCGATCTTTACGCCGCCTTCGGCAGTGAACTCTGGCTGAACGACAAGGTTCTCACCCCGAAACGACTTCCACGTAAATCGAATTGGCAGCGTCCGAATGGGCTCTTCGTCGTCCCGCCCGTGAATGATTGCCGATCGCTGAGTCCCTTGCATCTCAACTCGGACGCTACGGTTCTTCTTTTGGTAGTTCTTCAGGGTTACAACAATCGGCGAACGATAATCAAAATTGTAGAAGAGGTCGCCCCAGAGTGTCTCGGCTGAGAAAGCATCGAGCCCGACTCGGAATTGCTCGCCGAGTCCTCGCCAAGAACGCAGGCGAAACGCAATTTCTGGAGTGGTGCTGAACGCAAAGAACAGCCCTTCCAAGAAGGCCGTCTTGCCGCTTGCGTTATGACCGACAATGACGTTAATCCGCTTAAGTGCCTCGGCACTCGCGGATCGGAAGCAACGAAAGTTGTCGAGCTTTGCCGACTCAATCATCTATTCCGATTTTAAAGGATTATTTAGCATGAGAGTTCGTTGCAACGAGGCAGAACGAACCGACGCCAGCGGAGTCCGGGTGGCACTGCAGAGTCCGAGGCGGCGAACGACGGGGAGGATGGCTTACAGTAGACGCGACCGCAAGCCGTTGCGGCGCCAATCGGGGAAAGCCGAATCTCTCAGGCCAAGCGCTACCGAAGTACAAAGAAAAGTGGGGCTCGTTGGCAAGGCTGTGGCGCCTCACAACGAACCCCAGAATACAACCCGGAACGGCTGATGGTCGTCCGGTGGCTAACCCGTTATTCGTTAACGGTTTGCGGCGACCATCGCCACATTAGCGGGTTGAGACAATGGATCACCTCCTCGTTTTGCGGTGGATCGACTGGGCGAACGGCGAAGTATACACGAAGATTTCCGTCGAGTTCCAGTCCTGTTCACGACTTTTTTTCAGCGGGTTTTCTGTCGTGGTCGCTGGCGCAGAGTGTCAGCCGGCTGGGCATTCGGCACCCTCCGAACCGCTTCTCCACAGGGTACACGCCAGGCCTTCACCCTCGTGACCGGCGGGGTGATGCGCCCGCTGGCGACGAGGGCGGGCGCGCGCCCCGACACCGTATCGCCCGCTGCCGGACGCCGGTTCGAGAGCTCGATGTAGACGCCGACCGGCCACCAGGCGGGAAAGATGTAGAGCGAGGTATCGTTAGGCAGCGCCTGGTCGCTCGCCCAGCCGCGCCCGCCTGGCGCGTGCTCGAACGACGCGCTGTCGCGGATCGGCGCGTGCCCCGCCTTCGCCCAATCGAGCTTCGGCGTGAACGCACCGAAGGCGAAGCCGAGGCAGACTGGCGAATCGTCGGCGGTGGCGGACGCGGCTTGTGCGCGTAGCATGGGTGCGGCGAGCAGCGTCGCGGCGGAGAGTGTGGCGGCGGCTACGAGCGCGCAAGTGGACATGGATTTCATCGCCTCCCAATACACCCCGGCGGCGTCGCGGTGCCGCTCGGAGCGCGCGGCTCAACGCCTGGTCGCAAGTCCGATGATTGCGTTCAGGCGCCGCACGAGTGCAGCGAACGCGGGCGGTTCGGCATCCGCCATGTAGAGCGCGCGATGGCTGCCGCAGCGGAGATGCACCTCGACGTACTCGCGCGCCAAGTCCGGGTTGCGTGTCGGCCGAGTGATGGGCGGCGACTTCGTCGTCCAGAACGGGGACCGCCGCGCCTCGGCAGCGAGCACGCGGGCACTGTCGGCGAGTGCGCCGTTAGGCGCCGTTCGCGCGCCGCCGGCGGGCTGGATCGACCCGTCGGCCCAGAGCCTGTTCGCGCGGCGCTTGAGCGTCCCCCCCTCGTTGCCCCAGGCGAACGCCGCCCCACGGCTCGCCGCCCTCGGCGCGCAGTCATGCGCGGCCGCGGTGGTCGCTCGACGGGTCGCCTGCGCGTGGGCGAGGCGGGGCGCAGCGACGACGATGGTCACGACGACGATCATTGCCGCGACGATCGCTGTGCGCATGGCCGCTCGCGCGACGTGACGTCGCGCTCGATCGTTCGTGCACCTCTTCATTTCACCCTCCTGCGAGCGGCAGCGACGCTTCGAGCAAGACGACCGCTCCGGAATGACACTGCGGGCGCACCGGATCTTCCGGTGCGCCCGCTCGTGTTACCGCGCGTTCAGTACGACTTCGCGCAACCGCCGGATCCGGCGTTCACCCAGTTCCGCTGCACGAGGAAGTCCTTGCCGCCGATGTTCATGTTGGCGACGCCGCCGTTGGCGGTGGTGTAGGTCGTGCCCCACGTCCACGCGCACTTGTCGGCATTCTCGTAGCCGCGGTGATCGTACCACGCCGTCCCCATCATGTCGGTGGTCGTTTCCTCGATCTCGTGGCCGAGCGTGTTCACCTCGGCGTCCGCACCCGGGTCGCCGTTAGGCGCCGCGGTTCCGTTGCTGCAGACGCTCGCGTGCGCGTAGTCGTACGGCATCGCCGAGTAGAGCACCGTCTTCGCGACGCCGCCAATGGTGACCGTGCCGTGGGTGTGGTAAGCGCAGTAGTTCGAGCCGAAACCGCCGCCGAGGTTCACCGTGCCGGCGGTGAAGATGTTGTACAGCGTGCTTGCGTCGTAGGTGAGCTTGCCGGCGTCGAACGCCGCCTGGAGCATCGCGACCATCTGCGCATCGGAGACCGACGCGCCGTTCGCCGGGACGCTGGTGTTGTTCGCGTAGTACTGCGTGTACGTGACCGAGTTGACGATCTTCCGCCCCGAGCCGTCGGTGTACGTCGAGTTGATGTTGAAGTAGGGCGTCCCGCCGAGGTGGCTCATGAAGAAGCCGACGAGCGATCCATCCGCCGATCCGGCGCCATTCGTGCCGGCCGCCGGGCCGCCGGCGTAGATCGGCGCGGCTGCCCAATACACGGCCGCGACATTGGTTCCGCCCTGCAGCACCGGCCCACCGTGATAGTAGATCCCTGTGCCGCTGCCGCCACCGCCCGCGGCGTTATGCGCCGTCTGCGCCTGCGACTTGAGCGGCATGATGTGAGCGTTAGGGTTGCTCCAGATCGTCTCCTGAAGCGCGGCCGACGGCGCGATCGGCGACGGCTCGGTGGGGGTGACGGAGTTGTCGGAGCAGGCAGCAGCTCCGGCGACGACGGCAAGAAGGGCGAAACCAGTGGATCGACGCGACACGGTAGTACCTCGTTGAGCCTGAGGGTACACACACGCGCCGGCGGTCGCCGGCGCGTAGTCTCGAATCGCTCGCCGCAGTCGGCGCGCGATGAATGTCGGGATCGATCCCTCCCGCGTCGGAGGGGGTACAGCGGGTCGCTCGCTCGCCAGCTCGGAGAGCGCGACCGGGGATGAGCCGCCGTGCAAACATCCGGTCCGCCGTCGGGCCGGGCGCGAGAACATATGTTCAGCTGGCGATCCCCGCAAGAACGGCCATTTTCACCCCGCCGGACTCGGGCATTCGATCCCCACGCAACCCTTTTCGCAGGGGTCGTGTCCCAAGCGTCGACCAGTTGCGATCGTGAGTTCAACGAGTTCACCAGCTGCCGGAGATCGTTTGGAAGAAGCGCTGATCGCCCGCGCCCGCGCGGGTGACCCGACCGCCGAGCGCGCCCTGTACGAGGCGCATGTCGACCGGATCTATCGGCTCGCGTTCCGCTTCGCGGGAAACGACGAGCTGGCGCGCGACTTCACCCAGGATGCGTTCATCCGCGCCTTCAGCCGGCTGAACGACTTCCGCGGCGAGTCGAAATTCTCGACCTGGCTGCACACGATCGCGGTCTCGGTGATCCTCAACGGGATGCGCAAGGTGAAGACGCTTCGGCAGCGCGAAGCCTCGCTCGACGAGGCGATGACGTTAGGCAGCTCGCGGCGCGAGGCCGAGCCGGACCTGAAGACGAGGCTGGCGGCGGCGATCGCCGCGCTGCCGGAGGGATATCGAACGGTGTTCCTGCTGCACGACGCGGAAGGGTACACGCACGAGGAGATCGGTGAGGTGCTCGGCGTCCAGCCGGGCACGTCGAAGGCGCAGCTGTCGAGAGCGAGGGCGAAGCTGCGCGACGCACTGCAGGCATTCGTGGGAGAGTGGGCATGACCAGCGACGATCGGTTCGACGAGGTGCTGCAGGAGGCCGCGCGCGAGCACAATCGCGCGCCCGAGACGCCGCGCGCCGAGATGTGGGCAGCGATCGCCGCCGCGCGCGGCGCATCTGATGCGGGCAGCACGGAGAGCATCATGCACGACGTGCCCGTGCGCGTTCTCCCCTTCACCGCGCGGCAACGGCGGATGTTCGCGGTGGTCGCCGCGCTCGCGGCCACCCTGGTGATCGGGGTCGTGATCGGCCGCCGGACCGCGGCGACCAGCGCACATGGCGCGCCGGCGCCGGCCGTGGCTCAATCGAGTCCCCCGGCGACCGGCGGAGCGCCGCGGCTCGGCGCCGCCGACGTTCCCTCGGGCGGCACCGGGCCGGTGATCCCGTCGCCGGTCGCGCCGAGCGTGGCGTTGCACGAGGACACCACTCGCGCCGGGACGCTGCCTGACGCGCGGACGACGGTGCGCGTCGCCAGCTCCTCCGGAGGCGGACGCACGCCGCGCGCGACGGACGCCACCGCGACCGAGGCGACGCTGCCGTATCGCGTCGCGACCATGCAGCACCTGGTGGCGACCGAAGCGCTGCTGGTGGCGCTGCGCAGCGATGCGCGCGCCGGACGCAGCGACACCACCATCGCGACGTGGGCGGGCGACCTGCTCGGCACGACGCGCATGCTGATCGATTCGCCCGCGGCGAAGGATCGGCAGTTCAAGCAGTTGCTGGAGGATCTCGAGCTCGTGCTCGCCCAGATCTCGCGCCTTCCGGGGGCGCACGGCGAGGCAGCCGATCTCGGGATCATCGACGATGCCGTCCGGCATCGCCAGATCATGACAAGACTCCGGGCGCTTTCGCCTGAAACCTGAGACGGTGATGACCATGCGTATCATGACGACGATCGCCATCGCGCTGAGCGCGATCGCGGCACAGGGAGGACTGGCGCGCCACGACGGGGTAGTTGCCGTGGGCGCGCGCTACGAGAGCGACGCGGGAATCGGCGCCGCGCGCGCCTGGGAACAAGCGCATCGCGATGACCCCGCCGATTCGCTCTACAAGGTTGCACGTGAAGCGCTCAATCGCGGCGAGTACCGCCGCGCGGCGACGCTCTTCCGCGATGTCGAGCGGCGTTATCCGCAGTCGCAGTACGTCGCCGATGCGATGTACTACCAGGCGTTCGCGCTGTCGCGACTCGGCAACGAGCGCGACCTCCGCACCGCGCTCGACGTGCTGCAGGACCAGCAGCGGCGCTTCCCGCAGGCCGCGAGCAACGGCGATGCGGGGACGCTCGCCGTCCGCATCCAGGGCGCGCTCGCGAAGCGTGGCGACCCCGATGCGATGAAGAGCCTGATCGAGGCCGCCGATAGTGGAAGCGGGACCGGTTCTGGCAACGGCATCGCGTTAGGCGGAGGGCGTGGCAGCGGACGCGGTGGAAGCGGGTCAGCAGACTGTCCCAGCGAGGACGACGACAACGACATGCGGGTCGCGGCGCTGATGGCGCTGCTGCAGATGGACTCCGAGCGCGCGATCCCGATCCTCAAGCAGGTGCTGGCCAAGCGCGACGCCTGCTCGGTCGGACTGCGGCGGAAGGCGGTCTTCCTTGTCGCGCAGAAGGAGAGCGAGGAGAGCGCCGACATCCTCCTCGCGGCGGCGCGCACCGATCCCGACGTGGAAGTGCGTCGTCAGGCAGTGTTCTGGCTGTCGCAGGTCCATTCGGACAAGGCGTTGACCGCGCTCGACTCGATCCTGCACAGCTCGACCGATGAGGAGGTCCAGGAGAAGGCGATCTTCGCGCTGGCGAACACCAACACCGACAAGGGGAACGCGACGCTGCGCGCCTATGCGGAGTCCAGTGCGCCCGAAGAGCTTCGCGCCAAGGCGGTCTTCTGGCTCGGGCAGTCATCGCGTCGCACGCCGGAGAACACCGCGTTCCTCCAGTCGCTGTTCGACAAGACCAACAGCGAGGAGATCCAGAACGCGATCATCCAGGCGATGTCCGAGACGCCCGGCGACGAAGGCTCAAAGTGGATGCTGAGCATCGTCCAGAATTCGAAGCAGCCGGTCGAGGTGCGGAAGAAGGCGCTGTTCTGGGCCGGACAGCGGCATGGGTTGGACATCAACACACTGCTCGCGCTCTACCCGAAGCTCGACGATCAGGATCTCAAGGAGCACTTCATCTTCGTGCTCTCCGAGCGCCGTGAGGCAGCGGCGACCGACAAGCTCATCGAGATCGCGAAGACGGACAAGGACGTGGAGATGCGGAAGAAGGCGCTCTTCTGGCTGGCGCAGAAGAACGATCCGCGGGCCAAGCAACTGCTGATGGAGATCATCAACCAATGAACCGGATCATTCGCAACGCCGCGCGTGTCGCCGCCGCGCTCGCGTTAGGCACGGCCGCGGCCGGTGCGCAGTCGATCGCTTCCCGGGTCTCGTCGGCGGGGCAGGGGGAGGTCCGGATGACCTACGCCACCCGCCCGGACGTCTGCGGCGACGGCAACGAGATGTTCGGCGTCGGCGACAACTTCATGATGAACTCGACCAGCACGTTCGAGGGTCGCTGGACGAATACCAACTGCCGCCATGGGGCGGCGCGAGTCTCGCTCCAGATCGGACCCTCCGGCATCGTCGCGATCCGAACCCGCATCGGTGGAAGCTGGAGTGCATCGAGCGGGCACGTCATCGACCTGGGCGTCGTGTCGGCGCCGGCGGCGGCCGCCTATTTCCTCGACCTCGCGGAACAGGGGAGCGATGCCGACGCGCGGAGTGTGCTCATGCCGGCGATCGTCGCCGACAGCGCCGACATCGCGCCGCGCCTGCTCGCAATCGGACGTCGCGCCTCGCTGCCGACGGAGATGCGACGCAACGCGATCAGGTGGGCGGGGATGCTCGGCGACGCGTCGATGGTTGCGCCGCTCACCGAGCTGGCGAAGTCTGGCGACGACGGAAAGAAGAGCATTGCCGAGGCGGCGGTATTCGCGCTCTCGCGGCTGCCAGGCAACGTGGGCACGCCATCGCTGATCGACCTCGCTCATAACGGTGGCTCGGAGAGGATTCGCAGCCAGGCGGTCTTCTGGCTCGGCCAGTCGAGCGATGAGCGCGGTCGGCGCGAAGTGCGCGCGATCGCCGGCGACGCCAACACGCCGGCGGGGGTGCGCGAGAAGGCCGTGTTCGCACTCGGCCAC
This sequence comes from Gemmatimonadaceae bacterium, assembly GCA_045804265.1. GTDB lineage: Bacteria > Gemmatimonadota > Gemmatimonadetes > Gemmatimonadales > Gemmatimonadaceae > JABFXC01. The sequence goes on along the minus strand of JBJMNK010000158.1, from coordinate 39,248 downwards.
AGCGACGCGACGACGGCGGATGACCTGCGCTTCCTCCGCGACCTTTTCGGAAGGGTGAACAGCGACGGGATCAGGAACCAGATCCTCATGTCGATGGCGCAGTCCGACGACAGCGAGGCAAGGAAGTGGGTGATGTCGGTAGCGCGCGACGAGAACGAGCCGGTGGAGGCGCGAAAAAAGGCGATCTTCTGGGCGGGGCAGGGCGACATCGCGACCACCGAGATCGCCGCGTTCTACGATGCGGCGTCGAACGAGGAAGTGAAGGAGCACGCGATCTTCGTGCTCTCGCAGCGCAATGACCAGGCAGCGACCGACAAGTTACTCGCGATCGTCCACGGGCACGACGGCACCGAGCTGCGGAAGAAAGCACTCTTCTGGCTTGGCCAGAAGAACGATCCGGCTGTGACAAAGGCGATCACCGACCTGGTGACCGGGCCATGAGGACGATCATGACGAACATCATCATGCGCGACCACGCGTGCCTAACGGTCGTGGCGCGGCGCACGTTGGTCGCCGCCGCTCTCGTGGCCGCGATGCCGGCGATGGCGACGCGCCTTACCGCACAGGAAACGCTCGCGGCGCGCATTGCCGCGGTGCAGACGGGGACCGTCCAGTTCGAGTTTCCTTCCCGCGACAATGCCTGCGGCGATGGGCACAGCTTCATCCGCGTCGGCACTTCGATCATGGGGAGCTACAACTCGGACACGGACATGTCCAACTGCGTCCCCGGTCCGGTGCGAATCGTCCTCGATGTCGCCGGGGGACGGGTGAGCGTGCTGCGCGATTACCTCGGGCCCGTGCCGCCAGTCCAGGCCGGGGTCACCGAGCTCGGCGAAGTATCGGCCGATGAAGGATCGAAATACCTGCTGTCGCTGGCCGAGCGTGACGATCAGGGACGCGTCGCCAATCGCGCCGTCCTGCCGGCGATGCTCGGTCGCGACGTCGTCGCCTGGCCAACGCTCCTGCGCATCGCGAAGACGACCAACGCCGCGCGCCGCGGCTCGCGGAAGCACGACGTCATCTTCTGGCTTGGGCAGTACGCCGCGGCGAAGGTCAACGGAAGCGACGATCCGTTCTACCCCCGGGGATCGCGCGACGATGAGAACGATGAGGAGAGCGTGAAGGAGCAGGCGGTGTTCGCGCTCTCACAGCTTCGCAACGGCGAAGGCGTCGAGCCGCTCATCGAGGCCGCGCGCAGCAACAAGGACCAGCGGGTTCGAGCGCGCGCGATGTTCTGGCTCGGCGAGTCCGGAGACCCCCGCGCGCTCGACTTGTTCGAGCAGGTGCTGACCGGCCGCGCGCCGTCTCCTCGCGGGTGAGCGTCACGGCGCAACAGACCAGCGGGTGCTCAGCTCAGTGGTTCCCCACTCGATCCTGAGCACCCCGCGCATCTCGCCGTAGCCCTCCGACGGGCGCGGCGAATCGGGAATGAGATAGATCGTCAGCGACTCTTCGGGCTCGGCCATCGTGCGGCTCGTCAGAGGCACGCGCCCAACGTCCTTCGTCGAATCGTAGTCGGTTCCCCACATCGCGGTTCCGCGGTTGACGATGAGCTGCGAGCCGGACTTGGTGTAGAGCACGAAGAGCGAGTAGTCGCCGCGCGGAATCTTCAGGTCGCCGAGGGTCAGGTCGACGTCGGCGTGCAGGGTGGTCGCTTCGTTCGCGCCGAAGCGCCAGACGGTGTCGAGCGGGATCAGTCGACCGAAGACCTGGCGACCGCGCGCATGCGGCTGCCCGTAGCTGATCGCGATGCGCGCCGGCCCGGCGAGCGCAGCGTCCTCGGCGTACCACCGCGAGCCGATCCGCCGCGCGTTGAGGTGAACTTCGACGCTCGCGAAGCTGCTCGCCGCAAAACGGAGCGGCGGCTGGGGCCGCGGTGAAGACGGCGCAGGCGCCGGCTGCTGCGCGCGCGCAGTGTCAGGCAGCGTGAGCGCGAGCACTGTCGAGAGGAGGACGATCGAGATTCGCATGTTCGTCAGGTGGGAGGGCGTGGGCTGCGCGGGACCGATTGATGCGCCGATGTTGCGACGGGACGACGCGCTTCGCAATATCCCCCACCGATACAGGCAACCTCCTCATCCCGCCCATGCGAACGACCGCTCACGTTTTTCCCGTCCTCGTCGTCGCCGCCCTTGCTGCTGGCTGCCGCGCCTCGCACGGCGCTGGCGAAGCGCCCGCTGACCGCGAACGACTGCCGACGGGCCGCTATCTCGACCCGGTCTCGAAGTCGTCGCGGCTCGCCGGATCGTTCCCGTTAGGCGTAGCGCTCTCGGCCGACGGTCGTCGCGCGGCGGTGCTGCTCAGCGGCTACGAGAAGCAGGGCGTCGAGCTGATCGACAGGGCGAACGGGACATCGCAGCTGCTCGAGCAACGAGCGGCGTTCGTCGGCGTCGCGATGTCGCCGGATGGCCGCACGGTCTACGCGTCGGGCGGAAACGAGGACGCGGTCTACCGTTATGACTGGAGCGGTACCACCGCGACGCTGCGCGACACGATCCTGCTCGCGCCCCGCCGGACGAAGGGCGACGGTGTCCGCTATCCGGCGGGCGTCGCCGTCTCGCCTGACGGTCGTTGGGTATACGCGGCCGAGAATCTCGCCGATTCCCTCGCGGTCGTCGAGGTGGCCAGCGGCCGCGTCGTCGGCCGCTACGCTGCCGGGCACTATCCCTACGGAGTGGTCGTGTCGCCCGCGGGCGATGTCTACGTCTCGGCGTGGGGCGCGAGCGGCGCGAGCACCGTCGCCGCGTTCTCCGCGCAGCACGACGGCACGCTGCGCGCGCGTGGGCCGTTCGCCGGCGGACGACATCCGTCGGCGATGCTCCTCAACGCCGACGGCTCCCGGCTCTTCGTGGCGTCGAGCAGCACCGACCGGGTGCTCGCGATCGACACTCGCACCGGGGCGACCGTTGCCGAGCTTCGCGACCCGGCACCGGCCGGCCCGGGTGAGGGAAGCACGCCTAACGCGCTGGCCCTCTCGCGCGATGGCGTCCGGCTGTACGTGGCCGAGGCCGACAACAACGCTGTTGCGGTGTTCGACTTGTCGGCCGCCGCACGCGGCGGCCCCTCAGCGAGTATGCCTGACGGCGGCGACCGGCTCGCCGGGCGGATCCCGGTGGACTGGTACCCGACCGCACTCGCGGCCGTCGGCACGGATTCGCTGATCGTGTTGTCGGCGAAGGGTGGACCGCCGTCGGCGAACCCCGACCTCTACCGGCCGACTCGCCGCCGCAACTCCGATCAGTACACGCTCGGGCAGCTGCACGGCACGATCACGACGATCGCAATGCCGCCGTCGTCGTCACCGGCGCTCGCCGACTATACGCGCCGCGTCGCCGCGGCGAACCTGTGGGACCGGCCGGCGAGCATGACGGCGGGCACGATGCCGCCGATCGAGCACGTGATCTACGTGATCAAGGAGAATCGCACGTACGACCAGGTGCTGGGCGACCTGCCGCAGGCCGACGGCGACACGTCGCTGGTCTTCTTCCCCCGCAAGATCACGCCGAACCATCATGCGCTGGCCGAGCGCTTCGGGATCTTCGACCGGTTCTTCGTCAACGCCGAGGTGAGCGCCGACGGTCACAACTGGTCGACGGCGGCGTACGCGACCGATTACGTCGAGAAGACGGTGCAGTCGAACTACTCGGATCGCGGCCGCACCTACGACTACGAGGGGACCAATGGGACCGGGATGGACCTCGCGCGCAGCGGCCAGGCGGCGCCTGGCGACGACGTCAACGAGCCAGCGAACGGATATCTCTGGGACCTCGCGCAGCGAGCGAAGATCAGCTTCCGCAATTACGGCGAGTTCACCATCGACATCCCGGCCGCGAACGGCGGCCAGGGCGTCACCTATCGCGGACTCAAGCCCTTCCTCGTGCCGAACACGAATCCCGATTTCGCCGGCTTCGATCTCCACATCCAGGACCAGCGGCGCGCCGACGTCTGGATCGCCGAGCTGAACGAGTTCGTGAAGAAGGGGAGCATGCCGGCGCTCGAGATCATGCGCCTGCCTAACGATCACACCGAGGGCGCGTCCGCTGGCCGGCCCACCGCACGGGCGCACATGGCCGACAACGACCTCGCGCTCGGGCGCGTGATCGAAGCGCTGTCGAAGAGTCCGTTCTGGAAGAGCACCGTGGTCTTCGTCCTCGAGGACGACGCGCAGGATGGCCCCGACCACGTCGACTCGCATCGCTCACCGCTGCTGGTGATCTCACCGTGGGCGCGGGCCGGCGTCCATCATCGCTGGGCGAACACGACCGACGTCATCGCGACCATCGCCGAGCTGCTGCATCTCGGCTCTCTGTCGCAGTTCGATCATTACGGTGCGCCGCTGCGCGACATCTGGCGCGATTCGCCGGACCTCGCGCCCTACCTGCCGCTCACGCCGGGCGTCTCGCTCGACGAGCGGACACCCCCGCGCTCGGCGGGCACTGGCGCGTCGGCACATTTCGATTTCCGCGGCGAGGACCGGATCGACGACGACCAGTTCAACCGCGTGCTGTGGGTCGCGATCAAGGGCCCGAATGTGCCGTATCCCGGCGGGAAGGCCGCGACCGCACCCGACTGGGCGCGAGGCGGCCGTTAGGCAGGCGGTCGCCGCCCGTCAGGCAGCTGTTCGCCGGCGGTCAGGCAGTGGCGAGGATGCGCAGCGCGTCGCGCACCGCGCCGCGCGCCGCGTCGACGTCGGCCGACTGCACCTGCGCGCCGGGAACGGCGCTCTTCATCCGCTGCTCGAGGCGCTTGCGCAGCGGGGCGCCGCGCTTCAGCAGTCCGCCGGTGAGCGCGACCGGAACCGCCGCGCGCTCATCCATGAAGAGCTGTCGCGCCAGCGCTCGCACGTGCAGTACCAGCTCCTCTGCGGCCATGCTGAGGAGCGCGTTCGCGCGAAGATCGCCCGCTTCAGCCTCGCTGATCACTGCCGGCGCGAGCGTCGCCAGCATCGCCGGCGTCGCCTGCGCGGCCCACGCGATCAGGTCGTTGACGTCGTTCACCTGCGCCGCCGTCAGGATGGCGCCGGTGAGCGCCGTCTCAGGCTCACGACCGTCGCTCGCCGCCGTGACCACCGATAACGCGCGCCGGCCGATCCACGCGCCGCTCCCCTCGTCGCCGATGTTCGGCCCCCAGCCGCCGCACCGCGCGATCGTGCCGGTCGGGCCGCGACCGAATGCGACCGAGCCGGTACCGGCGATCAGCAGCACGCCCACGCCGTCGTTGAACGCGTCGTCGAGGGCGATCGTCGCATCCGGATGGACGACGACTTCGTCCGCCAGCTCGAGCGCGGCCAGCGCCTGCCAGAGCGCCTGACGCTCGGGCTCACGTCCCACTCCCGCGACGCCGACGCAGAGCACGCGCGGAACGATCAGTCCCAGCTCGGCGTCCTGGAGCGCCTGCCTTACGGTTTCGGCGATGACCGTCGCCGAATGATCGGCCTTCCCCGGACGTACCGCCGACGCGGGGCCGTCGGTCTCGCCAATCGTCTTTCCCGTCTCGTCGGCGACGATCACTCGCGTCTTCGATCCGCCGCCGTCCACACCGACCACGATCGCGCTCATGCCACGCGCTCGGGCCGCGACGCTTCCGGCCCGGCACCGACGACACGCGCCGGCCCGATGAGCGACGAGAGGCTTCCGACGCCGACGGTGACCGCGGTCCCGATCAGGACGTACCACGGCCAGGCGATGCCGGTGTAGACGCCGAGGAGTCCCTCGAGACCAGGAGCAAAACCGATGAGCTGCTTCGAGAAGACGATCAGTGCCATGACGAAGATTGCGACCGACATCCCGGTGATCGCGTCACGCTGACGCGCCCGGTGAACGAAGAGCCCGAGGAAGAACCCGCCGAGCAGCGCGCCGTAGGTGAACGAGGCGATGCCTAACGCGACGACCACCGCCGGCGTCCCGCTCTCGCGGAACATCAGCGCGCCGGCGGTGAGCACGACGCCCCAGGCGAGCGCGAACATCTTGCCCATCCGCAGCGCGCGCGGGCTGTCCGGGCGCAGCCCGGTCATCGGCAGGTAGATGTCGTGCAGCGACGACGCGGCGAGCGAGTTGATGGCGCCGGAGTGGGTGCTCATCGTCGCGGCGACGATCGCGGCGACGATGAGTCCGAGCAGCCCGTGCGGCATGTACTCGACGATGAACGTGGGGAACACCGAGTCCGGCGCCGCGAATGGCCGGCCGGCGAAGAGTGCCCACAGGCCGACGCCGATCATGAGGAAGAGGACGAACTGGAAGAAGACCACGATGCCGCTGCCGATGATCGCGCGCTGCGCGTCCCGCAGGCTCTTCGACGAGAGCAGCCGCTGCACGATCAGCTGGTCGGCGCCATGCGACGCCATCGAGAGGAAGGCGCCGCCGATCAGCCCGGCCCACACGGTGTGCGGCTTCGACAGGGTGAAGCTGAAGTCGATGGCGCTCAGCTTCCCGGCCGCGCGCCCGGCGTCGATGATGTGCGCCCAGCCGCCAGGCACCGCGCGCCCGATCAGCACCACCGCACTGATTCCGCCGATGAGGTACACCGTCGCCTGCGCGATCTCGGTCCACACCACCGCCTTCATGCCACCGCGGTACGTGTAGATGATCGTGAGCACGCCAAGGATCAGGATCGAGACCGGCATCACCAACTCGCGCCGGATCGATGAACCGATGATCAGCGCGATCGGGATCGCCGTCGCGAAGACGCGCACCGCGTCGGCCATCGCTCGCGTCACCATGAACACGATCGAGGTGAAACGCCGCGTCGTCAGCCCGAAGCGCTTCTCGAGCAACGTGTAGGCGGTGACCAGCTCACCCTCGTAATAGCGCGGCAGCAACGTATTCGCGACGACGATTCGCCCGAGGATGTAGCCGGCGGCCACCTGGAGGAAACCGAGATTCCCGGCCCATGCCAGCCCGGGAATCGAGATGAACGTCAGCGCACTCGTCTCGCTGGCGACCACCGAGAACATCACCGCGCCCCACGGGATCGCGCGGTCGGCAACGAAGTAGTCGCGCGCGTCGCGCTGGCGGCGGCCGACCCACATGCCTAACGCCGTCGTCCCGGTCAGGTATGCGAGCAGGACGACGAGGTCGATCGCCGTGAAGTTCGACGTCATGTGGATACGCCGCCGCTACTCGACGACGTATGCTTCCATCGCGAAGTACTCGGCCAGCCCGAGCCGGTCGAGAATCGCGGCGGTGTCCTTGTTGCGCGCCTCGACACGCTGCCAGAACTCGCGGTCGTCGCTGCCGGGGAAGGGCGCCGAATCCTTCTGCGACTGGTGCTTGAAGATCGCCTGGATCTTCCGCCTCAGCTCTTCCTGCGACATCGGGACGAGCCACGTTGCGTCCGTGACCGGCCACTCCTGCCATGCGCCGCGATAGAGCCAGACTTCAGGGCGCGGAACGCGCCCTGAAGTCTGGCTGTCGGCGCGTCGCGCCGACAGCTTTTCATTGGAAGCGCCTTCGCTGCGCTCCGGCGCCGGCTCCGCGCGCCCGTTAGAGCTGCGGAATCCGTACAGCTCCTCCAGCGCCATGTCGATCGCTTCCTTGCACATGCGGTGCGTGCCGTGCGGATCGGAGAGATCGCCGGCGACGAAGATCAGCTCCGGCTTGATCTCCTCGAGCAGTGCGCGAACGATCGCGACGTCGGCTGGGCCGATCGGATCCTTCTTCACCTTTCCCGTCTGGTAGAACGGAAGGTTGAGGAATCGCGCCGCTGACTCCTTGAGCCCGACGGTCTCGATCCCGCTCACCGCTTCGGCTTCGCGGATGATGCGCTTGATGTCGAGCACCTCGGGAATGTCCACGTCGCCGGGCTTCTTGCCATCCAGGAACGCACGGACCTTGTTCGCCCAGGCATCGGCTGTCTTCACGTCGCCCTGGCCGTTATGAGCCAGTCGCTGGAGGAAGTCCACGTAGCGCCTGACGTCGTGGTCGAAGACGGCGATGTTGCCGCTCGTCATGTAGGCGACCGTCAGGTCGTTCTCGTTCTCGACGAACTTGCGGAGGATCCCGCCCATCGAGATGACGTCGTCGTCCGGATGCGGCGAGAAGCAGATGGTGCGCAGCCCGCGCGGCAGCTTGCTCTTGCCGCGGATCTTCGCGCCGAGGTTGTTGAACACCTCGCCGTTCACCGCGCCCGGAGTCCCGTAGCGCGCGACGAGCGACGACATCTTGTGCTCGGCGTAGTCGCGCTGCGTGAGATGAAGGATCGCGCGACCAGTCGTCTCGGAGAGCCACACCACCGCCCGCACAGTCAGGTCAGGTGTCCACTGCACCTCGTCGAGGAGCCACGGCGTCTTGATCCGCGTCAGCTCCGCGGCGGCGGCGCGATCGACGTAGAACGTCGTGTTCGGGTGGCTCTGGAGGAACGTCGCTGCGACCTCGACGTCGACCTCGCCCTCGACCGCGCGGCTGACGATGAATGCCTTGTGCTCGCCGGTGGCGATGATCGCGATCTCACGCGCCTCGAGAATCGTCGCCACACCCATCGTCACTGCCTCACGCGGGACGAACTCCTCGCCGAAGAAATCGGATGCCGCATCGCGGCGCGTCACGGCGTCGAGCGTGACCATGCGCGTGCGGCTGTCGGGGCCCGAGCCCGGCTCGTTGAAGCCGATGTGCCCCGTCTTGCCGATGCCGAGCACCTGGAAGTCGATCCCGCCGGCACGGCGGATCTCGTCCTCGTAGCGACGGCACGCCTCGTCCACCTGCTCGCGCGAGATGTCACCGCGCGGGATGTGGACGTTCTGCGGATCGATGTCGACGTGCTTGAAGAGGTTCTCCCACATGAAGCGATGGTAGGAGTGCACGCTCTCCGGCGGCATCGGATAGTACTCGTCGAGGTTGAACGTCACGACGTTCGCGAAGCTCAGCCCCTCCTCGCGGTGCATGCGAATGAGCTCGCGGTAGACCCCGATCGGCGTCGAGCCGGTGGCGAGGCCGAGCACGGCGCGCTCGCCCGCTGCCTGACGTTCGCGGATCAGCGTCGCGATTCGCGTCGCGACGAGCCGGGCGATTCCTTCGTGGTCGTCGACGACGACGGTGCGGATGCGCTCGTGTCCTGCAGCGGTGGCGTGCGGGAAAGACGAAAGCCCGCGACTCGGTGTCGAGTCGCGGGCCTCCAGCACGGCACCGGCGTCCGCGCGGACGCCAGAGACCGGACGTGGCATGGTAGGCGTCAGGCTGTGAAGGAGCTACCGCAGCCGCAGCCGCCAGTAGCGTTCGGATTCTTGAAGGTGAAACCGGACCCCTGCATCGACGAGACGTAGTCGATCGTCACGCCGCTCAGGTACTGCGCCGAGAACGGGTCGACGAAGACGCGGTAACCGCCCTGCGCGAGCACGAAATCATCCTCGGCCGGCTGGTCCTCGATGAGAAGGCCGTACTTGAAGCCACTGCATCCGCCGGGCTGGACGCTGACGCGGAGCCCGCCGACGTTGGGATCGACGCCTTCGGCGTCCATGAACTTCTTGACCTCAGCTCCCGCGACATCGGTCACGGCAAGCACGACTTCGGGCTGCACTGCGCTCATGACTGTTCCTCCTGTTCGTGACCCCGCGAACCCCGCGGGAGCATCTGTCTGCAAATATAGCGACCGGGGCCACCGGCTTCAAGAAAAACCGGGCGCCGGCCGTACGGAAATCTTTACTGGTTCAATCCCCGGGAACCGGCTGGGGAACGGGAGCCGCCCGACCGGACTGCACCGATTCGCCGCGACCACCGCCGAACGACCGCGCGATCCAGGCGAAGGCCGCGATTGCGACCACGATCATCACGACGCCGGTCACAACCTGCCCGAAGATCAACTTCCCGATCCCGAAGAGAGTTCCGTACACCGCGACAATACCGGCGATCCAGTTCGTCCAGGCCAGCGCGCCGCCGGGAATCTGCTCGTGGCCATAGCCGAGCCGGCGCGACACCGGGAGCCAGCCGTAGCCGCCCGGCCGCACGCGCTGGTAGAAGGAGTCGAGGATGCCGTTCGGCTCCGGCGCGGTGAGGAAGGTCGTCGCCAGCCAGACGACGGTCGTGACCGCCACCGTTATGATCATCCGCCACGCCGTCGCATCGGGCGCGTCGCCGACCACCACAGCCGGGGGACGGATCCCCATGAACGAGAGCTTTCCGAACATCCACAGCGCCATCACGAAGCTCGACACCATCGCGCTGATCTCCGACCAGGCGTTGATGCGCCACCAGTACCAGCGGAGGATCAGGACCAGCCCGGTGCCCGCGCCTAACGCGAGAAGGAGCTCCCACGCCTTCTCGACGGAGCTCAGGTGCATCGTCACGTAGCCCGCCGCGAGGAAGAGCCCGAGCGTCGTCCACCGCGATACGGTCACGTAATGGTGCTCGGCCGCCGTCCTGTTCACGAACCGCTTGTAGAAGTCGTTGACGAGGTAGCTCGCGCCCCAGTTGAGCTGCGTCCCGACGGTGGACATGTACGCCGCCGCGAAGCCGGCCATCATGAACCCGCGCCACGGCGTCGGCAGCAGGTCGACGAAGGCGTGGACGTAGCCCGACTCCTTGTCCACCAGGTTCGGATAGAGCAGCACCGTCGCCAGCCCGGTGACGATCCACGGCCACGGGCGCAGCGCATAGTGCGCGACCTGGAAAAATAGCGTCGCCAGAACCCCATCGCGCTCGGTCTTCGCGCTGAAGATGCGCTGGGCGATGTAGCCGCCGCCCCCCGGCTCGGCGCCCGGATACCAGGCCGCCCACCACTGCACCGAGAGGAACACCGCCAGCGACAGCAGCGGCATCCAGGCGTAGGCGACAAGCCCACCGTTAGGCGAGATCGAGACCGGCAGCACCGACAGCGCCGCGGTCTCGCTGCCGAAGTGCGACGCCAGCCCGCTCTTCAACGCGCCCATCCCGCCGACCGCGTTCACCGCGAACACGGCGAGCACGATCACCGCCGTCATCTTGATGACGAACTGAATGAGGTCCGTCCAGAGCACCGCCCACATCCCAGCCGCCGACGAGTAGGCGACGGTGACGATGAAGCAGATCGCGACCGCCATCACGTCCCCCGACACCGTCATCCCGAACAGCTGCACATCGTGAAGCCCTAACGATATGGTGAGGATCTTCACCATCGCCCGCGTCACCCAGCCGAGGATGATCAGGTTGATCGGCAGCGCGAGATAGACGGCGCGGAATCCGCGCAGCACGGCGGCGGGCTTGCCGGCATACCGGATCTCCGCGAACTCGACGTCGGTCATCACGTTGGCACGCCGCCAGAGTCGGGCGAAGAAGAACACGGTGAGCATCCCGCTCATCAGCATGTTCCACCAGAGCCAGTTGCCGGCCACGCCGTGCGCGACCACGAGCCCGGTCACCACCAGCGGCGTGTCGGCGGCGAAGGTCGTGGCGACCATGCTCGCGCCAGCGAGCCACCACGGCACCTGGCGCCCGGACAGGAAGTATTCGCTGAGGCTCTCGCCGCCCTTCTTCGTGAAGTAGAGGCCGATGCCGGCCGACAACACGAAGTAGGCGATGACGATCGTCCAGTCGACGGCGTGCAGGGTCATGACGGTCGGCTCACTTTCGGGGGAGGATTGGAGTGGTGCCCTGCCTGACGGTTTCCAGCACGGACAGCGCGGCGTCGGTCACCGCCGTCCTCACTTCGGCGAAGCGCGGGTTCTGCCGCGTCGGGTTGACGCGGTTGGTCAGGATCACGACGAACACGTCGTTCGCCGGATCCATCCAGATGGACGTTCCAGTAAAGCCGGTGTGACCAAATGCCGCCGGCGACATGCGGCGCCCGGCGGAATTTCCTCCCGTCGGCTTTTCCCACCCGATCGCACGGTTGGAGAACGACGAGTCCTGCACGCGCTGAAAATCGAGGATCGTTGCCCGGTCGAGCACCTGCTTGCCGCCGAGTGCACCGAAGTTGAGGTACATCTGCGCGAAGCGCGAGAGGTCGCGCGCGGAACTGAACAGCCCGGCGTGCCCCGACACCCCGCCGAGCGCCGCCGAATTCTCGTCGTGCACCGTCCCCCAGATCAGCCGCTGGCGATAGGGGTCATACTCGGTGGGTGCGATTCGCCACTTGAGCGAGCTGTCGGGATTGAAGCGCGTGTCGGTCATTCCGAGCGGAGCCCAGACGTGCCGCTGGAGGTAGTCGTCGAGCTTCTGGTGCGACACGCGCTCGACGATCTTGCCGAGCAGGATCGCGCCGAGATCGCTGTACACCATGCGGATCCGCGGGAACGTGTCGAGCGGCGTCGCGTACACGATCGACATCGCCGAGTCGGGATTCACACCCTCCTTGTACAGCGGCCGCCACGCCGGCAGCCCTGACCGATGCGTGAGCAGGTCGCGGACGGTGACTTTGGTCTTCGTCGGGCCGCGCCATTTCTTCTTTCCCTTGTGCTTCGGATCCTTGAAGCGCGGCAGGTAGCGCTGCACCGGCGCGTCGAGCTTCACCTTGCCCTCGGCGACGAGCTGGTTCATCGCGCTCGTCATACCGATGACCTTCGTCAGCGACGCGAGATCCCAGAGCGTGCTGTCCACCGGTTCCGCCGACGGTCGCCAGTCGACGTGCCCGACGCCGATGCTGGCGAGGATCTGGTCGTGCGTGCCGACGACCGCATACGCGCCGGGAAAGGCGCTGTCGAGCTGGAACGCGGTCATGACGGCGCGCACCGTATCGGCGACGCGGCGTGTGAGTGCCGAGTCGCGCACCGGACGGCCCGCGACCGCCTGCGCGGCGGCCCGCTCGCTCCAGGGCGACAGCGGGTTCCAGCCGACGAGGTACGTGCCGACCTCGGGGAACTGTCGCACCATGTAGGGATCGCCGAGCGAGACGACGATCGCGTTAGGCCTGACGTCGAGGATGCGGCGAGTCATCGTCGCGATGCGAGGCGGAACTCCGGCGTACCCCTTCGCCGGGACCGGGCGTGCATAGTGCGCGATCACCACCGTGCTCGCATCGCTCGCGCGCGCGGTCGCCGCCGCCACCGCGGCGCTCGCGGACTTGTTCGTCAGCGTGACGACGTCGAGCTTCTGGCCGCGCGCGCCGAGCAGGGTGCGCAGCTCGTTGACGAACGCGTCGCCGGGATGCGCGCCGGGGTACGGCTCTTTCCCTTCGTCGAGGTAGAGCACCGCGAGCACGCGCGACGCACGCGCGAGGCGCCAGATCGCGCTGCCGCGGTCGCGCTCGAGCGTCATCGACTGCCGCGCGGCGAGCGTGGCGATCGAGTCGGCATCGTGCTGGCCGAACGCCGCGGCGACGGCGCTCGTGTCGACCGTCCGCTTCGTGGCGAGACCGAGTCGCTCCTTCGCCTGCAGCACCCGTCGCACCGATGAATCGAGGCGCGCCGGGGACAGCGTCCCGTTGCCGACCGCGCCGACGATCGCGTCGATGGCGGCACGATGATCTGCCGGGTCGAGCAGGACGTCGTTGCCGGCGAGCAGCGCGCGCACCGCCGCCGCGCCCGGCGTGTCGGCGCCGATCCCCTTCATCCAGAGTGCGTCGGTGACGAGGAGACCGTCGTACTTCCACTCGCTACGAACGATCCCCTGCAGCAGCCGCGGGTTCAGGCTCGCCGGTACCGAGTCGCCGCTGAGCATCGGCAGCGCGACGTGCGCACTCATGATCGCGCCGACACCGATCGCCGCCGCCGAGTGGAATGGACGCAGCTCGGCGGTGTCGAGTCGCGCGCGCGACGAATCGAGAATCGCCGCGGCGATGTGCGTGTCCACGGCGACCGCACCGAGTCCGGCGAAATGCTTCACCGTCGCGATCACGCCGGCGCCCTGCGCGCAGCGGATGTACGGCAGCACGAACCGCTCGACCGTTCCGGCATCGGCGCCGAACGCGCGCACGCCGATGCTCGGATTGTCGGGGCGCGTGTTGAGGTCGGCGTCGGGAGTCAACGTCCAGTTGATGCCGACCGCGCGTGCCTCACGCGCGGTGATGCGCCCCATCGCGCAGGAGAGCGCCGTGTCGCGAGTCGCGGCAATCCCCATCGGATAGGGAAACGCCGTCCCCTCGGGGATGACGCGCTGCCCGGCGCCGAACTCCAGATCAGCGGCGACGAACAACGGAAGCGCGGCCGCGCCCTGCAGCGCGTTGGTCGTCCGCGCGAGCTGCATCGCCGTTCCGGGCCCGATGATGACGCCGCCGATGGAATCGATCGCGACCCATTCGCGCGCCGCGACCGCGCCCTTCGCGTCAGCCGCGGCGTCGCCCGGCACCCAGCGGACGATGAGCTGCGCCGCCTTCGCCCGGAGCGACATCGTGGGGAGCACCGAGTCGGTCCACGGCGTGGCGATGCGCACCGGTATGGTGTCGCGTGGCGGCGGCGGTGCCGCCTCGACGCGCGCGCTGGCGGTGTCGGTCTCGATCGGCGGGACGGACGCGGCCGGCGGTGGCGTGTGCGACGAGCAGGCGAGCCAGAAGGCCCCGGTGGCGGCGATGCCTAACGGGGCGAGCCAGCGACGGGCATCACGATTCATCGGGACGTAGCAGCGGCGCTGGCCGTTGCGCGAGCGACGCCGTCGCCGCGCGCGAAGAAGCCGGGGAGGGAGATCGGCGAGTGCGCGGTGATCGGCGCGACGCCGGCTATCGCACGAGCGGCCGCGCCCTCGAGCGCATCGCCGATCCCGTACGTGACCATGTAGCTCTGTACTCGCGGGAATTGCCGGATGACGTACGGATTGCCGTTGGCGACGACGGTCACGCGCTCGCGGGTGGCCAGGCTGTCGATCCAGGTCGCGACCAGCGGCGCGATCGCCGTCCCGCCCGCCCCCTCGATGCGCCGAACGTAGGTCGTGACGAGGATTTCATCAGAGCCGGCGAGCGTCGTCGCCAGCGAGTCGAGCTCGGCGGGGCTGCTTCGCGGCGAGATGCGGTACTGCCGAACGTTAGGCAGCGAGCGCCGCAGCTCGGCGGCGAACGTCTGGCCGGCGCGCAGCTCCGTTTCCGGTGCATAGCGCACGATTGCGATCCGCTTCGCCGATTGGGCGACGGGTATCAGCGACGGCGTGTCACGGATCAACGTCACCGCGCGCGCGGCGATCGTGTCGGCGACCGCCCAGTTCTCGGGCGAGCCGACGATGCGGAGCACGTCGTCGAGGTCGACGGTGCGCGCGACGTTGAGCCCGACCCGCGCCTTCGCCTCGAGGATGCGCTTCGCCGACGAGTCGATGCGCGAGGCCGGAATCGTTCCCGCGGACACCGCCGCCTCGACCGCGTTGATCGCCCGCTCGATGTCGCTCGGCTTGAGCAGGACATCGGCGCCGGCCTGCACGGCGAGCACCGCACTCCGCTCGACGGGGTAGCCTTCGCCGATCGCCTCCATGGTCAGCGCGTCGGTGTAGGCCATCCCGCGGAAGGCGAGCGTGTCGCGGAGAAGCCCGGTGATCACGCGCGGCGCGAGCGTCGCCGGAACGTTGTCGCCCTCGACGGCGGGAAGCGCGATGTGTGCGGTCATCACTCCCGAGACGCCGGCGGCGATCGCGGCGCGGAACGGCACCAGCTCGACGGTGTCGAGCTCCGCGCGCGTCGACTTCACCACCGGGAGCGCGAGGTGCGAATCGGTGTCGGTGTCGCCGTGTCCGGGGAAGTGCTTCACCGTCGCCATCGCGCCCGCATCCTGCAGCCCGCGCACGAACTCCACCGTCAGGCGGGCGACCGATTTCGGATCTTCGCCGAACGAGCGCGTGTTGATGACCGGATTCGCCGGATTGTTGTTTACGTCGGCCACCGGTCCGAACACGACCTGGATCCCGACGGCGCGTGCCTCACGGCCGATCGCGTATGCGGCGCGGTAGGTGAGGGAGTCGCTGTCGGCGGCGCCCATCGCCATCGCCGTCGGGAAGACCGTCGCTGATCCGCCGGACAACATCGAGGGAACGAACACCCCGCCCTCGAGGCGCCCGAGCCCGGGCTCGAGATCGCTGTGCACGAGCAGGGGAATGCGTGCGTGGCGCTGCAGTGAATTCAGCTTCACCGCGACGTCGATCGGCGAGCCGACCGACATCGTCATCGAGCCGACTCCGTCCTTCTCGATCCAATCCACGAGCTGCGTGTAGCCGGAGTCGCGCTCGTTGGCGAAATCTCCCATGACCCAGATGCTGACCATCTGCCCGATTCGCTGACGAAGCGTGAGCGAGGCGAGGGTGCTGTCCGCCCATCGCTGCTGCGTTCTCGAGAGCGGCCGGCCCGGGGCGAGCTTGCCGGCACCCGTTGCGAGGGGCGGGCGGGCCGGGCTGGGTGAAGGGGCGGGAGTGGCGGCCGGCGTGTTGGGGCCGCATGATACGGCGATGATGGCGGCGGCGCCGAGGGTGACGGCGCGCATCGTCAGGCGGTTGGGTGAGTTGGGCATCGGCTCGGAAGTTACTGGCCGGTCGCCGCGCAGGGAATCGCGGCGCCCGCTCGCGCTCTGCTCGCCGCATCCGCGCATGTGTCTTGCACCCGTCGCCGGACGCACGGCGCGGGCACGATCCGAACTACACGATTGTCCCGGGCTGTGCCGTACTCTTTCAACTCGTCCTGGAGGCGAAATTCATGAGAGCTATTCTTGCCGCGGTGATGCTGGCGACGTCGGTGGCCGCGTGTGGCGGTCGCACCGTCGAAGTGCAGTCCGCGCCTACGCCCGTGTCCGACGCGGCGGTGAACGTGACGAACAACCTTTCCGAGCCGGTGAACGTGTACATCAACACCGGTGGCGAGGATGTCTTTCTCGGACAGGTCGGCGGCGGGAGCGCGGTGTCACTTCCGGTGAAGGGGATTTCGTCCGGCTCGACGGTCACGCTGAAGGCGACTCGCATGTCGGACAAGTACAGCTACAGCAAGTCCGGCGTGGTCCTCTCGGGGACGTATCTCTGGCAGGTTCCGTAATTCCCGCCAGCGGCGCAAATCGTTGGGGCGCTGTTGCTAGCGTTCGCCGCCATGCATAGTTTCAGGGGCCGGAGCCAGGTGCTCCGGCCCTTTTATTTTCCGTTCATCTGCGCGCGCGTGCGCCCTTTTCACCGGCGCGCCGCTCACTAGCCGGACCCCCGCGCCCCTACGCATGCAGCGAATCTGGGACTCGATCAAGACAGGCTATCTACGGATCATCGGTCCCATCGGGGATTGGCTGGTCCGGCATCGAGTCCACCCGAATACGATCACCACGATCGGGACGCTGTGCACGGTGATTGGCGGGATCATCTACGCGACGGGCCACATCCGCACCGCCGGCTGGTTCCTCGGCCTCACCGCATTCTTCGACGTCCTCGACGGGACCGTCGCCCGCCGCACGGGGCGCAGCAGCACCTTCGGCGCGTTCTACGACTCGACACTCGACAGGGTCTCCGATGGTGCGGTGCTCGGTGGGCTCGTCTACTTCTACGCTTTCAGCCCGCGCTACTCGAGCCATGTGATGCTGCTCGTCACGCTCCTCGGTCTCGTCGGCGCGTACATGACGTCGTACACGCGAGCGCGTGCCGAAGCGCTCGGCGTGGACGCGAAGGTCGGCGTGCTGCAGCGTCCGGAGCGCGTGACGCTGCTCTCCGCGCCGCAGGCGTTCTTCGGGCTCGCGCTCAATGGCTGGATTCTCGCCGCCATCATAGTCCTGCTCACCGTGACGGCGTGGATCACGGTGGTGCAGCGTTTCATCGCCGTCCACGCCGCGACGCAGGAGATCGCTCCCCCGCCGGCGGCCGAGCCGCAGCGTGCGGAAGCGGTCGCCGCCAGCGCCGCATCCCCCCAGGCGCTTTCGCGCCACGTCACTTCCTGAATTCCGGAGATCGGTTTCGTGCAGTCTTCAAGCACTGGTACACCCTCGAAAATCCGTCCCGCCACCGGGCGGCTCGGCATCCTCACCCCCGGTCTCGGCGCGGTCGCGACGACCTTCATCGCCGGCGTCGAGAGCGTTAGGCGCGGACTGTCGAAGCCGGTCGGCTCGCTGACGCAGATGGCGACGATCCGCCTCGGCAAGCGCGCCGAGAACCGCGTCCCGCTGATCCGCGAGTTCGTCCCGCTCGCCGACCTGAAGGACATCGTCTTCGGGGCGTGGGACCCGATTCCCGATGACGCGTACACCGCCGCGAAGAAGGCCGGCGTGCTCGAGGATCGCGACCTCGAGCCGATCGCCGACTACCTCAAGGCGATCAAGCCGATGCCGGCGGTGTTCGAGAACAAGTACGTCACGCGCATCAACGGCACCAACGTCAAGAAGGGGAAGAACAAGCGCGACCTCGCCGAGCAACTGCGGCAGGACATCCGCGACTTCAAGGAAAAGAACAAGCTCGATCGCATCGTGATCGTCTGGTGCGCCTCGACCGAGATCTACATCAAGGCCGGCCCGCAGCACGCGACGCTCGCGCAGTTTGAGAAGGCGATGGAAGCGAACGACGACGCGATCGCACCGTCGATGCTCTACGCGTACTCCGCCATCATGGAAGGCGTCGCCTTCTGCAATGGCGCGCCGAACCTCGCGGTGGACATCCCGGCGCTGATCCAGCTCGCGAACGAGAAGGGCGTCGCGATCAGCGGCAAGGACTTCAAGACCGGCCAGACCTGGATGAAGACCGTCATCGCGCCGGGGCTCAAGGCGCGCATGCTCGGACTCGCCGGCTGGTATTCGACGAATATTCTCGGCAACCGCGACGGCGAAGTGCTCGACGATCCGGCGTCGTTCAAGACGAAGGAAGAGTCGAAGCTCAGCGTGCTGCACACCATCCTGCAGCCCGAGAAGTACCCGGATCTCTACAAGGGCTTCTCGCACGTCGTGCGCATCAACTACTACCCGCCGCGCGGCGACAACAAGGAAGGGTGGGACAACATCGACATCTTCGGGTGGATGGGCTACCCGATGCAGATCAAGGTCAACTTCCTCTGCCGCGACTCGATCCTCGCCGCGCCGATCGCGCTCGACCTGGCGCTGTTCTCGGATCTCGCGCAGCGCGCCGGGATGAAGGGCGTGCAGGAGTGGCTGTCGTTCTACTACAAGAGCCCGATGTCGTCGCAGCCGCAGCTGCTGCCCGAGCACGACCTCTTCATCCAGCAGACGAAGCTCAAGAACACGTTGCGTCAGATGATGGGTGAAGAACAAGTCACTCACGTCGACGAGTAGGACGCCGTTCATGAGCCGCCCATCCCGCCAGGCACGTTTCTGGTCTCTCATCGCCGTGTCGATGCTCGCCTTGGCGGGACTGGCTTCGTCTGCCTGCGACAGTTCGCCGCGCAAATTACAAATCCGCACGTTTTCCGAGCACTTCGAGTTCCGTGTCACGTCCGACCCGATGCCGCCGCGGGCCCGTGAGGACATCCATTACACCGTGACCGTGATCGACAAGGACAACGGGCAGCCAGTCGAGGGTGGCGAGGGACGGATCTTCGCCAACAACATCAACGGCACGAGCACGTGGGATTCCTTCGTGCCCGCGCCGGCGGTGGGTACTTACACCGCGAAGCTGCGCTTCGTCACCGCCGAGCAGTGGGCAGTGGGAATCGAGTTCCGTCGCGACACGCTTCCCGGCACCAAGATCGAGCGCGCGACCGACTGGCAGCAGGACGTAGCCGCGTCGCGCGAACCCTGAGACGAATCCAGACAGGCCAATCGCCGTCATCATGCGTCACTTCTATCGCAGTCACATGCCACCCGCCGAAGTCCTCGCGATGGCCGACAAGTACTTCAGCGATCTCGGGCTCACCACGACGGCGACGGCCGTCCGTGCGCGGGCGTTCACCGGACCGTTAGGCTCGATGAAGGTGAGCGTCAGAGCCGAGGGCGGGCACTACACCTTCATCGAGGTCGACACCGACCAGATGGGCGAGAGTCGGCTCGATCGCAACGTGAAGCGCTTCTTCGTCCAGTGCCACCGGCGCGAGGATCCGTCGCACACCCTCGAAGCGTCGTACTGATGGCGACGCGCGCCAAAGGCGGCCGTGCCGCCGCGGCGCCGGCAGTGCAGGCGCTCGATCCCGACGCCCGCGGATCCGCCGCCGCGCTGCTGAGCCGCGAGCAGAAGCTGGAGCTCTACTACTGGATGCGGCTCACCCGTTCCCTCGAGGAGCGGCTCGTAAATCTCTACCGCCAGACGAAGGTCGTGGGCGGACTCTTTCGATCGTTAGGCCAGGAGGCCGATGCGGTCGGCAGCGCCTTCGCGCTCGACAAGGCGAAGGGCGACATCCTCTCGCCGCTCATCCGCAACATGGGCGCGATGCTCGTCCGCGGCGCCGAGCCGACGGAGATCATCCGCCAGTACATGGCGAAGGGCGACTCACCGACGCGCGGTCGCGAGCTGAACATCCACTTCGGTGGTCCCGAGCGCGGCTTCATCGGCCAGATCTCGCACCTGGGCGACATGGTGCCGGTGATGGCCGGCGTCACGCTCTCGTTCCGCATGCGCGGCGAGGATCGCGTCGGGCTCGTGTACATCGGCGACGGCGCGACATCCACCGGCGCGTTCCACGAGGGGATCAACTTCGCCGCCGTGCAGCGATGCCCGCTCGTGGTGATCATCGAGAACAATGGCTACGCCTACTCGACGCCGACATGGAAGCAGACCGCCGCGAAGCAGTTCGTCGACAAGGCCGCCGGCTACGGGATTCCTGGCGAGCGCGCCGACGGCAATGACGTGATCGCAACGTACGACGTGACGAAGCGCGCCGTCGAGCGTGCCCGGCGCGGTGGCGGCGTCACCCTCATCGAGCTGATGACCTATCGTCGGAAGGGGCACGCCGAACACGACAACCAGTCCTACGTGCCTGACGGCGAGACCGCGCGTTGGGAGAAGGAGAATGACCCGATCGACCGCTACGTCCGGCAGCTTCGCTCGGAGCTCGGCGTTGGCGAAGACGAGCTGGCGTCGATCGACGCACGCGTGCAGCAGGAGATCGACACCGCGACCGACGTCGCCGAGCAGTCGCCGATGCCCGAGCCGACGGACGCGCTGGTCGGAGTGTACGACGAGCCGAAGAGCGTCGAGCCGCTCTGGTTCCGCAGCGGTGTGAAGAGCGCGGTCGAGAAGCACGAACGGCCCGCGGGGTGGGGGACGTTCGATGGGTAAGGCAGGCACGGCGGCAGCGCCTAACGGCGTGAACCAACGAGGGACGGGGGAGCAGGGTGAGAGCACCTCCGTTTCGTCGACAGACGGACGGAAGGAGATCACCTACCTCGACGCGATCCGCGACGGGCTCATCGAGGAGATGGAGCGCGACGCCAACGTCTTCTGCCTCGGCGAGGACATCGGCGCGTACGGGGGCGCGTTCAAGGTCACCGAGGGGCTGCAGGCCAGGTTCGGCGAACAGCGCGTGATCGATACGCCGATCAGCGAGATCGCCATCGTCGGCGCGGCGGCGGGCGCGGCGCACATGGGACTCCGCCCGGTGTGCGAGATGCAGTTCATCGACTTCATCTCCTGCGCGTACGACATGCTTACCAACTACGTCGCGACGGCGCGCTACCGCGCCTTCCTGCCGACGCCGATGGTCGTGCGCGGACCGAGCGGCGGCTACGTGCGAGGGGGGCCGTTCCACTCGCAGAATCCGGAAGCGGCGTTTCTGCACACGCCGGGACTCAAGATCGTCTACCCAGCCACCGCGTCGGACGCGAAAGGGCTCATCAAGTCGGCGATTCGCGACGAGGATTGCGTGCTCTTCTTCGAGCACAAGTACCTGTACCGTCGCATCAAGGAGCGCATGCCTGACGGCGACCATCTCGTGCCGATCGGGAAGGCGCGAGTCGCGCGCGAAGGGACGGACCTGTCGATCATCACCTACGCCGCCACCGTGTGGAAGGCACTCGATGCGGCGGAGACGCTCGAGCGCGAACATGGGCTGTCAGTGGAAGTCATCGACCTGCGATCGCTGCTGCCGATGGACGACGAAGCGATCGTGGCGACGGTGAAGAAGACCAATCGCGCCCTGATCGTGCACGAGGACACGCGCACCGGCGGCATCGCCGGCGAGATCACCGCGCGCATCAACGAGCTGGCATTCGAGTGGCTCGACGCGCCGGTGCTGCGCGTGACGGCGGCGGACGTGCCGCTGCCGTACTCGCCGCCGCTCGAGGACTACGTGCTGCCGCAGACGGCGGACATCGTCCTCGCCGCGCGGCGGCTCGCCGAGTACTGAGGTGACCGATCCGGAAAAGTCGAGCGTTGCGCCGGAGCCGCCGCCCCTTCACCCCGTAGTGCGCAACTCGATGGTCGGGTGCCTGACGATCGTGGTGGGATTCTTCGGTGGGGGGATGATCACGCTGCTCCTCGTGCGCGCGGTGGACCTTCTGCGGCGGTGCTCGCCAGCCGAGGGTTTGCCAGTTTGCGGGAATTGGGCGATTTATGCAGGGATAGGCGGAGCGATCGGCGCGGTCCTTCTGCCGACGGTCGTCTTCATCAAGCTGCTGCGCGCGGACGCGGCGGCCCGTGACTCAGATCAATAAGGAGCATCCGGTGGCACGCATCGACGTGGTCATGCCGCAGATGGGAGAATCGATCGCCGAGGGCACACTGTCGAAGTGGCTCAAGAAGGTGGGCGACACGGTAAAGCGTGACGAGCCGCTGTTCGAGATCTCGACCGACAAGGTGGACGCGGAGATTCCGGCGCCGACCGCCGGGGTGCTGGCCGAGATCGTCGTGACGGAAGGGCAGACGGTCGCGGTGCAGACGATCGTCGCGCGGATCGAGACGACGAAGGGCGCAGCGGTGGGTGGCGCGAGCGAGGGGACGGGAAGCGGCGCGGCAGCCGGGAACGGCGCGAAGGCGGCGGTTGCTGCGGGGGCCCCCCCCCAAACACAATCTGCACCGGCGAGCCCTTCGTCCCCTCACCCTTCCAACGCCGCGGCAACCGCTCCATCGCCCGCGATTCCCTCGGGAACCGCCGCGGCTTCCACTCTGGAAGGACGCCTCCGCACGAAGTCGTCACCCCTCGTCCGCAAGATCGCCGCCGAGCACGGCATCGAGATCGCCGCGTTGAGCGGCTCCGGTCTCGCCGGCCGCGTCACCAAGCGCGACATCATGCAGGCGCTCGAGAACGGCGGCACCCGCCGCCTGCCTAACGCTCCGACGTTCGCCCCCACCGGCGACGCCGGATATCCGCTCCCCACCGGCTGGGACGGCGACGTCGTCGAGCCGATGTCGAAGATCCGCGCGCTCACGAGCGAGCACATGGTCAACGCGCGCCGTCACGCGGCGCACGTCACCTCGTTCTTCGAGGTCGACCTCACGCGTGTCGCCCGCATCCGGGCGAAGCAGCGCACAGCCTTCGAGCAGCAGACCGGCGAGAAGCTGACCTTCCTCCCGTTCGTCATCAAGGCGGTCACCGACTGCCTCAAGAAGCACCCGATGCTCAACGCGGCCCACGACGGTCGCAACGTGATCTACCGCAAGCAGTACAACATCGGCATCGCCGTCGCCGTCGACTGGGGGCTCATCGTCCCCGTGGTGAAGGGCGCCGACAACCTCTCGATCAGCGGGCTCACCAAGCAGGTGAACGACCTCGCTGCCCGCGCCCGCGCCAAGAAGCTCCAGCCGGCCGAAGTGCAGAACGCGACCTTCACCATCACCAACCCGGGCGTCTTCGGCTCGCTCATGGGCACGCCGATCATCCCGTTAGGCACCGCCGCCATCATGGGGCTCGGTGCGATCGAGAAGCGCGCCAAGGTGATCACCGGCGCCGACGGGGAGGACACCATCGCCATCCGGACCTGCGCCTACTTCTCCATCTCGTTCGATCACCGCATCGTCGATGGCGCCGACGCGGACCGCTTCATGGCCGACGTCAAGAAGACCCTCGAATCGTTTCCCGAGACCGCGCTCTGATCATGCCTCGCGTACTGACGATGCACCGCAAGATCGTTCCCCCGCAGGAACGGAAGAGCTATCTCGAGCGCCTGCGCGCCAAACGCGATTACTACAAGCGCGCCAACTGCACCTTCTCCGCCTTCGAGGAGGAAGGGCTGGCCGGGGCATTCCTCGAGTTCTTCGAGGCGCCCGACAGCGCCACCCTCACCGCCGCACACGCCGCCGCTCCGGAGCCGATAGTGGATCCGCGGCGCATCTACAAGCTCGTGGAGCTCTGAGCCATGCCTGATCGCTCGATCGTCATCAACGGCAACAGCTGGCGCGTCGAACCCAGCGGCCGCGTCACCTCACTCGATCGCGACGAGATCGGCCTCGTGTTCATTCGCGGCGCTGGCGATGCGCGCGAGGTGCGGGTCACCCGCTACTCGCCGCAGCAGGCCCGGTCGCGCGAGGCGTCGCTCGCCGGGCTGACCGACGAGCAGCTGCGCGAGCTGTTCGCCTTCTCGCAGCCCAGCTCCACCTCCCCGGAAGCGGGCTACCGTCCGTGACGGCGGGCACGGGCGCGTCGGCGACGCCCGTGCAGCGCGTCGTCGATCTGCACATGCACTCGACCGCGTCCGACGGGTCGCGTGCACCGGAGGACGTGGCTGCCGCCGCACATGCGGCCGGAATCACCGCGATCGCGCTCACCGACCACGACACGGTCGCCGGAGTCGCGGCGGCTCGCGCCGCTGGCGACCGACTCGGCCTCCGCGTCATCACCGGCGTCGAGCTGAGCGCCGAGGACAACGGGCGCGAGGTGCACGTGCTCGGGCTTCACCTCGAGCGGCTCGACGCCATCGAGTCGGCGATGGAGGGCTTCCGTCAGACGCGTATCGACCGCGCCCGCGAGATGGTCGGCAAGCTCAACGCGTTAGGCATCCCCGTCACCATCGACGCCGTGCTCGCCGAGGCGGGAGGTGGCGCGGTCGGACGCCCGCACGTCGCCCGCGCCGTCGTCGCCGGCGGCTGGGTCGGCGACCAGCGCGATGTCTTCGACCGCTACATCGGCTTCGGGAAGCCGGCCAACGTGCCGAAGGCGAAGCTCGAGTTTGCCGACGCAATCGCGCTGATCCATTCCGCCGGCGGGCTCGCCATCGTCGCCCACCCGGGCGTCGACTTCAACCGCACCCGCGTCGAGCGCGCGGTCGGCTTTGGTCTCGACGGGCTCGAGGTGCTTCACCCGAGCAACTCGCCCGACGAACAGCGGCGGCTCCGCGCGCTCGTCGAGCACTTCCACCTCGTCGCCAGCGGCGGCTCCGACTGGCACGGCGCCGAGGCCGGGCCGCGGACGATCGGGATGATGAAGGTGCCGATCGCGATCCTCGAGCAGCAGGAAGCGCGGCTGGCGGCGCGGAGCACGCCCGCGTCCACGACCGGAGGCTCCTGACGATGGAGCTCGGCGGCCGCGTCGCGCTCGTGACCGGCGGCGGCCGGCGGGTCGGCCGCGCCCTGGCCGAGGCGTTAGGCAGGGCCGGCATGCGCCTCGCCGTGCACTACAACGCCAGCGCCACGGGCGCGGATGACGCCGTGAAGGCGATCCGCGCCGCCGGCGGGGACGCCGAAGTCTTCCACGCCGACCTCGCGGACGCCGGGTCGATCGCCCCGCTCGTCGAGGCGGTTCGTGGTCGCTTCGGCGGGCTCGATGTGCTCGTCAACTCGGCGGCGGTCATGGAGCGCACACCGTTAGGCAGCGTGACCGCGGAGCAGTGGGACGCGATGTTCGCCCTCAACCTGCGCGCGCCGTTCCTCCTCTCACAGGCCGCCGCGCCGCTGCTCGGCGAGCGTCGGGGCGCGATCGTGAACATGGCCGACCTCGCGGCGTTCGAGAGCTGGCCGGCGTACGTGCCGCACGGAATCTCCAAGGCCGGCATCGTCCAGATGACGCGCGCGCTCGCGCGCGTCCTCGCCCCGGCTGTTCGCGTCAACGCGATCGCCCCGGGCGCCGTGCTGCTGCCTGACGATTGGGACGACGCCAGCGGTGAGCACCTCGAGCAGACGACTCCGTTGCGGCGCCTCGGCAGCCCCGACGATGTCGTCGGCGCGATGATGTATCTCCTCGCGGCCGACTACGTCACCGGCGAGACGATCATCGTCGACGGCGGCCGGCATGTCCGCGCCTGAGCTGACGCAGCTCGCGCGCGCCTCGAGCGGAGGTGCGCCGCCGCAGGCCTATGGTACGATCACCATCGTCGGCGGTGGCTGCTACGGGAGCTACTACCTTCGACAGCTGCATCGCGGCCGCCGCGCCGGGGCGATCTCCTGGGATCGGCTTGTCGTCGTCGACCGCAACCCCGACTGCCAGGTCGCGCGGGCGCTGCGCGACGGGAGCGACGAGCACTGCGAGCTGGCCACCGCCGACTGGGACGATCACTTCGACCGCGCGCTCGGGGCACTCGCCGACCCGGACGTTAGGCCTGACGATGCCGGCCGCGATGCGATCGTCCCGTCGCCGCTGATGCCGCACCTCGCGCTGTCCTGGCTCGAGCGGCGCGCCCGTGCGCGCTTCGGTTCGGGCGCCGTGCAGCGCCTGCCGCTCACCCAGCCGCCGCCGACCCCATGGCAGCGCGCCGGCGCCGACGGCACGCACTACGCCAGCTATGCGACGTGGACCTGCCCGGTGAACTGCATCGAGCCGGTGCGCTGTCCGATGACCCGCGGACATCGCGCCTGGAGCATGCCGGACGCGATGCGCCTCTACGTGCAGTCGCTCCCGGAGGGCGAGCGGCTCCTCGGGCCGCTCGTGTTCCACTGCAGCCATCGTGCGTACGGGGTCGGGATGATCGACACCCGCGACCTGATCGACGCCGACCGCTTCGTCGCCAGCAACGGCGCATCGGGACATGCGGAATTCCTCGTCGCGACGGTGTCGCATTGCCACGGGGCACTCGGCCGGCTCGCGATCGGTCACTGAGTGCGCGGCGAGGCGCGCGGGAACCGCGACGCTTCCGTCCGGCTTCCACAATCGGTTACGATTCAAGTGGCACCGCGGGCACGAGCCCGCCTCAACCAGGGACGAGCGCGTGGCGACTGAGCACCAGCACGACGTCGTGATCATCGGAGCGGGACCGGCGGGGATGACCGCTGCACTCTACACTGGCCGCGCGATGCTGCGGACCGTCGTTCTCGAGCGCGGCGAGCCGGGCGGCGAGCTGCTCAACACCGAGTACCTCGACGACGTCATCGGCTTCCCGAAGGTTCTCGGTCGCGACCTCGCCGAGAAATTCGCCGCGCACGCACAGCATTTCGGCGCCGAGTTCAAGCAGTTCGTGAACGTGCATCGCGTCACGAAGCGCGACGATGGAACGTTCGAGACGACGACGGACCTCGGCGAGACCTTTCGCTCCCCGGTGGTGATCATCACGGCCGGCGGTACGCCGACCAAGCTCGGAATTCCCGGTGAGTTCGAGTATGCCGGACGCGGTGTCTCGTACTGCGCCATCTGCGACGCGAACTTCTTCAAGAATCAGGTCATCGCCGTCGTCGGTGGCGGCGACGCCGCCTGCGAAGAGGCCGATTACCTCACGCGCTTCGCGACCAAGGTCTATCTCATCCACCGCCGGAACGAATTCCGCGCCTCGGCGGTCATCCAGAAGCACGTGTTCGAGAATCCGAAGATCGAGGTGATCTTCAACACCGTCGCCGAGGAAGTCGTCGGCGATCCGGGGATCGGCATGACCGCGCTCCGCGTGAAGAACCTCGTGACCGGCGAACAGAAGCTGATGGACGACGTCACGGGTCTCTTCGTCTTCATCGGCTTCCGCCCGAACACCGGGATCATCGACGGGCATTTTGCGCACGACGAGATGGGCTACATCCGGACCGACGACGCGATGATGACGTCGATCCCCGGCCTCTTCGCCGCTGGCGATGTGCGCTCGCAGCTCACTCGCCAGGTGACCACCGCCTGCGGTGACGCGACGACGGCAGCCATTGCCGCCGACAAGTACCTCAAGGGGCTGCGTGAGGCGGGCAATGGCGCGAGCGCGGCGAAGCGAGCCGCCGAAGCAGTCGAGACGTCGCACGTCAGCGGCGGCGGCTACTCCTGAGAGCGCGGACATCACGATGCGAATCACCTCACACACTGTCGGCCCCTTCGCCGAGAACTGCTATCTCGTCGTCGACGAGCGCACGAACAGCGCTGTCCTCGTCGACCCGGGCGCGGAGGAAGAGCGAATCCTGCGTGCGCTGAAGGTGAGTGGCGCCACGCTCGAGGCGATCTGGCTCACCCACGCGCACATCGATCACGTCGGCGCGATCGCGGCGGTGCGGCGCGCGTACGACGTCCCGATCTACCTGCATCCCGCCGATCGCCCGCTCTACGACAACGCATCGTGGCAGGCCGCCCAGTACGGCCTTCCCTTCGACGCGCCGCCGCCGCCGGACCGCGACCTCGCCGACGGCGATCTCCTGCAGGTCGGGGACGAAGAGTTCAAGGTGATCCATACGCCGGGTCACGCGCCCGGCCACTGTGTCTTCGAGAGCAACGGGTTGATCCTCGCGGGTGACCTGCTCTTCGCCGGCTCGATCGGCCGCACTGATCTTCCACTGTGCGACCCTCGCGCAATGACGGAGTCACTCGCCCGCATCTCGGCGCTCGAGCCGGCGCTCGTCGTGCGCCCGGGACATGGTCCGTCGACGACGATCGGGCGCGAGCTCGAGACGAACCCGTTCCTCAACGGCATTGCGGGCGTCGTTCGCGGATGAGTGATGCCGCGGAGCGCCGCGGGCTCACCGTCGCGCAGCTCGTGGTCGCGAGCGTGTGGCTCGGTGCGACGCTCCTCTTCATCGCGGTCGTCGCGCCGGCCGCGTTCAGCGCGCTCCCGTCGCGCACCCTCGCCGGCGCGCTCGTTGGAGCGGTGCTTCCATCGCTGTTCTATTCGGGAATCGTCGTCGGGCTCGTGCTCGCGCTGGCGGCAATGGCAGTGAAACGCCGGAAGATCGTGACGGCAGGCACGGTTGGCGGGTTCCTCGTCGCGGTATCGTGCGCGGCGGCGCAGTTCGTCGTCGCACCGCGGATCGAGCGCGTACGCGCCGCGATCAGCGGACCGGTCGAGTCCATTCCGCCAACGGACCCGAGGCGCATTGCATTCGGCCGGTTGCACGGCGCCAGCGTGATCTGGCTCGGCATTGCGACGATCGGTGCGGTCATCGTCGCGGCCGGAGCCGGCGCGTCATTACGGAGGAGTGCATGACCGAGCACGCTGAATCGCGAATCGAGCGCCTCACGGTGGATCGCGTCGACGAAGCAGCGCGGCCGACGCTCGATGCGATCGGCAAGGAGCGGGGCGGAGTAGTGCCCAACCTCTTTCGCGTCGCCGCGCATCGTCCCGAGATCGTACAGACGTTGTACGCACACATGAAGGCCGTGATGGGGAAGGGCACCGTACCGCAGCTGCTCAAGGAGCTCATCTCGGTGCGGGTATCGCAGATCAACGGCTGCGTCTATTGACTGAGCTCGCATACCGCCTTGGCAAGGCGGATGGGCGCGACCGATGCGATGATTGCGGCGCTCGAGCGCGGGGACCTCGCCGCACTGAGCGATCCCGACGCGGCCGCGATCCGCTTCGCCGAGGCCGTGACCCCGACAGGGAGCACGGCGGATGATCTGGTGTACGAGGAGCTCGCGCGCCACTGGGCTCCCGAGCAGATAGTGGAGATTACCGCAGTCATCGCGCTGTTCAATTACTTCAACCGTTTTGCCGAAGCGCTGCACGTCCCGGTCACGCGCTGACGGCCATCATTCCCAAGGAGCTCAATGAAGCATCGATCGTTAGTGGCGGCCGGCGGCGCCGCCGTCACCATCTTCTCGGCGGCCTGCATCTCGACGACCGACGTCGCACCGCCACGTCCGTTTGCCTACATCGACATCCGCGAGCTGCCGGTCAGCAACGCGACCGGTCTCGCCCCGTACGCGAGCGCCGTCTTTCTCAAGGACCGCGTCAGCGGCGTCGTGCCCAGCTATGCGCTCAACGAGGGGTGCAACCTCGCGGCGCCGATCGCGACCGACGACGGGTCAGGCGTCCCGCTCAGCGGCTCCAACCTCGAGCCGGGCAACGTCACGATGGTCGTCCACGGCACGAAAGACTCGACGGTGGCCCTGGCCGCTGGTGGAATCACCAACGGACTGCTCACCTACACGAACAGCGATGCCCCGCCGCTCGTCGGTGGCAGTGATTCGATTCGCGTCGCGGGCACCGGCCAGGCCGGCGGCTTCCCGGCGTTCGAGATCCGGACATCGTCGGTCCCGCGCTTCGTACCACAGCCGGTCGATGATTCGATCGTCGGCCAGGGGATTCGCGCCCAATGGACGCCGCTTCCCGCGACCAGCCCGACGCGCATGCAGATCTCGCTGCAGTACGCGACCGCCAAGAACGCCGCGCCGACGATGGAAGTCCGCTGCATCGCGGTCGATGATGGCGACTTCACGATTCCACGCCAGTATCTCACCGAGTGGCAGGAGGCGGGCGTGAACAACGACAGCCTTGAGCACCAGGTCGTCTTCAGCCGCTTCAACACCGTCGGCGCGAACATCGCC
Source organism: Gemmatimonadaceae bacterium (assembly GCA_045804265.1). Classification (GTDB taxonomy): domain Bacteria; phylum Gemmatimonadota; class Gemmatimonadetes; order Gemmatimonadales; family Gemmatimonadaceae; genus JABFXC01. The sequence continues at coordinate 8,945 of JBJMNK010000158.1, read as the reverse complement.
GATGGCGTCGCCGTGATCGTCACCCGAACCGATACCACGCTGGTCTCGCAGCACTAGCCTCAAGCTCCCACGAGAACGAGGCCCCGGAGATTCGGGGCCTCGTTTTTTTTTGCCGTGCACACGGTCAGCCGGGTTCCACGCGAGGTATATTTCCATGCGCGACAACGTCATCACTGCCCCGAACTCTCCCGCTTCCGTCTTCAGGAGTCTGGAATCATGACCGACGGCTTTCGCACCGAGAAGGATCCGCTCGGAACCCTGCAGGTTCCCGCCAGCGCGCTTTACGGCGTGCAGACGCTGCGCGCCGTCCAGAATTTTCCGATCAGCGGGCTGAAGCCGTTGACGCCGTTCGTCATCGCCCAGGTGTGGATCAAGAAAGCCGCGGCGATGACGCACAAGGAGACTGGGCGACTCGATGCGAAGCTTGCCGACGCGATCATCAAGGCCGCAGACGAAGTACTCGCCGGGCAGTGGCGCGACCAGTTCGTCGTCGACCCCTATCAGGCGGGCGCGGGCACCTCGCACAACATGAACGTCAACGAGGTCCTCGCCAATCGCGCCAACGAGATCCTCGGCGGAAATCGCGGCGAATACAAGCCGGTGCATCCGAATGACCATGTGAACATGGCGCAGAGCACCAACGACACGATCCCGACCAACATTCGTCTGGCGGCACTGTCACAGCTTCCCGCGCTCGACGCCGCGTTCAGCGGTCTTCGTGATGCGCTCGCCGGGAAGGGAAAGCAGTTCGACCACGTCGTGAAAGCGGGGCGCACGCACCTGCAGGACGCGATGCCGATCCGACTCGGCCAGGAGTTCACCGCGTATGCGGGCTCGATCGACCGGGCGCTTCGCCGCGTGCGTGAGGCCGCAGATTACCTGCGCGATCTCGGTATCGGTGGCAGTGCGGTCGGCACAGGAGTTACGGTCGAGAAGGAATATCCCGAGCTCGAGGTGAAGCATCTCCGCGAGATCAGCGGACTGGATCTCCGCGTCGGGAAGGATCGCATCCAGTTGATGCAGAGCATGGGCGACGCCGCGGCGTTCAGCGCGTCGCTGCGCGGGCTCGCGGTCGACATGAGCAAGATCGCGAGCGACCTCCGCCTGATGGCGATGGGTCCACGCACCGGCATCGACGAGATCAAGCTCCCCGCCGTCCAGCCTGGATCGTCGATCATGCCGGGGAAGGTGAACCCGTCGATTCCGGAGATGGTGAACCAGGTCTGCTTCCAGGTGATCGGTTGCGACACGACCGTCGCCATCGCCGCCGAACATGGGCAGCTCGAGCTGAACGTCATGATGCCGGTGATCGCGCATAACGTGCTGCTCTCGATGATGATCCTGACGAACGCCGCGACGACGTTGACCGAGCGCTGCGTGAAGGGGATCGAGGCCAATGAGTCGATGAACGCGTACTGGGTCGAACGGTCCGCGGCACTCGCGACCGCGCTGATGCCGCACATCGGCTACGCGAAGGCGGCCGAGATCAGCAAGCAGTCGGTGAAGGAGGGCGTGCTCATTCGCGATCTCGTCAAGCGCGACCAGCTGCTCCCGGCCGACGAGATCGATGACGTGCTCGATCTGCGAAAGATGACGGAGATCGGTGTCCCTGGTGGCAAGCACGGCGCAGTCGCCGCCGGCTGATCCCCTTGTCCCTCCCGTCCACCCCCTCTATCCTCAAGACGTGCGTATCACGACCTGGGCCGAATACGGATTGATCTGCGCGCTCCATCTCGCGCGGCGCGCGAGTGCCGGCCCGATCACCGGCCGTCAGGTCGCGGCCCACGAGCGTCTGCCCGCCGACTACGTCGAGCAGATCCTCCTCAGGATGCGCCGCGCCGGGATCGTTCGCAGCACGCGCGGTGCGCACGGCGGCTACTCGCTCGCGCTCCCGGCCGAGCAGATCTCGGTTCGCGCCGTCATCGCGGCGTCCGAGCTGACGACGTTCGATCTCCACTGCGTCAGCCATCCGGTCGAGACCGCGCGCTGCTCCGCGGCCGAGGGATGCAGCATCCGCCCCGTGTGGATGATGCTGCAGCAGCGGATCGACGACGTCCTCGAGAGCGTCCACCTCGCTGACCTGCTCTCCGAGGAGAGTGTCGTGCGTGAACGGTTAGGCATGCACGCGACGCTCTCGACCCATGTGCCGCCCGCCGACGATATCCCCGACGGCCGCAGCGACCGCGCGTTGCCTGTCCTGCAGGCCTGACCCTTCGGGCATCATGCGCTTCCGGATCGAGCCGATCGCGGCGTGGCGGCTTCGGCGCGATGCCGCCGGCTACGTTCGCGCGCTCTGGTCCGAGCCTAACGCTGCCGACGTCGAGTGGATCACGTCGCTCGAGCCGGCTGGGGACATCGATCACGCGCGCTGGGAGCTTCGCTACCTGCAACGCGCGGCGATACTGCTCGCCGCCGAGCGTGATTCGCTCGACGACCGGACGCCGGCCGCCGTTGCGCGCGCGATCGCCCGCGCCTTCGACGCCGATTCGGCCGTCGCGCACGATCGCGCCGGTGTCGCCCGGCGACAGTTCAATGAACGGCTCGCCGCCTATCGCAGCGTGCTCACGACTCGTGAGACCACGCCGCTGATCCCGCGCCTCGGTCTCGTCCTGCTCACTTTTCTCGGGCGCCCCACCGCCGCGACCGACCCGATCGCGCTGCGCGCCGGCACGATCGCCCAGGATGCGCTCGCGGCCGCGAATGTCGCGCTGCGCGAGCGCTTCGGCACGCCGGCACTCCCCGAGGACATCGCGCCCTCGCGCATCGCCTGACGGCGCTCCGCTGATCGCCGCGCAGGCAGCCCGCAGTAAGCAGTAAGCAGTAAGCAGTAAGCGGTAAGCGACACGCGGACTGCGGACTGCGGACTGCGGACTGCGGACTGCGGACACGCGAACCGCGAAAAAAAACGGCGGCGAAGCATCGTGCTTCGCCGCCGTTCGCTTACTGCTTTCAGCTTATCGCTTACCGCCGATCGCGCACAGCCCACTTACTCGTCGCCTCAGCTCACGGCTAATCGCTCACGGCTCATAGGTGATGCTGCTGCTCAGTGCCGAAGGGGGGACTCGAACCCCCACGGGCGTTAGCCCACTGCGCCCTGAACGCAGCGCGTCTACCAGTTCCACCACTTCGGCGAGTCTTCGAATATACCCGCGGGCTGCGCGAGCGTCAACGCGCGACGCAAACGCGCACGGCGAACACGCGATGCGACGCGCAGCGCAACCCGCGAGCGACTCGCTCCGTTGCTCGCGCCGTGAGCCCCGCCTAACTTGCGGGCCGGCCGCCGCTCCTCGCCACGCGGCATGCCCATGTCCCTCCCATCATGCCGAAGCCCGCCGACAACGACGCGATCGAGCCGATCGCGAGGAACAAACGCGCTCGCTACGACTACCACATTCTGGAGACGTGGGAGGCGGGCATCGTGTTGACCGGCACCGAGGTGAAGTCGCTTCGCAACGGCAAGGCGACGATCACCGACGCGTACGGCATCATCAAGGACGGCGAGCTCTGGCTCCTCAACCTGCACATCTCGCCGTACACGCAGGGACACCAGTTCAACCACGAGCCGGAACGCACGCGCAAGCTGCTCCTCCATCGCAAGGAGCTGCGCCGCCTCATCGGCGCAGTCGAGCGCCAGGGACTCACGCTGATTCCGCTCGACCTCTACTTCAAGCACGGCATCGCCAAGGTCACGATGGCGCTCGGCAAGGGTAAGCAGCAGCACGACAAGCGCGACACCGAGCGCGAGCGCGACGCGAACCGCGAGATCGCCCGCGCCGTGTCGCGTCGCCGATGACCATCGTGCGCCGACGCCGCGCGTCCCCTCGCCCCAGTTGATGCTCGCGGCGCTGCTCGTCGCCTGCCAGCTCGCCGCGCCCGCGCAACTCATCGTCCGCGCCGGAGCGCGCATCGTCAACGTTCCGGTCGTGGCAAATGCCGCCGGCCCGGGCGTGCGCGCCGACCTGCTCGGCCCCGCGCTCGGCGCGACGATCCGCGACCTGCCTAACGGCCACCACCTGCTCACGATCGGTGGCACGGAGCTCGATGTCGCCGAGCATGTGCCGTTCGTCCGTTCCGGCGACGCCGTCTTCCCGCTGGCCAGCGCCCCGTCGCTCGTCGATGGGCGGCTGATCGTACCGCTCCAGCTGCTCAGCGACGTGCTGCCGCGGCTGTCCCGCGCCTTCGTGTACGACACCGTGCGCGACGAGCTGCGGGTGAGCGACACGACGCTCGTGCGCCCGCCCGTGTTCGATACACTGCACACGCGCGCCCCGCCGCCTCCGGCGTCCGGCACGCGTCCGACGAAGCGCCGGCGACTCGTCGTCGTCGATGCCGGACATGGTGGGCCCGACAACGGGATGACCGGGCCGATCGGCCGCGGGCCGAAAGTCGTCGAGAAGACGGTGACGCTCGCCGTCGCCAATCAGCTCGCGGCGGCGCTGCGCGCGCGCGGGTACGACGTGCTGATGACGCGTACCACTGACACGCTCATCGCACTGTCCGATCGCGGCCGCATCGCCAACGCCGCGCACGCGGATCTCTTCATCTCCGTTCACGTCAACGCGGCGAACCCGAACTGGAAGGACCCCGCTGCATCGCGAGGCTTCGAGACATATTTCCTCGCCGAGGCAAAGACGGAGGATGCGAAGCGCGTCGAGCGGATGGAGAACGAAGCGGTGAAGTTCGAGACCGGCGTCCACGCGCCGAAGGGCGATCCGCTCGCGTTCATCATGAACGACATGGCGCAGAACGAGCACCTGCGCGAGTCGAGCGACCTCGCCGGGAGCATTCAGCAGGCGCTCGGCCAGGTCCATCCCGCGACAGATCGCGGAGTCAAGCAGGCCAACTTCTCCGTTCTCCGTAACTCGTTCATGCCCGCCGTGCTGGTGGAAATCGGCTTCGGCACGAATCCCAAGGATGCCGCGATCCTGACGAGTCCTCTCTGGCAGGCGCGCATCGCCGGTTCGATCGCCGATGCGACGATGAATTACGTGAAGCGCTACGAGCGGCGCGTCGCGCCGCGCCTTCGCTGATGATGCGCGCGCGACCGTCGTCGGGCGCGCGCCGCCTGATGGTGCTCGCGCTGCTCGCGCTCGTCGCTGCCTGCACGTACAACAGCGTGTGGAACGCGCGCCACGCGGACGGGGAAGGGAATCGCGCGCTCCTCGATGGCGACGACTCGGCCGCCATCCGCAGCTTCGCCCTCGCCGCCGCCGCCGCCGAGACCGTCCTCGCGCGCAACCCGACCAGCCGATGGACGCCGGAGGCGCTGACGCTCGCCGGTCGCGCGCTCGCGTTCAGCGGTGACTGCGGCCGCGCCCTCACTCGCCTCGACGCCGCGCGCGCGAAGCTGCGCGATCCGGTCGCACGCGATCGCGCGTCGCTGGCCGCCGGCTGGTGCCTGTTGCGACAGGCGCGCTACTCCGAATCGCTCATGCAGCTCGAGCCGCTCCAGCAGTCGCGTGACCACGACGTCGCGACGCTCGCCGCCCGGTGGACAGCGCGCGCGATGCTCGCGCAGGGCAACGCGACCGGCGCCGCGCGCGTGCTCGCCCGCACCGACAGCGGCGCCGCGGAGTGGACGCTCGCGCGCGACGCCGCCGACCGCGGCGAGATCGCCCGGTCCGAGTCGCTGCTCGTGAGGCGCATCGCCGATCGCGACCTGCGTCCGCCGCTGATTCCGCTGCTCGAGGATCTCTGGCTCCGAGGCGACACGGCGACTGCCTTTCGCATCGCGACGCTCGCCGCGCAGTCGCGCGGACCGGCCGAGCTCCGCGCCGCCGCCGCGGTCACCATCGCCGACCGGCTGATCGATGCCGGCCGCGGACTCGAGGCGCGCGCGCTGCTGGCACCGGTTCCAAAGCTGAGCAGCGACACCGTACTCGTCGCGCGCGCTCGCGACGCGATGCTCGGCGTCGCGTTGCGCGAGCTTCCCTCACTCGAGGAGATCGATCGGGTCGCCAGGCGTGAAGCGTTAGGCAGTGGACGGTATGCATACGGTGCATTGCTCGCGCGCGTGCTGGTGGTCGAGGACACCGCGACCGGTGCCGGACGATTCCTCGCCGCTGAAGTGCTGCGCGACAGCCTTCTCGCGCGGCGTGCGGCGCGTACGCTCTTCATGTCGCTGCCGATCGCTTCTCCACTGGCCGCGAAGGGGTGGCTTGCCGCCGCGGCTATGACGCCCGACTCGGCGCAGCGCTGGGTCGCCGCCGCCCACGCTCGTTGGCCGAACTCGCCATACTTGGCCGCGCTCGACGGGAAGCCTTCCACGGATACGCTGGCGGTCGCCGCGGATACCCTGTTGCGCCGGGCGTGGGATCACGCGATCGTCATCTTCACCGACAGCGTTGCTGCACGCGCCAATCACGCCACGAAACCGGAACCATCGCCCTGACCACATCCACGTCGCCGAGTATACCGGCCGCCCGCGGACGCCCCGCGGCTGACGGTCCGCTCGCCGTCGAGGCGGCGGGAATCGCCTTCGCCAATCCCATCCTCCTCGCTGCCGGCACCGCGGGCTACGGTCGCGAGCTCGCGGGGGTCGTGTCGCTCGCGAAGCTCGGAGGGATCGTCACTAAAGCAGTCAGCGTCGCGCCGCGCGCGGGCGCGCCGTCACCACGCGTCGCCGAGTTCGCGGGAGGGATGATCAACGCGATCGGACTCGCCAACCCCGGCCTCGAGTCGGTTCGAAGCGAGCAGCTTCCGTGGCTGCTCGAGCATCTGGCCTCGGCGAGCACGCGCGTGATCGTCAACGTCGTCGGCAGCACGGTCGAGGATTTCGCGGCGGTGGTCGCGGGACTCGAGGAGTCCGCGATACGCGCCGGGACTTCGCGCAGCGCCGCTGATGCGTACGAGCTGAACGTCAGCTGCCCTAACGTTCGTGCCGGCGGGATGGAATTCGGTGCCGATCCGGCGACGTTGCGGGCAGTCGTCGCCGGCGCCCGCGCGGTGACCAGCCGGCCGCTGTTCGTGAAGCTGTCGCCGACACTTGCCGACATCGCCGGTGCAGCGAGCACCGCCGTCGACGCCGGCGCCGATGGACTCACTCTGGTCAACACCGTGCCCGGACTCGTCATCGACGTCGAGCAACGGCGCCCGGCGCTCGGCTTCGGCACCGGCGGCGTCAGTGGCGCGGCGATTCTTCCGGTGGGAGTGCTCGCGACGTGGAAAGTCAGCCGCGCGCTCCCCGGCGTGCCCATCATCGGCGTCGGCGGTGTCACGTCGGCCACCGATGCGCTGCAGTACATCCTCGCCGGCGCGACGCTGGTCGCGATCGGCACCGCGGCGATGCGTGAGCCGCGCCTTCCCGAGCGGATCGTCGCCGATCTCGAACGCTGGTGTGAACGGCGGCGCGTCACCGTCAGGCAGCTCGTCGGTACGCTCGAGTGGCCGGCGTGACCGAACCGCGAACGCCATTGACCGCGACGCCGATCGTCGCCCTCGACGTGCCGTCGGCGCGCGACGCGCTCGCGCTCGTCGAACGGTTAGGCAGTGCCTGTCGGTTCTACAAGATCGGCAGCGAGCTGTTCACGCGCGAAGGCCCGGACGTGGTCAGGTCGGTGCGCGCCGCCGGGGGCGACGTGTTCCTCGACCTCAAGTTTCACGACATCCCGAACACCGTTCGCGAGTCCGCGCGCGCGGCCGCATCGGTTGGCGCGCGGTTGCTCACCGTTCACGCCAGCGGCGGCGGCGAGATGGTGCGAGCGGCGGTGGAAGGAGCGGGCGCGGCGTGTGGAGTGCTGGCGGTAACCGTGCTCACTTCGCTCGATGCCGCGACGCTCGGCGCGGCCTGGGGACGGGAGGCGGTCATCATCGAGCACGAGGTCCTGCGACTGGCGAGGGTGGCCGAAGGCTCAGGCGCGCACGGCATCGTCTGCAGCGGCCACGAGGCAGGTCCGGTGCACGCTGCCTTTCCCGCGCTCGCCCTGCTCGTGCCGGGGATCCGGTTACCCGGCGGCGCGAGCCATGACCAGATGCGGATCTCGACGCCGGCCGATGCAGCCCAGGCCGGGGCGCGATACCTGGTGCTCGGCCGCGCGGTGACCGGCGCGGCCGATCCGGTCGCCGCGATGGCCGCGGTCAACGATGCACTGGAGGTCGGCGCGGGGCGATGATGGCCGGCGGCGAGTCGCCTTATCATCTGCTGTCTCGCAGACTTGCGTGCTCTGGCCGAGCTCATTAGAATTCGAGTCTGCCCGTGAAGTGGACAGATTCTGGACTCGGAGCTCCCGTGAAAGTTCGCAGCAGCGTCAAGCCGATCTGTGAGCACTGCAAAGTCGTGAAGCGCGACGGCGTGACTCGCATCATCTGCAAGCGCAATCCAAAGCATAAGCAGCGTCAGGGCTAACCATGGCTCGTATTGCCGGCGTCGATCTCCCTCGCGACAAGAAGGTTGAGATCGGCCTCACGTACATCTTCGGCATCGGCCGGACGACCGCGCAGCAGATCCTCGAGAAGACCGGGGTGAACGCGACGCAGCGCATCCGTGACCTGAGCGAGGCCGACGTCAACAAACTCCGTCAGGCCATCGAGCGTGATGTTCGCGTCGAGGGTGCGCTTCGCACCGAGATCGCGATGAACATCAAGCGACTGATGGACATCGGGTCGTATCGTGGCATCCGTCACCGCCGGGGTCTCCCGGTCCGTGGCCAGCGGACGCACACGAACGCCCGCACCAAGAAGGGACCGCGCCGCGCGATTGCCGGCAAGAAGAAGGTAACCAAGTAGGCGTATGGCGACTGCGAAGAAGACCAAGCGCGTCATCGAGGCGGAGGGCATCGCCCACGTCAACGCGACGTTCAACAATACGATCATCACGATCACCGACCCCCGCGGGAATGCGGTGGCCTGGGGATCGTCCGGCAAGGCTCAGTTCAAGGGCTCGAAGAAGTCGACCCCGTTCGCGGCGACCGTGGAGTTGGTTATTGCGTCGTGTTTGGATATTTTGT
>JBJMNK010000157.1:0-4157 GCA_045804265.1 Gemmatimonadaceae bacterium | reverse complement strand
CCTGAACGTGCAGCAGAGCAGCCGCCAGAAGGTGCCGTTTGGCATCGCGCAGATCGGAAAGGCGTTCCGCAACGAGATCACGCCCGGGAACTTCATTTTCCGCACGCGCGAGTTCGAGCAGATGGAGATGCAGTTCTTCGTCAAGCCCGGCACCGACATGCAGTGGTTCGACTACTGGAAGGCCGAGCGCATGAAGTGGCACCAGGCGTTAGGCATCGCCGCCGACCGGCTCGAGTTCCACCAGCACACGAAGGAAGAGCTGGCGCACTACGCCCGCGCCGCCTTCGACGTCCAGTTCGACTTCGGCGGAACGTTAGGCTTCCAGGAGATCGAGGGCGTCCACAACCGCGGCGACTTCGACCTGACGCAGCACCAGACGTTCTCGGGGAAGAAGCTCGAGTACTTCGACCAGCCGAACAACGACCGCTTCCTCCCCTACGTGATCGAGACGTCGGCGGGCTGCGACCGGACGACGCTGGCGGTGCTGGTGAACGGCTACCGCGAAGAGAGCGTCGAGGGGGAGAGCGAGGGGCGCGTCGTGCTCGGCATCCATCCGTCGATCGCGCCGATCAAAGCCGCGATCTTCCCGCTGACGAAGAAGGACGGCCAACCCGAGATGGCGCGGCGGATCGAAGCGGATCTTCGTCCGCGCTTCCCGGTCGACTACGACGAGACGGGAAGCATCGGCAAGCGCTACCGGCGGCAGGACGAAGTCGGCACGCCGTTCTGCATCACCATCGACACCGACTCCACCGCCGACGGAACCGTGACGGTGCGCGATCGCGACACGCTCAAGCAGGATCGCGTGTCCGCCGACAAGCTCGCGGTCTTCCTCTTCGAGCGACTCGGGGCGTGAGTGATGCGCTCGAGCGGCTGCGCCGCCTCGGCGAGCCGTTCATGCGGGAGCTGTCGCGCGCGCAGTGGATGGTCGGGGCGGGTTACGCGAGCGACATCGACATTCGCGGGATCCAGGCGAAGCACGCCGCGGCGCTGAGCGACGACTCGCTCGCCGCCGCGCGTGAGGCCTATCGCGACGCGGCGCCCGGGAGCGAGGAGCAACGCTCGGCGCGATCGCTGCTCGACTGGCAGCTCGAGGCGCAGGCATCGCGAGTGACCGCCGAGCTGGAAGAGCGCGAGCTGGCGTGGGAGTCGTCCGCGGTCGTCGCGCTCGACGATGGGCGCCGGATCCCGTATCAACGCGCGGCGATCGAGATCGCCAACGCGGCTGACCGCGTGGAACGGTTGACGATCGACCGGGCGCGGAGCGCGCTGGTGGGGCGCGAACTGGCGTCGATCCGGCGCGAGCGGTTCGACCGCGAGCGCGACGCCGTCGCCGCGCTCGACGTCGCGCCCTCATACATCGACAGCATCGAACAGATCGGCGCGCTGCCGCTGCGATCGCTCACTTCGCAGTGCGAGGCGTTTCTCCGCGACACCGCCGACATGTCGCGCGACCTGCTCGCGCACGCGCTCAAGCGCGAGCTTGGCATCGATCCCGACGACGCGCAACGATCGGATGCGCTCGCACTCGCGCGCGGCGCGGAGTTCGATCACGCGTTCCCTCCCGGCGACCTGGAGCCGGCGATCCGGCGGCAGGTCGGCGAGATGGGACTCGACCCCGAGGCGGGCGGCCGGATCGTCTACGACACCGCCGAACGTGAAGGGAAACGTGCGCGCGCGTTCTGCGCGCCGGTGCGCATCCCGGAGGAAGTGCACCTCGTCCTGCGTCCGCACGGCGGCGCGACCGATTGGCAGACACTCCTTCACGAGGCCGGCCATGCGCTGCACTTCGCGAACATGGATGCCGTGCTTCCCTTCGAGCATCGCTGGCTCGGTGACAACTCGGTCACCGAAGGTTACGCGATGTTGTTCGACCATCGGCTGCAGGACGAAGGGTGGCTTCGCCGCTACAGCGGATTGCGCGGGACGGAGCTGGCGCGATTCCTCCGACGCGCCGGCTTCGGTGAGCTGCGCTTCATCCGTCGATACTGCGCCAAGCTGCTCTTCGAGATCGACCTGCACGGGGGCGAGGTGCCGGCCGCGGAGATTCCGTCGCGCTACGCCGACCGCTTGAGCGACGCCACCGGGTTCCGCTACAGTGCCGACGATGCCTATGCCGACGTCGATCCGCGCTTCTATGCCGGTCGCTACCTGCAGGCGTGGCAGCTCCAGGCAGTGCTCGGCGCCGCCCTGACCGAGCGGTTCGACGAGGACTGGTGGCGCAATCCGCGCGCTGGCCCGTGGCTCCGCGACGCGCTGTTTTGCCAGGGACAACGCGAGACCGCCGGTGAGCTCGCGACGCGTGTCGCGTCGCGCGAGCTGAGCTTCGCCCCATTGATCACCGCCATCGAGCGGCTGGTCGACCGCTGACACTTCACCTCATGCCCGCCGTGCACCCACGCGATGCGATCCTTTCTGCTGGCCCTCATGACCGCCGTCGTCGTGCCTAACGTCATGCCGGCGCAGGAGCCGGACTGGAACGCCGCCCAGCAGGAGACGATCACGCACCTGCAGGCGATGCTCCGGATGAACACGACGAATCCGCCCGGGAACGAGCTCGCCGTTGCCCGCTATCTCGACAGCACGTTGAAGGCGGATGGCATCGAGACGCAGCTCTTCGAGCCGGCGCCGGGGCGGGCGGCGCTGGTCGCGCGCATCCGCGGGACCGGCGCGAAGCAGCCGGTGATCCTGATGGCGCACATGGACGTCGTCGGTGTCGAGCACGACAAATGGTCGGTCGATCCATTCGGCGCGGTCATCGAGGACGGCTACCTCTACGGCCGCGGCGCCATCGACGACAAGGGGATGCTGTCGGCGAACCTGGAGACGATGCTGCTGCTGAAGCGGAACGTCATCGACAAGGGCGCAACGCTCGCGCGCGACGTAATCTTCGTCGCCAACTCCGACGAGGAGGCTGGCGGCGATTGGGGGATGGGCTGGCTGATCAAGAACCACCCCGAGCTGGTGAAGGCCGAGTTCGCGTTGAACGAGGGTGGACGTACTCGCATCGTCCAGGGAAAGCCGCTCTACCTCGCGATCCAGAACACGGAGAAGGTGTCGCACGTCGTCGAAGTCGTGGCGACGGGCAGCGGCGGACATGCATCGGTTCCGCTGGCGGGGAACGCGATCTTCCGGTTGGGACGTGCGCTCGCGAAGATCGGCGACCACCGCGAGCCACTCGACATCAAGCCGACGACGCGCGAGTTCTTTCTCGAGCTCTCGAAAGTCTGGCCGGAGCGGAGCCAGCGTCAGGCGATGGCCGACGTCGCGTCGCGCGCGCCGGCACGACAGCAGCGCGGCGCGCGCGTCCTCGCGGGCATCCCCGTGTTCGATGCGGTCCTCCGCAACGGCATCTCGGCGACGATCATCGCAGGCGGCATTCGCTCGAACGTGATTCCGGTCGAGGCGAAGGCAACGATCAACCTGCGGACGCTGCCGGGCGCATCGCTCGACAGCGCGCTCGCGCGCCTGCGTCGGGTCGTCAACGACCCGAAGGTCAGCTTCAACATCGTCGATCGCGGCGACGACGCTCCGGCGTCCGACTTCACGTCGCCGATGTTCAACGCGATCGCCGACGCGACCCGTGCGCTCGACCCGAACATGGTGGTCGTGCCTTATCTCAGCACGGGCGCGACCGACAGCGCGCGGCTGCGACTGCTCGGCATGCAGGCATACGGAATCCTCCCATTCCCGATGGACCAGAACGACGAGGATCGCATGCATGGCAACGACGAGCGCATCCCGCTCGCGTCGCTCGCATTCGGCACACGGGTGATCTACGGCGCGATCTCGCGGGTGGCGCGGTAAAGGGGTCAGGGGTCAGGGGCCAGCAACTGCTTTGCATCCCGAGTACCTAACGCGCAGCCCTGTTGGCGCGATGCACTGTCCCCCTGACCCTGACCCCCGACCCCAGACCCCTGATCGCCGCCTAACCCCTAGCTGGTAAAGGAATTACTGGCCTCCCGCCCGGCTCGTCTGTACATTTGTCGCATGACCAGCATCCGCACGGTCAACGGCGCGTCGGGGGGCACGGCTCAGGGAGCGTCGGACTCGGCGGTCCGCGAGCTGATGGCTGTGCGCGAGATCGTGCACGCATTCCTGACGGCGGATCGTCCGCAGGATGTGTATCAGTTCGCGCTCGAGCGTGTGAGTCCGCT
>JBJMNK010000156.1:0-14322 GCA_045804265.1 Gemmatimonadaceae bacterium | reverse complement strand
GTGTGGGATCCACGGCACGTCTGCACCGCCGCGACCTGCTTCGGGTGCGCGAGGTCGCTGATGTCGAAGATGCGCACGCCGCGGAAGCGGTCGGCGCTGACGGTGTCGTCGATCGCCGTCGCTCCGCAGTCGACGCGGCCACGCTTCTCCTCGACCGAGACGAAGAGGAGGTTGCCGAGCACCGACGGGTCGCCCTGTCCGCCAGGGCAGACGATCGTCGCGGCCAGCTTCGGAGCGTTAGGCGCAGAGATGTCCCAGACCTGGATCCCGTTGTAGCCGCCCTGGAAGACGAGGTTGCCGCGGAAGGCGAGATCGGAGTTGGCGAAGTTGAAGTCGCCCATCTTGTCGGGATTGACGAACCCAGTGGGTTTGTCGACGTGGCCGACGAGCTGGAGGTTCATCGCCGCCGACTTCGCGTCATACCAGCCGGCGCCGAGCCCGACGCGCGGGTCGGCCGGCCGGTTGACGACGGTCGTGGTGGTGGTGGTCGTCGTCGTGGTGGTGGAGCTGGTCGTCGTCGCCTGCGCGGCGGCAGCGGTGCTGCCTGACGCGAGGGCGGCAGCGACGATCGCCGGCAGCAACAGCGCACGTCGCCGGCCGGAGTTTGATTCACAATGCATGTCTGGTCTCACTGGGTTTGGACGGGGTGCGACGAGCGCTGGTCAGCGCTCGTCAGCGGGGGGGAACAACACTGGACATCGTCGCGAGGATCGCCTGCATCCGCCGGATCTCGGCGCGCTGTCCGGAATCGACGTCGGAGGCGAAGCCGAAGATCTGCGCCTCTTCGCCGGCACCGGGACTGGCGAGGAGCGCGGCGACCATCGTCAGCGCGCCTTCGTGGTGGCGGATCATTCCCTCGAGGAAGAGGCGGTCGAACGCGGGCCCGGTCGCCGCGGCCAGCGCGTCCATCTGTGCGGGGGTGAGCATGCCGGGCATGAGCATCGTCGCGGTATCGGGCGCGTCGTGCATCCCGGCCATGTCGTGCATGTCGTGCATGTCGTGCATGTCGTGCATGTCGTGCATCGCGCCCATGATCGAATCGTGCACCGCGCGCGGCATCGACGGATCGGGGACGAGCTCGTGGCGTTCGGCCAGCCAGTGGCGCATCATCTCGATCTCGGCCTGCTGCGATGCGTCGATGCGCTCGGCGAGCGCGCGGACGTCGGCGCGGCTGCTGCGGGCCGGGACGAGCGCCGACATCCGCACCGCCTGTGCGTGGTGATGGATCATCTGCTGCATGAAGCGGACGTCGGCGGCGGTGTAGCCGTGCCTGACGGTGTCGCGCGGCGCAGGGGTCGGGAGCGAGGCCGGCTCCGGCGCGCTGGCGACGGTTGACGCCGCAGGCGCCGCGGAGGCCGTCGGCGCGGGATGGGTCGCCGCTTGCGACGCAGGCCTTGCGGCGCAGACCGTGAGCCCGATGCAGAGCAGCGCCGGTACGAGCAGCCTGACGATTCTCGAGTCGAGTGTCATAGTCGAACCAGGCGGCCTGACGGTCCGCGATTCGAGTCCGTCATCGAACGTAGCTCGCGTCGAGTGAAATGGCCCTGCCCACGACGCGGAGCGCGATCTCTCGTGCGATTGCGGTGATCCGACCGTCGTCGCCATCGGGGTCGTACGCGGTGAGCGCGAGCGCGCATGCGGGCAGCGTGTCGTCGATGATCCGCAGCGCATCGATCAGCGCCTCCCGACCGATCCCATCCGGCGACGCGTAGGAATTCGCGCGCCCCTCCGTGATGTCGAGCACGTCGAGATCGACATGAAGGTACGATTCGGCGGCGGAAGCCGCGAGCGCGGTGACGACGCTGCCGAGTCGCGTGCGCACGTCATCGGCCGCGATGCGCGTGACCCTGCTGGTGGCGAGCAGCGCCGCCTCGAGCGGATCGAGGTCGCGCGCACCGACGAGGGCGATGCTCGATTCCGGCACCGGGCGAAAACCCGGCACCGACGCCGCCATGGTTTGCCAGCACATCCCAGCGAGCATGGTGACCGCCATCCCGTCGAGGAATCCGCTCGTCGTCGTTTCAGGGATGTTGAAGTCGGCGTGGGCATCGAACCAGAAGACCGCTGGCATCGCGCCCCCGCCACCGAGGATCCCCGCGACGGTGCCTAACGCGGTGTTGCAGTTCCCGGCGAGGATGATCGGAAATTCGTGGCGTGCCCGCGCGGTGGCGACGTGGTGCGCTATCTCGCGATGAAGCGCGAATGCGCTGGCGATCTCCGAGGGGAACGTCTCGGGGGGAAGGCCGATCATCGTCAGGCGGACACCACATCCCGCCGCCTCGAGCGCTTCGCCGAGTCCGGAGCGAAGCAGCGCGTCGGGGCCGCGCCCCATTCGCATCGACCGAAGGCCGGAGTCGAATGGCACCGCCAGGATCGAAACGTTCACGCCGCACGCTCCCGCGCGCTCCCGCTGGCGTTGATCACGCCAGTGGAGGATATGTGGCCGGATCCGTCTCGCGCATCATCTCATACAGAACGTCGAACACCGTCTCGACGTTGGGCTTCGACCAGTAGTCGCCGTCGCGGCCGTAGGCGGCGCGATGCGGCGCGGCCGCCAGGGTTCGCGGCTGCGCGTCGAGCCAGTAGAAGCCGCCCTGCCGCTCGAGCACTTCCTGCATCATGTACGCGGACGCCCCCCCGGGGACATCCTCGTCGAGGAAGAGCACCTTGTTCGTCTTCTTCAGCGACTCGACGATGCGGCTGTTGACGTCGAAGGGGAGCAGCGACTGGACGTCGATCACCTCGACCTGCGCGTCGGTCGCATCCTCGAGCAGCCGCGCCGCCTCGAGCGCGATCGGGCAGCAGGCACCATACGTCACGACCGTGACGTCGCTTCCCTCGCGCAGCACCTCGGGGACGCCTAACGGGAGGGTGAAGTCGCCGACGTTGGCCGGGAGCTTCTCCTTGAGGCGGTAGCCGTTGAGCACCTCGACGACCACGGCCGGGTCGTCGCTGCGCAGCAGCGTGTTGTAGAAGCCGGCCGCGCGCGTCATGTCGCGCGGGACGAGGATGTGGATCCCGCGCAGCGCGTGCAGCATCATCCCCATCGGCGATCCCGAGTGCCAGATGCCGACGAGGCGATGGCCGCGCGTACGGACGATCAGCGGTGCCTTCTGTCCGCCCTTCGTCCGGTAGCGCAGCGTCGCCAGATCGTCGGAGAGGATCTGGATCGCGTACAGCAGGTAGTCGAGGTACTGGATCTCGGCGATCGGCCTCAATCCCCGCATCGCCATCCCGATTCCCTGGCCTATGATCGTGCACTCGCGGATCCCGGCGTCGCCGACGCGGAGCTCGCCGTAGCGCGCCTGGAGGTCGACGAACCCCTGGTTCACGTCGCCGAGCTTGCCGACGTCCTCACCGAAGGCGATGACGCGCGGGTCGCGCTTGAGCGCGGCGTCGAAGCAGGCGTTGAGCACCTTGTAGCCCTCGACGTCGGGGGCGTCGTCGCCGTACTGGGGGGCGACGACCTCGATGCCTAACGGCGACTCGTCGGACTCCGACCAGAGCTGCGAGTGGTAGCGCTCGTCCATGAGCGCGTCCTGCGCGCGTTTCCACGTGACGAGCGGCTCGGCGGCCGACGGCTGCCCGCGCAGCGCGACGATCGCCTGGTGTGCGGCGACGGCGAGGTCGCGCCGCAGCGGGTCGCGCCGCTTGCCAAGATCGCGCCTGACGGCGGCCACCTGCTCCGCGCTCTCCTCGATGGACGCGAGGATCGCATCGAGCTCGGTGCGCTCGGCGTCGATCGGCGACTGATACGCCTTCCACGCGGCGTCGCGGGCGTCGCGCACTCCGTCACCCTCGTCCTCCTCGAGCGCGTCGATCTCCTCGGCGGTGGCGATCCCCTGCTCGATGATCCAGCGGCGGAAGTGAAGGATCCCGTCGTGCTCCTTCTCCCACTTGAGCCGCTCGGCGGACTTGTAGCGCTCGTGGCTGCCCGAGGTGGAGTGACCGTGCGGCTGGGTGAGCTCGACGACGTGCACCACCGCCGGGACGTGCTGCTCGCGCACGGTGTCGGCGACGCGCTGGTACGTCTCGACCAGCGTCGGATAGTCCCATCCGCGCACGACCTCGAGCTCGATCCCGGCCTTGCCATCGGGGTCGCGGCGGAATCCCTCGATCAGCTCGGAGATGCTTCCTTTCGCGACCTGGATCTCGTTAGGCACCGAGATGCCATAGCCGTCGTCCCACACCGAGAGCAGCATCGGGACCTGCAGCACGGTGGCGGCGTTGAGGCTCTCCCAGAAAACGCCTTCCGCGCACGACGCGTTGCCGATGGTGCCGAACGCGATCTCGTTGCCGTTGCGCGAGAACTTCCGCAGCGCATGCAGCTCCTCGAGCTCGCGATACAGCTTCGACGCCCAGGCGAGGCCGAGCAGGCGAGGCATCTGTCCGCCGGTCGGCGAGACGTCGGCCGAGGATTGGACGGAGTCGGTGAGCGAGACCCAGTGGCCGGCGTCGTCGAGCATGCGCGTCCCGAAGTGCGCATTCATCCCGCGCCCACCGGATGCCGGGTCGGCGGTGAGGTCGGCGTGGGCGTAGAGCTGGGCGAAGAACTCCTGTACCGAGAGGAGTCCGAGCGCGAACATCAGCGTCTGGTCGCGGTAGTAGCCCGACCGGATGTCGCCGGCCTTGAACGCGCGAGCGAGCGCGACCTGTGGCAGCTCCTTCCCGTCGCCGAAAATCCCGAACATCGCTCTGCCGAGCATGACCTCGCCGCGCGCGAGCGTGCTCACCTGTCGGCTGCGGTAGGCGACGCGATAATCCGTGAGGATTTCGGCCGGCTTCACGATGCCGGCGAGCGGGCCAGGAGAACGACGTTTGGTTCCGACGGTCATGCGGGGCGGTTCATCGGCAGGGGCAGTACGGGCGCGTTTCGCGCTCCCTCACGGTAGGGGGCGGGTGAGCGCGGATCAAGGCTGGCGCGCCGGGCTTCGAATACGGGCGAGACCATCTCGTACGGGGCGACCCTCTCGACCGGCTTGCCCCCAAGCCGTTCGGCCCGAGCGCATGGAGCTTTCCCGCTCGAGGAACGATCCGTGTGATCCGCGAACTCCGCGTGATTGTAGTTTCCACTGTTAAGGCTCTCGGCGCGCACCGCGGCCGCCGTACCACACGAAGTCGGTTGATCTCACGCGACGGTCTCAGCGCGTGGACACCACTCGGGGCGGCAAGTCGTAACAGTGGCAACGACGATTTCACGGATGACGCGGATCACGCGAATCGCTCCGTGAGGCGTACTCGACGTCGCTTGGCGTGCCAGGATCGGGAATGTCATTGGGCATGCATGGGAGGGCGTCGTCGCGGAGTGCTGGTCGAGATGACCGGCGCTCGGCGCCCTGGGAATCCGTCCTGCCTAACGGCGGTACACCGTCACCGCCGTCTCGTCGAACACGACCTTCGTCGCGCCGCGCGGGAGGTCGTGATCGGCCGCGTGCTCTATCGCGAGCACGCGCGAGAAGTGCGTCGACTGCCAGCTCTCGATCACCCGGTCGAGCATCCGCGATCCGTATGGGGGGTCGGCGAAGGCGATCTCGTAGCTGTCTGTGGTGAGTGCGGCGGCGAAGGGGAGGGCGTCGCGCTTGAAGATGCGGGTCCGGTCGCGGAGGCGGAGCGCCGCGACGTTGGCGCGAAGGGCGTGCAGGCTCGACGGGCGCGTCTCGACGAAGTCCGCGCTCCTTGCGCCGCGCGAGATCGCCTCGAGGGCGAGGGCGCCGGTGCCGGCGAACAGGTCGAGGACGCGCGCGTTCGTGATGTCGCCGCGGAGGATCTCGAGCAACTCGGCGCGCACGTGCTCGGCCGTCGGCCGGACGCGGAAATCGTTAGGCGAGAGGAGGTCGCGTCCGGCGAACTTTCCGCCGACGATCCTCATGCGCCGGTCGAGTCAGTGGTCAGCATCACGCCGAACAATATCCGGTCGTCGCCCGCGACGGCCGGGGCCGCCGCTTACAAATACCAGACTTGACTGCGCGGCCGCTTATGCTGAAAATTCAGCACAATGCCTGCCAACCTCCGGACCATTCGCACTGTCCAACGCGGCAGTCTACCACTCACCAGGACGGACATCGTCATGCGCCCGATCGCCTTCGCCGTGCTCCTCGCCGCGGCAACTCCACTGTGCGGCGCGAGCGCGCAGCAGCAGCCATCGCAACCGATCGCGACGGCGCGGGCGGTTCGGACGTCGACGCCACCGGTGATCGACGGCCGCGAAGACGATGCGATCTGGAAGACGATCGCGCCGACGGCAAACTTCCTCGAGTTCAGGCCTAACGAAGGGAAGCAGCCGCGTTATCGGACCGAGTTCAAGGTCGCCTACGACGATCGCAACCTGTACGCGTTCGTGCGCGCGTTCGATCCGCATCCCGACAGCATCATGACGGCATTGACGCGGCGTGACGTGCGCGGCCCATCCGACCAGCTCAAGCTCATGATCGACTCGTACGATGACCGGCTCTCGGGGTTCGAGTTCGCAGTCAATCCGGTCGGGGTGAAGCGCGACTACGCGATGTACAACGACAGGGAGGAGGACGAGACCTGGGACGGAATCTGGGAGGTCGGCACGCGGATCGACTCGACCGGCTGGACGGCGGAGTTCCGCATCCCCTTCTCGCAGCTTCGTTACGCGAACACAGCACGCCATACCTTCGGCTTCGGCGTCTGGCGCGACATCGAGCGCTTCAAGGAGCGGACGAGCTGGCCGCTCTACCGGTCGACACAGAGCGGGATCTCATCGCAGCTCGGCCAGGTCGAGGGGATCGACGACATCGCTTCCTTCCACCGGCTCGAGGTCGTGCCGTACGTCGTCGCCAAGAGCCTCTCGGTCGCGGCGACGAGCCCACCGACGGCGACCGGGTGGGATCGATCGCAGCGCCTCACGGGCGGCGCCGACATCAAGTACGGGATCACGCCTAACGTTACCGTCGACGCGACGGTCAATCCCGACTTCGGCCAGGTCGAGGCGGATCCTTCGGTGGTGAACCTGACCGCGTTCGAGACGTTCTTCCAGGAGCGGCGGCCGTTCTTCATCGAGGGGACGGGGCTCTACAGCTACGGGCTCAACTGCAACATCGTGAACTGCGGCGGCGAGGGGCTGTTCTACTCGCGGCGCATCGGCCGCTCGCCGCAACTGCTTGGCCTCTACGGTGACGACGCCTCGCCTAACGTTACGCCGATCCTCGGCGCGGCGAAGCTGACCGGGCGCGTGCACGGTGGACTCAACCTCGGGCTGCTCGAGGCGGTGACCGGACGCGTCACCGGCACGGCGGCGCGCACCACCGAGCCGACCACGAGCTACACCGTGCTCCGCGCGCAGCAGGACTATCGCGGCGGCCAGACCAACATCGGCGTCATCGGCACCGGCGTCAGTCGCGCGCTCGACTCGTGGACCGACACGATCCTCCGTCGCGACGCCTACGCGGCGGGGGCGAACTTCAGGCAGCGATGGGGGAAGAGCCAATACGAGCTGACGGGAAGCCTGACGGGGAGCGTCGTGAGCGGCGCGCGGCAGGCGATCGCCGCGACGCAGCGGAACGGCGTGCATCTCTACCAGCGTCCCGACGCCGGCCTTCCGCTCGACACGATGCGCACCTCGCTTTCAGGCGACGCCGAGGACGTGAGCTTCGGCAAGCAGGGCGGCAGCATCGTCCACTTCCAGACGAGCTACGAGCGCCAGTCGCCGGGGTTCGAGGTCAACGACCTCGGCTACCTGCGACGCGCCAACCAGCAGAGCTTCAGCAACTGGATGGGGTTCAACCTCGCCAAGCCGACGAAGGTCTACCGCCAGCTGTCCGGAAATTTCAATGCCTGGGGCTACTGGACGGCGGCCGGGCTGGCGACCGAGCGCGCGGTGAACACGAACTGGCACGTCAACTTCGTCAACAACTGGTGGATCAACACCGGGCTCACGCTCGGACAGCTGGGCGGGACGTACTGCGACATCTGCGCGCGCGGCGGCCCGGCGTTCCGGCGCTCGCCGCTGACGCAGATCAACTTCGGCATCAGCGGCGACGACCGGCGGCACGTCGTGCCTAACGTGTTCGCCTACGAGGCGATCGGGGACTACGGCCGCTCGCACTACGTGGAGGTGACTCCGGAGCTGGTGCTGATCCCGATGTCGCAGCTGCAGCTCGACCTCACCGCCGACTGGAGCCACAACCACGACGACTCGCAGTGGTTCGGCAACTTCGGCGCCGGCGCCGCGACGCATTACACCTTCGCACTGCTGCAGCAGGAGACGCGATCGTTAGGCATCCGCGCCAGCTACACGGCGACCACCAACCTGAGCTTCCAGCTCTACGCCGCGCCCTTCCTCAGCCGCGGGCGGTTCAGCGAGTTCCGCGAGCTGAGCGCGACGCCGCGCGCGGTGAGCTATGAGGAGCGCTACACGCCGAACCAGCCCCCGGCCGGCGCCTCGCGCGGCTTCGACATCCTCGAGCTGCGCTCGAACAGTGTCCTGCGCTGGGAGTTCAGGCCCGGGTCCACCTTCTTCGCAGTGTGGACCCACGGCCGCGGCGGCGACGCGTACGACCCGACCACTCCCGACCGCCGCTGGAAGGACGAATACGGCGACCTGTTCGCACTGCATCCGGCGAACACCTTCCTGATCAAGGTGGCGTACTGGCTGGACTGAGGACCGCCTGCTGCGCCTCAAGGGGTCAGAGCACTTGAAACGTGTTGTAACCCCTTTCAAGGGGTCAGAGCAGTTGAACGGCGGTGACGCTCGCAGGCGAATGATGCCGCACCTGGGTGCGCCGCTTTCGGTGCGGATAACACGGATCGCTCCGCCTGGCGTTCAATGCTCCGATCTCCGTGTCAGCATCGCGAGAAATGCTTGGGGGCACGCGTGGTCGGATGATCTCGCCACGCGCCCCCAAAGTCGTTCAGTTCCGGCGCATGGAGCTCTCCGGCGCGATGAACGATCCGCGTCGATCCGCGTCGATCCGCGTCATCCGCGTGATTGTAGTTCAACCGTGAAGACCTTCCCCGATGAGTGGCCGCCGAGCGCGCGCGATGCCGATTGAGAGCCGCAGCAGAATCCACCCCGTCGCGTTTCTCCCTCATCGTTGCTAAGCTTGGGTCCATGTCCATCTTCACTCCCGCTCCCGCTCCGTGGCCATCCCGGATGCTGAGCGTCTTCCGCATCGTCGCCGGCGCCTTGTTCATCACTTTCGGTACGATGAAGCTCTTCGGCTATCCGCCGCTGCCGCCCGGGGCGCCACCGATACCGGTGATGTCGCAGGCATGGATCGGCGGATGTCTCGAGGTGGTCGGCGGGACGCTGGTCCTGATCGGGCTCTTCACCCGTCCCGTCGCGTTCATCCTCGCCGGTGAGATGGCGGTCGCGTACTTCCAGTTCCACTTCCCGCAGTCGTTCTTCCCGACGACCAACATGGGGACGCCGGCGATCATGTTCTGCTGGTTCTTCCTCTACCTCGTCTTCGCCGGCGCCGGCGTCTGGAGCGTCGACGAGTCGATCGCCCGCCGCCGCCGCGGCGGCTACGTCAGCCAGGGCTGAGCGTTAGGCGGCAGCGGAAAAAACCGCCTAACCGCAGACGCCTAACCGCAGACGCCTGACCGCAAGAGCTTACAGGAGCCACAGAGGGCACAGAGAGGTTTGATCAAACCCTCCGTGCCCTCTGTGCCTCCTGTGAAATTGCCGTTGCAGTTGCAGGGGCTTGCCGCTGCAGTCAATCCAAACGCCTCCGCGCCTCCGGCGCATTCGTCTTCGTAGTCGCAGCTGCTCGAAACGAGTCACTCCCGCGCGCTCGCGCTCGATGCTGCAGCGCGCGCCATCAGCAGCGCCCGCTCCCGCGTGTTCTTCGTCAACCGCGCCGCCCGCTCGAACTCGGCTCGCGCTTCCTCGTTCCGTCCGAGCTTCACGAGCAGGTCGCCGCGGACGCTCGGCAGCAGGTGGTAGCTGCGCAGCGAAGGCTCATCGCGGAGCGAGTCGACCACCTCCAGCGCCGCGGCGGGCCCGTACGCCATCCCGACGGCAACGGCGCGATTGAGCTCGACGATCGGCGACGGCGTCACCGTCGCCAGCTCTCCATAGAGCGCGGCGATGCGCGCCCAGTCCGTCTCCGCGGCCGTCCGCGCACGGGCGTGGCAGGCAGCGATCGCGGCCTGCAGGGCGTACGGTCCGCGCGCGCCGCCTAACGCTTCGGCCCGGGCCAGTGCGGCGAGCCCGCGCCCGATCAGGATGTGGTCCCATCGCGCGCGATCCTGGTCGAGCAGCAGGATCGGCTCGCCGTCAGGCGTCACCCGCGCGCGGACGCGCGATGCCTGGAGCTCCATCAGCGCGACGAGCCCCTGCACCTCCGGTGCGGTCGGCACGAGCCCGGCGAGAATCCTCCCTGACCGCAGCGCCTCGTCACACAGCGCCGGACGCATCCAGTCGTCGCCGGCGGTCGCCGAGTAGCCTTCGTTGAAGATCAGGTAGATCACCTGCAGCACCGACGCGAGCCGCGACGTGAACGCCTCGCCGCGCGGGACCTCGAAGGGGACGCGCGCGTCGGCGAGCGTTTTCTTCGCGCGCACGATCCGCTGCGCGATGGTCGGCTCCGGCGCGAGGAATGCGCGCGCAATCTCGTCCGTCGCGAGTCCGCCGAGGAGGCGCAGCGTGAGCGCGACACGCGCTTCCATCGAGAGCACCGGATGGCACGCCGTGAAGATCAGCCGCAGGAGGTCGTCGCCGATGTCGTCGTCGAGCGCGGCATCGAGGCTCGCGACCACGTCGTCCTGCCTTGCGTCGAGGTCGCGGCCGATCAGCTCGTGCTTTTCCGCGTGGAGCTTGTCGCGGCGAATTCCATCGATGGCTCGACGCTTCGCCGCGGTCATCAGCCAGGCGCCGGGGTTGTCAGGCACGCCGGACTCCGGCCACTGCTCGAGTGCGGCGACGAGCGCGTCCTGCGCCAGGTCCTCGGCGATGCCGACGTCGCGCGTCATCCGCGCCAGACCGGCGATGAGCCTTGCCGATTCGATTCGCCAGACCGCGTCGATCGCGCGGTGTACATCGGTCCCGGTCACGGCAACCAATCACACCATCTTCCTCCGCGGTCGCAAGTGCGGGCACGATCGACGCGCTGGCGAATGCCTCGCGAGAACGCTCGCGAACGTGCCGGCTACTTCTTCGCGGCCTTCTTCGCCGCGTCGGCGCGCATGCGCTTCTCCGCCTCGAAGACCTCCGGCACCTTCTCCTGCAGATCGCCGAAGTCCGCCGGGTCGAAGATCTGCCGAATCTCGATCTCGGCCTCGGTCCCGGGCATCGGGTTGGGCGCGCGCTTGACCCACTCGATCGCTTCTTCCTTGGACTTCACCTCGAAGATCCAGAAGCCGGCGAGCAGCTCCTTCGTCTCCGCGAACGGGCCGTCGATGACGGTGCGCTTGTTACCGGAGAAGCGCACCCGCGCTCCCTTCGCGCTCGACTGCAGCCCCTCGCCGGCGAGCATGACGCCCGCCTTCACCAGCTCCTCGTTGTACTTGCCCATCTCGATCAGCAGCTCGGGGCTCGGCAGCACGCCAGCTTCGGACTCCTTGCTCGCTTTGACCAGAATCATGAAGCGCATCGTCGTGTCCTCTCATGCGGTTGGTGTTGGAGCGTCGAGGCCGCCGCGGCGGTTCGAGAGTTCCTCGGCTCTACATACACGTCGAACGAGCCGGCGCCAGATCGACACAACGATTGAGGAGGGAGGAGGGGAGACTAAGGAACGAGGAATCCGCCGCGCCCTAAGGTCGCGAACGGGACTAGGGACATGGGACGTGGGGGAGTAGCAACGGGGGACATGGAATGAGGGAATGGCGCCCTTGTTCCTTGTTCCGCGTTATGAGCGACGAGGGAGCATGAGGAACGGCGGATGAGGAAGTGGCGTGCGCCGGCTGTTTCGCTTCGCATCGCATGACGAGCGAGGAGGGACGAGGGACGCGACCGCTCTTCCGCCTCTCCCTTGTCTGCTATCCCGCGTACTGCCTCGTTCCTCGTACTCCCCTGTCCCTCATAGCGCGGATCGAGGAGCCGCCCCTATTCCCTCGTCCCTGATCCCTCGTACTTCCACGTCCCTCATAACGCGGAACAGAGATCAATGGCGCCACTTCCTGGTCCCATGTCCCCCGTTGCTACTCCCCCACGTTCCATGTCCCCCGTCAGCGTGCGGCCTTAGGCCGCCGCGCTTTCCTCGTCCCTTGTCCGCACCCTTGTCACTCGTACTTCCTCGTTGCTCGTGACGAGCAAGGAGGAACGAGCAACGAGGAACTTCACCTCGCCTCTCGTGCATCCTCGACGCGAATCGGTGGCATGCCTACGATCTCGTATGTCCCTGACGCCAGCCCGATCTTCGCCTTGTCCAGCTCAGTGAGAATCTCCCGGCTCATCGCATCCTTGATCGCGCGCACCCCGCGCTCCGGGACGGGGAAGCGGAGGCTGAGTTCGAGCCAGTTGTCGGTGAGCCGGTAGTAGACGCTCGGCCCGAGGTCGATCTCTTCGGGGAGTGTGTATCCCTTGCGAAGCTCAATCGCGGCGCGCTTTGCTTCCTCGATGTACGGCGCGGTGTGCGTGCGCGCCGCGTCGAGCAGGATGCGCTCGACGCGATCGCGGTCGTCGCTGTACTTGATCGGGAGCTGCAGCTCTTCCCAGAAGAAGGGAAAGACGCGCGTGTAGTTGTAGACCGGGGCATCGAAGATCTTGTCGTTGGTGACGCGGACCAGACGGCCGGTGTACTGGCGCGCGTTCACCCACGTCGAGGGCGGCGCGCCCTGCACGGCCGGCGGCTCGCCCATCTCCATCACCGTCGTCTGCATGAAGCCTAACGCGACGACGTCGCCGCGCACCCCGCCCATCGTTATGCGATCGCCGACGGTGTAGACACGCCCGCGCAGGATGATGAGGTAGGCCGCGAACGACGTGACGACGCGCTGCAGCGCGACGGCGATGCCTGCCGTCACCAGGCCGGCCGCGGTCCCCAGTCGTCCCGGATCGTCGAACCAGATCGAGATCACGCCGACGACGAGCGCGACGACTGTGAGCAGCTTCAGTCCCTGCCGCGACCAGAACGCGGCGCGTCCGCCACGCGTGTCGCCGAAGACGACGCGGAACAGGTAGCGGAGGACGTAGCTGACGAGGTACAGCGCAACGACGAAGACGACCGTGACCAGCAGCTTGCGTCCCGTCGTCGGCCCGATCCCGACGAGGTGAACGCCGAAGACGCCAGCGCCGTCCTGCAGTGCGGCGAATCGAATCGAAAGCATTGGTCTTTCTTGCGCCGATGGTGTCTGCGCGAGAGTGGCAGGTTCGGGACCACCGGCGCGGTCCGCATCGATCATCGACGCCGGTACGACGATTGCTCGGGGACGATTGCCAGGGAACGATTGCTCTGGGAGCAATACCGCCTGAGTGCTGATCTGTCATCACAGAGAGGATCGGATGCAGCCACGCGTATTCGAACAGGTCGAGCATTCCGTCGACGTCGAACGATGGACGGCGTCGACGTGCGGGATATGCTCGATGGGGTGCGGACTCGAGATCGCTACTGCCGGCGGCAGGATCGTCGGCGTGCGCGGGCGCGCTGATCATCCGGTCGGCCTCGGACGGCTCGGGCCGAAAGGTCTCAACCAGTGGTACGCGAATCGGCATCCGACGCGAGCGCTGTATCCGTTGATCCGCTCGGGAAGCCGTCTCCTTCGCGCCTCGTGGGACGACGCGATGACGCTCGTCGTCGAGCGCTTCAACGAGGCGCTCGCGCTCCACGGACCCGACGGCGTGGGGATCTACAACAGCGGCCAGCTCCTCCTCGAGGAGTATTACACGATCGGAAAGATCGCGCGCGCCGGGCTGGCGACGGCGAACATCGACTCGAATACGCGGCTCTGCACCGCGACGACCGCGGCGTCACTGATGGAAAGCTTCGGCGCCGATGGTCCACCGGGAGCGTTCGAGGACTTCGAGCAGACCGAGTGCATCGTCCTCGTCGGTCATAACGCGGCGGAGCAGAGCACTGTGCTCTGGATGCGCATCCTCGCCGCCAAGGAAGGCCCGAAGCGTCCGAAGGTGATCGTGGTCGATCCGCGGCGCACCTTCAGCGTGGACACCGGCGCCGACCTGCACCTCCAGCTCAAGCCGGGGACGAACGTCGCGCTGCTCAATGGCATCTGCCATCAGCTCATCGCCAACGACTGGATCGATCGCGACTTCATCGACAAGCACACCGTCTACTTCGATCGCTTCGAGAAGACGGTCGCGAAGTACACGCCGAAGCGAGTCGAGGAATTGACGGGGGTACCCGCCGCATCATTACGGTTGGCGGCGAAGTGGATCGGGACGTCGAAGACCACGGT
>JBJMNK010000155.1:0-35290 GCA_045804265.1 Gemmatimonadaceae bacterium | reverse complement strand
TGTCGTCAGCCCGCCGGCCTTGTTGCCCGGCGACGGATTTTCATAGATCGGCTGGCCGTGACGGGTGAAGTAGTCCTTGAAGTCGTTCACCATCGCCACGATCTGCCCGAACACCTCGCGGCTCGCGGCGCGGTTCATCAGCACCTGTTCGGCGCCGAACATCTCCGGCACCTCGGTCAACAGGGCGCTGCCGCCTAACGCCGTCAGGCGGTCGGCGACGCGGCCGACCAGCGGGTTCGCCGTCATTCCGCTGAAGCCGTCGGAGCCGCCGCACTTGTTGCCGACGACGAGGTCGGACGCCGGGCACTCGACGCGCGTGTCGTCCTTCATCCGCTCGACCAGCTCGGCGACCGCGTCGAGCCCGGCCTCCCGCTCGTCGATCACGTCCTGCGAGTTGAAGAAGCGGAGGCGCGAGCGATCGACGTCGCCGGCGATCGCGAGCAGGCTCTCCATCTGGTTGTTCTCGCACCCGAGCCCGAGCACGAGCACCCCGCCGGCGTTAGGGTGGTTCATCAGCCCGGCGAGGATCCGCTGGGTGTTCTTCAGGTCGTCGCCGAGCTGGCTGCAGCCGAACGGATGGCCGAAGGCGTGGACGCCGTCGATCGCGCCCTTGAACCGCTCGTTCGACATCTTCGCCACGCCATCGGCGACGAAGTTCACGCAGCCGACCGTGTTCAGCACCCAGATCTCGTTGCGCGTCCCGACGCGCCCGTTCGCGCGCCGGTAGCCGCGGAACGTCGGCATCACCCCCATCGCCGGTGCCTGGCGCGCGACCGGATCATAACGGTACTCGACGTGTCCCTCGAGGTGCGTGCGCAGGTTGTGCGAGTGGATCCACGATCCGCGCTCGACCCGCTCGGTCGTCACGCCGATGACGAAGCCGTACTTCTTCGGCTCGGCGCCGGCGGCGAGGGTGCGCAGCGCGATCTTGTGGCCGGCGGGTATGTCATCGCGAACGATCACCCGCTCCTCTGCGATGACGATGTCCTCGCCGGCGACGAGCGCCCGCGTCGCGACGGCGACGTCGTCGCTCGGATGGATGCGCACCGCTGCCGGCCGGCTGCCGGCCGGAGCGTTAGGCACGGGTGCCCGCTCGACGCCGATCGTCATGTGGCCCCCGCCGGCGATGTCGCAGCGGCGTCCGATCGCGCGCCTGCACCAGCGTCCGATCGCGCATTTGCCCCCGCGCGCGCTTCCGCGCCGCCGCCTGAGCCATCGCGCTTCGCCGAAGGATTCGCGCCGCGTCCGTCCAGCTTGTACGTCTCGCGGACGAGGTCATACGCGAGCGCCCGCGCCATCGGCCGCGCGTCGTCCATGTCGATCACGTGGCGAGCGACCAGTCCGGCGAGGAAGTTCGCGTCGATGCGGCGCGCGAGGTCGTGGCGCGCCGGGATCGAGCAGAAGGCGCGCGTGTCGTCGTTGAATCCCGCCGTGTTGTAGATGCCCGCAGTCTCAGTCGTCCGCTCGCGGAAGCGGCGCATCCCTTCGATCGAATCGTGGAACCACCAGGGCGGGCCGAGCCTGACGGCCGGGTAGTGGCCGGCGAGCGGGGCGAGCTCGCGCGAGTACGTCGTCTCGTCGAGCGTGAACAGCACCAGCGTCAGGCGCGGATCGTTGCCGTACGCGTTGAGCAGCGCCTCGAGGTTCCGCGTGTACTCCGTCGCGATCGGGATGTCGGCGCCCTTGTCCATCCCGAAGCGCTCGAACACCGCGCGGTTGTGGTCGCGGAACGAGCCCGGATGAAGCTGCATGACGAGTCCGTCCTCGGTGGACATCCGCGCCATCTCCATCAGCATGTGCGCCTCGAAGCGCCGCTGGTCCTCGCGCGTCGCCTCGCCCCGGCGCGCGCGCTGGAAGAGCGACTCGAGCTCCTCACCGCCTAACCATTCGGTGAAGGGACGGATCACCGCGTGGTCTGTCGCCGTCGCACCCATCTCTCGGAAGAAGCGGCGCCGCTCCTCGAGCGCGACGATCAGCGCGCCCACGTTGTCGATCGACGTGCCCGTCCGCGACTCGAGGCGGCCGAGCTCCTCCATCCACTCCGGGCTGGCGATGCGGAACGCCGCGTCGGGGCGGAACGTCGGGATCACCCGTCCCGTCCAACCCGATTGCCGGATCGCCGCGTGATGCTCGAGCGAGTCGCTCGCCTTGTCGGTGGTCGCGAGCACTTCGATGTTGAACCGCTCGTACAGCGCGCGCGGACGGAACTCCGGCGTCGCCAGCTTCTCGCGGATCTCGTCGTAGACCGCCTGCGCCGTCTCAGCGCTCAGCTTCGTTCGCACGCCGAACACTTCATATAGTTCGGCGTCGAGCCAGACACCGGTCGGCGTGCCGCGGAACAGGTAGTAATGATCGGCGAAGCGCTGCCAGATCTTCCGCGGATCACGCTCGACCGGCGTCCCGTCGCGGGTCGGCACGCCTAACGCTTCCATCGCGACCCCGCGCGAGTAGAGCATCCGGAAGATGTAGTGGTCCGGGATGATCAGCAGCGCGGTCGGCTCGGGGAACACTGCGTCCTCGGCCAGCAGCTTCGGATCGACGTGGCCGTGCGGGCAGACGAGCGGGAGCGTCCGCGTCTCGGCGTAGAGCGCGCGCGCCGCGCGCCGGATCGCCGGATCCGGATCGAAGTACCGGTCTTCGTGCAGCTCGAACGTGGCCATGGGACCTCGTGCACGTCGCGCCTTGGGAGAGCGCGGCTGGAAACGACACTACCAACTATCGAAGGGCGGCTGGCTTTTGTTCTTTACCGGAACAAAAGGTCGCCACCGATGCGCTCGATCTTCCTCTACCCACCTGCACCCGACTGCACTCGCCCGAAGCCGCGCTCGCGCTCTGCGTTCGCGGCTGGAGGCTTATCAGCCGCTACGCCGCCAGGACTTGCCGACTCCGGCTCTCCAAGAGAATGTTCTTTCAGAGAACTAATCGCGGGTCGTCCAGTGTACCTTGAGGTACAGGACGGCGCAACACCCCCTCCCGCCCCGGTCCCCCCTCAGTGCGAAAGATCAACACCCGCAGCTTCGTCCGCGCGACTCGCGCCACGCCGAGGCAGATCAATCGACAGATCGTGCTCAACCTGATCCGCGAGCACCAGCCGATCTCCCGCGCCGAGCTCGCCCGCAGGCTCGACGTCGGACGCGGGATGGTCACGTCGCTGGTCGGACAGTTGATCGAGGACGGACTCCTCTATGAAGGCGCGACGGTCGATGCGCCCCGCGGCCGACGCCCGAAGATGCTGCACCTCCGCACCCGCGACCGGCTCGTCGCCGCGGTCGACGTGCGCTTCAGCCGCACGTTCGTGATGCTCGCCGACTTCAGCGGCAACCCGATCGCCGTCGAGAGCTTCGAGACGATGCCCGCGCCGGCCGAGCTGGTCGCCGAGATCGCGACGCGGATCCTGACGCTCCTTCGCACGCATGCCGCGACGGGGCAGTGCGAGGGGATCGGCGTCGCCGTCCCGGGAATGGTCGACCATCGCACGGGCCGCGTGCTGAACGCGCCGCAGCTCGGCTGGCGCGATGTCGACATCCGCGACGCGCTCGCACGCGCGACGAATCTCCCGGTGCAGATCGAGAACGCGCCGGTCGCCTGCGCGCTCTCGCACATGTGGCTCGGGCAGCGCGGCGGCGAGGCCACCGGCGACTTCGCCTACGTCACGATCTCCGACGGCGTCGGCGTCGGCGCGGTGATCAACGGCGACGTCGTCCGCGGTCACGACTACACCGCCACGGAGTTCGGTCACGTCGCGCTCAGCTTCGACGGACCGCCCTGCTTCTGCGGCAACCGCGGCTGCTTCGAGGCGTACGCGTCGAACATCGCGACGCTCTCGCGCTACCTCGGCGAGGAGCTCACGCCGGCCGCGATCCGCGGCGTCATCCATTCGACGGGCCTCACGGTCAGCGAGGTGATCGCCCGCGCCCGCGCCGGCGACTACAAGGCGATGCACGCCGTCGACGAGACCGCGCGCTACCTCGGCGCCGGACTGTCGATGGTCATAACGGCGCTGAATCCGTCGCAGATCTTCATCGGCGGCGAGATCACCGAGGCCTGGGACCGCATCGAGCCGATCGTCCGCGCCGCGATCGCCGCCCGCGCCCTGACCGCCGCCGCCGCCGCGACCCCGATCACCCCCGACGCCCCGACCAGCTTCCCGCGCCTCCGCGGCGCGACCGCCCTCGTCACCGCCCCGATGTTCGCCGCGCCGCGCGTGGCGTGAGCGTAGCGCCACGCCGTTAGGCCTTACGCGCCGGCTCTTCGAAGGCGTTGATGGGTCGAAGGCGTTCACGGCTGGCTCGCGAGCGGACGTCGTAGAGCGTGTCGTGGGAGACACAGAGAACCGCGGGAGACACCGAGGCCAGCTTTGCACTTGATGCTCGGCAATCGCCCGAGCCGGGATGTATTGGGGCAAGCGCGGCGAGACCATCTCCCCCCACTTGCCCCAAGCGGTTTGGCCCGAGCGCGTGGAGCCTTCCCGCTCGAGGAACGATCCGTGTGATCCGCGAAATTCGCGTGATTGTAGTTCCCACTGTTAAGACTTTCGGCGCGCACCATGGCTGCCGTGCCACGCGAAGTCGATCGACCTCACGCGACGGTCTTGGCGCGTGGACGCCACTCGAGGCGGCGAGTCGTAACAATGGGAACGACAATTACACGGATGACGCGGATCACGCGGATCACGCGGATCGCTCCCTTTGGCGTACTGCGTCCCGCTCAGCAGGCCCGCATCAGCGGGATGCTGTTAGGCATGCGAGATGAGGTCATCGCTCAACGCGAACCACTGCCAGCCGATAGCGATCAGCTAATGGCTAATGGCTAATGGCTAAGGGCTAACGGCTGCCGTCTCACTCCATCACCGCATGCGCTCCACCCGCGCCCTTCGTCGTCCGGACCAGCAGCAGCAGCGGGATCAGCATCAGGATCAGGAACGCGGCGAGGATGTAGATGCGCGAGTACGCGATGATGCTCGCCTGCCCGAAGAGCTGGGCGTCGAGCAGGCGCAGCGCCTGGGCGCGCGCGGTCATCATGTCGGCGCCCTTCGACATCAGTCCGCGCGTCAGCATCTCGAGTCGCGACAACGTCAGCGGATCGGTCGACCCGAGATGCTCACCGAGCACGGCCCGGAACTGCGAGGTGTACCGCGCGACCAGCGTCGCGATCGCGGCGATGCCGAATGATCCGCCCAGCTGCCGGAAGAAGTTGTAGAGTCCTGCGCCCTGCGGCAGCTCCTTCGGCGACAGCTCGGCGAGCGTTATGGTCGTCAGCGGGACGAACATCAGCCCCAGCCCGGTGCCGCGGAAGATCAGCGGCCAGAAGAAGTCGCTCTTCCCGCTCTCGCCGGTGATCAGCGACAGCTTCCACGCCGCGGTCGCGAAGATCAGCGCGCCGATCGTGATCAGGATCCGCGGGTCGAACTTGTTCGTCAGCCGGCCAACGACCGCCATCGAGATCGCCGTCGCGATCGCGCCGGGGAGCAGTACAAACCCTGTCTGCTCGGCGGTCATGTGCAGGTCGTTCTGCAGGAAGACGGGCAGCGTGAACGACATCGCGTAGAGTCCGACGCCCATCACCACGCCGAGCAGCGTGCCGACCCACATCTGCCGGTGCTTGAGGACGCGGAAGTCGATCACCGGGTGCTCGGCTGTCAGCTCGCGCCACAGCAGCGCGATCCCGCCGATGACGCCGATCACCGTCAGGCTGGTGATGAAGCGCGAGTCGAACCAGTCCTCACGCTGGCCATGCTCGAGCACGTACTGAATCGCGCCGACGCTGATCGCGAGCAGCGCGATCCCCTGGTAATCGATCACCGGCGGCTTCGCTCGCGCCTCGGGATCGTGCACGTAGGCCGCGATCATCACCGCGGCGACGATCCCGAACGGGATGTTGATGTAGAAGATCCACGGCCAGCCGTAGTTGTCGACGAGGAAGCCGCCTAACGTCGGCCCTATCGTCGGTCCGACCATCACGCCGAGGCCGAACAGCGCCATCGCCGTCCCCGCCTCCTCCGGCGGAAACGACTCGAACAGCACCGCCTGCGACACCGTCATCAGCGCCCCACCGCCGAGTCCCTGGATGATCCGCCAGAGGACGAGCGCGCCTAACGAATGCGCCGCGCCGCAGAAGACGCTCGACATCGTGAAGAGGATGATCGAGCCGACGAAGTACCGCTTGCGGCCGAGCATGTCGCCGAGCCAGCCGGTGAGCGGGATGATGATCACGCTGGCGAGGATGTAGCCGGTGGAGACCCACGCGATCTCGTCGAGGTTCGCGCCAAGGTTTCCCATCATGTCCGGCAGCGCGACGTTGACGATCGAACTGTCGATCACCTGCATCACCGCCGCGAGCACGACCGCGAACGCGATCAGGTACTTGTGCTCCGCTCCTCGCCGCCGCAAATGGCGGGCGGCGCGAGGCTTCGCATGCTCTCGCTCGGCCTCGGCGACAACCGCCGCCGGCGCATCCTCGGTAACGATCTCGCTGCCGCCCTGCTGCACTGCCTCGCTCATCCAGTCCTCGTCTCGCGTCCGCGGCGATTGCCATTCCAGCCGCCTGGCCGTAATATACCCATGAGTATAATACTCGGCAAACACCATCCTCTGATGTCCGTGACACGCGCTTCACGCTGGGCCCGTCGCCCCGATGACCGCCCCGGCGAGCTTCTCGAGGCGGCGCTCGCCGTCTTCGCCGAGCACGGCTACCGCAACACCACGCTCGACGATGTAGCAAAGGCGGCCGGGGTCACGAAGGGGACGATCTATCACTACTTCAGCACGAAGGAAGAACTGCTCCTTCGCGCGGTCGAGCATTATCAGGAGCGCGCCTTCGCGCGCATCGATGCCGTCAGGCACGGCACCTACGACTCGGCGGCCGACCGCGTCCGTGCCTTTGCCCATCAGGCGTTCGGCAGCGGCGATCCGGCGCGCCAGCGGATGTATGCGCTCCTCCAGGGAATCGGCGCCGAGGCGCCGGCAGTCCGGCGCGAATGGCTGCGCGGCGGGCCGGTCCGAGGCTGGCGCTTGCTGGCAAAGATGATCGAGGAGGGGAAAGCGTCAGGCGACTTCCGCGCCGACGTCGACGCCGACGTCGCGGCGCGCATCTTCGTCTCCGGCGTGATGCTGCAGCTCGTCTGGCAGCAGCGCGCCGACGGCATCCCCGGCGTGAAGGTCAGCGAGAAACGGCTGCTCGACTCGAGCGTCGAGCTGTTGCTGCACGGACTGCGGAAGTGATCAAGGGGTCAGAGCCGTTGAGATGACGCGCGCGTCATCTCAAGGGGTCAGAGCAGTTGAATGGCGATGACGGGCGGGGCTTTTCGATCACGCTCATCACAGCATCATCATTTTTCAACGACTCTGACCCCTTGAACAACCTGCGCGATCATCGCCGAAGCGCTGACGCGGTCCGCAAGGATTCGCGCGACAAGCCGAGTGCTCCCGCGCGTCAGGCGCGTCCCCAGAGCAGCCCGTAGAGCAACAACGCCAGGACCACCGCGGTGAGGACCACGTAAGTGCGATCGCGCTGGACCACGAACGCGACCAGCGTCAGGGCGACCCTCAGGACCGGCGTCGCGATCAGCAGCACGAGCCCGAGCTGCACGATCGCCATGCTGTCGAGCCTCACCGCTCCGCGGACGATTCCACCGAGCTCGTGGAGGGGCGACGCCGCATCGCTGTAGCTGCTGAACGCGACCGGGGTGCGCCCGTGCTGTGCAAGCATCATCGCCGCGCCGGCGACCACCATCGCCGCCGCGACCAGGACGCCGACCTGGAGGAGCCGCCCGATCAGCTGTTCGACTTCATGATCACTCCAGCGGGCGCGCGGAGCGTTAGGCGGGTCGTTCCTCATACGCCACCTCGCATTCCCTTGTACAGCATCTGGAACGCCATCACCACTACCACCGCCGTGAAGAGGATGCGCAGCCAGCGGACGTTCGCCCGGGCCAGCACCCGTGCGCCGAGCAGCGCGCCGGCGAGGACGCCGAGCATCACCGGGAACGCGATCTCGGGCTGGATGTAGCCGCGGTGCAGGTAGACTCCCGCGCTCGCCGCCGCGGTCACGCCGATCATGAAGTTGCTCGTCGTCGTCGAGACCTTGAACGGCAGCTTCATCGTCCGGTCCATCGCCAGCACCTTGACCACCCCGGAGCCGATGCCAAGCAGCGCCGAGAGTATCCCCGCGCCGAGCATCAGGACGAATCCCTGCGGCACTCCCTGCACGGTGTAGTGCCTGACGCCGTTAGGCGACGGGTACGTCCCGTTGAGGCGGAGCTTTGTCGCCCACGGATGCGGCGGGTCGTCGATTGCGTGTTCCTCGCGCGACTGGAAGGAGCGGAACGCCGTGTAGAGCAGCACAATCCCGAACAGCATCGCCAGCGCCCGCGTCGGGATGAACCCGGCGAGCGCCGCGCCGGCGAGCGCGCCGATGGTCGTCGCTACCTCGAGGAAGATCCCGACGCGCACGTTGGTCCACCCTTCGCGCACGTACGCCGCTGCCGCCCCCGACGAGGTCGCGATCACCGAGACGAGCGACGCCCCGATCGCGTACCTGATGTCGACGTGAAAGAGCAGCGTCAGCATCGGGACGACGATGATCCCGCCGCCGAGCCCCGTCAGCGCCCCGAGCATCCCGGCGAGAAACGACCCGACCGCCACGAGCAGTGCGAACAGTTCCAGAGTCACGCGCGAAACGTAAACGGATCAAGGGGTCAGAGTCGTTGAAGAATGATGATGTCTCGAAGAGCGTCATCGAAATGCGCCCCGCGTCATCGCCATTCAACTGCTCTGACCCCTTGAAGTGACGCGCGAGTCATTTCAAGTGCTCTGACCCCTCCCTCCCCCCCTCGCCATTTCTTAGTTTCTCTTCATGTCCCCGAATGGCTCGTCCACCGTCACGAACGGCGCTTCGCCGGACTCGGCGATTGCGGCGACGGTCTTCGCCGGCGATGGCGAGATGGCACAGCGGTGCCGGGACTTCGATTGGGGGTCCACGCCACTCGGGCCGGTCGAGTCATGGTCGCACAGCCTTCGCAGCATCGTCGGGACGCTGCTGATGTCGCGCCACCCGATGTTCCTCTGGTGGGGACCGGAGCTCGTCCAGATCTACAATGATGCGTATCGCCCGAGCTTCGGCTCCGGCGGCCGTCATCCGCGTGCGCTCGGCGCGAAGGGCAAGGAATTCTGGACCGACATCTGGGACACGATTGGCCCGCAGATCGACATGGTCATGAGCGGCCGCGGCGCGACCTGGCACGAGGACCAGCATCTGCCCATCGAGCGGAACGGTCGCCTCGAGGACGTGTGGTGGACGTATGGCTACAGCCCCGTGCGCGATGACGACGGCAGCATCGGCGGCACGCTCGTCGTCTGCCAGGAGACGACCACGCGCGTGCTCGGCGAGGCGCGACTCAAGACGCTGCTCGCTGAGCTCAAGGTCTCGAAGAACCGTCTCGCCGATGTCTTCCGCCTCGCCCCGTCGTTCCTCGCCGTCATCACCGGTCCGGAGCTCGTCTTCGAGCTGGTGAACGACGCGTACTACCAGCTCGTCGGACATCGCGACATCATCGGCAAGCCATTACTCGAGGCGCTTCCCGAGATTCGCGGGCAGGGCTACGATCGCATCGTCAAGGAAGTGGTCGCGACGGGAAAGGCATTCGTCGGACGCGCGCTTCCCGTGAAGCTCGCCCGCACGCCCGACGCGCCGCAGGAGGAGCGGTTCGTCGACCTGATCTACCAGCCACTCGTCGATGAACATGGCCATGCGACCGGGATCATCGCGCACGGGACGGACGTCACCGAGCAGGTGCGCGCGCAACGCAACGTCGAGCGCCTGCTGACGGTCAGCGAGCTGGCGCGGGCCGACGCCGAAGCCGCGCGTGCCGAAGCCGAAGCGGCGAACCGCGCCAAGTCTGAATTCCTCGCCATCATGAGCCACGAGCTGCGTACCCCCCTCAACGCGATCGCGGGCTACGCACAGCTCCTCGAGATGGAAGTGCGCGGCCCGATCACCGAGCAGCAGCGCGCAGACCTGACGCGCATCCAGACGAGCCAGCGCCACCTGCTCGGCCTGATCAATGAAGTGCTCAACTACGCGAAGCTCGAGACGGGATCGGTGCGCTACGAGCTGGACGATGTCCCTGTTCACTCCGCGCTCGCCGCGGCCGAAGAACTCGTCGCACCGCAGGCACGCTCGCGCGGCCTCGAGCTCACCGTCGGCGACTGTCCTCCCGATCTCGCCATGCGCGCCGATCCGGAGAAGCTGCGCCAGATCCTCGTGAATCTCCTCTCGAACGCGATCAAGTTCACCGATCGCGGCGGGCGCATCGCCCTCGTCTGTGAGGACGAACACGATGCCGAAGAACCGACGGTCTCGATCACGGTGAGTGACACCGGGATCGGCATCCCCCGCGAGAAGCTCGCCGCGATCTTTGAGCCCTTCGTCCAGGTGCGCGCGGACCTCACCCGGACCGCCGACGGCACAGGCCTCGGCCTCGCGATCAGCCGCGATCTCGCCGAGGGGATGGGCGGCTCGCTGACGGTGGAGAGCGAGAAGGGCGTCGGCTCGTCGTTCCGCCTGACGCTGCCGGCGGCGCGCCGTTAGGCAGCAGCGCCGGGATCTGCTGGCCTCCACCATAGGCATGGCTGTAAGCGATAAGCCGCAAGCAGTGAGCGCACGGCGTTCATCCCCGGTGCAGGCGGACGTCGTCGCTTTCTGCTGACAGCGTATCGCTTACAGCTGTCCAGCGCCCCGACATCTAAACGCGAGCTAAACGCGAGCTAAATGCGGCGACGTGCGACGCGTAACCGCGCCCCGCGTCGCGCGTCAATCGAAAGACGCACGTCTCACCCGCTTCCCCGCCGCCGATGCCTGCCTCGATCGTTCACTCGTCCCTCGCGATCCTCCTCGTCGTCTCGACGACCGCGTCGTCACTCGCCGCGCAGGATTCCCAGCCCGACGCGCACCCGCCGCGCATCGCGTCCGGCGTCACCGTCGGCAGCCTTCGCTACGACGGCGGTCGAACCGAGGACGCGGCGAGTGTGGTGATCGCGATTCGTCCCGCGCGCGGATGGTCGGCGACCATCGAGCCGACCTTCGCCCGCGCCACCGAACCGTCAGGCAGCGGCAATGGCACCGCGAGCACGTCGGGACTCACCGACGTCCCGGTCAGCCTGGCTTGGGCGCATCCGTTCGGCGGGCTGCTCGCCGGGAGCGTCGAGCTCTCGTTCGGGGCGACGCTCCCGGTCGGCGACACCGCGACCGGTTTCGGCACCGGAGCGTTAGGCACGTCGTACGGGGTCGGCGGCGACATCTCGCCGAGCGAGAACGTGACCTTGTATGCCGGCGCGGGCCATGCACTGAGCAGCGTCGCCGCGCAGTCCGCGCTCAATGGCGGGGGCAGCGGCTGGGGCGACGTCGGCGCCAGCTACCAGGCGGGGAGCCACGTCTCGCTGCTCGCCGACTTCTCGACCGACCTCGGCGCCGTCGACAGTTCATACGGACGCGGGCGCTCGGTCGCGGCCGGCCTCTCGTACACGGTGGCCGGCCCGTTCGCGCTGAACATCGAGACCAGTCACGGCATCAGCGGCGCGACTCCGCGCTGGAGTGCGATCATCGGCATCGGCACCGCCTTCGGCTCACTCGATGGCGCCCGCTCCCTCCGCACCGCCTTCGGCGGCGGTCGCCACGGGTTGAGCAAGTCCGGCTCGGCGTCCAGCATCTCGCGCGGCCGCGGGAGGCCGTGACCGGCGCGCGTTAGGCGGCGAGGCATCGCCACTGGCGTATTGCAGCCGCGCATCGAAGTTGGCGCGTCGAAGCTGGCGCGCCGGTCGTTGGCCTTCGTCTTGCCGGAAAGTGTGTCGCCGTGCGGCGAACACCCGGAAAGAGGAGACGACAATGAAAGTCCTGCGCCCGTTGCTGCTGACGCTCGCACTCGGCGCCATCGCCGGACCTTCGACTGCGTCGGGCCAGGCGACACAGATTCCCGCGACGCTCGCCCGTGCGTTGATGGCGGCGCCAGGCGAACCAGGTTCCTCGGGCGACGCCAGCTTCTACGTCGGCTCGGCGCCTAACGGATTCCCGGCGGCGTGGCTTCCGCCGACCCCGGTCACGATTGCCGGCGGCTTCGGGCGTGCCGGACGGAGCACCGTCGTCCTGGTGTACCCGGCGAGCGAGGCCGATCCGGCTGCGGCGTACGCAACGTTTCTGCGCGGCGCCGGCTGGACGAGTCCGGAGAGACCGCCGGAGCGCGGCGGCTTCGTCTCCAGCGAGCTCGCGCGCCTCGATTACGCGTGGCTCTGCCGCGACTCGGCGCGCGTCACCGTCCTCGGTGTCCCCGGCGCATCAGTCGGCGCGAAGCTCGTGCGGGCGAGCTTCTACCGCGACGACACTGGATCTTCCTGCGGCGGCGCCTCGCGCTCATTCCCCGTGCAACAGTACGACCTGCTGTTTCCCACCCTCGTTCCGCCCGCCGGCGTCCAGATGCGCGGCGGCGGCGGCGGGAGCTCCGGTGTGGACTCGCGCGTGGACGCGGCGCGATACCGCACGACGATGGCGCCATCCGCGCTGATCCAGCACTTCGCCGCGCAGCTGGAGAAGGCGGGGTGGAAGACAGGCGCTCTCCTCACCGGCGACGGCCTCGCCGTCCAGTCGGTGGAAGCAAACGACACGAAGGGCCGGCCATGGCGCGGCACGCTGACCGTCATCGCGTTAGGCAGCGACCTCAGTGCCGAGTTGCGGATGTCGCGGACCGACGGGATGTACTGAAGCGGGGTTTCAGGGGTCAGGGGTCAGGGGTCAGGGATCAGGGGTCAGGGGTCAGGGGTCGGCGACGGCTCTGCACTCGCGCTGCCTAACGCACGAGTCCCGGCGAGACACGCTGGCCGCCTGACCCTGACCCCCGACCCCTGACCCCCTGAGCGAGCCCCGACCCCTGCGCGACCCCCGACGCCTCCGCCCTCCAAGCTCAGATCGGAATCCGGAGTATCTGCCCCATCCGCGGCGGCCCGTAGCTGAAGTTCGACACGTACAGCGCACCGTCCGGTCCCATGCGCAGCGCGCCGGCGAAGCTCAGTCCCGTCGCGACCACGCTCCGCGTCCCGTCCCGCGCGACGCGGATCACCTGCCCGCTTCCCGGGGAGGGGAAGCACGGATCGGCGGTCGGACAGGTGAAGCTCTCGAGCACGTACGTGTTGCCGCGCCAGTCGCTGGCGGTACCGAGTATGGCGGTGAAGCCATGAAGGCGGCTGTCGACCGAGCCGTCGCGATCGTAGCGAATCACGTCCGCGCTTCCCGGAACTGACGGGAACGGACGCAGCTCGCCAACGAGCACGTCGTCGCGTCCGCGCACCAGCGAGACCGCCGTCGGCACGACGTGCCCGTTCTCCGTCGCCGACACGTCGGCGACGCGGCGGATGTGCCCATCGTTAGGCCTGACGCTGACGAGGTTTCCCTGGTTCGCTTCGACCAGGAAGAAGCGCTCATCGGCGGCGACCATGCTGTACCAGCTCCCGTCGGGCTCGAAATCGTCTGGTTCCGGGTGTGCGGTCGGGTTCGCGTGCAGCCAGCGGCTCAGGTCCGCGGTCATGTGCAGCTTGCCGTTCTTCTCCACCCGGTTGAGGCTCGATGGCTCGTTGAGATGTCCGTGCGCGCAGCCGGCGCTGATCATCAGGAACATCTGGTGCTCGTGGAAGGCGATGTCGGCCGGACCTTCGACGTCGCCGAACTGATCGCGTCCCGACGGCAGCGCACTGGCGACGGTTGTCCGCTCGCCATGCATCGTCACGCGCGAGATGCGACCGGTGAAGCCGCCGGTCCATGGACCGGGGCCATCGCCGGGCGCGCCTGGCACCTGCGCGCACTGACCGATGGTGGACATCTCGTTCCCTTCGGGAACTCCCGCTTCGGCGACATAGATCGCGCCGTCGCGTCCGAAGGCGAAGCCGCGCGGGAACCAGAGTCCACTGGCGATCACCTGCGGCGCCGCGTTGTCCGATACGTGCGACGCATCGGGCGCGACGGGTGCGGCACTGTCGGGGGAGCGGGCATCGCACGCGGTGAGCGCGGCGACTACAGCGAGCGTGGCGAGAATGCGCTGCATCGCAACCTCCACTTGCTTGACCGGCATTCGCGCCGGCGGTGCTCTCGTGCCCTTGGGCGACGCCCGCGGTGGGCCGCGAGAGATCGAGAGCATGCAGCGTATCCGACCGCCGCGCTAGAGGACGAGGCTACGATGCGCCATGTCGGGCGCGGGCCGCGATCAGTTCGCGATCTGCCAGGTGAACGGCTGTTCGACGCGGACGCGCACCTTGCACCCGGCGATCGTCGCCGGCGCGAAGCGCGCGCTGCCGATCGACTTCACCGCGGCGTCGTAGAACTGGTCGTAGTACTTCGCGAGCTGGCCGGTCAGTCGCGGACGCCATGGTGGCCACGCATCGCGGATCGTGCTCGGGTCTGCGACGCCCGTAGTGTCGACGATGAAGCTGACGAGGACTGTCGCCCGCACGCCGCGCTGCTGCAGCTCGAATGGATAATCGACGCGCGCCGGCTTCCTCAGCACGCGCACCGGCGTTTCCCACGGCGCCCGCACGCTCAGCATTGGAATTGCCAGCGTCGCCTCGGGCCGCTCGAGCTTTCGCTGCTCGTTGACCCGGGCGCGCTCGAAGTCGATGTCGAACTGGACCGAGTCGCTCTGCGACTCGCGCGGCCAGGCGAGGAATACTTCCCCCGTCGCGACCGTCGCATCGATCGCGCGACCGAACAGCCGCGCCAGCGCCGAGGGATCGCGAGCGGCGGTCGACGCGGACGCGCTGGTTACCGTTGCCGCAGTGGTCGCCGCGGCTGTCAGCGCTGTTGTCGGCGCAGCGCTCTTCGTGCTGTCGTCCCTGACCGTCCACGTCAGCCGTCCGTCGCGATGCCAGGTGAGCAGCAGCCCGCCGCCGAGCGTGCGCCAGTCGACCGCCGGTTCCCCGTTAGGCAGGTACGGCGGTGGCGAGCCTAACGCCGAGTCGGCGCGGTCGACCACCGCCTGCAGCACGTTGGCGAGCAGCGCCGGTACCCGCTGCGGGATCGGGCTGCGCATCGCGACTCGCGCATAGACCGGCGTCCGGGTGAATGCGCTGTCGCCGAGTGACGAGACGCAGCTTCCCGGATCGAAGATGTGCGGGTTGGTGACCGTGTCGGCCTGGGCCTGCGCGGTGCGGGCAAGCGGTGCAAGCACCACAACAAGGGCGAACTGCGCGACGCGCCAACTCCGCGCCGTCAGGCAGCGGCGTCGCGGCACCAGTCCGACCGCGACGCTGCTCGCCGCGACCAGCATCACCTCAGCGCAGTGCGAACGTGAACGGCTGCTGCACCATCTGCCGCACCGGGCAGCCACCGATGCTCGCCGGGATGTAGCGCGCATCGGCGATCGCCCGCTCCGCCGCTCGCCGGAACTCGCGGTAGAATTCCGACGTCTCGTCCACCGGCCGCGGCTTGTTCTTCGGCCAGAGGTCCTTGACCGTGCTCATGTCGGCGCGACCGGAAGTGTCGACGACATACTGCATCAGCACGACACCGGTCGCATGACCGGCTTGACTATACGACGGATAATCGATCCTCGGCGCCTTGAGGATCTTCACCGGCTCCTCCGTTGAAACGTCGAGGCTCATCGCCGGAATGCCGAGCGACGCGTGCACGGGGTACACCTTTCCTGATCCGTCGACTTCGGCGGCACGCAGCTCGATCGTGAAGCCGATCGAGTCCCCGGTAGCCGCGGCCGGCCAAGTGAGGAAGATGTCGCCCGCCTTCTGCGCCGAATCGAGCGCGCGCGCGAGCAGCCGCGCGCCGGCGAGATTGCTGGCGTTGAATCTCGGATCAGTCTCGCCGTCGATCGTCGACGTCAGCTTGCCGTCGCGATGCCAGCTGACGATGATGTCGCGGCCGATCGCGTTCCCCGTGATCGCCGGCTCGCCCCTCGGCAGCACCCCCGGCCTCCCGCCGAGCAGCGTGTCGGCACGATCGACCACCGCCTGCAGCAGGTTCTGGAGGTCCGGCGGCGGGAGTGGATGATCGCGGTCCACCATCTCGAGCGTGGCGTAGACCGGCACGCGATAGAGCGGCGAGTTGCCACACGTTCCGCTCGCTTTCGGTGCGCCGCGGAACTGGGCTGATGCCGTCAGTGGGAGTGATGCAGCGAGCGCGACAGCGAAGACCGCGTGCGTCAGCGTCGCGCGCATCGCGCGGCGCGACCAGTGATGAGAGAACTTCATGATTCTGCTGGGGAGAAGCGGTTCGTC
Organism: Gemmatimonadaceae bacterium; assembly: GCA_045804265.1. Classification (GTDB taxonomy): domain Bacteria; phylum Gemmatimonadota; class Gemmatimonadetes; order Gemmatimonadales; family Gemmatimonadaceae; genus JABFXC01. The sequence continues at coordinate 19,028 of JBJMNK010000155.1, read as the reverse complement.
TCGGGCTCGCGCGGATCTGCACGGCTGCCTGACGATGATCACTGAATATGCGATGAGGGCACCGATGCGGCAATCGCGCGCCGGTGTGGTTCACCTCATTGCATCGCCGACGCGAGCCGTCGCAGCTGCTCGTCCCCCGATGCGGACGCGCCGTTAGTCACTCGCACCCACAGCTCCGTCCAGACCTCGGCGAGTCGCGTGATCTGCGCTTCGCTCAACACCGGCGACGATTCGCGCTGCACCGCCAGCGCCTCGTCCCGCGACTCGGCGAGAATCGCGGTCGCGCGCGCGAGCCCGACGCTGTCGCTCCCGGCTGCGCTCGCGATCACGCGCTCGTAGTACGCCGTCGCGCCCGGTGCCGTCAGGCTCATCCCCCGCGCTGACGCGACGGTCGCACCGTCAGCGCGGAGCCCGGCCCGAGCAAAGGGGAGCGCCCAGTTCTCCGCGACCCAGATTCCACGCGGGTTGGCGATTCCGATCCATGCGTGCACGATTGCAACGCGCGTCGCCTCGTGTGAGGACATGGCACCGTGGTGATGCATCATCGGCAGCGTCTCCTCCGCGACGCTGCCGTTATGTTCGTGCCACGCCTCCGTTCCAGCCGGCTGCGATGGATAGGGGTCGTTCGGGCCGAGCACCTTCGTCCACGCGACGCCGGCGAGGGCGGGCCCAGATGCAGTGCGGATGTAGATCAGGATGCTCGGTCGTGACGCGTCGATTCCCCCCGTCATCACCAGCGCCGGCTGGATCCAGTGTTCGCCGAGGCTTGGCAGGTCGGCGCCAAGCTTCCGGTAGCCGGCGGCGATCGCGCTGTCGAGCGAGACATAACGGCGGACCGCGATCCGCGCCGCAGCGAGGAACGCCGCGGCACTGTCGGCCGCGTCCGGACGGGCCCCGATCACTGCCGGCGCGGTCATCGACGCGCAGTGGAGGTACTCATCGATCACTGCCTGCGGCGCGCCGCCGGGGAACCGGCTCAACGCCTTCAGTTCCGCGCGCTCGCTCGCCGACGGCAATCCACCCTTGTACGCGGGATTGATCCCCGAAAACCGCGACTCCACGATCAAGGCGAATGGGATGAGGCTCAGCTTGCAGCCGTCGAGGAGCAGCAGCGCCGATTCGCGCACCTCGAGCAGCTCGCCTTTGCTTTTCCCACCAGGGACGTGGACCGTCGCCTTGATCCCGCCCCCGTCGGTGACACCGTAGTAGCTCGTCGCACTTGGCCCCGTGAAGCACGCGGCGGTGACGATCGTGGCGGCGGCGAACGCGATCCGATTGATGGTTTGCATGGTCACTGCACCGGAATCCGGCTGCGATAGAACTGCTTCTCCATCGAGTCCTTCTGGGCCCGCCAGCTCTGCAGCGCGCTGAGGAGCGTCGCGTCTTCGGGCTTGAACGCCGACGTGTCGCGCTTGCCGGTGAGCCACCCGCCTCGCACCCATTCGGTATAGTAACCTTGTGATACTAAAAGGAAGGTGCGCGACTTCCCGGGCTCTGAGCGGCCGACATCGAACGAGACGGTGAACCGCTGGCGCGGCGACGTCTCGAGGTAGTCCTCGTCGGCAGCGCCGATTGCCTCGAGCGCGACAGCCTCGTGATTGTTGGCGGCGCCCTCGACGTCGGAAGCATCGATCGTCCGCGTCGGCACGCGCCTGACGCTGGTCGCGACGGCGAGCCGGTCGATCCGCCACTGGTCGGCGAGAAAGGCGATGCGGACGTGCATCGAATCGCCGCTGGTCGAGGTGGGGATCACCGCCGCCACGTCGCGCCAGGCGATCGGCCCGTAATCGGAGAGCTTCGTCACCTGCTCCCAACCGTTAGGCCCCTTCACCGAGACGCGCATCCCGAGCTTGCCGTTGTACCACTTCCCGAGCGCGACCGTCGGCCCGATGCGACCGAGGTCGTTCTCCATCCAGTCGAGCGAGCGCGCGCCGGGGCGCGCGAGCATGTAGTCGTAGAAGAGGATCGTGTTGAGGAGCGAGTTGCGCATCCGCAGCACGATCGCGACGCTGTCGCTCCCGACGGGGCGCGGGAAGGTGAGGTCGATGTGATCGTCCATGTCGCCGGCGCTGACGCCGCCGAGCGTGGCGCTGTCGGTGCTGAAGAGCACCCCGTCCGCGCGCTCGAGCCGCGACCCGACGTCGCGCCCGGCGCGATCGGTCGCGCCTAACATGCGGACGTAATTCGAGACCGCGACCGGACGGCCATGCTCGTCGGGGAGCACCATCTCGTCCGCGTGGTGCGTGGCCTCGACGAGGGCGAGATTGTTGATGTAGTGCGTCTCGAGCGCCTCGTTCCAGACCTGCAGCCTGACGATCCCCGCCGAATCAGGCTGCGTGCGCAGCCGGTCGATGTCTCGCGCCTCGAGCAGCGGAGCGATGCTGTACGAGAATCCTTCCGCCTCGAGCACCGGGACACCGGCGCTGTCGGCATAGAACGTCGGGCAGGAGCCGAAGCACTTCGGGTCGGAGGCACAGGCGAGCGCGACGCCACCGGCGAGGACCGCCGCGGCAGCGAGCGTCGAGTACAGGACCGTCCTGCCCTGGTCGTGCACCGTGCGAAACGTCTCCATCCCGATGACTCGGCCGAGCGGAATCGAGTCCAGCCGCCCCATCGAGCGCAGTGTCGCGGTGAAGTGTTCTCCTTCCCCGGTCACCGCCTCGTGCGCGACAGTCGCTCCCTTCGCGAACACCACCGTCGATCCATCATCGAGGTGCGCCTTCACCGGCGACTTCACCGTGGCCGAGTCGCTCCCAGTGACCGCGAGTGTTTGGACCGCGACGCCGCGGGAGATGATGCAGCCGCTGAGGACCGCCAGCGCGAGGCAGCCGAGGGTGAGCCAGCGCGAAGAGGGGGCGCGAGGTCGCATGGCAGGATCCGGGTAGAGGGCCGTGATCGCAGCGGATTGGAGACCACGCAACGTGCAGGGGACTGACGGAAGGAGCGATACGTCGAGTGACGTAGAGAGTGAACGGCTCGGTCGTCGAGAGTCCGCCCTGAGCATCGCGACCTCAGGAAGGCGGCAATTCGGCCAATGCGTGAAGCCGGTCCGTGAGCGCGACCATCGCCTGTGTGTCGCGCTCGCAGTATGCGAGCAAATCAAGGCGCAGCTGCTCGCGTTCGTCCGCGTCGACTTCGTGCGGGTATAGAAAGAGCCGAGCCAATTCTGCGGTCGCGGTTCCACCTTCGGCGATCGCGAGTCCCTCGTAGCTCAGGTCTTCGACCAGCGCAGGCAGAACTTTCTTCAACGAGAAGCTGCCGGCGAAGTGCGGATGGTAGACATTCTCGCGGACGACCGGCAGAAGGTCCACGAGTTTGCCGAGGATCTCGCCTAACGCTTGGGCGAGGTCAGGGCACGCCTCGGCGAGCAGTTCGATACACCGCTGCTCGAAGCTCGAGTACCAGGCAGTGACGGTGACCGCGCCCACACATGCGGCGATTACCGCTTCCGCGGCCGGCCGCCGCGGATCACCATCGCCATCGAACAGCCAGGCGCGATGCTCGGCGTGTCCGTCGAGCCCGATGAAGTGACAGCTCGACTGAACGACGATCTGCGCAAAGGGGCCGCATCCCGGCCACACCGGGATCGCGGGCGAGATCGTCTCGAAGTCAATGTGCGCCACCGGTCGCCGCAGCGTCGCGAGAGCTGCGACCAGCGCGTCGCGCTCGACGACGATCGTTCCCTGCCTGACGGCGCGACGCTGGCGGGCGGCGATGGCCGAGAGCTTCACCGATTCGGGAAGATCGCCGACGGTATTCCAGCCACTAGCCTGGTATTCGGCAGTCTTCTTCGCGCTGATGCGGTAGAGCGTCGATACGTGGTGATCGGGAAGCGGTGGCCAGCAGCGATCGAGGAAGGGACACTCTTCCGGCTTCGAGCAGTGCTCTCCCGTCGGCACCTCCGGCGGCGCAGCGGCAGCGGCTACGAGATGCATCGCATCGAGCTCGGCACCGATCGAGACAAGTCGCGCCTCGACGGCCGCGGTGACGTCGACCCGAACGAAAAGATTCGAGAGATCCGGATGCCGGCAGGTCGCGACATTGATATGCATGATCTCACACCGGCTAACGGTGACGCCGGCCATGCGGAGGACGTACGTCTGGATCGCGATGTCGGGGATGTGCCGCGCCTCGCTCATCGAGCCGGTCATCTTCACTTCGATGAGTGCGAACGACCCATCTGCCTGACGTTCGAGGATGTCGGTGTAGACCGTCGTGCCATGCGCGTTGAACGCGGCTTCGAAGATCGCAGGGATGCCCGTGTCAGCGACGGCGGCGCGTGAGGCATCGAGTACAGCGGCGGTGTCCCAATGCTCGGGACGCTCGATGAGCAGACCGTCAGGAAAGAAGGTGCGGGCGTGCGCGCCGGTGCGCGTTCCTTCGCGAAGGAGGTGCCTGACGGCGGTCGTCTCGCGCAGCTCGTAGGCGGTGGGGTCGTGCAGCTGCCACCAGAGGCGACGGTGACACTGTGCGCCGGCGAGGTAGGATTTCTTTGAAAGGGGATGCATCGAGTCGCGGGGCAAACTATTCGGAAGGCTACAGCGGCGCCCTGAAGAGCTCAGATCTCATAACGAAGGGTGCGCCGTACGACGTCGATTGACATGCCCAACCCGCGAGTGGTCACTGAACACCAGCGGGACCATCGTTCTGCGGTTGCGATCACGTTGGCTGCTGCCCACCTGGCCGGGGGCGACGCTACGCCACAGGCCCGGTCTGCCCGTTAGCGCTCCATCGGTTTTGCACGTTGTTCCCGCTGCGTTCCTCCGCACCACGCTACATCGACATTGGCCAGCTTCCTCTCCTACGTCGCCGCCTCTACGAACCCCCGCCGCTCCCACTCCTCGATCTCCGCCTCCACATCGATCCTGAACACGTCCTCCCCACCCTCGATCGTGAAATCGAGAATGCTGATCTCCCTCGTCGGCGCGAGAATACCTTCCGGATCGAGCAGCTCGAGCTTCAACTGATCCTTCCGCGCCAGGTACTCGTCGAGCTTCGCTCGCCGCGCATCTGGCCCGCCGATCTCCGGGTAGGCCTCGGAGAGGAGCCTGACGATGGGATGAATCGACGCAAACGCAGGCTCGGGGTGGAATGGCCCGGCGAAGACGCCGCGCGCGGAATCGTATGCGATGAATGTCGCCGTACCCACGCGTACGCGATTCGACAAGACAGTGAACGGCAGTCCCGTGTCCGCGGGACGGAACGTCGCTGCGCGCCAGAGCTGGCCTAACGCGCCGGCAATCGCCACGACCATCCCGATCGACGCGATGAACAGGATTCCATCCGTCCAATTCGCTCCGCCGCGCGATCGGATCGCATCTGCGAGTAGCGCCATGACGACGGCTACCGCCGCGCACGCGGCAGCGACCGCGCTTGCCTTGCCCGCCGTTCGCAGATAGTCGCTTCGCTGCAGGCTGTGGAATCGCTTCGCCGGTCGGGTGCTCCAGCTTCGATTCAGCAGGCGCCAGAGTCGCTGACTCCGCGTCCCTCGGCGCAGGTAATACACGGTCCCCGCAAGCAAGGCGGCGAATAGAATGATCAGCATCGCCGAGAGCGGCGATTGGTGCTCGAGGTACATGGCGAGCCAAGCTACTTGCCGGGCGCCTCATCGGCACGTATGCTCGCACTCTGCCCCTTCGCGAGGTACCGGATGCCGCGCTCGTTGCTCGCACGTCTCGCCGCAGCTCTCCTCCTCGTCGCCTGCTCCAACTCAACGGAGCCCGGTCATAATGGTTCGATGGCCTTCGACTATCATGGCTCGCTCCCGGACGCGCCACACGGGACGTTCGACGTCGTCGGCAGCAGGAAGTTCGCTGCGCAGAATTACCCAACGGGAGCCGGTGGATTCATCAGCACCGATGGGCCGAACACGATCATCGACGTTACCGGCTCGCAACATGACGGGCCGCAGCTCTTCGACATCGTCTTCGCCGGCCCGCCGGCCCTCGGCCCGGTGCCGATGTGCCTGACGCCGACGACCCCGACGAGCATGTGCGTGGTGAGTGGGTATTGGCAGACAGGGCCACTCGGCGGGAGCCATCACAACTTCGGCTCGCAGGCCTCCTTCGACACGCCGCGGCCGGTGATGCACGTTACGATCACCGCGCTCACAAACGATCGCATCACCGCAACGTTCGAGGGAATCGCCGTCGGGACATGCGCCACCTGCGCTCTCGCCGGAAGCGCTGACACGGTCACGTTTATCAACGGCCGATTCGACGTTCCGTACCGTTAGGCACGGCCGCTGCAGCTGATCGGCGTGTGACCCACGGCAGTCAGCGCAGCCGGCGAAGCCTCATCTCGACGCTTCGCCGTGCTCGCAGCTTCTCTTGTCTCTCGTCTCTCGATCGCGGTATCTCTCATCTCTCATCGCAGTGTTGAAGCCAGACACGGTCGCGCAAGACTACATGTCGCTCGGCATCGACGGCGACTGCCCACTGGGTGATGCGTCCGCCAGTTCCTGCACGCACTCGCGCAGACCATCCGCCCTTGCCGTGGCCCGCGCGCGCGGCAGACGAACCGCGAAGAAGAAACGCGTACCCCTGGCAGGAGAGCTCTCGACCATCAGCTCGCTGCCCATGCCGCGCACGAGGCGCCGGCAGATCGAGAGTCCGAGACCCACGCTCGACAGCCCGCGGCGCTTGCGGCCATGCGTCGTGAAGGGCTCGAACAGGCGCTTCAACGCCTCCTCCGAGAGCCCGGGTCCGGTGTCGCGAACGGACACCTCGATGCAGGCACGCGGGCGTTCGCGGATCTCGATGCTCACCGATCCGCTCGACGTCACGCGCAGGGCATTGCTGACGAGGTTGAGGAGCACCCTCGTCAGCGCCGCGGGATTCCCGAAGCGCAGGTCGCTCGCCGATTTCTCGACGCGCAGTTCGAGCTGTCGCTCCTCGGCAACGGGTCGGACCAGGCCGTGCACCGAGTTGAGCACGTCATCGAGTGAGAAGCAGATCCGGTCGCGTCGGAGGAGATCGAGGCCACCATGTGCCAGCTCCGTCAGGTCGTTGACGAGCATGTTGAGCTGGAACGTCGCCGTGTAGATCAGCGCGAGATGGCGCTCCTGCTCGGGCGTGACGGGCCCCGCCTGGCCGGAGTGCATCCCCTCGACGAGGTAGAGGATCGACGTGAGCGGTGAGCGGATGTCATGCGCGACCTCGGCGAGGAGGCGGAGTGCGCGTGGCGGCGTATCCGGACGATCGGCATCGGTGCGCGAGTCGGCGGCCTTGAAGACATTCACCGCTTGAGCGCGGGATCGCGCGGAATCGGGATGTGATGCTTCTCGATGAGCCGATAGAGCGTCGCCCGGTCGATGCCCGCCATCCGCGCGGCGCGCGCGAGGTTTCCTGCAGCGCGATCGACCAGCTCACAGAGATAGACGCGCTCGAACTGTGTCACGAGTCGATCCTTCGCGACATGAAATTTCTCGCGCAACATCTCTGATGGCATTCCTGCGCGTTCCTCGGGCAGGACTTCGGCGGCCATCACCGGCAGGTTTTCCGGCTTGATGGTCTGTCCCGGCTCGGCAAGCACCGCGAGGTGTTCCATCACGTTGTGCAGCTCGCGCACGTTGCCATGCCAGGGAAGTAGCCGGAGGTGCTCGAGCGCCGCCGGGGCGAGACGCGGCGCCGGTAGCGGAGTCGGATGATGCCGCGCCCACGACTCGGCGAGAAAGTGCGCCGCGAGGAGCGGGATGTCGTCCTTGCGATCGCGAAGCGGTGGCACCGTGATCGGCACGACGCGGAGACGATACAGCAGGTCGGCCCGCAGCGTGCCGTTCCGGACGGCCTCCTGCGGATCGCGATTCGTCGCCGCGATGAAGCGGACATCGACGACGGCATCGGTGCGCTCGCTGCCCACCCGCCTGACGACGCCGTCCTGCAGGACGCGAAGAAGCTTCGCCTGCAGCGCGAGCGGCATCTCGGTGACTTCGTCGAGCAGCATCGTTCCGCCATGCGCGGTCTCGAGCAGCCCGAGCTTGTCGCGATCCGCGCCGGTGAACGCCCCCTTGCGATGCCCGAACATCTCCGACTCGAGCAACGGCTCGGGGAGCGCGGCGCAATTGATCGCGACCATCGGCTTCAGCGCCCGGCTGCTGTTCTGATGAATGAACTGCGCGAACAGTTCTTTCCCGGCACCGCTTTCGCCGCTGATGAGCACTGAGGCATTCGTCAGCGCGACACGCCGCGCGAGGCGCACCGCGTCATCGAATGCGGACGACCGGCCGAGCAGTGTCACCTGCTCCGAGTGTCCAGCTTTGCGCAGGAGCTGCGCGCGAAGATCGGAGAGCTCGCGCTGTTGCAGCAACACGTGCACTGCCCGGCCGAGCAGCAGATGGAGGTGGGTCGCCGTGAACGGCTTGGGGAGATAATCCCAGGCGCCCGCGCGCAGGATCTCGATCGCGCTGGCGAGCGTGGGATTGCCCGTGATGACGACGACGAGTGTGCCGCGCTTCGCCTGCGTGACCGCGGCGAGCACGTCGGCGCCCGACACCGGTGTCATGTGCAGGTCGGTGATCACGATGTCGAACCGCGACGTCCGCAGCTCGTTGAGGGCAGCAGCTCCCGATTCCACAGCGGTGGCGTCGTAACCTTCACCGCGAATCGTCGCGAGGAGCCCTTCGCGGAGGGGACGGTCGTCCTCGGCGATCAGGACGCGAATAGTCGACTTGAGCGCGGTCGGGGCGGCGATCAGCCCGGCAGCCAGTGGTGGCGAAAACGCTTCCGAATTCTGTCGCCGGTCTCCCGTAGTCGCTCGAATCACCGCTGCACACTCCGACTTCGTCGTCGTCAGTGCCTGCAATCACCCAGCACTCGTGCTCCACGCACCATTCGCGCCATCTGTTCCGTGCGCTTGACGACTGGCGCTCCGGGTGCGAAGGGCGACAAGGCGGATACCGGACCCGCTGGTGCCACCGGCGCGCCTGGCGTTGCGGGACCGACGGGCGCGGCTGGTCCGACCGGAGCGAACGCGATCACTGCCGTCTGCGCCGGCACGAAGAAGGTGATCGGCGGCGGCTTCATGTACTCGAAGAAGGGCGGCAGCCCGGAGATCACGAGCTCGCAGCCGACCAGAACCGCTACCACTGCGCGACGATCGCGCCGTAGCTCCCTGAATGCGGCGCAGGTCCGCAACCGGACGACTGAGCCCGGCGCCGTTAGGCGCCGGGCTCAGTCGTTCCGTCCGCTCCGGAGGTGTATGGCTAATTGCAGGGGTCCGGATCCCCCTTGGCGAACGACGCTGTCACGCCAGCTGCCTTGTAGACGACGTGCGTCACGATGTGCACCCGATAATCGGGGGCCGTCGAGCTATTCAACGTCACCTCGTGGTTGAACGTCGCCTCGCCGCCGGTTAGCGACGTGTTGACCTCGGAGTCGTACTCGGACGCGCCATGATAGACGTTCCCGAGCGTGCCCGTCGCCTCGACCGTGTAATGCATCTTGAAGAACAAGTGGTCGGTACCGCCGTTCGTCGCGAACTCGTCGAGCCGCACCCTTCCGTGCATCGGGATCGCTTCACCGTTGCAGTTCGTCTCCTCCCACTCGAAGGGAAACTCGATCGGCGCCGGAAGGCCGAGGTCAGCGTTAGGCCTGGCGGGAATGGCGGACGTTGGCGCTGCCGCTGGTCCGGCGATCCGGTCGCTGTTGCAGCCGTAGACAGTCGCGACTCCGGCGAAGACGATCGCCAGCAGCGCACCGCCGATCTGGTTGCGCAGTCGCCGCCGGTCCGCGGCCGAACGCGGCTTCCGCCGCCGGTCGCGCCCGGACCTGCTGCTCCGTCCCTCGCTCGGGTTCTCGGTGTTCCCGGACATCGCGCCCTCCTCGTCAGCGTTGAGCCGCAACGGGTTGGCAGGCGACGTGCCACATCCTTGGCGCGCATGCGGATCGGGTCCAGCTTCCTCGACCGCTCGGCCAGAATGCGTGGCGTGATGCCGACGCTCCCGCTCCGACCGTCGCCGGCACGCGACCGCATGTCGCATGGGCGCGACAGCTGTCCCCCACAGCGACATTGCTCGCGACAGCATTGCGATCGAGAGACGATCTCGCCTCCGATGGAGCGATGAGCGTCGAGCGAACTGCTGGACCTAACGACACGGGGGTGTGCGGGTGACCGCGATCGTGCTTCGTCGCATATCGCTCCTCTCTTTTTCGGGGCGGAGCGCGAGCGCCTCTGACCCGTTTGCGTCTTGCCCCTGAGTTGGACCTTTGCCCCTACAGCAGCCGCCGCAGCCTCACGACGTGCACGCTGCGCCCTCCTCCCCGAGCCACCTCGATCCGCACCTCGCGCCCGTCTCCCGCCTTCAGCCGCTGACGAAGGCTGCCTAACGTGACGGCAGTGGCGGGCTGGCCGTCGAGGGCGACCAGGGTGTCCCCCACCGCGATCCCCGCCGCCTCCGCCGGCCCGCCCTGCACCAGCTCCCGCACGACGAACGTCCTGAGATCCGACCCCGACGCGAGCAGGAACATCCCGCTCATGTCGTACGCGGCCGGCGGCACCACCGGTGTCCTCGGCTCGAGGATCACCCGCTTCCGCGAGTAGTCGAAGATCACCCGGTAGCGCTGCAGGAAGTCGGCGCCGAGGAGGCCGTCGTACCAGTCGGTGCGCAGCGTCCCGCCGACCGAGAGGCCGGCGACGATGCTGTCGGTGACCAGCGCGTCGCCGCCCGAGCCTAACGCGAGCTCCGGCAGGCGGGTGAACGCGTAGCGGGTCGTACCGCCGACGCCGGCGCCTAACGGGCTGACGACCCGGTTCGGGAAGCGCGGCATCAGCGCCTGCTCGGCGATGAAGTGCTCGGACACCAGCAGCGTGCTCTTGGCGCCGAGGTCCACCAGCAGGCGCATCGGGATCACGGTGCCGTCGGGCGCGGTCATGCGCCCGGCGATGAGCGGGACGCCGTTGTTGAGCGTCATCGGAAGTGCGATGCCGCGTCCATCATAACGGTACGTCGCCGGGTCGTGCACCTCCACCACCGACCTGGCGAAGTCGATCTCGACGACGTGCTCGAGGAAGAAGCGCGAGCCGATGATGCCAGGCGCGTGGCGTCCCTGTGAGGGCGCGAGCAGCGAATCGATCTCGCTGACGCTGACGTCAGTGGGCCCAAGTGGGACGCCACCGACGCGGAGCGAGACCGAACGCGCGCGCCCGACGCGGAGCGAGTTGGTCCCCGCGCCGGTCGTGCTCCCCGCCGGCGTGACCGTCAGGCCGAGCGCGGCCGCGACGTTCGCGTCGAGGATCGTCGGGCTCGCGCCGGTGTCGAGGATCATCCAGCGGGTCGCCGAGTCGGCGAGCTTTACCGGGACGAAGAGACGGGCGTCCTCGAACTCGAAGGGGAAGGTCTGTTGCGGCCTCGCCTGGCTCGGCGCGCAGGCGAGAACGGCGAGGAGCGACGCCGTGCGGAATGGCTTCAACACGGCGACGAGAGATGAGCGAGGCTCCGATAAAGAGATGAGAGACGAGAGACGAAACAACGATTGCGGTTGCCGCCACACCCGCCGTCGTCCTTGCGCACGGCAGGTTCTCTCCTCTCTGATCTCTCGATCGCGGTATCTCTCATCTCTTATCGAAGTGCCGAAGCCCGACTCGCCGCGCCGGAACTGATGCCCATCTCCGCAAAGAACGCGTCGTAGCTCAACGGCCTGCCGAGGAATCGCTGCAGCAGTGCGTCGGGCTCCTCGGTCGCGCCGGGGGCGAGGATGATCGTGCGGTACGCGCGCCCGACCTTGGGATTCATGATCCCTTCCGTCGCGAAGCGGGTGAACAGGTCCTGCGCGTACACCTTCGACCACAGGTACCCGTAGTAGCCCGCGTCGTAGCCGCTCATCAGGTGTCCGAACGCGGCGGCCGGGATCACGCCGGTGAGCACAGGGCCGGCCGTGAGTTTCGGCTCCATGCTGTTCCATAACGCGACGGGATCGACGTCGGCGCCCGATGAATGAAGCGTCATGTCGTACGCCGAGTAGAACGCCTGCGCGGTGCCGTTGCCGCCGTCGCTGAAGTGCTTGAGCGCGAGCATGCGCGCGATCAGCGAATCGGGGAGCGGCTCGCCGGTCTTCACATTGCGCGACACGCGCTTGAGGATCGACGGCTGCCACATCCAGTTCTCGAGCATCTGCGAGAGCGCCTCGACGAAGTCCTGGCGGAGGTAGCCGGTACCGGTCGAGATGTATGGCGACTGGTCGGCGAGCGCGTCCACCGCGTGACCGAACTCGTGGAAGAAGGTGACGACGTCGCCGTGCGAGAGGAGCGCCGGCGTGTCGCCGCCGGGCTGCGGCCAGTTGCCGACGATCGCCGTCACCGGCAGCTCGCGGCTGCCGTCAGGCAGCGCCCGTGCCGCGCGGAGCGAGAAGTCGGCGAAGTGGTCGTACTTCCCCGCGCGCGGGAAGAGGTCGAGGTAGATCGTGCCTAACGGCCTGCCCGTCTGCGCATCGGTGACGGCGTAGCGCGTCACTTCCGGCGACCAGGCGTCGGCGGGCTTGACCTCGGTGAACTTGAGGCCGAACAGCTCCTGATAGATGTCCTCCACCGACCGCACGACGTGGTCGACCGGGAAGTACTGGCGCACCGCTTCCGCGTCGAGCGCGTACTTCGTCCGCCGCAGCTGCTCGTTGTAGTAGCTGACGTCCCACGCCTCGACCGTGTGGCCTAACGTGTCCTGCGCGGCGATCGGCGAGAGCCGGGCGACTTCCTCGCGCGCCTTCGGGAGAAGCCCGGCGTCGATCTGGTCGAGGAAGCTGATGACGCGCTGCGGGGTCTTCGCCACCTTGACGTCGAGCTGGTAGGCCGCCCAGGTCGGGAAGCCGAACAGGTGCGCCAGGGTGTCGCGGATCGCGACCGCGCTCCTGAGCCGCTGGATGTTCCCCATCCCGCCACGGTTGCCATAGGTCATCAGGTAGCGATGACGGGCGTCCGACGACTTCGCGTTGCGGACGAAAAGACCGATGGTGCTCTCGTTGGTCGGGACGACATAGCCGCTGCTGTCGTGCTTCAACCCGGCGAGGAACTGGGATGGCAGCCCCGCCGATTCGGCGTCGCTGATCCGGATGCTCGAGCTGTCCTCGCCTAACGTCATCGCGTATTCGCGCCCGAGGTCGGCGATGTGCTGCAGCAGCGCCGTCGTCCGCACGCGCGTCGCCGAGTCGAGTGCGGCGCCCCCGTGCCTCCCATTCTGCAGGTAGAGCGTGACGAGCTGCCGGTCGGCGACGGTCGCCAGCTTCTCCCTGCTCGCCTGCTCGGCGGCTCGATAGAGCCGCGGGTCGGCGGTGACCTCGACGGAGTAGTTCGTCACCGCCTGGTTGCAGAGATTCGACGAATCGCGGACCGCCTTGTCCGGCGAAACGTAGAACATGAAACCGTACGCGCTCACCTCGTTGTTCATCGTGCCGAGCGCATTCTCGACCGGCTTGATGACAGTGGCGAAGGTGCGAGCACCGCCGGGCGCGGCGAGGAGCCCGTTCACCGTTGACTTCGCCCGTGCAACGCTGGCGCGACAGTTGGCGGCGACGCTCGCGGCGGGAAGCTGCCAGGCTGCAGGCGTCGCCTGGGCCTTGGCAGTAGTCGCGGCGGCGAGAAGCGCGGCGGGGAGAATGAATCGGCTGGCTGACATCGGGAGGCCTGGGCGAGAGAGAAGGCCTAACCTGGGGCCTCTCGCCGCGATCGGCCAGCAACGATGTTGTAAGAGCGTGGCGCCGGCAGCTCTCCAGCGCGCGGACGCTGGCTGCTCAGCGAACCTTCTCGATCCAGCCCGCGAACTTCTCGAGGAACCCGGTGAGGAATTTCTTCGTGTCCTCGTTGATGACGTTTCCTTCCTGGTCGACGAGCTTCGCGACGCCGCCGAGGTAGACCTCGGGTTGCTGGAGGGTCGGCATGTCGAGGAAGACGAGCGATTGGCGCAGATGGTGGTTCGCGCCGAACGCGCCGATCGCGCCCGGTGAGACGCTCACCACCGCGGCGGGCTTGCGGTTCCACGCGCTCTTTCCATAGGGACGCGAGCCGACGTCGATCGCGTTCTTGAGGACGCCGGGGACGGAGCGGTTGTACTCCGGCGTGCAGAAGAGCACCGCATCGGCGCGCGAGACACGATCGCGGAACGCCTGCCACTCGGGTGGCACGCGATGCTCGTCGTCGAAGTCCTGATTGTAGAGCGCAAGATTGCCGATCTCGACCTGTTCGAGCTTGAGCGAGGCCGGCGCGATACGAGCGAGCGCGATCGCGACGAGACGAGTCCACGACGCCTTGCGCAGAGACCCGACGACGACGACGACATCACGAGTGGCGGGCATTGCAGTTCTAGGGTTGGAGACGGCGCCTTTGACTGCAAGGGTGGTGCGCGCTGGCCGTCCAGCGGTGGACCAGTCTCGCGACCGCTGGCGAGCGGTATTTGCGAAACAGCAGGTGATAGGTGTTCGCGAAGCAGCGGAAGGCGGATCGGGAGAAAGCCAGGTTGGCGAAAAAGCGAACGGCGTTGAAGGTTCGCACCCTCAACGCCGTTGCTCGACCCTAACGGCTAATGGCTAATAGCTGCCGTCAATGCCTGCCGTTCATTACCAGATCTTCACGCGCTCCTCAGGCGGCAGGTACATCTTGTCGCCGGGCTGGACATTGAACGCCGCCTGGAAGGCATCGTTGTTGATCAGCGGCACATACGCGCGCGCCGTGCCCGGCGAGTGCGGGTCCGTGAGCAGCTGCTGACGGAGCGCGGCGTCGCGGTACTTCGTGCGCCAGATCTGGGCGAAGCCCAAGAAGAAGCGCTGGTCGCCGGTGAAGCCGCCGATGACCGGGGCTTCCTTCCCGTGCAGCGAGATCTTGTATGCACGATACGCCTGCGCGAGCCCGCTCAGGTCGCCGATGTTCTCGCCCATCGTCAGCTTGCCGTTGATGTGGACGGAGTCCACGGGCATGATCGCGTCGTACTGCGCGCCGAGCTTGTCCGTGCGCGCCTGGAACGCCTTCGCGTCCTCTGCCGTCCACCAGTCGCGGAGGTTGCCCATCCCGTCCGACTTGCGGCCCTGATCGTCGAAGCCGTGACCGATCTCGTGGCCGATGACGGCGCCGATCGCGCCGTAGTTCACCGCGTCGTCAGCGTTAGGGTCGAAGAATGGCGGCTGCAGGATCGCGGCCGGGAAGACGATCTCGTTCGCGCTCGGGTTGTAGTACGCGTTCACCGTCTGCGGCGTCATCCCCCAGCGGCTGCGATCGACCGGCTTGCCGAGCTGGCTGGCGTTGTAGTCGTACTGGAACTCGCTCGCGCGCTTGGCGTTGCCGAACAGATCGTCAGGCCTGATGGCCAGCTTCGAGTAGTCGCGCCACTTGTCGGGATAGGCGATCTTGACCGTGAAGTGGGCGAGCTTGTCCTTCGCCTGTGCCTTGGTGGCGGGGCTCATCCACGCCAGGCTGTCGATGCCGATCGCGTACGCCTGGCGGAGGTTCTGCACCAGCGAATCCATCCGCGCCTTGGCCGCCGGCTTGAAGTTGCGCTGGACGTAGAGCTTGCCGACCGCCTCGCCTAACGTTCCACCGACTTCGTCGACGCCACGCTTCCAGCGCGATGACATCTCGGCCTGCCCCGACATCGCGCGGCCGCGGAACTCGAAGCGCGCGTTCTGGAACGCCGACGGCAGCTCGTTGGCGTAGGAGTCGATCAGCTTGAAGCGGAGGTAGTCCTGCCACGTCGAGACCGGCGTCGCCTTGAGGATCGTGTCGATCGCCGTCACATAGCTCGGCTGCCTCACGACGACGTCCTTCGCCGACGCGAGGCCGGCAGCGCGCAGATAGGTCGGGATGTTGTAGTCCGGCGCCATCGACGAGAGCTGGGCGACGGTCATCTTGTGGTACGTCGAGTCGCGGTCGCGGTTCTGCGCCCGCGTCCACTGCTTCTGCGCGATCGACGTCTCGAGGGCGAGGATGCGATCAGCCGCGCCGCTCGGATCGGGCTGCTTCGCCGCGGTCAGCACATCGACGATGTACTTGTGGTACGCGTTCCGCAGCTCGACCGACTTGGCGTCGGTCTTGAGGTAGAAGTCGCGGTCGGGAAGCCCGAGCCCGGACTGGCCGACGGAGACGATGTTCGTCATCGACGCCTTCTGGTCGGCGCCGACGAAGAAGCCTAACGGCGTCTGGACGCCGATCCGCGCCATGTGGGCGAAGGTCGCCGGCAGCTGCTTCGTCGTCTTCACCGTCGCGATGTACGCGAGCTCCGGCTGCAGCGGCTTCGTGCCTAACGCCTCGATCGCCGCCGAATCCATGTAGCTCTTGTAGAGGTCGCGCACCTTCTGCAGCTCCGAGCCCGGCGCGGCCTTGGTCGTCAGCGCCGAGTCGAGGATGGTGTGCAGGGCGGTCCGGCTCCCCTCGCGCAGCTCGTTGAACGCCCCCCAGCTCGACGCATCCGACGGGATGTCGGTCCGCTTGAGCCAGCCGCCATTCACGAAGCGGAAGAAATCGTCCTGCGGCCGGACCGACCGGTCGAAGTTGGTGGTGTCGATGCCGAGCGTCTTGCCCGTTGCCTGCGCCCCGGCGAGAACCGGGATCGACGCGGCAGCGACGGCGAGCGTACCGCCGAGTACGAGACGACGAATCGTCCCGCGTGAGCAGTCTGTCATGGGTGACTCTTCTCCAGATGGGTTTACTTGGGGGGACAACCTCAAGCTACGCGCGAGGTGGTCCTGGCGTTGATCTCCGTGCGCCGGGACCGGCCCCACGCTTCTACTCCGTAGGCGGGGTCTGGTTCGCGGGGCCGGAAAGGCTCGAGGTCGCTTTCGTGCTGCGATGCACGATGCGGGAAACTCGATGCATGGTTGCGAGGACGAGATACACGACCCCGGATGCACGAACCAGCATCTTGATGCATCGATGCCGGAAACGGCGATGCACGATGCACGAGGGCGATGCGCGGGACGATGCACGGGTACCATGCAAAGGTACCATGCACGGGGCGGGGGCAGTTTCCGGCATCGATGCATCCAAGGCACTTCCGTGCATCGTGTATCGTGCATCTCTTACTCGTGACCATGCATCCCTTTTCCGGCATCGCGCATCGATTTTCCGGCATCGTGAATCACGGTGACTGACCTCCTCGCCGCACGGACTCAGATGGCCGTGTCGCTGGCCTTTCACATCATCTTCGCCGAAATCGGAGTCGCGATGCCGGTGATGATGGTGCTGGCGGAGTGGCGATGGCGGCGGACTCGCGATGTCGTCTGGCTCGACCTCGCCAAACGGTGGGCGAAGGGGACGGCAATCCTCTTCGCGGTCGGGGCGGTGTCGGGCACCGTGCTCTCCTTCGAGCTCGGGCTCCTCTGGCCGGGGTTCATGGGGTTTGCCGGGGCGATCATCGGGCTGCCCTTCTCGCTCGAGGGGTTTGCCTTCTTCACCGAGGCGATCTTCCTCGGCGTCTATCTATATGGATGGAAGCGGGTCAGCGGACGCGCGCATCTCGCGGCTGGGGTCGTCGTCGCGGCGAGCGGAGCGCTGTCGGCGGTGTTCGTGGTGATGGTCAACGCCTGGATGAACACGCCTAACGGCTACCGGCTTGGGCCCGATGGGCGGCTGGCGGCGGTGGACCCGCTGCTCGGGATGCGCAGTGCGGCCGCCTTCCCCGAGGCGCTGCACATGCTGCTCGCCGCCTATGCCGCGACCGGGCTCGCCGTCGCCGGGATCCACGCCTTCCTGCTCCTTCGCGGCGGGCCGCGTGTCTTCCACGCCAGAGCGTTAGGCATCGCGCTCCTCGTCGGCGCGCCGGCGGCGGTGCTGCAGCCGCTGTCGGGGGACATCAGCGCGCGGATGGTCGCCCGGACCCAGCCGGTGAAGCTCGCCGCGCTCGAGGGACAGTGGGAGACCGAGCGCGGCGCCCCGCTCCGCATCGGCGGCTGGCCCGACGCTCGGCGCGAGGAGACGCGTTGGGCGCTGCAGATCCCGTATGGTCTCTCGCTCCTCGCCTTTCACGATCCGAGCGCCGAGGTGAAGGGATTGAAGTCGGTGCCGGCGAGCGATCGCCCGCCGGTCGCCGTCGTCCACGTCGCGTTCCAGGTCATGGTCGCCGCAGGCTCGGCGATGGCGCTGGTGAGCCTGTGGGCGGGGTGGGTGACGTGGCGGATTCGCGATCTCGCGACTCAGCGCTGGCTGCTGCGGGCGCTGGCCATCGTTGCACCGTTAGGCTTCGTCGCCACCGAGGCCGGCTGGGTGGTCACCGAGGTCGGGCGCCAGCCATGGGTGGCGCAGGGACTGCTCCGCACCGCCGACGCGGTGACGCCGATGCCGGGACTGCTCGTGCCGATGGTCTTCTTCACCCTCTTGTACGTCGGGCTCGGTGCGATCGTCATCGCGCTGATCGCGTCCCTCGTCCGCGAGACGGAGGGCGCTGTCGCGTGAGCGCGTCCATCCGATCGCTCGGCGTCCCCGAGATCGTCGGCGCCGTGATGATGCTCGCGCTGAACGCATACGTGCTGATGGGCGGTGCCGACTTCGGCGGCGGTGTCTGGGACCTGCTCGCCCGCGGCCCGCGTCGCGACGCCCAACGTGCGCTGATCCGCGATTCAATCGCGCCGATCTGGGAAGCGAATCACGTCTGGCTGATCATCGTCGTCGTGATGCTCTTCACCGCCTTCCCGCCGGCGTTCGCGATGCTCGGCACCGTGCTGCACATCCCGCTCACGCTGATGCTCGCCGGCATCGTCCTCCGCGGCTCGGCCTTCGTCTTCCGCAGCTACGGCTCGCCCGAACGCGCGGCGCAGCAGCGGTGGGGCCGCGTCTTCGCGATGTCGAGCCTGATCACACCGGTCCTCCTGGGCGTCATCGTCGGTGCGATCGCGTCGGGCGCGGTGGGAAACGCGCAGTCGAAGCTCGCGATGGGCAATGCGCAGTCGATGCTCGCGACGGGGAACGCGCAGCAGGCGCTCGCTTCGGTACGCCCGAGCTTCGCTGATGTCTTCGTCACTCCCTGGCTCGACTTCTTCCCCCTCGCGGTCGGGTTGCTCGCTCTCGCGCTGTTCGCCTTCCTCGCCGCCGTGTACCTGACGGTCGCCGCCCGTGACGAC
>JBJMNK010000154.1:0-4976 GCA_045804265.1 Gemmatimonadaceae bacterium | reverse complement strand
GCGCAGGTGTCGCGCACCTTCTACGCGCGCGGCCAGACCGGCCAGCAGCTGCTGCTCGGTGCCTATCAGGCGCTCGAGCGCCAGATCGGGCGTGGCCAGGTGAAGATGTACCCACAGCACGAGATGGTCGATGTGGTCGTGATCGATGGACGCGCGCGCGGGATCATAACGCGCAACCTCGTAACCGGCGCGCTGACGGCGCACGCGGCCGACGCTGTGGTGCTCGCGACGGGCGGATACGGGAACGTCTTCTACCTCTCGACCAACGCGCGGAAGAGCAATGCGACGGCGATCTGGCGCGCGTACAAGAAAGGCGCGGCGTTCGCGAACCCGTGCTACACGCAGATTCACCCGACCTGCATCCCGCAGAGCGGCGAGCACCAGTCGAAGCTGACGCTGATGTCGGAGTCGCTCCGCAACGACGGACGGGTCTGGGTTCCGAAGGCGAAGGGTGACAAGCGGCCGCCGGAGCAGATCCCGGAGGAGGAGCGCGACTACTATCTCGAGCGGCGCTACCCGAGCTTTGGCAACCTGTCGCCGCGCGACATCGCATCGCGCGCAGCGAAGACCGTCTGCGATGAGGGGCGCGGCGTCGGGCCGGGCGGACTTGGTGTCTACCTCGACTTCCGCGACGCGATCCAGCGCTTTGGCGAGAACACCATCCGCGAACGCTACGGCAACCTGTTCGAGATGTACGAGCGCATCACGGACGAGAATCCGTACAAGACGCCGATGCGCATCTACCCGGCGGTCCACTACACCATGGGCGGGCTCTGGGTCGACTACAACCTCCAGACGACGGTACCGGGACTGTTCGCGGCCGGGGAGGCGAACTTCTCCGACCATGGCGCCAACCGGCTCGGCGCCAGCGCGCTGATGCAGGGCCTCGCCGACGGCTACTTCGTCCTCCCCAACACGTTAGGCAACTACCTCGGCGCGACGAAGCTCGACAAGGTGGACGCGAATCACCCGGCGATGCGCCAGGGTGTCGCCGACGCCGAGTCGCTGACGAAGAAGCTGCTCGCGGTGAAGGGGACGCGAACGGTGGATTCGATCCATCGCGAGCTGGGAAAGATCATGTGGGAGCTCTGCGGGATGGCGCGCACCGCCGAGGGGTTGCGCAAGGCGCTCGAGCTGATCCCGCCGCTGCGCGAGGAGTTCTGGCGAAACGTGAATGTCCCGGGAAGCGACGTCGAGCTGAATCAGGCGCTCGAGAAGGCCGGCCGGGTCGCTGATTTTCTCGAGTTGGCTGAGCTGCTCTGTCGCGACGCGCTGCATCGCAACGAGAGCTGCGGCGGCCATTTCCGCGAGGAGTACCAGACGCCTGACGGTGAAGCGCTCCGCGACGACGACCACTTCGCCTATGTCGCGGCGTGGCAGTACGCCGGCGCGGGGAACGACCCGATCCTGAACAAGGAGCCGCTGGTGTTCGAGAACGTGAAGCTTTCGCAGCGGAGCTACAAGTAATGCGATTGACCTTGAAGGTCTGGCGGCAGGAAGGCCCGACGACGGTTGGCCGCTTCGTCACGTACCCGGCGAACGACGTCAGCCCGGACATGAGCTTCCTCGAGATGCTCGACGTGGTGAATGAGGAGCTGATCACCAAGGGCGAGATCCCGATCGCGTTCGATCACGATTGTCGCGAGGGGATCTGCGGATCGTGCGGGCTGATGATCAACGGCATCGCGCACGGTCCGATGAAGGGAACCGCGACCTGCCAGCTGCACATGCGCAGCTTCAAGGATGGCGACACGGTCCAGATCGAGCCCTGGCGCGCGCGGGCGTTCCCGGTGATCAAGGATCTCGTCGTCGATCGCAGCGCCTTCGATCGCATCATCGCGTCGGGCGGTTACATCAGCGCGAACACCGGCGGGGCGCAGGATGCGAACAGCATCCTGATCGGAAAGGACGCGGTCGATCGCTCGATGGACGCTGCCGCGTGCATCGCCTGCGGCGCGTGCGTGGCGGCATGCCCTAACGCTTCGGCGTCATTGTTCACCGCGGCCAAGCTCTCGCACCTGGCGCTGCTGCCACAGGGTCAGCCCGAGCGCTTCCGCCGGACGCTGAGCATGGTGGCGCAGATGGAAGACGAGGAGTTCGGCGGATGCACGCTTCACGGCGAGTGCCAGGAAGCGTGCCCGAAGGAGATCTCGATCGACAACATCGTCCGCATGAACCGCGATTACATTCGGGCGAACATCACGAAGCGGGAAGAGAAGGCGCTCGCGGGCGACGCGTGATACCGCCTGACCGCTGTAAGCGGTAAGCGACAAGCAGTCAGCGAACGGCGTCGCCGCGCCGCACGATCAACGCCGTTCGCTCGCAGCTTGCGGCTTACCGCTTATCGCCTGTTGCTTACAGCCGCGGCAGCGTGATCCCTGTCTGCGCCTGGTACTTGCCCTTCTTGTCCTTGTAGCTCACCTCCGGGCCTTCCTCGCCGCGGAAGAAGAGGACCTGCGCGATTCCCTCGTTGGCGTAGATCTTTGCGGGGAGTGGGGTGGTGTTCGAGATCTCGAGCGTGACGTGGCCTTCCCACTCCGGCTCGAAGGGCGTGACGTTGGTGATGATCCCGCACCGCGCGTAGGTCGACTTGCCGACCGTGATCGTCATGATGTCGCGCGGGATCCGGAAGTACTCGACCGAGCGCGCCAGCGCGAACGAGTTTGGCGGGACGATGCAGACGTCACCCTCGAACTCGACGAACGTCTTCGGGTCGAAGTTCTTCGGATCGACGATCGTGCTCATCACGTTCGTGAAGATCTTGAACTCCGGTGCGACGCGCATGTCGTACCCGTACGAGCTGACCCCGTACGAGACGACGCCGGCGCGCACCTGGCGCCCCTCGAACGGCTCGATCATCCCGTGCTCCTTTGCCATCCGGGTGATCCAGCGGTCTGACATGATCGACATAGCGGCGGACTGGAGTGAAGAGGGCGTGCGACGAGTGCGCGGAAGCTAAGACAGGCGGCGCCGATTCACTACCCTCGGAGCGCCGCGCGTGCGCGACCACGGATGGCGGCGATTCCCCTCGTTTAATCGCCTGCGGAACGCGCGCCAAACGCGCAGTACCGACACCTTTACTCCCCAATGAGTTGCCGTTGACACTCGATCGGCGCACCCGATAGCTTTCGGGCTGCGCAACAAGTGAAATATTTCACGAAGTCCGATTTCGGGCATCTTTGGGGGCCATGCAGAACTACGTCCCGGTGTTGTTGCTCATTGGGTTCGTCGCACTCAACGCGGTGGCAATCGTCGTTGCGTCGAGCCTGATCACCCGCGCCCGCCCCACCCCCGTCAAGCAGGAAGCTTACGAGTCGGGGATCCCGCCACTCGGCGACGCGCGTGAACGGTTCTCCGTGAAGTTCTACATGGTCGCGATGCTGTTCATCATCTTCGACATCGAGACCGTGTTCATGATCCCGTGGGGCGTCGCGTTTCACCGCCTGTCGTGCGCCGCGCCGCTCGCGGTGACGGACATGTGTCCCGCCGGACAAACCTCGTTCTTCGGCTTCAGCGAGATGCTCGTGTTCATGATCATCCTCGCGGTCGGCTTCATCTACGTCTGGAAGAAGGGAGCACTCCAATGGGATTGATCAGTCGTCCCGAGAACGACGTCGTCTCGTACGATCCGAAGGGTGGCGAAGGGTGGATCACGACGCGCCTCGACTTTCTCGTCAACTGGGGGCGCTCGAACAGCCTCTGGCCGATGCCGTTCGGCACGGCGTGCTGCGCGATCGAGTTCATGGCCAGCGCGGCAAGCCAGTTCGACCTGGCGCGATTCGGCATGGAGCGCATGTCATTCTCGCCGCGTCAGGCCGACGTCCTGATCTGCGCCGGACGTGTTCCGTTCAAGCTCGCGCCGGTGATCCGCCGCATCTGGCAGCAGATGCTGCAGCCGAAGTGGTGCATCTCGATGGGTGCGTGCGCGTCGACCGGCGGGATGTTCGACAACTACGCCGTCGTGCAGGGGATCGACACGATCATCCCTGTGGACGTCTACGTCCCCGGCTGCCCGCCGCGTCCCGAGGGACTGATCTACGGGATCATGATGCTCCAGGAGAAGGTGAAGCGTGAGCGCGCCGCCGATACCTCGATCCGCAACGAGATGGAGCCGGATCCGACGAGCCAGCTCTACATCCCGCCGTCCGCGATCAACGAGCTCTCGGAGCCGTTCGGGAACTCGATCCACCAGCAGCGCTCGGGGCTGTGACGACTCCATTCAAGCCGGTGGTCGGTGGGAGCGCGCTCACGAGCGACGCACCCGCGCCGGCGACGCAACGCAACGTCCCGCACCGCGGCGGTCCGGCGAATCCCAGCGCCGAGGCGATGCGCGCGAAGTTCGGCGCCGCCGTTAGGCGGGTCGACGTCGTCTGGGGTGAGACGACGGTCGTCCTCGACGGCGCGCGCGTCGCTGACGTGGTGCGCTGGCTGCACGACGACCCGTCGCAGCGCTACGAATATCTCTCCGACATCACCGCGGTCGAGTTCCGCGACGCCGAACAGCCGCTCGAAGTCGTCTGGCATATTCGCTCGATCGCGTTCCGACGCTTTCTCCGCCTCAAGGTCGAGCTCGTGCGCGGTGCACCGCTCGAGGTACCGAGCGTGTGGCCGGTGTTCAAGGCGGCGGATTGGCTCGAGCGGGAGTGCTACGACATGTTCGGCATCCGCTTCAGCGGCCATCCCGACCTGCGCCGCATCCTGATGTGGGAGCAGTACAAGGAAGGTTTCCCGCTGCGGAAGGACTTCCCGCTTCGCGGCCGCTTCAGTCGCGCCGAACAGCTGCGTCAGGCGCTCGCCGCGAATCCCGAGGCGCGCTACTCGATGGAAGAGCTCTCGATCGCCGACGCGTTCGAGGACTTGCCCAAGGAAATGCGCGCCCGGCTTCGCTCCGGCGAGAAGACGGGAGAATAGCTGATGGCAACGATCAAGCGAACAGTCGAAGTCGAGCTCTCGACCAACGGTCTCGATGCGCACGG
>JBJMNK010000153.1:0-24818 GCA_045804265.1 Gemmatimonadaceae bacterium | reverse complement strand
GCGGCAATCGTTGCCGGCGCCGTTCCGCTCACAGCCCACTCCGTCCCGAACGCCAGCGGCGATCCGGCAACACTCAGTGTGGACGACGAATCGACCATGCGGGTCTTGAGCGGGATCGTCTGGAAGTAGCCGCCGTCCTCGCCGGCCGGGACGAGGCCCATCTTCTTCACCTCGGCCGCGATGTAGTCGGTGCCTTTCACGTTGCCGAGTGTCCCGGCTTCACGACCCATCATCGAGTCGTCGGCGAAGATGTACAACCGCGTCATCAGGTCGGCGGCGGTGATCTCCGCGGTCGTGGGCCGGGGTGTGTGCTTGTGGGCGAGTGGCGCAGCGGGAACAGCGACGCTGGCCGCGGCCTTCGGCGCCTGTGCAGCCAGGAGCGACGGGACGACTGCCGCCGCGGCGAACGTGAGAAATCGCTTCATCGAAGTAGGGGGCTATGAGCGACGGCGCTGCCGGCAGGGAGCGGGCAGTAACGCGCGACAAGGATCACAGTGATACGCCGGCGGGCGATGGAACGTTGATTGGTCGAATCGAGCGACGTGCGGGTAGTGCGAAGTCCCCGCCGAAGCACTGAACTTGCACTCGAGTGCGCTGGGCCGGCGCCCGCGAATGCGGCTGCCGGCGGCTCCCCATTCGGAGGCTGGACATGAAGAAGACAACGATGGCGGCACTGCTCGTCGCCGGCGCCCTCGCGGTGCCGATGGCGGTGCGGGCGCAGCAGCAGGACACCTCGAAGCATCAGGCGATCACGCCGAAGAACGTCGCCAAGAACACCGACGAGGAAGCGGAGCGCGTCGGAAAGCGCACGTCGAAGGCGGTGTCCAAGGGCGCCAAGGACACTGGCAAGCAGGCAAAGCGCAGCGCCAGGGGCGTGAAGAAGGTCTACAGTCGCAAGGCGCGCCAGGAAGCCAGTGGCGAGAAGGCGAAGAAGGACAGCGTCAAGGCCGCGACTCACCCCTAACCGCGCGGCGTCGGGACCGGCCGCTGCCTAACGGCTGCCGGTCGTCGACGCTCGCCGCTCACGCCAGCATGCCGACTCCTCACTCGAATCGTCGCCGGCGATTCGCCACGCTGCTCGCCATGGGTGCGGCACTGGCCGGCTGCGGCGGGGGAGGAGCGGACAAGGAGATCGAAACGCTCCAGTCGTGGCGCGCAACCATCGACCTCGCCGCAGAGGCGCGCACCCGCGGCTGGGTAACGCCTCGCTACGTCCGCCAGCTCCGCGACGAGGCCCACACCGAGCTTGGCGCCGCGGCGCAGCTCGAGGCCAGCGACAAGACGTCGTCCCCTGCACGCGACAGTCTCGCCAGCGCCGCGCGTGATCTTGAGCGCGCGCTCGCTGCGCTCGATCGCACCGGACGATGAGCCAGAAAGTCACGGAAGTGGCGCTCGGTGTCATCACCGGCATCGGCGGGTTTCTCGAGGTTGGCTCGCTTGCAACCTCGGTGCAGGGCGGATCGGAGTTCGGCTTCCAGCTCGGCTGGGCGGTGCTGCTCGGCAGCGTGTCGCTCATGATCCTCATGGAGGCGAGCGGCCGTCTCGCCGCAGTGAGCGATCGCACGCTCATCGACCAGCTCCGCGAACGATTTGGAATCCGGTTCTTCCTCCTCCCGCTCGCCGTGGGTTTCGTCGTCAGCCTGCTCGTGCTCGCGTCCGAAATCGGCGGAGTCTCGCTCGCGCTCCAGATGGCGACGGGCATTCGCTTCCAGCTCTGGGCGCTGCCGGTCGCGTTCCTCGCTTGGATTCTCCTCTGGCGCGGGACGTTCAGCATCGTCGAGAACGGGGCCGCGATCTTCGGACTCGTGTCCATTGTGTTCGCGGTCGCTGCCGCTGCACTGCATCCGAGGTGGATGTCCGTCGCGGCGGGACTCCTGCCCACCCGGCCCGCACACGACACGGCGCGCTACTGGTACCTCGCCGTCAGCATTCTCGGTGCGTCGATCAGTCCGTACCTGTACGCGTTCTATTCCTCGGGCGCGATCGAGGACGGCTGGACGACCGAGCACCTCGGCGTGAACCGGATCACGGCGTTCCTGGGAAACCTGTTCGGCGGCGGGCTCGCGCTGATGGTCATCGTCGTCGCGGCAATGGTCTTCCTGCCACGGCACATCCACGTCGACGCGTACGAGCAGACGGCGCTCGTGCTGACGCCGGCTCTTTCACATCCGGGATTCGTCTTCTTCCTCGCCACACTCGCCATCACCTGCTTCGGCACGACGCTGGAGATCGCCCTCGCCATCGCCTACATGCTGGCGCAGGGTCTCGGCTGGCCATGGAGCGAGAACATGCGGCCGTCCGCCGATTCCCGCTTCAGCGTCTCGTACACTCTCGTGCTCATCGTCGCCGCGATCCCCGTGCTGCTCGGCGTCGACATTCTGGGATTGACGAACATCTCGATGGTCCTCACCGCGGCCAGTCTTCCGGCGACGGTCGTACCGATGGTCGTGCTGATGAACGATCGCGACGTGATGGGGAAGTCGGTCAACGGTGTCGTGGCGAACGTCGCGCTGGTGCTCCTCGCGGTCTTGTCCTGCGCGATCCTGCTGGCGGCGATTCCGCTCCAGCTCCTCGGGGGGAGCTGACATGACGGGCGTGCGATTGATTCACGACGTGCTCGACATGCAGCTCGTCGACCGGACCGGGCAGAAGATGGGGCGCGTGGATGGCATCGTGCTCGAGATTCGTGACGACCAGCCGCCGCGCGTCGCCGAGCTGCTCGTTGGCGGCTCGGTCGCCTCGGAACGGATCGGGCGGTGGATGGTCGCACTCGCGCGCCTCGTCACGAAGCTGCTCAGCGCCGCGCCGGCGGTCACGCGCATTCCATTCGCGCAGGTTCGTGCGATCGGGCCATGCGTCGAAGTCGATCTCGATGCCAGCGCGACGAACACGATGCGCACCGAGCGCTGGCTCGGCGATCACATCGTCAGCCGGATTCCGGGCGGATCCGGCGAGGAGAGAAAGTGAGCGACCCGCTCCGCGCCGATTTGCTGATCGGCCGCGCCGTGCGCGACGTGAATGGCCGTCGGGTCGGGAAGATTCGTGAGCTGGTCGCCGAGATCGTCGAGGCGGGCGGCGCGGAGTATGTCGTGCGCGAGTTTCACCTCAGCACCGGCGGGCTCGTCGAAGCGCTCGCCGGCCCGCGACTGCTGCGCGTGATCGCCGATCGTCTGGGCCGGCAGCCATCGCGGTTGGTAGTGAGCTGGCGCGATCTCGATCTGTCCGATCCGGAGCGGCCGGTGCTGCGGCGGCCGGTCGCGTCGCTTCGCGCGCAGCCGCCCGCGCGTTAGGCGGCGGTGCGTCAGGCGACCGTCACCCGCGCTCGATGGTCCCCAGGCGGTGCAGCGCGACGCGGATCGGCACGATGGTGGCCGTGACGCAGAGCGCCGCCGCCATCCCGAAGCCGAAGAACATCTCTGTCGCGCTGGTCTCGGTGTTGTACACCCGCGCGCTCAGGTAGCTGTACACGGGGCGCGCCTCGAGGATGATCGTTCCGCCGATCACCGCGACCGACGCCATCATGAACAGCAGCCCGCCGAACGACGTCGGGATCTGCGCCGCGTTCTCGGTCTCGAACTGCGGATAGAGCGTCCCGAATCCGATTGCCATCCCGGCGATCGCGAACGTCAGCAGCACGATCGAGAACAGCGAGACCCACATGATGAACTCGCTGGTCTTCAACAGGTAGTTCGTCGATCCGACGATGAGCAGCGCGAGCGTCAGCAGTGGAAGCGTCCCGACCCAGAACTTCGACCAGAGCAGGTCGTGCATCGACAGTGGGCTCGATCGCAGCAGCCAGAACGTCCGCCCCTCGAGACTCACGCCGGGAAAGATGAATCGCGCCGCAATCGAGGCGAGCACGAACCCGGCGAGCACGAGGTTCAGGAAGGGGACGATGTTCACGATGAAGAACGTCAGCCCTTCGCCGGTGAGCGGCAGGTACTTGATGTTGAAGACGTAGACGACGATCAGCACCGCCAGCAGGATCAGCTGCGACCACTGCGTCGTGTCGCGGAAGAAGAGCCGCAGCTCCTTGAGCACGAGCTCGCGCCGCCGCACGCCGAATGGCGTGAGCACCGCACCAATCACCTTCCGCAGCATGCCGTCGCGCGCAAACGTCTGCGCGCTCTCCTGTGCCTTCGTGTAGCCGCGCGCGTAGAGGCCACGATGCAGCAGCGCACCAAGGACGATCGCCGCTGCCGCCGTCGACCAGAGGAGATAGAACGGCAGCAGGTCGCCCGGGCCGCGCAGCCATCCCATCACCGCCTGCTGCACCCACTCGCTGGGCAGCAGCGGCGATGTCGGGCCGCGCAGCAGGACGATGAAGTCCATCAGCGAGCGGAATCCCTCGGGGCGCGCCAGCTTCTCCGGCCGCAGGACGCGGAACAGCAGCACGAGCCCCGCCGCCGCGAGCACCGCGATCAGGCTGAGGATGTCGCGTGTCCGCCGCGCCGGGAAGATGTTCACGAGCAGCAGCGTGATCGCGCTGCCGATCACGGTCGGGATGATCAGGAAGGGAAGGAAAGTCGCGAACACGATCAGCGGATACGCCCAGCCGCCGTGGTAGGCGACGCCGTACGCGCTGAACATCGGGATCGCGAGCAGCACCACCATCCAGCTCGAATGCACCAGCGTCTCGAGCAGCTTCGCGCCATACAGCCGCAGCCAGTCCACCGGCGCCGCGACCAGCATGTCCAGGTCGCGCGCGAGGAAGAAGCTCGACAGCGCCGTTATGATGTTCGACAGCAGCAGGATCGACATGAAGCTGACGAGCATCAGCCCCAGCAGCTTGCCCGCGAGCAGCGCACCGATGTCGGCTGCGTTGCGGAAGTAGCCGAGCATCCGATACAGCATCCCGAAGATGAATGCCCAGAAGCCGAGCCCGAGGACGCCGAGCAGCGCGAACCGCGCGCCGCGCCCGCGCTCTCCGCTCAGCGCGCGCGCGCGCGCCGTCAGCCACTTCGGTCCGAGCAGGTGAAGGAGCGCCGGATTCGGCAGCTCGCCCTCCGCCATCGGCACGAGACCGTCAGGCATTCAGGACCTCGACCAGCTCGCGCGCCGCGTTCTCGCCCGTGAGCCGGAGGAAGATCGTCTCCAGCCCCTCGGTGCCGGTCGCCGCGCTCGCGCGCAATTCGTCCATCGTGCCTAACGCGCGGAGCTTGCCGCCCTGGACGATCCCGATCCGGTCGCACATCGATTCGGCGACTTCGAGGGCGTGCGTGCTCATCATGATCGTGTTGCCGCGGTTCACGTACTCGCGGAACAGGTCCTTGAGGATGCGCGCTGCCTTCGGATCGAGCCCCACCATCGGCTCGTCGACCACGATCACCTCGGGGCGGTGCACGAATGCGCTGCTGATGATGAGCTTCTGCCGCATGCCGTGGCTGTAGCTCTCGACCAGCTCGTCGCGCCACTCCTCGAGGTCGAACAGCGACAGCAGCTCGCGCGCGCGATGCTCGACGGCCGGCCCGTCCTGCTCGTAGAGTCCGGCCACGAAGCGGAGGAACTCCACCCCGGTGAGCTTCTCGTAGATGAACGGCCGGTCGGGGATGAAACCGAGCTTCGACTTGGCCGCCGTCGGATCCTTCACGACGTCGACACCGCCGATGCGCACCGACCCGGCGGTCGGTCGCAGGATCCCGGCGATCATGCGCAGCGACGTCGTCTTCCCGGCACCGTTAGGCCCGAGGAATCCGAACAGCTCGCCGCGGGGGACCGTCAACGAGAGGCCGTCGACGGCGGTGAAGCTTCCGTAGCGCTTGGTCAGCGCGTTGAGCTCGATCATGGGAGCGTGCGGGGTGATTCGTTCGCGCCGTGCGCGAACGCCACCAGCTAGCGCGCGCTCACGACGTCGATCTTGAGGGTGCCGATCAGTCGCAGAAGCTCCGCCTGCCGGCTCAACCCGCCGATGGTGAAGCGGAGATGCCCGGCGTCGGCGGGGACCTGTCCGAAGGTCGGATCGACCGCGACCCAATCCGATAACCAGACTTCTGGCCAGGCATGGTAGTAAAACTTCCCATCGACGTACGCCAACCCCGCCGCGATCCGCGTCGGGATGCCGTCGGCACGCGCCAATGCGGTGAACAGCGCTGCGTGCTCGTTGCAATCGCCCGATCGCGTCCGCAGCACGATGGCCGCGTTCGGGATGCCGATTGTCGTTCGCTTCGCCAGTGAGTCGTACACCCAGCGATTGATCAGCCGCACCCGTGCCAGCGCGTCGGTCTCCCTGCCGACGATGCGCTTCGCCGTCGCGACGATCGCCGAATCACGCGGCAGCCCCGGTTCGGCGCGCAGTGCCGACATGACCGCCATCGCCTGCGCCCCGCTCAGGTTCAACTTCGTCCACGACTGCAGCGCCGGTCCGCTCTCCCGCCTGACGACGAGCGTGTCGCCGCGCATCGATTGACGCCCGCCCTCGATCGCGAAGCCGCGCAGGTCCGTCCCGCTCAACCGCGCCCGCAGCTCGGCCAGCGAGTTGACTTTCACGCGCCGGTTACTGGCGATCGCCGTCGTCTCGAGGATGTCCCGGTCGGCGGTGACGCGGCCGCCGCGGCGGCGTGCTTCGAGCTTCCAGTTCTCGAACGCGATCTCGTACGCGCGCCGCTCGATCGTGAGGCCGCCGGGGATGTCGGCCTGCACCAGTCGTCCCTGCTCGTCCACCCAGCCCGTGAATGGCTGCGTTCCGTCGGTCCGCAGCTTGAACGCGCGTACCGTGTCGTCGTGCGCCACCACCCATCGCGCCGACGCCGTGTCGAGCTTCGCGCTGTCGCTCACCACGAACAGCGATTCGGCCACGAGCTCCACGACCACCGGCTTCGGCGCCTGTTCGACGGGATCGAAAATGCTGAACGTCGCCTTGTGCCCGACCTTCGGCTGCTCGCCAAGCATCACCGCCAGCGGCAGCAGCGTCGGCAACAGCACCGGACGCGTCAACCTCACGCGCGAGGTATCCGGCTTCAGCGTATCGCCCACCGAGAGCCGGAGGACACTGTCGCCGAGCATGTGACCGCGTGCGTCGAACGGCATCGAGTCGGTCTCGAACGAGACGGTGAAGCTGTCCACGCGCATCGCCCGCGACAGCGTCACCACCGACCGCGCTTCGGCGCGCTTCTCCTCGCCGCCTAACGGCAAGTCGGCGAGCAGGTAGTCGGTCGCGGTGATCTGGCTTGCGGTCGTGTCGATCGTCGACGACGCGAACCCGATCTGCTCCCCGCCCCGAGTGACGGCGAAGAAGACGGCGCTCGGGTTCACGCGCATCGCCGCCGCCGCGAGCGCGTCGTTGCGGGCGCCGAACAGCTGGCGCCGGGCGAGGAAGCCGAGCCCGATCGCCCAGAGGACGAGCACCGCGATCGCGATCGCGCCCCGCCTGCTCCTCTTCCGCCTGACGTTTGCCGGCTGCGCCGGAACGGGGCTGCTCACCGGCCCGCGCTCAACGTCGCTGTGTCTCGCGCGCGCGCTGGTACGCCAGCGATGCCTCGGCCGGACGCCCCATCCGGTCGAGGATGATTCCGATCCCCTTCTGCGCGCGCCAGTTGTTCGGCGCAAGCGCGGACGCCTGCTCGTAGGCGGCGAGCGCCGCCGGCAGGTTGTCGACGTGGTTGTACGCTTCGCCGAGGTAGTAGTGCGCGCCGGTCGTCGCCGGATCGAGCTCGATCGCGCGGCTCAGTGGCTCCACCGCTTCACGCCACCGCCCGCGTCGGCAGAAGACGATGCCAAGGCTGAGCCATGCTTCGGCGTTGCGCTCGTCGACGCGCAGCGCGCGGCGAAGGTCCGCTTCAGCCGCATCGTACTTGAGCTTCCCGCTCAGGAGGGCGGCGCGATTGCACAGCACCGAGACGTTGTCCGGCTCCCCCTCGAGCGCGGTGTTGAACTCGAGCAGTGCCGCATCGACGTCACCCTTCTTCTCGAGCAGCAGCGCGAGGTTGTTCCGCGCGCGGACGTTCGTCGGGAACTTCGTCAGCAGCTGCCGGTAGGCGGCGATCGCCGCCGGCACCTCGTTCTTCTCCGCGTGCTCGCGCGCGATGGCGAACATCGCCCCGCTGCCGTCGTCAGGCAGCACCACAGGCGTCGGCTCGCCGCTGTCGGCGGTCGCCGGGAACATGGTGGTGTCCTGCAGCTGCGGATTCTGGTCGGTCATGCGTCAGGCAAGCGCGAGGGAAGTCTCTCCGTCGATCCACTCGAGATACTTCTCGAGCCCGGCCGATACGGGGAGTGCGAGCAGCTCCGGCACCTTGTATGGATGCAGCTCGCTGAATGCGAGGCGCAGCCCTTCGAGGCGGGCGGCGCGCGTCTTCAATACGACGAACGTCTCCTGCTCATCGGCAATCTTTCCCTGCCAGCGATACAGTGACCGCGCGCCGGGCATCAGGGTCCCGCAGGCGATGAGGCGACGTTCCAGCAGTCCGCGAACCAGTGCAAGCGCCTCATCCGCCGTGGTCACGGTGGTGAGAACGACGATCGCATCTGTTTGAGGCATTCCGTTGACAGCTCCGGCGACAGGACCCGGCGCAAGCGGACTCACCAGGATCTCCGTCACGTCCCTCGCGCGCGAGACAAATGACTAATTGATCGCCGGGCGCTCCGATAGGGGGCCGCGCGGTGGGCGGCTTGAACGAAGGCGGTCCGAAAGCGAACTTACTCTGCTTATGGCGGATGAATCGCTGATCGTGCGCGGCGCGCGCGAACACAACCTGAAGAACATCGACGTCACGATCCCCCGGGATCAGCTGACGGTCATCACCGGACTCTCCGGCTCTGGCAAGTCCTCGCTCGCCTTCGACACGATCTACGCCGAAGGACAGCGTCGCTACGTCGAGTCGCTGTCGGCGTACGCCCGCCAGTTTCTCGGGCTCATGGAGAAGCCGGACGTCGACCTCATCGAAGGTCTGTCGCCCGCGATCTCGATCGAGCAGAAGACCGCGGGCCACAACCCGCGCTCCACGGTCGGCACGGTGACGGAGATCTACGACTATCTCCGCCTCCTGTACGCGCGCGCCGGAACGCCGCACTGCCCGAACTGCGGCCGTCCCGTCTCGCGCCAGAGCGCCGGGCAGATCGCCGAGTCCATCCTCGCCTGGCCCGAGGGGACGCGCATCGAGATCCTCGCCCCGCTCGTCCGCGGACGGAAGGGTGAGTTCCGCGACCTGTTCGAACAGGTGCGCCGACAGGGATTCGTTCGCGCACTCGTCGACGGCGAGATGATCGAGCTCGCCGATCCGCCGAAGCTCAACCGGCGCCAGAATCATAACGTTTCGATCGTCGTCGACCGCCTGACGGTCCACGCCGAAGATCGCGGCCGTCTCGCCGACTCGGTCGAGACCGCGCTCAAGCTGGCCGAAGGGACGCTCGAGGTCATTCGCCATGACGGCGCGCGTCCGGAGACCGCGCTCTTCTCCGAGCGTTATGGCTGCGCCGAGTGCGGCATCTCGATGCCCGAGCTCGAGCCGCGCCACTTCTCGTTCAACTCGCCCTTCGGCGCCTGTCCCGCGTGCAGTGGGCTCGGCACCCGCCACGAAGTGAGTGAGGAGCTCATCCTCGGCGATCCGCGCATCTCGATCCTCGAAGGCGTCATTCTCCCGTGGGGCGAACCGTCAGGCAGCCTGCGTCGCGTCACTCTCCCCGCGCTCGCGCGCCAGCTCAAGTTCGACCTCAACGCGCCGTGGGGAACGCTTCCGCTCAGCACGCGCACCGCGATCGTTCACGGTGCGCCGAAGAAGGCGGGCGAGGACTCGTGGCCCGGCGTCCTCGCGCTGGTGCGCGAGCGTTATGACGAGACCGATTCGGACTCGATCCGGCTCGAGCTCGGCGAATACATGGTGCCGGTGCCCTGCAACGTCTGCGATGGCAAGCGGCTCAAGCCCGAAGCGCTCGCGGTCACCGTCGGCACGATGGGGATCGGCGACGTCGTCGCGCTCTCGGTCAGCGACGCGCTGGCGTTCTTCGAGGGCATCGCGATCCGCGGCAACGGCCGCCCCGGCCTCGACGCCGAGATCGCCGGACCGATCCTCAAGGAAGTGCGCGAGCGTCTGCGCTTCCTCGTCGACGTCGGCCTCGAGTACCTGACGATGAACCGCTCCGCCGAATCGCTCTCCGGGGGCGAGGCGCAGCGCATTCGTCTCGCGACGCAGATCGGTTCGCGACTCGTCGGCGTGCTGTACATCCTCGACGAGCCATCGATCGGTCTGCATCAGCGCGACAACGCGCGACTGCTCGCCACGCTGCGCCAGCTTCGCGATCTCGGCAATACCGTCATCGTCGTCGAGCACGACGAAGAGACGATGATGGCCGCGGACTACCTGCTCGATCTCGGTCCCGCCGCCGGCAAGCACGGTGGCGAGGTGATCGCCGCCGGCACCGTCGCCGAGGTGATGGCAAACCCCAACTCGCTCACGGCGAAGTACCTGTCGGGCGAGCTTGCGGTCGAGACTCCGGAGACGCGGCGCGCGCCGACGCCCGGCCGCTCGATCACCGTCGAGGGCGTGACCGAGCACAATCTCCAGGACGTCACCGTCGACATCCCGTTAGGCACCTTCGTCGCCGTGACCGGCGTCTCGGGCTCGGGCAAGTCGACGCTCGTCGAGGACGTGCTCCACCGCGCGCTCGCCCGGCACTTCTATCGCGCTCGCACCATCCCCGGCGCGCACGAGCGGATCACTGGGCTCGAGCACATCGACAAGGTCATCGACATCGACCAGAGCCCCATCGGCCGGACGCCGCGCTCGAACCCGGCGACGTACACAGGCCTCTTCACTCCGATCCGTGATCTCTTCGCCGAGCTTCCCGAGTCGAAGATTCGCGGCTACGGGCCGGGCCGGTTCTCCTTCAATGTGAAGGGCGGCCGCTGCGAGGCCTGTCAGGGTGACGGCCTCGTGAAGATCGAGATGCACTTTCTGCCTGACGTCTATGTCCCGTGCGAGGTGTGCAAGGGCAAGCGCTACAACCGCGAGACGCTCGAGGTCCGCTTCCGCGGGCTCAGCATCGCCGACGTCCTCGAGCTCACCGTCGAGGATGCGCTTGAGTATTTCGAGAACCAGCCACGCGTCAGGCAGAAGCTCGAAACGCTCAACGACGTCGGGCTTGGCTACGTTCACCTCGGCCAGAGCGCGACGACTCTGTCAGGCGGTGAGGCTCAGCGCGTGAAGCTCGCGACCGAGCTCTCGAAGCGCGACACCGGACGCACGTTCTACATCCTCGACGAGCCCACGACCGGGCTGCACTTCGAGGACGTACGCGTCCTGCTCGCTGTCCTGCACCGTCTCGTCGATCGCGGCAACACGGTGCTCGTGATCGAGCACAACCTCGATGTCATCAAGACCGCCGACTGGATCATCGACATGGGTCCCGAAGGTGGCCAGCGCGGTGGAACCGTCGTTGCAACCGGCACGCCGGAGGATGTGGCTCGCAACGCCGCGTCGCACACCGGCCACTACCTCCGCCCCATCCTCGACCGCGCCACCACCCGCCGCCAATCCCTGATCACCCCGTTCGCCGTGACGTCCTGACGCCATTCGCTCGCTCGCGGCGTCAGCCGCGGCGCCGCAGTTGACGCCGGACGTCCCGCTCGGCTCTTTCTCTCATCTCTCGTCTCTCCTCGGAGTCTCGCTCATCTCTCATCGCCGTGTTTGAGCTGACAAGGTGGTAAGCCTCCTCGACATTATCGGCCCTGTGATGGTCGGCCCGAGCTCGTCGCACACCGCGGGCGCGTGCCGCATCGGGCTCCTCGCGCGCTGCCTCGTCGGCGGGACGCCGGAGACGGCGCGCATCGAGCTGCACGGGTCATTCGCCCGCACCGGTGAAGGGCACGGGACCGACAAGGCGATCGTCGCCGGGCTGATGGGATTCGCGCCCGACGATGACCGCATCCGCACCGCCCTCGAGATCGCCGAGCGCGAAGGGCTCGAGTACAGGTTCGAGAAGACAACGTTAGGCGAGGAAGCGGTCGTCCACCCGAACACCACCCGGATCACCGTCCACCGCGGGGAGCGCTCGGCGACGATGGTCGGGTCGTCACTCGGAGCCGGTCGCGTGCTGATCACCGAGATCGATGGTTACCCGGTCGAAGTCACGGGCAACTACAACACGGTCGTCCTCGTCGCCGAAGACGTGAAGGGCTCGGTCGCACGCATCGCGACGCTGCTGGCCGAGGACAACATCAACATCGCGACGCTGCGCCTGACGCGGAAAGCGCGCGGCGGCGATGCCTTCATGGTGATCGAGGTGGACGAGATGCCGAGCACGAACCTTCGTGACCGCATCCGCTCCCTCCCATGGGTGAAGTGGGCCTTCCGGCTCGACAAGGTCAGCGCCTGACGGCCGGAGGCCAAGATGTACAAGTCGCTCGCTGAAGCCATCCGCGATGCCGAGAGCCGCGGCGCAACCCTCGCCGCGACTGCGCTCGCCGCCGAATCCGAGGACACCGGGCGCCCGGTCGCCGACATCCGCGCTGCACTCGGCCGCGCGTTAGGCGTCATGCGCAGCGCCGTGTCGCAGGGGATGGTCGGTGACCTGTACTCCGCGTCGGGACTCGTCGGCGGCGATGCGGCGAAGCTCCGCACCGGCCCCCCCGGCCCGCTCGCCGGCACGCCATTCCGTGACATCCTCGCCCGCGCGCTCGCCGTCCAGGAGGTCAACGCGGCGATGGGTGTCATCGTCGCCGCGCCGACCGCGGGCGGCGCTGGAGTGCTGCCGGCGGTTCTCACCGGGCTCGCCGAGGCGCGAAAGATTCCCGAGGAGAAAGTGATCGATGCGCTGGCGTGCGCTGGGCTTATCGGCGCCGTCGTCGCCGAGCGCGCGTCGCTTTCCGGCGCCGAGGGCGGTTGCCAGGCCGAGACCGGGAGTGCCGCGGCGATGGCCGCCGGTGCCGCCACCGAGATGCTCGGCGGCACGCCGAGCCAGTGCGGTCACGCGGTCGCGATGGCGATGCAGGGAACGTTAGGCCTGGTCTGCGACCCGTTAGGCGGGCTCGTTGAGCTGCCGTGTGTCTTCCGCAACGCGACCGGTTCGGCGATCGCGCTCGCCGGCATCGAGATGGCGCTCGCCGGGATCACCTTCGCCATCCCGGTCGACGAGGTGATCGACGTGATGGGCGAGATCGGCTCGTCGATGGACGTCCGTTACCGGGAAACGGCCGGCGGCGGCCTCGCCGCCACGCCCACCGGCCGCCGCCTCGCCAAGGAACGGCTCTACCAGATCAAGAAGGCGACCTAGGCCGTAGCGGCCGTGGCGCGTTAGGTGCGACGGAGAGGAGCGGTGGTTTCACTCCGAGGTGCCTCATGAAACCGTTCGACCTGGCTGTCCCCGCCGCCGCGCTCCTCACGCTCGCCGCCTGTGCCGGCGACGGCCTCGCTCCTTCTGCGGCCGCGACGCGCCCTGCGTTCGCG
Source organism: Gemmatimonadaceae bacterium (assembly GCA_045804265.1). Taxonomy (GTDB): domain Bacteria; phylum Gemmatimonadota; class Gemmatimonadetes; order Gemmatimonadales; family Gemmatimonadaceae; genus JABFXC01. The sequence goes on along the minus strand of JBJMNK010000153.1, from coordinate 11,439 downwards.
CTCGCCCCCGCGCCGACCGAAGCCGACGCGATCGCGATCTCGCAGGTGATCCAGCAGCGTCACTGGCCATACCTCACGCTGCTCAATCCCCGCTTCGTGACCGGCGACTCGACGTCTCCCGACTTCATGACTCTGGCGCCGTCAGGCTACACGCAGGCCGCGGACAACGCGATCTGGACCGGCCACTATCTCGCGGCCGAGGCGACCCGCTATGCAGTGACTCGCTCTCCCGACGCGCTGGCGAACGCCACGAAGGCGCTGCACGGAATCACGGCACTGATCGACGTCACGCAGTCCGACGTCCTCGCGCGATTCCTGATCCCGCGCAGTTCGCCCTACGCCGACGCGATCCTCGCTGAGGAAGCGAGCGAAGGGATCTACGAGTCGACGTATCAGAAGCAGCCGTATGCCTGGCTCGGTGGCACATCGCGCGACCAGTACTCCGGCGTCTTCTTCGGGCTTGGCGTCGCCTACGACATGCTCGACAGCGGTCGGATGCGCGCGGAGATCCGGAAGGACGTCAGCCGGCTGCTGTCGAACCTGATCGCCAACGGCTGGTCGGTGAAGATGCCTGACGGTTCGTTCAGTACGACCTTCCTGCAGCGCCCCGATCAGCAGCTGAGCTTTCTGCAGGTCGGACGGCACGTCGACCCGAGCCGCTGGGACCTGACATACCAGTCATTTCGCGCCGCCAATGCGGCCCTTGTACAGCTGCCGATCCAGACGGAATGCCAGGATCCATACGGCAGCTACTACAAGTTCAACCTCGACCACATCAACCTGTACAACCTGATCCGCCTCGAGGAGCCGGGCCCGTTCCGGACGCTTTATCTGCAGGCGTTCGCAACGCTGCGCGGCTGTACCGGCACGCACCAGAACGCGCACTTCAACATGATCGAGCGCGGGCTCCTCGGTCCCAGCCCGACGCGTGACGCCGAGACGGCCGACCTTCTCTCGCTCTGGCTCGAGCGCCCGCGCCGAGACTACTACGTCGACAACACGGGCAAGTATCCCGCATGCGGCGCGTACGCCTGCGCACCGATCCCGGTCAATGACCGGTACACCACGGATTTCCTCTGGCAGCGTAATCCATTTCAACTGGCCGGCGGCGGTGCCGGGACGATCGAGACGCCCGGAGTCGACTTCATCCTTCCGTACTGGATGGCTCGATTCTATGGCGTGCTGACGCAATGACACTGGAGATGGTCGCGCGATATCATCGACGTTACCTTGGGGGCCCGGTAGTCCCCGTTCTGCCCTCGCCCTCCGGAGCCCATGGGCAAGAAAGACCCACGCGTCGACGCCTACATCGCGCAGTCAGCCGACTTCGCCAAGCCGATTCTGATCCACATCCGCGAGGTCGTTCACTCGGCGTGCCCTGATGTCGAGGAGACACTGAAGTGGCGGCTGCCGACATTCATGCACCAGGGCATCATGTGCGGAATGGCGGCCTTCAAGGAGCACGCCGCCTTCAATCTCTGGAAGGGGAGCTTGATCGTAGGCAGTGATGGCGATCGTGATGCGATGGGACAGTTCGGTCGCATCACGAAGCTCTCCGACCTGCCCTCGAAGAGGGTCCTGGCGGGCTACATCAAGCAGGCGATGGCGCTGAACGAAGCTGGCGTGAAGACGCCGAAGATCCGGAAACCGGGGCTCGAGCGAAAGCCCGTTCTGAAGACGCCACCCGACTTCGCCGCCGCGCTCAAGAAGAACTCGAAAGCGCGCGCAACCTTCGAAGGGTTCTCGCCGAGCAAGCGGAAGGAGTACGTCGAGTGGATCGTCGACGCGAAGCGCGATGAGACTCGCCAGCGCCGAATCAGCGAAGCAGTCGGGATGCTCGCTGAGGGGAGGACCCGGAACTGGAAGTACAGCTGACCGGAGCGATCGCCCGCGCGCAGCGTTATCTTCGCCGGGGCTGGATGATTCCGCGTGCCCGTCGATGGCGTCGAAATCAGTCGTGTCAATCCGAAACATAGTCCCCCAGCTCATCCGTACGGTGAACCCAGGGACACCTCAAACCAGGGTAAGGCGATGGTGACGCGCGAAGAGATCGAAGGCTTTCTCGACAGGCTCGCAGCCGAAGGGACGAGCTACTCCGAGATCCAGCCAGGGCTGTGGATCGTCAAGCCGACCGGCAGCTTCTCGTTCGACGTGGTGGTCAACTACTCGCCGCCGGTGGTCGTCCTCCGCGTGAAGGTCATGGCGCTCCCGAGCGATCCGCGGGCGCTGGCCACGCTGAGTCATCGGCTGCTCGAGCTCAACGCGACGGAGCTCGTGCACGGTTCGTACGGCATCGAGCGCGATTCGATCGTGCTGACGGAAGCGCTCGAGCTCGCGCATCTCGACTACGAAGAATTCCTCGCCAGCTATGAAGGGATGACGCTCGCCCTCGCGTCGCACCTCCGCGAGCTTGGCGCTTATCAAGAGGCACGCTGACCATGGGTCTCCTCGACCGCCTGTCCTCACTGCTGAAGTCCAACATCAACGACCTGATCTCCAAGGCTGAAGATCCGGAGAAGATGTTGAATCAGATCCTGGTCGACATGAAGACGCAGCTCGTCAAGGCGAAGCAGCAGGTCGCCTCGGCGATCGCCGACGAGAAGCGCCTTCGCGACCAGGTCGACCAGGAATACCGCCAGGCGCAGGACTGGGAAAAGCGGGCGATGCTCGCGATCCAGGAAGGGCGCGACGACCTCGCCAAGCAGGCACTCGTCCGCCATGGCGAGCACATGGGACACGGCACCACGCTCGAGCAGACGTGGGAAGCGCATCGCAACGAAACTGAGAAGCACAAGAACTCGCTCCGCGACCTGAACGACAAGATCGAGGAAGCGAAGCGCAAGAAGAACCTGCTGATCGCGCGGCAGCGGCGCGCGCAGGCGCAGCAGCGCATCGCCGAGACGATGTCGTCGATGTCGGAGAACTCCGCGTTCGAGGCATTCTCGCGAATGGAGGACAAGATCGTCTCCACCGAGAAGCGCATCCAGGCGAGCGCCGAGATCGACGAGGAGTTCAGCGGCGACAAGCTGGCCAGCGACTTCAAGCGGCTGGAGAAGAGCGCGGGCGCGATCGGCGTCGACCAGCAGCTGCTCGCGCTCAAGCAGAAGATGGGAATGCTGCCGTCTGGAGCGCCGCAGACGAACCGCCAGCTCGGCACCGGGAAGGGGAACGACAAGCGCGAAGAGACCGTGCACGCCGAGATCGAAGACCTCAAGGACGAGACGTAGCCACTCGTGATTGCCGGAACCACGGGGCGCTTCAAGTTCGCGCCCATCCTCGCGTCGGTCGTCCTCACCATCCTGCTGCTCTGGATGGTCGGCAGGGCGGCCGACATTTTCCTGCTGCTGTTCCTGGCGATTCTCATCTCGCTCTACCTGGGCGCGGTGACCGACTTCTTTCAGCGACGGGCAAAGCTGCCGCGCTGGTTCGCGTTCTCGCTGGCGCTCTTCGGAACGTTAGGCGCGATCATCGGCATCGTCTGGCTGCTGGTCCCTCCCGTCATCGCGCAGACGCAGGAGCTGCTGACGGTGCTTCCCAGCCAGATCGAAGTCTGGGAGACCGGAATCGACAACATGGTCGCGCGCGTTCCGGCGCTTGCGCCGATGTGGCATCCGGGTGAGCACAAGCTCCTGATCGCGGCATATCAGCAGGTTGCCGGCACGTTCGGCGGAGTGGTGCCGAAGGTGTTCTCGCTCGTCCACGTCGCGATCAGCGTCTTCTCGGTGCTGGTGATGGCGATCTACCTCGCGCTCGAGCCGGCGTTCTATCGCGAGTACCTGATTGCCCTCTTTCCGCCGGTGCACCGCGATCTCGTGCGCGACGTGCTCTCCGACCTCGCGACGACGCTGCGGCAGTTCATCGTCGGCCAGCTGTTCACGATGGGCGTCCTGGCGTTGCTGACGGGGCTCGGGTTCTACTTCCTGCACGTTCCCTACTGGCTGACGTTCGCGCTCGTCACCGGGGTCGTCTCGGTGATTCCGTTCTTCGGCACGCTCGTCTCCACGGCGCTGCCCGCCCTATTCATGCTCGGCGAGCGTGGGTTCGGCGCGGCGATGATGGTGGTCGGCTGGGGAGTGCTCGTGCACCTGTTCGAGGGCAACGTCCTCATGCCGAAGGTGATGCAGGGGAAGGTGCACCTGCCGCCGGTGATGACGATCCTGTCGGTGCTCATCGTCGGCACGATGATCGGCGGTGTGGGACTCGTGGTCGCGGTGCCGATGCTCGCCGTCGTGATGGTCGTCGTGCGACGGATCCTCATGAACCGGATCTACGAGGGCAAGGGATTCCGTCGCGTCGTCCGCGACCGGCTCCTCGTCCTGCGCGTTCCCGTCCCCGATGGCAACGTGCTGCTTCCCACCGCGCCTCCCGCCGATGTGATCAGCTACCGCGAGCGCGCCGTCGCCGCGATGGCCGATGTCGCCAACCGCCGCGGCGGAAATCGCCGCGCAGGCGAGCGCCTCGAGGCCTGACGCTCCTCCGCACGACTCCCGAAGAAAATGGCTCGCGACTTACGATACCTGGTGCTCGCCGAGGGCCAGTTCGGCCCGATGACGTCCAAGACCGCGAACGGGTGCATCCGCTATTCGCCCGAACGCGTGGTCGCCGTGCTCGACTCGCGACATGCAGGCCGCACCGCCAATGAGGTGATCGGCTACGGCGGTGAGATTCCCGTCGTGGGATCGGTGCAGGACGGGTTGAGCCACGCGCCTAACGCGCTGCTGATCGGCATCGCGCCGACAGGTGGGAAGTTTCCCGAGAGCTGGCGCGACATCGTGCGCGCAGCGATCCGCGCCGGACTCGAGATATGGAGCGGCTTGCACACGTTCCTCGGTGACGACCCGGAATTTGCCGCGCTCGCGCGTGAGCGTGACGTCCCGATTCACGATCTTCGCAAGCCACCCGAGAACTTGACCGTCGCTGCCGGACGTGCCCGCGACGTCGAGTCGACGATCGTCCTGACGGTCGGCACCGACTGCAACATCGGCAAGATGACGGCATCGCTCCAGCTCCGCGACGGCCTTCGCGCGCGGCGGAAGAGCGTCGCCTTTGCCGGCACCGGCCAGACTGGGATCCTGATCGAAGGATGGGGGATCTCCGTCGACGCCGTCATCGCCGACTTCATCGCCGGCGCCGCGGAGCGCCTCACGCTCGACGCGGCGAAGGAAGCGGAGATCGTCCTGGTCGAGGGACAGGGATCACTCGTGCATCCGAGCTACTCGGGCGTTACGTACGGCCTGATGCACGGGTCGCTGCCGCACGCGATGATCATGTGCACGCAGCCGTCGCGAGTCGCGATCAACAACAACCCCTGGGTGAAGATCCCGCCGCTCGCCGATTTCATCGCGCTGCACGAACGCGTGCTTGCGCCACTGCGGCGATCGAAGACGATCGCAGTTGCAATGAATACGTACGATCTCTCGGAAGCGGCCGCGCGCGATGCAATCCGGCGCACCGAGGACGAAACCGGACTCCCGGCGACCGATCCGGTGCGATTCGACTCGGCGCCGATCGTCGATGCGATCGAAAAATTTCACGCGACGCGTCGAGGCTGATCTCGCGTTGCAGCATCAGCTGGCCGTGCGCTACTGAAAGAGGGACCTTCGGCTTCGAGGGTCCCTCTCGCGTTCCGGCGGTCGCAGCTCGAGATCGAAGACGAACGCACCACGAGCATGGGTTCGCTCGCCCGCCAGTTGCCGCCGCCGAATGCGACTGCCAGCGACGATCGGATGACGGTGCGATGACACGCCGCCGATAACGTGCCGACGCGAATCGGGGGAGCGCCTGACACTCAACAGGAGACGCTCATGCGAATCCGACTCACCCTTCTCGCAGCTCTTTCCGCCGTGGCGCTGTCCCGTGCGCCGGCGCAGTCGACGGACTTCTGGTCCGGCGGCCCGAACTGCGACGCGCTGTTCCCCTCGTACTGGCAAGGCCCGGGCGGCAACTGTCCGGTAGATGGCAAGAAGTGGCTGCTGAATTCACAACCCTGACCTCACCGCGCGGCAGTACCGCGCTCGAAATCCGGAGGTCCCGTGATCTCAAGGAAGCTGATACTCGCCGCTGCGCTCGTCGCCGCGTCTTCGGAGGCCGCGAGCGCACAACGCTGCAGGACGCTCGACCAGGTCCTCGCCAGCTGCGACGCGGCGTTTTCCGGCAACAATCCCATCGTCGTGTCCGAACGCGGCTGGTGCTACCTGCTCGAGCTGAGCTGCGTGCTCTGACCAACAACAACAGGAGCTAACTCATGAAAAAGTTCATCTTCGCCGGCGTGCTTGCGCTCGGCGCACTCCTCGGAAGCCCGCGGGCCGCGCGGGCAGACTGTCTCCGCGAGGCCGTCGACTCTTGCAACGATGACTTCGGCGGCAACAGCAATTATTACACGATCTCGATCCGTGGCTGGTGCTACATGATCCGCGCCGGAATCTGCGGCGTCGGCGGCTGACCCCGATCGATCCATGCCCAACGCTCACCGGTTCGCCCTCGCCGCGCTCCTTCTCCTCGGGAGCGCGGTCCTGGCGGGACTCGTCGTCACGCTCTCGACGCCTCGTTACGCCGGCGCGCGCGTCCCGCCAGCACGAGAGCTGCCGTGGCCCACGAGCGTCGCCGCCGCCGACCGCACGCCGCCATTCGTGCTGCTCTACGTCTCGAGCAGCTGCGGTCACTGCTCGCGCGCAGCGGTGCTCGTCGACTCGTTGCTCACTGCCAGGCGAATTCGCGGCGCCATCGTCACCAACGACACCCCGGACCGCGCCGCATCCTATTGCGAGAAGCTGCGCCTGACGAGGCCACTCGCGTACGACAGCGGCTCCGTGCTCATTCACGCGATTGGAACGCACGCCGTGCCGACTCTCGTCCTCTTTCATGCCGATGGCTCGCGCCAGCTTCTCGTCGGCTTTGCGCATGACGAACCGTTTCGCCGCGCCATCGAGGCGCTCGAGCAATGACCAGCCGACGACCGCCACGGACGAGGATGTCGGTCCGCAGAGTGCGCGCGATCGCAAAGCTTCGGTTGCAGCGTGTGGTTCGAACGCGTATCGCGATCGCTGCCCTCGCGTTGGTCATGTTACCCTGGGCGCTTGCAGACAACGCGACACTCATTGGCCGGTTGTCTGCGCTCGTCGAGTTCACCCTCGTCGGCTCGACGGTCCTGGCGGCTGGGGCGATCAGCGACGATCTCGACGATGGCGAATACGCCATCGCGCTCGCCCACGACGCCTCTCCGCTCGAGGTGCTGCTCGGACAGGGCGCGGCGTCGCTGGCATTCGCGTCTGTGCTCGTCATGCTTCAGCTGCCGCTCGCGCTCGTCGGAGCCGCTTCGAAGGACATCCCCGCTATTTCCATCTGCCTCGTCGCGCTGGTCGTGTTGCTCGCCGGCTGGCTCGCCTTCATGCTCCTCCTGGCGACGTTTCTCGAGGGAAAGGCCAACGCGATCGCGATGATCGCCGTGTTGTTCGTGCCCCTGCTCCTCGAGAGCGGGCTGCTCGATCGACTGCCGCGCGCCCTTGCACTCACGACGCGGCATGCGCTGCAGCTCCTCCCGCAGGCGACGCACGCGACGAGCGTGTTCCGCTCCGTCGCTTTCCGCACGCCCATCGCGATGGATCATCCTGTCGTGCTGGTGTGCTCCCCATTCCTCTACTTCGCGCTGGCGTCGTATCGGCTGCATCGACTCGAGCCCGCCGGGAGACTCACTCAATGAGCGTCGCGCTCTCCGCCTCCGGACTGGTCAAGCGCTATCGCGCCGGCGTCGCGCAGTGGGGTGCCTCGATCGAGGCGCTGCGAGGCATGGACCTCGAGCTCGCCCACGGTGAACTGCTCGGTCTCCTCGGGCCTAACGGTGCCGGGAAATCGACCTTCCTGCTCTGCGCGGCCGGGCTGCTCCACCCCGACAGTGGTTCGTTGAGCTGGTTCGGAACGTCGAGATCTCCGTTCGGGCGTCCCCCGGGAGTCGCATACGTCCCTGAGCGCTCGTTGTATCCGCGGTTTCTGTCGGTGCGCGAAGCGCTCGAGTTCTACGCGACACTTCACGAGCTGTCAGGTGCGGAACGCGCCGAACGCGTGCGCGCCTCGCTCGATCGCGTCGGACTCGCCGAGCATGCGACAAAGCGAGTCGCGCACCTCTCGCGTGGAATGGTCCAGCGACTCGGCGTCGCGCAAGCCATCATTGGACGCCCGCGCATCCTCCTCCTCGACGAAACGCTCTCGGGGCTCGACCCGGTCGGAGCACGCGAGATGCGCGAATTGCTCGCCGGGCTGCGTGAGGAGGGGGTAAGCATCATCCTCTCGTCGCATGACCTGCTCTCGCTCGAGCATCTGGCATCGCGCATCGTCGTGATGAAGGAAGGGCGCGCCCATGCGGCCATCGACCCATCGCGATTCACTGGTGAGCGTACCCTGGTGCTCACCGTTGATGCACCCCCACTCGCCGCGCGCCGCCTGCAAAGCCGCCGACCATCCGTCTCCCTGCAAGGCGAAGAGCTTCACGTCCCACTCGGCGCTGATTCGCCCGAAGATGTGCTCGCGGAGTGTCTCGCGGTCGGCGTTGGTGTCCGCTCTTCGGTCGTCCGCCGTGACGATCTCGAACAGCGCTTCTTCGACCTCATCGACCGGCCCTCGCGGGTCGCGGAGCCAAACTCATGACCGATGCAACCACTACCGCGCGTGAAGACAGCGGGCTAGCGCCGTCGCCAGACGCCGCGGCGAATTCCGTCGACATCATTCCAGTGCACGCCGATTCCGGTCGCGTGCGTTATCGAGCCGACGCGCAGCGGTTCCCGGTGGGGACCGTCCTGGCGGCGTGCGTCGCCACGCACTTCGTCGCGGCCTCATTCATCTACCGCGATCTTGCCCGCGATCTCTACGCACTCTTCGATGCAACGCCACGGTTGCTCGTCCTCGAGCAGGGGTTGACGCGCCTAACGGCGGCGACGGTCTTCCTGCCGCCACTGGTACCGTCGGTGCTGCTCGCATTCGTCGCGCTCTGGCTCGGACGGGCGCGTCGCGCTCCCGACGTCGCCCGCTGGCTGGCGGTGGCCGCGATCCCGCTGGCCCTCGACACGGTCATGCGCGCGATTGGCGTCGTCATCGCGCCCGCGCCGTCCAACCTCGGCGAGCTGCTCGATCTGCCTGTGCGCTTCTCCCCTGGGCCACGCATGCTCCTGGATCTGCTCGACGTTCGTCCCGGGCCTTCGACGAGCTATTGGGTCGTCGTATGCACCGCGGCTGCGCTGCTCAGCGCTTGGTGCGTCCGGAACGCGCTGCTCGCAGCCGATGCCGCTGAGCGCGACGCGAGCGTGCGTCGGCGACGGCGGGGAGGCGACGCCATCAATCGACTGCAGCTCAGTATCGCAGTCGCCGTGACGTGGATCGCGCTCGCCTTTGTCGGGCAGCTTGTACTGCCGTTCGCCACTCAGCTCTTTCTTCGGCTCTTCGGGTAGCGCTGCACCAATGTGAAGCTGCCTGCGGCGCGAGTTGATTCTCCATTTCGCGGCGCCTAGCTTCCGCGCCACGGCGCCCCTGCCGTTGCCCCCGGAGAATCACGCATGTCGACCGAATTCCGCTTGTACAACACGCTGACCCGTCAGGTCGAGCCGTTTGCGCCGGCCGACGGCGCGTCGGTGCGGATGTACACCTGCGGCCCGACGGTCTACAATCCGGCGCACCTCGGAAACTTCCGGACCTTTCTGTTCGAGGACCTGATGCGGCGCGCGCTCCGGTTGCGCGGATGGAAGGTTCATCAGGTGATGAACCTGACGGACGTCGATGACAAGATCATCAAGCGCGCGAACGAGCGCGGACTGACGATCACTCAGGTGACGAACCCGGTGATCGAGATCTTTCATCAGGACCGCGAATACCTTCGGATCGAGCGTGCGGAATCGTATCCGCGCGCGACCGAGTTCATCCCGCAGATGATCGCGCTCGTCGAGAAGTTGATCGAACGAAACGTCGCCTACGTGGCCGACGACGCAAGCGTGTACTTCGCAATCGGTCGATTCCCGCGGTACGGCAGGCTGTCGCGGCTCGACACGCGCGAGGTGAAAGCCGGCGCCCGCGTGGCGCAGGACGACTACTCGAAGGAGAATGCGCAGGACTTCGCCCTCTGGAAGGCGGCGAAGGATGAGGACGAGCGCACCGGTGCTGCCTGGGATTCTCCGTGGGGACGTGGCCGCCCGGGGTGGCATCTCGAGTGCTCGGCGATGGCGATGTCACTGCTTGGTGAAACGCTCGACCTCCACTGCGGCGGCATCGACCTCATCTTTCCTCATCACGAGGATGAGATTGCGCAGTCCGAAGGCGCGACGGGAAAGACGTTCAGCCGGTTCTGGTGCCACGGCGCCTTCCTGCTGACCGAGGGCGCGAAGATGGCGAAACGCGTCGGCAACGTTCAGTCGGTGGCCGACCTGCGCGCCAACAATGTCTCGGCGGCCGCACTGCGACATTTTGTGTTCAGCACCCACTACAGGCAGGAGCTCAACCTGTCGGGAGAGGCGATCGAAGCCGCGATCAACGCGGTGCGTCGCATCGGGACCTTCGCACGCCGACTCGACGAGGCGACGGGCGGGTCGCCGGCGCTCGCCGCCGCGGCTCGCGTTGCAAGCGAAGCAGCCCGAGCCGCGCTCTTCGACGACCTCAACGCTCCCGAGGCGCTCGCCGCGCTCCACGTATTCATCGGCGCGGCGAACGCCGAGCTCGATCGCGGCGGGTCGGACCACGCCGCGCTGGAAGAGGCACGCGCCGCTTTCCGGCTCATCAATGGCGTGCTCGACGTCGTCCCCGACGAGGAAGAAGTCGATGCGGCACTCGCGGCCCGCGTCGAGGCGTTGCTCGCCGAGCGTCGCGAGGCGCGCGCGCGGCGTGATTTTGCCCGTGCGGACGGGATCAGGAAATCGCTCGAGGCCGAAGGGATCATGGTCGAGGACCTCCCAGGCGGGACGCGCTGGACGAAGATTCGCTAGCCCCCGTCGCCTTGCTGGCCGCCGCGCGTAGACCGGCCGGCCTCGACGCGAGAGGGTGCGGGCGCTCTAAGTCCGCGCGGGTGCGTTGCTTGACACCCCTCTCCGGGCTGCTTATTCTAAGAGTCTCGCGCAAAAATGCGCCGGACTGCTGACGTAGCTCAATTGGCAGAGCACCTGATTTGTAATCAGGCGGTTGCGAGTTCGATTCTCGCCGTCAGCTCTGAGGGCAGCGGGTGCTCCGGCGTCATTCGCGTGAGCGTTAGGTGGGGTACCCAAGTGGCCAACGGGATCAGACTGTAAATCTGACGGCTAACGCCTTCGAAGGTTCGAATCCTTCCCCCACCATCGTCGGAGCGGCGGAAAGGGCGGCGCGAACAGAAAACGCGCGGCGCGGGACATCCGGTCGACGATCTCGCGGGAGTAGCTCAGTTGGTAGAGCGCAAGCCTTCCAAGCTTGATGTCGCGGGTTCGAGCCCCGTCT
>JBJMNK010000152.1:0-5828 GCA_045804265.1 Gemmatimonadaceae bacterium | reverse complement strand
GACCCCCGACCCCCGACCCCTGACCCCCGACCCCTGGCCCCTTTTTACGGCACCAGCGCCCGCGCCGGAATCGAGATCTTCCCGATCGATCCCTGGTCCGTGCCGAACCAGATCTGGCGCGTCGCCTTGTCGAAGGTCATGTGGCGGATCGTGTTCACGTCGGCGTCGCCGACGGGGACGTCGGCGACGAACCGTCCAGTCGCGGGATCGAACGCGACGAGCGATGCCGGCACGCCCCGGCTCCCCGCCTGCGCCACCCAAATCACGTCGCGGTCGTCGGTGGTCATGGCGTAGGGCAGGGAGGCCGCGCCGTTAGGCAGGGCGCGCTCGTCCATCCGCCCGGTCGCCGGGTCGAGATGGCCGAGGTAGCCGCGAGTGTAATCGCCCCAGTAGAGCTGGTCGGTCGAGGTGATCGCGATCCGCCGCGGATGTGCCTTCGCGTCGGGGAGCTCGTACGTCTTCAACGCGAGCGATCGCGCGTCGATCGTCCCGAGCTTGTTCACCCCGAACAGGTCGAACCACGGATTTCCCTTCGAGTCGAGGACGATCCCGTACGGCCGAGTGTCGGCGCCGGTCTTCCAGATCCTGAAGCTGCCCGACGCCGGATCGAAGCGCCCGACGGCGCCGGAGTTCTGCGCCGTGAACCAGGCGACGCCGGTCTTCGGGTCGAAGGTGATCGTGTGTGGGTCGCGTACCGTCTCATCGGGGATCCGGAACGTCGTGAGTTTTCCCGTCGCCGGATCGAGCCTGACGATGCGCCCATTCGCGTTCCCCGTGAACCAGACCTGCCCCTTCTCGACGACGAGGTTGTGCGGATGCGTGCCGGCGTCGATCTCATAACGCTTGAACGTCCCGCTCGACGGATCGAGGTACGCGACGTAGTTCCCCGCCTGCCCGACGAACCACACGCGCCCCTGTGCGTCAGCGAACGGATCGCGCGGCCGCGAATCGGCGCCGAACGGCACGGCCCATTCCTTCCGGTCGTACTGGCGGGCGGGCGACGGCGACGTCTGGCGCACCTGTGCCGCGAGGGCAGCGGGCGCAAGGACGGCGGTGAGGGCCAGCGGAAGAACGTTAGGCAGGCGCACGGTCGGCCTCCATGATCAGGGATCTGCCTGATCATACACCGGCGTGCGCATGGGCTCAATTCGAGTCCATGCCCACGCGCCGGCGCGAGGATCAATGGGAGCGTCAGCCACGCGGCTCGGCCACCCAGAGCCCCGGATAATCGAGCACCAGCCCGTGCTCGTTCACGGTGAGCTCACGGCGAAAGCTCCCTCCCGCGCTCTCGTAGAGATATTGGTCGGGACCAAGGCGCGTGTAGTCCTGCTCGAGCACCTCGACTCGCAGCTCGGGAAACCGTACCCACGCCGCGCGGACGTGCGCCTTGGCGCCGATCGCGAGCCGCAGCCGGCGAATCGGCAGCGCATTCGTCGCCGGCGTGAATCCGAGGTCGGCATCCTCGCACCCGTCTAGGAGCGCGTGTGCCCGCCCATCGACCGTCCACCGTCCGCGCTCGTCGCGCGAAACATCGAGCGCGGCGCGGATCTCGTCCGCACTCCCGCGCACGGTGCAGCGTCTGGTGCGCCACGCCTCGTCGCAGTCGATGGCGTATTCCACACGCCACGACCGTCCCGACTCGGCGAACGTCGCGACCCCGGTAAGCAGCCAGCCATCCATTGTGGAGATGATCTCTGCCACGTCCGTCCCCGGGCGGTCGCGACGACGCCAATGGATCATGACGCGTCGGCTCGCGCGACCCGCGCGCGCGAGCCTGTCGCGCGCTTCATCATGAGAGTCCTTCATGGTGATTGCTTTCTCTTCGCGTCTTCTTCGACGAGGAGCTGCAGCGCGGGAGGACCGAGTCTGGCGATCACGGAGTTTGGTTCACGATTCTGCGTGAACGCGCCGGATGGGGCAATGTGCTGCTTGCGGACCTGCGGGACGCGGGCGAGACTTGCCCCTCCGACGCGCCGCACTCAACACCAGCGCCGCGCCGAATCCAATACCCGTTCAAACGCTCATGACGAAACGCGCATTGCTCGTCGTCGTCGTATCGCTTGCTGCGTGCGGTGGCAACGTCACCGACAACGGCACTCACGTCGATCCCGGCCCCCCGAATCCGCAGGGCGTGTCCGTCTCGACGCAGCACAACGACAACACGCGCGCGGGGCTGAACGATCACGAAGAGCTGCTCACGACAAGCAACGTCAACGCGCAGCACTTCGGCAAGCTCTTCTCGCTCGCCGTGGACGACCAGGTGTATGCGCAGCCACTCGTCGCCGGGAAGCTCGACATCGGGGGGGCGGCGCACAACGTCGTCTATGTCGCGACGGTCAGCAACTCGCTCTACGCGTACGACGGGGACGACGGGAAGCTGTACTGGCAGCGCAACTTCACCGCGGCAGGGATGCGCGCGCCGCGCAACACGGACATGACTGGCGCGTGCGGTGGTGGCTACACCGACTTCAGCGGCAGCATGGGGATCGTCGGGACGCCGGTGATCGACCCGGAACGGAAGACGATCTACTTCGTCGCGCGGAGCACCACCGGCACGAAGTTCGTCCAGTACCTGCACGCCGTGGACCTCGCCAGCGGGAACGAGATCGGCGGCGGCCCGGTCGAAATCACCGCGACCTACCCCGGCAACGGCGATGGCAGCGCGAACAACGTGATCGCCTTCAACCCGCAGCGGCAGAACCAGCGGCAGGGGCTGACGCTGGTGAACGGCATCGTCTACGTCACCTTCTCGTCGCACTGCGACTGGGGCCCGTACCACGGCTGGGTGCTTGGCTACGACGAAGCAACGCTCGCCCAGCGTGTCGTCTACAATGCCTCGCCTAACGGTTACGCCGCCGGCATGTGGGAGAGCGGAACGGGGCCGGCGGCCGATGCCGACGGGAATCTTTACGTGGTGACCGGCAATGGCAGCGTCGGAGTCACCGGCGATCCGACCAACGCGCTCAATCGCGGCGAGAGCGCGCTCAAGCTGACGCCCTCGGGATCGACGCTCCACGTCGCGAGCTACTTCACCCCGCACGACTTCCAGTACCTCAACGACTACGATCTCGACTACGGGGGGATGGGCGCGTTCCTGATTCCCAATTCCAGCTACTACCTGACCGGCGCGAAGAACGGCAACCTGTACCTGCTGAACAAGGACGCGATGGGCGGGTACCAGGCCGCGTCCGATCAGGTGCAGCAGGTGGTCGCGTTAGGCGTGAACGCCAACATGCACTGCCAGCCGGCGTTCTATCACGGCGCGGCGCGCGATCTCGTCTACGTCTGGTCGGAGAACGACCCGCTCCGCTCGATCGCCTTCGACCGGACGAGCAACCTGCTCGACCGTAACTTCGAGACGTTCTTCAGCAACGGCGGCCCGACCGGCCAGAACGGAGCGGTGCTCTCGGTGTCGTCGAACGGGACCGTCGCCGGCACCGGCATCCTCTGGGCGTCGCACGCGTTCACCGGCGACGCCGAGCACGACGTGAGTCCCGGGATCCTCCGCGCCTTCGACGCGAACGACATCACCAGGGAGCTCTGGAACAACCGGCAGAACGTCTCCAGGGATGGGGCAGGGAGCTACGCCAAGTTCGCGTCACCGACCATCGCCAATGGCAAGGTCTACCTGCCCACGTTCTCGCTGCAGGTCGTCGTCTACGGCGTCCTGTAGGTCGCCACGATCACGCCGTTAGGCGCGGTGCTGCTGCTGACCAGCCGCAGCGCCGAATGAGTTGCGCCGTCGGCGAACAGCCGGCGCCCCGACCCGAGCACCAGCGGGTGAATCAGCAGCACGTACTCGTCGACGAGATCGTGCGCCATCAGCGATCGAATCAGCTCGCCGCTTCCCAGGACGAGCGCGTCCTTCGCCATCTCCCGCTTGAGCCGCGGCACCGCGCTCGCCACGTCGTCGTTGACCAGGATCGAGTTGGCCCACGGCAACGGCTCGGCGAGCGTTCGCGACACGACGTACTTCGGCGTCATGTTGAGCCACGGCGTGAACGGGCTGTCGACACGCTTCGGCCACACCTCGGCAAAGTCCAGGTACGTTCGCCGACCAAGGAGGAGCGCACCCGCCTGGCCGAACACCTGCCCGGCGTGCGCCATCGCGCCGTAAGGCGCGCCCCACCCGCCGTGGGTGAATCCGCCACGCGGGTCTTCATCCGGCCGCCCCGGGGCCTGCATCACTCCGTCGAGCGTGATGTTGGTGCAGACGACCACTCTACCCATGGGTTCCCCTCGAGGATCGACCGTCAGCCGCGCCGCGCGGACTCGATCGCGGCGATGTCGATCTTTCCCATCTGCATCATCGCATCGAAGGCGCGCTTCGCCGCGGCCGGATCGGGATCCGTGATCGCCTGCGTCAGGGCGATCGGCGTGATCTGCCAGTTCAGCCCCCATTTGTCCTTGCACCAGCCGCACGCGCTCTCCTGGCCGCCGTTGCCGACGATCGCGTTCCAGTAGCGGTCCGTCTCGGACTGGTCGACGGTCGCGACCTGGAACGAGAACGCTTCGCTGTGCTTGAACGCCGGGCCGCCGTTCAGGCCGAGGCAGGGGATGCCGATCACCGTGAACTCGACTGTCAGCACGTCACCCTTCTTCCCCGAGGGAAAATCTCCCGGCGCGCGATGCACCGCGCCGACCGACGAGTCGGGAAAGGTTCGCGCGTAGAACCGCGCCGCGTCCTCGGCCTCACGGTCGTACCAGAGGCAGATCGTATTCTTCGCTGGCTTCACCATGTCGGATCTCTCGAATGAAATGTTGCGTGTGTCAGGCGTCGGCTACTGAATCGGAGCTTTTCCCTGGCATCCGCGCTCGCAGCCAGCGGATCTGCCCGCGATGATTGATCTCGTCCTCGGCGACGTGGAACCATCCCCAGTGCGCGTTGATCTTGGGCGCGAGAGCAACGGGCTGCTCGAGCCAGTCGTCATCACGTCCCGCCAGCGCCGCCAGGGTGTCCCGACGCGCCGAGGCCAGCTCCTCCAGGTAGTGCTCGAGCGGGTTGCCGCGCAATGCCTGCCGGCCCTCGGCGCCGAGCTGCAGCGCCGTCGACCACAGTTCCTGCTCGTGCGGCGAGAGAAGCCGCTGCTCGATCGTCAGCACCCGGTAGGCGCGTTCGACCGCTGTGATATGAGCGAGGAGCGCACCGATCGAGTTGCTCTCGGCGTCGTGCAGGTGATCGAGCTCGGCGACCGTGAGGCCATCGACAGCGGCGAGTGTGGTGGAGCGTGCGTAGTCGAGCATGCAGACCAGTCGTCCGATCGTCGGCGTGTAGCCGTCGATCGGCTCGATACGCAATGGCGATGGCGGCATCACGGCGACCGCCTGGCTGTCACGTCAGGCAGGACGAGCGCGCAACACGTTCATTCAGACCTCGGCACTCTCGAACAGGTACATCTGCACATCCTCATCGTCAGGCGCGAGGACACGGCGATCGGCCGCGCAGGCGCGCCCTTCGGGTGTACCGAACGCCTGGCGAAGTGCATCGAGGCTGTCGAAGTGGAGGATGGCGACCAGATACGGCTCGGCGTCGCCAGCAGGCGTCGCGATCGGGCGCTTGCTCACTTCGTAGCGCCGCAATCCCTGCAGCTTGTGAGCGAGCGGAAGATGGACGTTGACATAATGGTTGTCGAACGCGGCGGGATCCTTTGGCGTCCGATAGATCACCACCATGCGACCGGTCGAAGTCATGCGAATGCGCGATGAGGGTGTGATGCGAGCTCGCGCCCGAGGCGGGGTGCGGGCCGCATATCATAATCGGAGCGGCAGGCAGCGTCCATGGCCGAGCGTGCCGGCGCTGCGAGCTTGCGGGGCACCCGTGCCGTTAG
>JBJMNK010000151.1:0-37024 GCA_045804265.1 Gemmatimonadaceae bacterium | reverse complement strand
CGCCTCGTCGAGCGAGAGCCCGGCCGCGACGTAGCCGTTCAGCGGGTCATGCGCGCTGGTCTGGTCGGTGAGCACGTCGGGGGTCACCCCCCGCCGCACCAGCTCCGGGAGCACCTCGGCGCAGTTGCCCACGAGGCCGACCGAGAGCGACTGCTTCGTGGCGACGGCTTCGCGGATCCAGCCTAACGCTTCGGCGACATCGCGAGTCTTGCGGTCGCAGTAGCCTGTCGCGATGCGCTTGTCGATCCGCGACTCATCGACCTCGATGCCGAGGAATGCCGCACCATTCAGCGTCGCGGCGAGCGGCTGTGCGCCGCCCATCCCGCCCAACCCCGCCGAGAGGACGAATCGGCCGGCAAGCGATCCGCCAAAGTGCTGGCGCGCCACGGCGCCGAAAGTCTCGTACGTCCCCTGGACGATTCCCTGCGAGCCGATGTAGATCCACGAGCCGGCGGTCATCTGCCCGTACATGATCAGCCCTTTCTTCTCCAGCTCGCGAAACACGTCCCAGGTCGCGAAGCGGCCAACGAGGTTGCTGTTGGCGATGAGCACCCGAGGTGCCCACGAGTGCGTGCGGAAGACCGCGACGGGCTTGCCGCTCTGCACGAGCAGCGTCTCGTCGTCGCCGAGCGTTCGCAGCGTGGTGATGATCGCGTCGAACGACGGCCAATCGCGAGCTGCCTTGCCGGTCCCGCCGTAGACGACGAGGTCGTCGGGCCGCTCCGCCACGTCGGGATCCAGGTTGTTGCAGAGCATGCGCAGCGCGGCCTCCTGCTGCCAGCCGCGACACGAGATCGACGAGCCGCGGGGCGAGCGCACCTCGCGTGGCCCGCTCATCGCTCGCCGCTCGCGGTGAACCGGCCGGCGGCGACCGCTTCGGCGAGCACGGCGATGTCGCCGGCGAGGACGCGGTCGCTGCCTAACGGTGCGACGAGCCCGCGGACGGTGGCGTGCGCGCGGGCCACTCCGCGCCCCGGACGCAGCGGCGCGCGACAGTCGATCCCCTGCGCCGCGCACATCAGCTCGATCGCGAGGACGTGCTGCACATTGTGCACGATGCGGCGCAGCTTCCACGCCGCACCCATCGCCATCGGCACGACGTCTTCCTTGTTGCCATCGGTGGGGATGGTGTCGACGCTCGCCGGGTGCGCGAGACCCTTGCACTCGCTCGCCAGCGACGCGGCGGTGACCTGTGCCATCATGAACCCCGAATTCACGCCGGCTTCCGGGCTGAGGAATGCCGGCAGCCCCTGGTTGAAGTCGGGGTGCACGAGACGGTCGATCCGGCGCTCGGCGATCGTGGCGAGATTCGTCAGCGCGATCGCGAGGAAGTCGAGCGCCATCGCGACCGACTGGCCATGAAAATTTCCACCGCTGAGAATCTCGCCGTTCTCGAAGACGAGCGGATTGTCCGTCGCCGCATTGAGCTCCCGGCCGATGACTCCGGCGGCGAAGTCGATCGCGTCGAGCACGGGACCGTGGACCTGCGGCATGCAGCGCAACGCGTAAGCATCCTGCACGCGTGGGTCGCCCTTGCGGTGCGACTCGCGAATCTCACTCTCCTGCAGCAGCGAGCGCAGGAGCGCGGCGGAGGCAGCCTGGCCGAGTTGCCCGCGCGCGTCGTGGATCCGGGCGTCGAACGCGACGGGCGTCCCGAGCAGTGCCTCGAGCGACATCGCTCCGGCGACGTGCGCCGTCTGCCAGAGCGTGTGCGCATCCACCAGCGCCAGCGCGGCGATCGCGGTGTGCGCCTGTGTGCCGTTGATGAGGGTGATGCCTTCCTTCGGCTCGAGCCGCACCGGTGCGAGTCCGGCGGCCGCGAGGATCTCCGCCGCACGACCGGCCGCACCGTCGCGGATCAATGCGCCTTCGCCGATGAGCCCGAGCGCGAGGTGAGCGAGCGGTGCGAGATCACCGCTCGCGCCGACGCTTCCCTGCTCCGGGATCGGCGCCCAGATGCCGGCGTTGAGCATCTCGAGCAGCAGCTCGACGAGCGCCGGGCGCGCGCCGGAGTAGCCCTTGGCGATGACGTTCGCGCGGAGCAGCATCATCGCGCGCGTCTCGCGTTCGGGGAGCAGTGCCCCGACGCCCGCCGCGTGCGACCGCACGAGATTCACCTGCAGCTCGGCGAGTCGATCGGGAGGGATCGCGATCTCGGAGAGCTTGCCGAACCCAGTCGTCACACCGTAGACGACTTCGTTTCGCCTCACGATCCCATCGACGATTCCGCGCGTCGTGTCCATGCGCGCTTTTGCCGGCGCGGAAAGCTCGACTCGCGCCTCGCGCGCGGCCACTCGAGCCACCTGTTCCACCGTCAGCGACTGCCCATCGATCTCGATCGTGCGATCCATGGGCGTCAATGTCGCCGGGGCGCAGCGGGGGAACAAGGGTTCGCGTGGCGGCTCGGAGCAATTGCGGCAATGGCGATAAGCCGTAAGCCGCAGGCAGGCAGCGGACGGCGCCACCGCACCGCGGTCACGCCGTCCGCTGCCTGCTCGCAGCTTATCGCTTACAGCCTACTGCTGCCGGCTCCTGCGGCCGTTCGAGATCACCGCCCGACAACGAGCTCCGGGTTGTTAGGCGCGCTCTGGTACGACCAGTCGAGGATGATGTAGTCAGCGCCGACATGCGAGACGCGGACCGCGCCATAGTTCGCGCTGCCGATCGGGCCGATGCGGAACACGTACGCGTAGCCGGGTTCGGCCGAGATCGGAGTGGAGCTGAAGCTGTTGTCGAGCGGGGCAATGTCGATCGACGTCAGGTCAGTCACCGGATCCATCGAGTACAGCGCGATCGAGACGTCACTCCGCATCGGGACGAAGTAGAGCCGGTTATCGGCGCGACGCTCGAGGCGGAAATCGATGTTCGGTGCACTGCCGCTGGTGACGATGCCGAAGCGCGAGCTGGCGTTCGGATCGTAGAAGTCGAAGCCGCTCGTCGCCGGGGTGACCTGGAACGCGTCGATGATCACGTTGCGCGAGTCATAACGTGGAGTGTCGTCGCGCGGGACGCTGAAGAGGCTCTCGTGACCGTCGCGCGAGACGGCACTGACGGCAAAACAGTAGCGCACGCCGTTAGTCAGCCCGGTCGAGATGAAGTCCTCGGAGATCGTGGTCCCTTCGAGCACCCAGAGATGATCGTCGCAACCACCCGCCGCCGCCGACCACACCGTCGAGTAGACACGGTAATAGTCGAACGCGTTAGGGTCGGCCGTGCGCGAGTTGCTCGCCCACGACATCTGGACCGCGCGATAGAGCGAGATCGAGTTGAGGCTGGCGGGCGCGGGGAGCCGCAGTCTGACGTCAATCGTGACCGGTGTCGATGGCGCGCTCTCGTTCCCCGCTTCGTCGCGCGTCGCGACGTAATAGGCATACGCCGGGTACCCGGCATCGCTGAACGTCGGCGACGTCGTCTCGGCGCGGCGGTTCCACTGGCCGCTCGCCGAGCTGCGCGAGTAGACCACGTACGCGCTGGTGTACGAATCGGCGACGTCATCCCATGTCAGCAGAACGCCATCGGGACTGTCGGGAAAGCCGCTCGGCACGAGCTGGTAGGTGAGTCCCGTCGGCGTCGGAAGACGCCCGTCAGGCGCGGTGGTCCGGTCAGGACCGCACGCGACGACCGCGACGAGTGCAGCGAGGATGAGGCGGCGCATGAGAAACTCCGGTGGTGGTTGCCACCAGAGGATTGCACGCGCAAGGCCCGGCGAACGACAAAGCCAAGCCTATGAATTACAATAAGTTATGCTCGCTAAGCGGCGAAGGGCGTCCACCGGCGTGGACGCCCCTGTGCACCATTGGGTGAACGCTCGTTCAGCGTCCCGCATCGGCCTTTCGATAGTCGAACTTGAGATCCGGCTCGGCGCGAAGCGAGATGAACGCGGTGAAGCTGAACGCGCCGTACGGCGTCTTGTTGAAGCCGAAGACGAGATCCCAATCGTGCAGCGCGCGGCGGAGCGAGACCATCTGCGAGTTGAAGCGCTTCGCTTCGACGTCGTAGTCAGTGGTCCACTGCGCGCTCCACTTGTCGGTCAGGTTGAACGAGGTGTTCGCGTTCAGGTTGGCGCGCGGCGGTGATACGTAGATCGTGCGGCTCGCGCTCGTCTGCTCGAGGGAGTCGGGCCGAAGCGTCGCTGCCTCGGCGAGGCAGAGCTCACGCGAGCGCGGGTCGACGAGGTTGCTGCAGACCGCGCGTGGATCGAGTACCGTCGCGCCGGTCACCGGGCGGGAGCGGCTCGAGCTGAAGGTGAAGCTGGCGTTCCAGCCGCCGGCCGTGTTCGGGATCGGAATCTCGGAGCGACGTGCGTTGCTGCCGAACATCGGGTTGTCGGCGATGCGCTGTGCGTCCTTGTCGCCGGAGGTCTGGTTCGCCGTTCCGAGCACCGGCGTCTCGTTCTTCACCGCGCCACCGAAGACGCGATTGAGCGCGGCGAAGATGCTGGAGCGGCGGTTGATCGAGAAGCTCGCGTCCATCCCCTCGAAGAACGGGCTGAATCGAGCCGTGTCGCTGCGGACGTCGCCTGCGAACAGCGAGTAGCGGGCGCCGAACGACGCGTTAGGCATGAGATCGCTGCTCAGGCGATAGCCCCAGGTGCTGGTGGTGATGCCGGCGTACCACTTCGGGTTTCGCCCCTGCTGCCGCAGGTAGCGGTACTGCTCGAAGTTGTAGCCGACGCCATCCATCGTCACCGACAGCAGCTTGATCTTTTCGCCGGCGCCCTCGGTGTCGCTGCCATCGGTTGCACTGTCCTTCGGCGCGCGGTACTTGGCCTCGAAGTTCGTCGCGAGCCCCAGCGTGATCTGGTTCTGGCGCAGCGACGCCAGGTCTCCCCGGCTCGAACGACCCTGGGCATTGAGAAACGCTTCGTTAGGCTTCCCCGTCGGCGCGAAGCTGTACGAGATCGTCGGCGTGACGGCCTGTCGGAAGCGGGCGAACGGACCAAAGCCCGGGAAGAGGCCGAAGAACGTCGGTGTCGACGATACCGCGTACTGCGGCCGCTTGGTCTGGTGGACCCAGTTCCCGCCGGTCTGCTCGTTGCGCAGCCAGAAATACTGGCTGCCGTCGGAATTCACGAAGTTGACGGCGGGCGCGATGTTCCATTTGCCGCGGGAAAGCTGCGGCAGGCCGAAGCCGAAGTTGAAGGCGACGCCGGTCTCGAAGGTCTTCGAGAAGACGCGCGACGATGTGTCGGTGCCGCGGAATACCCGCTCCAGCGTCGGGTAGTTTTGCTCCAGGTCGTGGCCGGCGAAGTCGAGCGTGATCGTATAGTTGTGGATCGTGATCGGGCTGCCTAACGTGACGTCGCTGGTCCGGCTCGCACCGCGGCGCAGGACGCTGTCGGCGCGCGCGCCCGGGGTGAAGATGACCGGAATCGGCAGCCCCTGGGTCAGTCGCGAGCGCAGCGAGTTCGTCGCGTTGAACGACGGCGTCCACGACAGCCAGTCGGTGATGCTGACCGTCGGCGTCGTCAGGGACAGGGTGGGCAGCGTCAGCGAGACCTGCCCGCCTAACGTCTCCTGGCGGTTGCCGCCGAGACTGACGCGGGTCGGGCCGAACGCCGTCGCGAAGTTCGCGTTCGAGCTGATCGACGACAGCGCCGAGTAGTAGTTGGTCTGCGTCCGGCGCGTCGCCGTCGCGTTGGTCGAATACTGGATGTTCGCGTTGAACGACGTCTGCTGCGAGAAGCTCTGCTGGTGCTGCCAGCTGTAGTTGTTGCTGTTCCCGTACCCCGATTCGCGCCGCTCGAACCCGAACGAGCCGGAGGTGAACCGGTCGAGCCAGTTGTACCGCATGTCGAAGCGCGAGTTGAACTGGCGGCCGCCGGTGAAGCGGTTGGGATCTGTGCGCGCGCCGCTCCACCAGTCGAACAACACCTGCGCGTCGAGGTAGTCGTTGATCGCCCAGTAGTACCCGAAGTCCTCGACTCGCCGCTGGTAGAACGGATTGTTGCGGACGATGTCGGCGACACCGATGCGTGGCGGGATGATGCCGCTCTTCGTCCCCTTCTTCAGGTTGTCGAACATGAACGGCAGCCATGCGACGGGCACATCGGCGATGTACAGGACGGCCGGCCTCGCGACGAGGATCTTGCCCTGGACGAGCTTGATCTCCTTCGACTTGAAGTAGTAGTCGGGATGCTCGTCGCTGCAGCTCGTGATCGTGCCGTTGCGGGCGAAGAACTTCTGCTCCGCGGGCTTGTCGGCCGTCCTCGTGGTGCTGTCGCCCTGGAAGAACGACCGTTTGGCCGAGATGAACCAGGTCTGGCCGCTCTCGACCGAGGTCGAGACGTTCTGGACGACGCCGCGGCGGTTGCCGATGTCGTAGGCGATCCTGCCTAACGCGACGACGTCGGCCGGCCCCTGCGCCGGGTCGCGGAGGATCGCGGTGTCGCCGAGGGCGAGGACGATCTTCGTCGAGTCGCTGTAGAGGATCGTGTCGCTGACGATGATGCTCTGGTCGCGCTGGACGGCGGCGTTGCCATTGAGGATGATCTGGCGGCCGGTCGCCTGGAAGACGACGGAGTCGGCCTGGTAGCGCGTTGCGGTGGTGCTGTCGCGGTGGAGCAGCTCGGTCGTGACCGAGTCCTCCGGCGCCCACTTGACCAGCTCGCGCTGTTGCGTGGAGTCGCGGCCCGCGCGTGTTGTGTCACCGGGTGCGCGGCGAACGGTGTCGCGCTGCGCCGGCTGCTGCCGCACCGGACCGCGCACCGTCGGCAGCCGGGTCGGGACTCCGCCCTGAGCCCGACCGACCGTGGAAATGCCGGCGAGCAATACCGCGGCGGCGGCCAGCGCGCGCATCGTCACACCAGCCTCGCCGGCGATCCCGCGGCGGCGTCGGCGGCCGCGTCGGCTGTCTCGGCCGCTTCAGCAACCTCCTTCGCCGCCAGGCGCTTGTCGCGACGCCGCTTCACGAGGTACGACAGGAAGACGCTCATCTCGTAGAGGATGTACAACGGAAACGCCATCGCGATGGTCGCGGTCACCGCGTCGCCCGGCGAGAGGAACGCGCCGATGAATACGCAGACCACGAACGCATGCCGCCTGAACTTCTGCAGGAAGGATGGCGTCACAATCCCGAGCATGGTCAGCAGCACGACCGCAATCGGCAACTCGAACGCCAGCCCGAACGAAACGACGAGAGAGATCACGAAGCTGAAATACTCCTGCACCGTGATCATCGGGTCGAGCGACGCCGTCTGGAACGTGAGGAGGAAATCCAGGGTGAGCGGGATGACGACAAAGTAGGCCATCGCCGCGCCGCACAGGAAGAGCAGCACCGCCCCGATCAGCAAGGGAAGCACGACCCGCTTCTCGTGCGAGTAGAGCGCCGGCGCGACGAACGCCCAGATGTTGTAGCCGATCACCGGGAACGCGAGCACGATCCCGAGCCACATCGACGCGCTCAT
Source organism: Gemmatimonadaceae bacterium (assembly GCA_045804265.1). Taxonomy (GTDB): domain Bacteria; phylum Gemmatimonadota; class Gemmatimonadetes; order Gemmatimonadales; family Gemmatimonadaceae; genus JABFXC01. The sequence goes on along the minus strand of JBJMNK010000151.1, from coordinate 29,619 downwards.
GACGATGCTGAACGGGTCGCCTGGATGCGTGTAGACCAGCTTGTGCCCCGCGAGCAGTGGCGCGATCGGCCGCTGCAGGACGTACAGCAGGTCGAGCTTGATGACGATGACGAAGGCGACGATGACGCCGATGACCAGTCCGAGGAGCGAGTAGAGAATCCTCCATCGCAATTCCTCGAGATGATCGAGGAACGGCATCTCGGACCCGCCACGCGCCGCCACGGCTACTTCAGTGTCCGAAGCCGATCGCGCGCGAGCACCGCCTCATCCGAGCGCGGGTACTGCCTGATCACCTGGTCGAGCGCCGCCCGTGCTCCCCGCACCTTCCCCTGCGCCTGCAGCGCGAGGGCCCGCTTGTACAGCGCCGATGGCGCGCGGGTCGACTGCGGGTATCGCGAGACGACGAGCCCATAGGCCGAATCCGCCGACGCGATGCTCCCCTCGGTCTCGAACGACTGCGCGATGTAGAACTGCGCCTCGGGGGCGACGTCCGAGTTGGGATACTGGCGCAGCAGGTCCTGGAACCCCGAACGCGCGGCCACCGCGCTGCCACGCCGCAGCTGGTCGAGCGCGAGCTGGAAGAGCTGGTTCGGGCCCGGGCCGGCCGGCGCCGCCGATGACACTGCGCTCGTCGCGTTAGGCGGAGACGAAACGTTAGGCGGTGTCGCCGCGGCGCCGGTCGCGCCGGAGCTCGACGTGCCCGACGTGGTCTGTGGCGTCCCCTGCTGCGGCGCGGGCTGCTGCACGGACTGCTGGGGCGCAGGCGAGGCCGGCACCGTCACCGGCGCCTGCGTCTCGGCGGCACGCTGCTCCAGCGAGCCGCGCAGCTCCTGCAGCCGGCGCTGGCTCTGCCCCGTCAACTCCTGGATCTGGATCAGCTGCTGCCCGAGCGCGTACATCTCTCCGCGCGAGTCTCCCTGGAACTTCACGACCTGGGCGTGCAGCAGGCGCAGCGAATCCTGCGTCCGGCCAAGGGCGGCGATCACCCCCTCGAGCTGCACGCGGCGCGCGGAGTCGGCCTGCAGCGACTCCATCCGCATGACGCGCAGGTCGTTCTGGAGCACGAGCACGTCGCTCCGTGTCGCACAGGCACCGGCCGCAGCGAGCGACGCGAACGCGGCGGCACGGAGGACCGTGAGCGGCCGCGCCCGGGGGCGCGGCCGACTCGATCCGGCGAGCGTGATGCTGCTCGTCACTCGCTCTGCGGGACGGTGATGTTGTCACCGCCGGCGATGATCTCAAACTCGCTGCGGCGATTCTGGGACATCGACGCCTCGTCCGTCCCGGTGGCTACCGGGCGCTCCTCACCGAAGCTCACCGTCTCGATGCGGGTCGCGGCGATGCCGTGCTGCGTCAGGTAGCGCTTCGCCGAGGCGGCGCGGCGCTGGCCGAGCGCCATGTTGTACTCGTCCGATCCGCGGCTGTCGGTGTGGCCGGCGGCGCGGATGCGAAGATCGGGATTCGCGTTCAGCAACGGGATCTTCGCGTCGAGCTTCGAGATGTCGTCGCTGGTGAGATCGGACTTGTCGAACTCGAAGTAGACCGGCGCGGTGATCGTGTTGCGCGCGTTCGCCATCGCCTGGTCCATCTGCTGCCGTGCACGGGCGATGCTGTCGGCGCGCGACTGCTCGCGGGCGAGCGAATCGCGGCGCGCCTGGTCGGCGCGAGCAATCGAGTCGCGGCGCGCGTTCGCGGCGTTGATGCTGTCCTGATTCACGACCGGAACCGGCGCAGGCGCCGGCTTTTTCTTGCAGGCGCCGGCGGCGAGCGTAGCGGTAGCAGCAACGACGAGGAGCGTGAGTCGTGACGAGACGTTCATGTGATTCTCCGTGAAATGAAACAGCGTGAGGGGAAGCGCTATCGAGCCATGAGCCGGGTTGACCACGCCGCGAGCCGCGCCCCCCCGCTTCGCGTCAGCTGCCTGACGCGTCCTGACTCGGTGTCCAGCACCCAGAGCTGCTTGACTCCCGTCCGCGATGACGTGAACACGATGTGTCGGCCGTCAGGCGCCCACGAAGGATCTTCGTTCGTGGACTCACTCGTATGCTGCTTCACGCTGCGATCACGGAGGGAGATCGTCATGATCTGGAACTGCCCGGCGAGCTGCGACTGGAACGCGACATTGCGGCCGTCGGGCGACCAGTCGGGATTCGACCGGTAGTACTGGTCGCCGAAAGCGAACGGAGTCAGCAATTCTGCTCCGGTACCATCGGCGTCCATAATATATACCTCGGGATGGCCGGAGCGACCCGAGGTGAATGCCACTCGGCGTCCGTCGGGGCTGTACGAGGGCGAGACGTTGTCGGTCCCCCGCCCGACGGTCACGCGATGCAACGCGCCGCCGGTGGCGGGAATCGTCCAGAGATCGGTCCCCTCGTCGGCGCCGCTGGAAAAGATGATCGTCGAACCGTCAGGCGAATAGGCCGGCGTGATGTTCAATCCGCCGCGAGCGACGAGCGTCCGGTTCGATCCGCTCGCGACGTCGATCACGCCGATCCGCGTGCCGGTGTTGGACAGCTCCGAGTAGGCGATGTGGCGGCCATCGGGGCTCCAGGCCGGCGAAAGCACCGGCGTCACCGCACTCGCCAGCGTTTCCGTCGCCCCGTCGCTGTCGACGATGTAGATGTGACTCGCGCGCACGAATGCAATCCGCGTCGCCGCGATGCCACGCACACCGGTCACCCATTCCTCGATCGCGTCGCTGGCGGCGTGGAGCGAGGCGCGCCACTGCCGCGACGACGGAGTGCCGCTCAATGCGAAGTCGCGCGTCTCGACCACTTTCCTCGCGCCAACGTCGTGCAGCGTTACGCGCACGCCGGCGGGGCTCATCACCGGAACGACCAGCGCGGCGGCGCCGAGCCGGGAGAAGACGTCGTAGCTCGGGCGACCGTTGCCGAGCAATGGCGCAAGGGCGATCCCGGCGCTGTCCAGGCCGATGAGCGTGACGCGGTCGCCGAAATCGAGATCGCGCTGCAGGATCGCGCGCACCGAATCACCGGCGGCGCCATTGACCGGCGCGACGTAGACACCGGGACGGGCGCCGAGGGCATAGCTCAAGCCGATTCGCACGCCGCGCTGCGAGGTCGTGTCCTGCGCCGCCGAAACGTTAGGCAGCGTGAGCAGCGAGGCGACCGTCAGGCATGCGATCGCGACGAACCGGGAAGGCGCGGAGCGAAGAGTCATCAGTGGAGAAGCGATGGGTCGAAGCTGAAGATGACCGGGAGCACGTCATCGGAGAACCCGGTCGGCAGCGGCCCGAAGGCCTTCGCACCGGCGGCCGCCTCGACGGCGCCCTGTGCCTCGAGGTCGAAGCCGTACACGCCGGAACGGGTGAGGAAGCGCACGTTCGACACCGACCCGTCTCGATGGATGAGGAACGTCACTTCAGCGCGCAGCGCGGTGTTCCGCGTCGGCGGATCGAAGCGAAGCGCGATCTGCCTGACGATGTTGTTGAGGTACCCGGGATAGGGAAACTCGATCCCTTCCGTGCGCACGGTGGCAACGTCGGTCCCCCGTCCCCCAGTCGCGCCACCACCGGCCTGCTGCACCGGTGCGGTCTGAGGCTTCGTCTTCGGTGGGATGGGTATCGGCGTTGCCGGTGGCGGCGGGTTGCGCTTCGGAACCGCGGTCGCCGATTTCGGCGGCAGCACCGGCGCGGTCGGCGTGACTTCAGCGCGCGCGGGCGGCTTCGCATCCGGAGGAGGCGTTGCCGGCGGCGTTGGCGTGACCGCCCCGATCTGTCGCGGTCCGGGCGGTGCCGCGACGATGTTCACCTTGTAGACCGGCGGTCGTGCCGGCGCGGGCGTCGGTCTCGCGACGATGAACACCGCTGCGACGGCAACGTGCAGCATCGCCGAGAGTGCGATCGGGACGCCGAGCCCCCGCCCCGGCGCGCGCACCCTCATCGGACGTCTTCCGGCTCCGCCACCAGGCCGACGTCACCAACGCCGGCCGCGCGCATCACCGCGAGAACGCGCACGACGGTACCGTAAGGCACGCCCTGATCCGCGCGGAGATAAACACCGCCGGTCGAGCGCTGCTGGGCGAGCGCGCGGAAGCTGGCGCGGAACTCATCGTAGCTGAAGCGCGCCTCGTCGACGAAGATCTGCCCGTCACGGTTCACGCTCACCACCATTCCGCTCTTCTGCTCGAGAGGGCGCCCCTGCGCCTTCGGCAGCGAGACGTCCACTCCTCCCTGCATGAGCGGCGCGGTGATCATGAAGACGACGAGCAGGAGCAGCATCACGTCGATCAGGCTGACGACGTTGATCTCCGCGTTGAGCGCCATCCCCTCGCGCCGACGTCTCGCCACGCTAGATCTGTCCCTCGCGGACCATCATGGCGATGATCTCCGTCCCGAACGCCTCGAGCTCGCCGTCGATGCGATTGACGCGATTGGCGAACAGGTTGTAGCCGAACACCGCCGGGATCGCGACCGCGAGTGCCGCCGCCGTCGCGATGAGCGCCTCGGCAACGCCCGGCGCGATCGCGCCGATGTTGCCCGAGCCTTTCGTGGCGATGCCGATGAACGCGTCGATTACGCCGAGCACCGTGCCGAGGAGTCCGATGAGCGGGCTCACCGACCCGATCATCGCGAGTACCGGGACACCGCGCGACAGTCGATCGCGCTCGGCCGCGCTCTCGGAATCGAGGAGCATGCGAAGCGCTTCGACCTGCGAGCCGCTCATCCGGTCGTTGGCGAGTGTCGCGACAGGAGCACCCTCGGCGCCGCGGTTCGCTCCGACGCGGAGGTCGTGCAGGAATTCAGCAGCACGCCCGAAGACGCGGGTGAATGGGCTTGGCGGCGACCGCTTGGCGAGCGTGCGCACCTGGTCGAGCCGCGTGGCGCGCGTGAATTCGTTCTCGAATGCGAGCGATGCGCGCGATGCGCCGCGCAGCTCCCACCACTTCGCCAGCATCATGCCCCAGCTCACGAGCGAGAGCACCGCGAGTACCAGGAGGACGAACTGCGTGACCCGGGTGGCGTGGGTCACCAGCTCGATCGGGGTGCTCGGAATCGCCTGCGAGACCTGCATTGCGATGCCACCGATCACCGCGTTCCCCCCGCCGCTTCGGCGCGCTGCGCCTTGAACCACTCGAACGTCCGGCGGAGCCCCTCGTCGAGCGTGACCTCGGGCGTCCAGCCTAACGCGCGCTGGATCTTGTCCACCTTGAGGACCGACTTCTGCTGCTCGCCCGGACGTTTCGGCGCATGCTGCACCGGCACATTGCTCTTCGCGGCGCGCTTCAGGCTGTCCGCCACCTCGAGCACGCTCGTCTCGCGCCCGGTACCGACGTTGAAGGCTCGCGAGTCGAGCTTTTCCTGCGGCGGCAGGCTGCTGGTCGCCGCGAGCCACGTCGCGCGGGCGACGTCGCCGACGAAGACGTAGTCGCGAGTCTGCTTTCCATCTCCGAAGACCGTGAGCGGCTGGCCGTCGAGGATGCGGCGGCTGAACATCGCGACGACCCCCGCTTCCCCATGGGGATCCTGTCTCGGACCGTACACGTTGCCGTAGCGGAGGGACGCAGCCGTGAGTCCGTGCACGCGCGAGTAGTACGACAGGTAGAGCTCGACGCTGAACTTGGCGATCGCGTACGGCGACTCGGGATCCTTGGCGAACGTCTCGTCGTTAGGCGGCGTCACGAAGTCGCCGTAGATTGCGCCACCGGTGGACGAGAACACCACCCGCGTTTTCATGCCTTCGGCACGGATCGCCTCGAGCAGGTTGAGCGTACCGACGATGTTCGTCGTCGCATCGAATACCGGATCGGCGACGCTCTTGCGCACGTCGATCTGCGCCGCGAGGTGCACGAGCACGTCGAATTTTCCCTCGCGCAGCACGCGGGCCGCCTCGGATGACCCGATGTCGAGCTGATGGAAGCGCGCCTTCTGCGGAACGTTCTGCTTCTTTCCGGTCACCAGGTTGTCGAGGATCTCGACCTCCCATCCCTCGCGGAGGAAGATGTCCGTGACGTGTGAGCCGATGAATCCGGCGCCCCCCGTGATGAGTACCCGCTGTGGCATCTCAGCTCCGTTTTTGGTTGCGTGTCGTCTCGGCCGGCGGTGTGTCGCTGGCCTCGTCCGTCGTGCCTGACGCCCCCTCGCCCTGCCCAACCCCGAACAGATAGCGGGCTGCGTCCACGATCGCGAGTCCGCGGCCGTTCGCCGCCGCGGCCTTGAGCCGCACCGACGGTTCGTGGAGGAACTTGTTCATCAACGCCCGCGAGAGCTGCTCGATTGCCTCACGTTCCGAGTCACTCAGGTTGGGCATGCGCCGCAGGAGCTGCGCGACCTCCTTCGCCCGCATCTCTTCGGCCGAGGCCCGCAGCTCGGTCACCACCGGAACCGCGTGCAGCCCGGCCAGCCACTGCCAGTACCGCTCCACCTCACTGGCGATGACCTGCTCCGCGCTCGGCAGCTCTTCGCGCCGCCGTTCGATGTTCGCCGCGACCACCGCACGCAGATCATCCAGATCATAGAGGAATACGTTCGCCATTTCCCGCACGGCCGGCTCGACGTCGCGCGGAAATGCGATATCGATCACACACAACGGCCGGTCGCCGCGTCGCGCGAGCGCGGGTTCGAGGTGTGCGACCCGCACCACCGGATGCGGCGCAGCGGTCGAACAGAGCAGCACGTCCACGTCGGCGACCTGCGCCCAGCATTCATCCACGTGCATGGCCGTCGCGCCATACTTCGCCGCGAGGACCGTCGCGCGTTCGAACGTACGGTTCGCGACGACCGCGGTGCGCACGCCCTCATCCACCAGGCACTCGAGCGCGAGCTCCGCCATCTCCCCGGCGCCAAGCACCATCGCCCGCCGCCCGGCGAGCGAGCCGAAGATCTGCTTGGCCAGCTGCACCGATGCCGAGCTGACGCTCGCCGCGCCGCGACCAAGTGCGGTCTCCGTCCGCACGCGTGAGGCAACGCCTAACGCTGCCTGGAACAGCCGATTGAGAACGGTGCCCGATGCCGCGCGCCCGAGCTCCCACGCATCACGGACCTGTCCCTGGATCTGTGCCTCGCCGAGGATCATCGAGTCGAGCCCGGAGGCAACACGGAAGAGATGCGCGGCGGCATCGCGATCGCGGCGGACGTAGGCGTACGGCTCGGCGCTCTCGCCGATGCGACGCGATAGCATCTCGACCGCGCCGCGTGTCGTGTCGTCCGCGCCGGCGAGATAGAGCTCCGTCCGGTTGCACGTCGAGACGATTACGGCCTCTCGCGCGGCCGTCGCCTGTGTGAGCTCGTGAAGCGCTGCGTGAAGCTCGGATGCGCCGATCATGAGGCGCTCGCGCACGTCGAGCGACGCGGTGCGATGACTGACCCCGACGACCGTCAGCGCCATGTCCGCACCGTCATGGCCAGCGCACCACCGCGCGCAGCAGGCGACCGTCCTCGACGCGTTCGATGAAGTCCTCGCCGATCAGCTCCGTCGTCGCACGCTCCCATTCCTCACGGCCGCCGCGCGTGAGCAGACGCTCGCGCAATGCGCGCAGCGCGACGAGGGCATCGTCATAACGCTCGTCGAACCGGCTGCCGATCGCGGTGAGGATCCGGCTCGCCGCGGAGGGAACCCCGTTCGCGCCCACGGCAACGAGCAAGGCGCCGTTCGCGGTCTGCGAGATGGACGAGAAGCTGCCCTCCTCGGCCGCGTCCGCGACGTTGCAGAGCCGATGCGCGCTGCGCGCATCAGCCGCGACTCGCGCATTCGTGGCGCGATCGTTCGTCGCGGCAATGACGAGTTCCGCGTCGGCGATGTCCGCGGACTGATAGCCGCGAAGTACGAGGTCGAGCTTCCCCGCCGCAGCCGCTGCGATCAGCCCAGGCGCCGCTCGGGGCGCAACGACACGCACCACCGCGCCACGGTCGGCGAACGACATCGCCTTCCGCTCGGCCACCGGTCCCGCGCCGACCACCAGCACTCGCACGCGGTCAGCGTGAACCACGATCGCGATGCGGCCATCGGTCGATGAGTGGGTCGGGGCGCTCACAGGAACTTTCCCGGCTGCGTCGCGAAGGCGTGCACCGCGATCCAGAGCAGGACGACCCCGGCGAACGCGGCATTCGCGGCGACCGCGGCCCGTCGTGCTTCCCACCCGCGAACGACGCGGCCGAGCGCGAGAGAGGTCACGCCCGCCCACGCGCCTAACGCCCAGATGACTTGCGGCATGTTGCTCTGGTGGAAGCTCACCGAGTAGGCGAGTCCCATCAGGATCCCCGCCGTCAGCCCCACCCACCCGGCGATGACCGAGACGTGGTTGACGCGGTCGAGCGTCTGCAGCGGAGGGAAGAGACGGAAGAGCGGACCGAATCGCCGCGACCGCAGCTCGCGTCGCTGCACGAGGTACATCGTGCCCGCCGCGGCGGCGGTGGCCATGGCGGCCAGCCCGGCCAGCGAGAGCGCGATGTGCGCGACGAACCAGGCGCCGCGCCCACCGGTCGGCTCGGTTTCCGTCACCAGCCCGGCCATGTACGCGGTCACGGTGAGCAGGGCGGCGAGCGGTGCGGCGACGAGCGTCAGGCTGACCTCCCGCGCGATCAGCTCGATGACGAGCAGCATCGCCGCGAGGACGAGGGCCGCGCAGGAGAGCGCGGGACCGAGCCCCGTCACCGGTGCTTGGCCGACCGCGCGCGCCAGTTCGATCAACCCCGCGGCATGCGCGACGACACCGATGGCGAGGATCACGAGGACCGCGCGGACGGGTGCCTTGATCGGACGCGCGAAAGGCGCCGCGGCAAGAGCCGCGGCGCCGACGTAGCAGGTCGTTGCGATGAAGTGGGCGATCGCGGTCATGGCGCTCGCCCGGAATCTAACCGCTGTGGCTACGGCATCCTAGCTGAAAGCTGGATGCGCGCACCCTCGCGGATCGCCGGATTTCGCTGTCCAGTCACGATCAGCGTCGCGGTCTTGCTCCCCACGCGCACCGCGTGCGCGATCGCGATCTGCTCGGCCGGGAGGTAGTCGCCCTCCTCGGTTCGCTTTCGCTCACGATAGACATGGAACTCGTCGCCAGGCTTCACGCCGACATCGTAGCCGACACCGACCACGAGATACGTCTGCAGCGACGCGAGTGCGGGATCGCCCTGAATCCACGCGATCTTCGTCGACGGGCCAAGCTCGATCGGCGTCAGCGGAGCAGCTGGCGGCGACACGAAGTTGTCGAGCGGCATGAGGTTCTGCCCGATCTCGACATCGAGGAACTGCCTCACGATGCGGACGATCGTCGCATCACCATGACCGGGCTGCTCGACGACGACGATTCCGGTCGGCACGACGATCTGGCCGATTCCGGGAATGTCCGGACCCAGCTTGTAGGTGAGATAGCGATCGCCAATCGCCGGGATGCTCTCGGCGGGAACGCGGACGTAGATGCGCTCCTCGTTCTGCATGAAGGTGCGCTCGTGCTCCGTCGCAACTCCCGGAATCTCGGTGGTGCTGAGGATCCGCCCGGCGCGCCGGTGCGGGTAGTCACCGATCACGAACGGCGCCGAGTAATACTCGCCGGCACGAACCGCCGGCGCCTCGTCGATCATCATGCCATTCGCCCGCTGCGCGGCGATCGACGCCCGGCGCTCCGGCCGCTTGAACATCGTTGGCCCACTCGCTTCGATCGGCTCTTCCGCGATCCCGCTGTCCGACGGTGTCAGCTCGGCAACCACGCCAGGCTCGCCCGCGCTGTTGCCGGGGATGCGCAGCGACTCGCCGGGATAGATCCAGTGCGGATCCTCGACCACGTCCGTGTTGATGCGGTAGATCTCCGGCCAGAGGAACGGATCGCCGAGGTACACGCGCGCCAGGTCCCAGAGCGTGTCGCCGGCCTTCACTGTGTGCGTCGCCGGGCGCGCGGTCGAATCGGTCTGCTGCGCGTGAACGATGCCCGGTGCGAGGAGAGCCACACCGAGAGCGATCAAACACCACGGAGCGCGAAGGTGCGCTCGGTTCGGACTGCGCGAAGACGGTGACGTCATGAACGATTGCCGGCAGGTGAAGGCCCCCGAATCGCGGGGCCGGGCACACGGATCGGCCAGAAGCCGAAGCTCGCTATCGGGATGACGCCGTTCGCGGAACAAGGTAACGCCGCGCGGCTGCTGGACATGCCGGAATGCAGACCGCCGGCCGCCGTGAGGCGGCCGGCGGTCTCGATGTCGCCGATAGTCGGAGCGCCGCCGTCAGAACGGCAGGTCGTCGTCCTCGTCGGTCAGTGCGCCGGGGAAGTCCTCGAAGTCCTCGCCACCCTGCTTCGTGGCTGCTGCCTTCGCCGGAGCAGGAGCGGGGCGCGACCGCGCCGGCGCCGAGCTCTCGCCATCGAAGTCGCCGCCGCCCGAGCGTCCGCTGAGCATGATCAGCTCGCGGACATTGATCTCGGTGCTGTAGCGCGTCTGTCCTTCCTTGTCCTGCCACTGGCGATACTCGATGCGGCCTTCGACATAGAGCTTGTCGCCCTTCTTGACGTACTTCTCGACGATGTCGGCCAGCTGCGAGGTCTTGGTGTTCCAGACGACGCAGCGATGCCATTCCGTCTTTTCCTGGCGGTCACCCGCCGGGCCGTTCCACGAACGGCTCGTCGCGAGCGAGAACGTCGCGACTCGATTTCCGCCGCTGGTCGAGCGCACCTCGGGATCGTTCCCGAGATTCCCGATCAGCGTCACCTTGTTCAAGCTCCGGCTCACAGAATCCTCCTGGGCGAGTGAATGTTCTCGCCGCGCATAATATGGTCTCGTCCATTCGGTCGCGCAAACGATCGGGTGCGGCCGAAGGCCTTTTACCGCGATTCCGTTCGCGGAGTCGCGCCTCAGTCCCCGATCAACCGCGCCCGCAGGATCAGTGCATCCTCGATCGGCTCGCGATAGTACCGTTTTCGTCGCCCCACCATCCGGAATCCCCGCGACTCATACAGCCCCCGCGCTGCGGTGTTCGATTCCCGCACTTCGAGGTGCATCACGACGCAGCCCGCAAGCCGGGCGTCGTCCATCGCGCGGTCGAGCAGTGCGGCGCCGATCCTCCGCGTTCGCATCGGTGGGTCGACAGCCAGGTTCGCCAGCTCGGCTTCGTCAATCACGCACCACGACACCGCGTAGCCGATCACCGCACCGTCGGCGACCGCTACGTGAAAGTTCAGGCGCTCGGACCCGAGTGCCGAACGGAATGCGGCGAAGCTCCATGGATCGCTGAAGCTCGCGCGCTCGATCTCTACCACGCGGGCGAGATCGCCATTCGCCGCGAGGCGGATCGTCACGTCGTGATTCATCCAGTCGTGAGCGGCCGTCCGTGCTGCGCTTCCCATTTCACCTGCGCTTCAGCGAGGCGTCCGTAGTCCGGCTCCCAGCTCTCGAGCGCGACCTCGGTGACGAGCGAGGCATCGAGACGTGCAAGGCCGCGCGCGTGCGGCATCGCGTCAGGGGGATTTCCCCCGCCGACGATTCGCGCGCCGAGTCGCGCGGCGACGTCGCCGACCTGGCCATGTGGCAGCAGGTGCTCGCCGCTCACGGCGATGACCAGCCCATCGCGCGTTTCGACGAGCGCCGTGTACACATCGCCACGCATCGCGTCGAGGATGGTGAGAAAGCGCCCATCCCCGACTGGCGATGCTCCGCCGGCGACCAGCAGCGCCAGCGATGGCATCGCGGCCAGCGGGATCCCGCGCGCCACGCAGATCCCCTTCGCCAGCGCCGCGCCGATCCGGAGCGACGTGAAGCTCCCTGGTCCGCCGCCGACGACGACGCGCCCGAGGTCCCGCGTCGAGATGCCGGCGCTGCCTAACGCCGCGGCGATCGCCGGCATCAGCCGCTCCTCGCGCTCGCCGCGCATCGCGACCTCGCTCGTCGCGACCACGTCGCTGCCGGCGAGAACCGCGACGGTGCCGCGGTACGTGCTCGCGTCGATCGCGAGCGTCAGCGTGCCGTTCATCACCCGGCGAGCAGGACGCGCCGCGAATCGTCGCCGGCCGTGTGCTCCAGATCGATCGCGACGTGCGGGGGCAACGCGCCCCGGGCGCGCTCCGGCCATTCCACGAGCACGAGCGCCTGCGAGTACACGATCTCGTCCCACCCGATGTTGGTCAGCTCTTCGGGACCGCGCAGGCGATAGAGATCGAGATGATAGACCGGCGACCGCGCGGCGTCATAACGGTGGACGAGCGCGAACGTCGGACTGGTGACGGGCTCCGTGACGCCATAGCCGCGACAGATCGCCTGCGCGAGCGTGGTCTTTCCGGCACCGAGATCCCCCGCGAGCGTGACGACCAGCGGCGCGCGAGCCGTCCGACCGAAGCGCTCGCCCCACGCGGTCAGCTCGTCGATCGTCAACGCGAGCTTCCCTCCGGTCGCCAGCGGGGGAAGCGGATGCGGCGCGTGACCGTCGGTCATGATCTCGGTCAGCGCGCGGCGCGCCGAGGCGCGCCACTTCCCGACTTCGGCTTCGACCCGCCGCCGTCGGCCTTCGCCTTGAGCTCGAACAGTTCGTCGCGCAGCCGCGCGGCACCCTCGAAGTCGAGATTCGCCGCGGCTTCGCGCATCGCCTTCTCGATCGCGGCGATCGCGGCCGGAATGTCGATCGGGCCCTGTTCGTCGCCGGCGGCGAACTGCCGGATCTTCTCGGCGACGCGCTTCGGCTTGCCCTGCTCCTCGTCGCGCTCGAGTCGCGCGTCGGCGACGCGCGTGATGAAGCGCACCTGATCGATGCTCTTCTTCACGCTCATCGGCGTGATGTTGTGATCGAGGTTGTACTGCACCTGGATGGCTCGCCGGCGATTGGTCTCGTCGAGGCACCGCTTCATCGAGCCGGTGATCCTGTCGGCGTAGAAGATCGCGCGTCCCTCGACGTGCCTGGCCGCGCGTCCGACGGTCTGGATGAGCGACCGCTCGCTGCGCAGGAACCCTTCCTGATCGGCATCGAGGATCGCTACCAGCGAGACCTCCGGCATGTCGAGCCCCTCGCGCAGCAAGTTGATGCCGACGAGCACATCGAACTCGCCTAACCGCAGCCCGCGAATGATCTCCATCCGCTCGATCGCGTCGATGTCGGAGTGCATGTAGCGCACGCGCACGCCCATCTGCTGCAGGTAGTCGGTGAGATCCTCGGACATGCGCTTGGTCAGCGTTGTGACCAGGACGCGCTCGCCCTTCCGCTCGCGGAGGCGGATCTCGTGCAGCAGGTCGTCCACCTGGCCACGCACCGGGCGGATCTCGATCTCCGGGTCGACCAGCCCCGTCGGGCGGATGATCTGCTCGGCGACGACGCCCTCGCTCAGCTGCAGGTCGAGCTCACCGGGCGTCGCCGAGACGAACACCGCGCGCGGCGTGAGCGAGAGAAACTCGTCGAACATCAGCGGCCGGTTGTCCAGTGCACTCGGCAGCCGGAAGCCGTAGTCGACGAGCGTCAGCTTGCGCGCGCGGTCACCGTTGAACATCCCGCCGATCTGCGGCAGCGTGACGTGCGACTCGTCCACCACCACGAGGTAGTCCTCGGGGAAGTAGTCGAGCAGGCACGCCGGCCGCTCGCCCGCGGCTCGGCCGGAGAGGTGACGCGAATAGTTTTCGATCCCCGCGCACGTCCCGATCTCGAGCATCATCTCGATGTCGAAGTTGGTACGCGACTCCAGCCGCTGCGCCTCGAGCAGCTTGCCGGACTCCTTGAGCACCGTCAGGCGCTCGGCCAGCTCGGTCCGGATGAGCCCGACCGCGCGCTCGAGCGTCGGCCGCGTCGTGACGAAGTGCTTGGCCGGATAGATCGCCGCACGCTCGAGCGTGGCGATCGTCTCGCCCGTGAGCAGGTCGATCTTCGAGACGCGTTCGATCTCGTCGCCCCACATCTCGACGCGAACGCCCTGCTCCTCGTAGGCGGGAAAGATCTCGACGGTGTCGCCGCGCACGCGGAAGGTGCCGCGATCGAATGCGACGTCGTTGCGTGTGTACTGGATGCGCACCAGCGATCGCAGGATGTCGTCGCGGGCGATCCGCTGGCCTTTCGTGAGCGTGACCATCTGCTCGCGATAGCTGACCGGATCACCGAGCCCATAGATCGCCGAGACCGTCGCGACGATGATCACGTCCTCGCGCTCCATGAGCGACGACGTCGCGCGCAACCGCAGTCGATCGATGTCCTCGTTGATCGATGCGTCCTTCTCGATGTAGGTGTCGCTGGAGGGGACGTACGCTTCCGGCTGGTAGTAGTCGTAGTACGAGATGAAATACTCGACCGCGTTGTGCGGGAAGAAGCTCTTGATCTCGCCGTAGAGCTGCGCGGCCAGCGTCTTGTTGTGCGAGAGCACGAGTGTCGGGCGGCCGTGATCCCTGATCACGTGCGCCATCGTCATCGTCTTCCCGGAACCAGTCACGCCGAGCAGCGTCTGGAAGCGGTCGCCGCGCGCGAGGCCAGCGGAGAGCTCGGCGATCGCGCGGGGCTGGTCGCCAGCCGGCTCGAACGGCGCACGGAGATCGAATTCAGCGCGGGGCATAGTCATCTAATATAACTGTTTCGGTCGGCATTTGTTCGGGAAACTGACTGCCGGAAAGCCGCAGGCCCGGGATGGTGGGCGAGCAGCGCGTGACCCGCGACGGCGCCGGACGGTCCGGTGATTGACGACCTTCGCCATCCGGCACCCACCCTCGGCCAACCACGTGATGACGGGACTCGCGCCCAACTCGCTCCACATCGACTGGAGCCCGCTCAGCATCACGATCGTGATGCTGATGGTCACCGCGCAATACTGGCTCGGCCCGATCCTGATCCGGTTCAAGCAGACACGCCCGGCGTCGCCGCAGGGGATGACGGTCGTGGGAGACGACGGGATCCCGTCGGTGCTCGCCCCCTTCGTCGCCCGGACGCGACGCGAGCTCGAAGCGTTAGGCTATTCCGGCTTCGCGGTATTGAAGCAGGCGGCCGGAATTGCGCTGCTCTCGGCCGATGCCGGCGGGTCCGTCGCCGTCGGACTCGCGCTGCCGAAGAAGGACGGAACCGTGCACTCGCTGGTCGGCTTCACCACCCAGATGAGGAGGGGGCCGAAGCTGCGCACGTCCAACTCGCCGCTGCCGTCGATCGTGCCGTCGCCAGGCAACGAAGCCCGTCTCCGGCTCCCGGACGAACATGATGTCGCGAAGCTGCACGCGATTCATGCGCGGCTGGTGGCGAGGGCGATCGCCGCCGGCGGGAGCATCGAGCCGCTGTCGATCAGCGACCCGATTGCCTATCAGGAGCGTGAAGAGCGAGTAAATCGCACTCACGCCGTCGAGTGTGGGTACTGGGTGCCCCGCGGTGACCGCCTCGGCCTCACCTGGAAGGGTGCCTTCCTCAGCGCCTGGCGGCTGCTGCCGCCGTGGCGTGGATGGAGCGCCTGGCGCGACGCGCGCGCGGCGCGGGACGCGCTCGCTGCCTGACGGCGACTCGCAGGGGGCTGCCTAACGGCGGAACGCATTCGCCGCCTGACGGCGGCTCGCAGGCGCTACTCTTCGGCGCTGACGTTGTCGCGGCGGGCGATGTCGCTGATCCCTTTCACCTTCCGCACCGCCCGCATGATCTTCTCGAGGTGATTGAGGTTCTCCACCTCGACGAGCATCGAGCCGATCGCCTTGGCGTCGAGCGCCTTGAGCTCCATCGCGCGAATGTCGGTGCCGGTGGAGCTCACGGCTGACGCGACATCGGCGTAGAGTCCGCGACGGTCGTTGCCCTCCAGCATGAGCCGAACGAGGAACCGCTCGCCTTCGCGCTCCTTCCACTCGATCTCGAGCCGGCGCTCGGGCTCGTGCTCGAGCAGGAGAAGGTTTGGACAATCGGCGCGGTGGATGCTGACCCCGCGCCCGCGCGTGACGTAGCCCGTGACCGCGTCGCCCGGGACTGGCTGGCAGCATTGCGCGTAGCGCACCATCAACCCATCGACGCCGTGGATGCGCACCCCGCGCGGCACGCCGCGCACGCGGTCGACGATCTTCTCGATGACGCCCTGCTCCGGCGGAGCCTCGTGCGCGGCGGCGACGTCGGGGTAGAGCAGCCGCAACACGCGGGCGATGTCCACGTCTCCCTGCCCCACCGACGCCAGCAGGTGCTGGCCATCGGTGAGTCCGAGCTCCTGCGCGACGCGAACCAGCTCGAGGTCATCAGGCTTGCCGAGCCGGCGGCGCCGCACCTCGCGGTCGAGCATGTCGCGCCCGAGCTTCGTCGATGACGTGTGCTCCTCGTGCCGCAGCCACTGACGGATCTTGTGGCGCGCGCGGCCGGTGCGGACGTGCGCCAGCCAGTCGCGACTCGCCTTCTTCACCGGGCTGCGCAGAATCTCGACCGTGTCCGAGTTCTTCAGCTCGCGGGAGAGCGGTGCGATCCGTCCGTTGATCTTCGAGCCGGCGATGTGCAGCCCGAGCTCCGAGTGCACGGCGAAGGCGAAATCAATCGCGGTCGCCCCTTTGGGCAGCTGGATGACGTCGCCGGTCGGCGTGAAGACGAAGATCTCGTCCTGGTACAGGTCGAGCTTGAGGAACTCGAGAAACTCGTCGGGTGTCTTCGCGTCGAGCTGCAGCTCGAGAATCTGCCGGAACCAGATCAGGTGCTTGTCCAGCTGCGCCGAGCTCTTGTCGTTCTCCTTGTAGAGCCAGTGCGCGGCGATGCCGTACTCCGCGGTGCGGTGCATGACGCGCGTGCGGATCTGGATCTCGAACAGGTGGCGTCCGGGTCCGAAGATGGTCGTGTGCAGCGACTGGTAGCCGTTCGACTTCGGCTGCGCGATGTAATCCTTGATCCGCTCCTGGACCGCCGTCCACCCGTCGTGGATCACGCCTAACGCGTGGTAGCAGTCGGGCACCGTGTCGACGAGCACGCGAATCGCGAGGAGATCGAAGATCTCCTCGTACGGCTTGTCGCGCTGCTTCATCTTCTTATAGATCGACCACAGGTGCTTCGGCCGGCCGGTGACCTCGACGTTCTTGATGCCGGCGCGGCGCAGCTCTGTCTCGAGCGGCTCGCGCAGCTGCGCGATCAGCGTCTCCCGCTCACCGCGCTTCTGCGCGACGAGCTTCGCCAGCTTCTTGTACTCGTCGGACTCGATGTGCTTGAACGCGAGGTCCTCGAGCTCCCACCGGACACGCGCCATTCCGAAGCGGTGCGCGAGCGGCGCGTAGAGGTCGCGCGTCTCCAGCGCGATCCGTGCCCGCTTCTCCGGTGCGAGGTGCTCGAGCGTCCGCATGTTGTGCAGGCGGTCAGCGAGCTTGATCAGGATGACGCGCGCGTCCTTGGCGATCGAGAGCAGCAGCTTGCGATAGTTCTCGACCTGTCGTTCCTGCGAGGTGCCGAAAGGCAGGCTGGCGATCTTCGTCAGCCCGTCGACGATCGCCGCGACTTCGTCGCCGAACTCGCGCTTCACGTCCTCGACGGTGACCGCCGTGTCCTCGACGACGTCGTGAATGAGCCCGCTGGCGACGGTGACGGTGTCGAGCTGCAGCTCGGCGAGGATCTTCGCGACCTCGACGCAGTGCGACACGTACGGCTCGCCGGAGCGCCGCGTCTGTCCCGAGTGTGCCTGCTCGCTGAAGCGATAGGCACGCGCGAGCAGGTCGCGATCGAGGCGATCCGGCAGCTCGGACGCCGGGCCCCAGCCGGGGATCGTCAAGTCCTTTGCCGGTGCCGTCACAGCAGGCCGGCCTGCGCGAAGCTGGTGTACCGTCCGCGACCGATGATCACGTGATCGTGCACTGGAATGTCGAGCAGTCGGCCCGCGGCGACGAGCTGCTCGGTCACCATGCGATCGTCAGCGGACGGCGTCGGGTCACCGCTCGGATGGTTGTGGACGAGGATGATCGCGGCCGCGCGCTCGGCAATGGCTTCCCGAAACACTTCGCGCGGATGAACGAGCGAAGAGTTGAGGATGCCACGCGTGACGGTCACGTCACGCTCCATGCGGTGCTGCGCGTCGAGCACGGCCACGTGAAACTCCTCCACCGGCAAATCCTCCAGTCGCGGCGAGAACACGGCGTACACATCGGCCGGCGACCGCACCGGCGCGCCCTCGTCGCGCAGCTCGGTCGCCATCCGCCTCCCCAACTCTAACGCGGCATGCACCGCAACGGTTCGCGCCGACCCGATCCCGTCGTGGCTCGTGAGCGCCGCAACCGGCTGGGCGCTGATTCGCCGCAGCGACCCACCTGCCGAAGCGAGCACGTCCTGCGCCACTCGCAACGCCGATCGTCCGCGTGAGCCGCTCCCCAATATGATCGCCAGCAGCTCCGCGGAGCTCAACGCCTGCGCGCCGAAGTGCTTCAGGCGCTCGCGGGGACGATCGAGCTGTGGCAGCTCCCGGAGTGATAACGATTCTGGCACGCGCGCTCAAGGCTGAGGGACTGTGGCAGGTCGTAGACCGGGTCCGTCCCGGCGACGAAGACCCAGTCTGCGCCGGTTCCGACCGCGCTGCGTCATCCTCCGATTGCCGGCGTGCGCCGCGTGCCCCGCACCGCTCGCGCGAACGGCGGCCGGAATTCCGGCCGCCGTTCGCGGTCACCCGACAACCGCCCTGGACACTATACCCGAGCCCCGTGGCACTTCTTGAACTTCTTTCCCGATCCGCATGGGCAGGGATCGTTGCGGCCGACCGACTCCCAGTCCGGCTGCTTGCCGTTCGACTTCCCGTTGCCGTCGGTCCCGCCACTCATCCCGGTGCCTAACGAGCTGAGCGGACGCGCACGGCCGGAGCCGACGATCAGCGGGTCCTGCCGCGCGACGACCTCGTCGGACGGCGGTTCCGCCGGACCGACATCGAGCGTCTCATCGGTGCCGGCGGGCACCTCGTCATCGTCGACGTCGCGCAGAATGCCTAACGCGTCGTAGCGCTTCTTCGGCTGTGGCGGCGGGGGCGGCATCGGCGGCGGCGCTTCCTGATAGACGATCTGCATCTTCAGGAATCGCTCGGTGAACGTGTGATAGACGTCCGCCATCAGCTCGACGAACATCGAGTACGCCTCCTCCTTGTACTCGACCAGGGGGTCCTTCTGCCCCCATGAGCGATAGCCGATCGCGTTTCGCAGCTGGTCGAGGTCGTGGAGGTGATCCTTCCACTTCTCGTCGAGCACGCTCAACATGACGAAGCGCAGGAAGTCGTCACCGACCGCGGCGACGCTCGCCATCTTGTCGTCGAACGCCTTGCGGCCGGCGGCCAGCACCGCGGCGACCGCCGTCTCACGATCGCCCGGCGCCCGCTCGACGTCTGCAAACTCGGGGACGACGAGCATGTAGTGCATCAGGAGATCCTGATTCAGCAGTTCGACGTCCCAGATGCCGTCCTCCTTCGCCAGCGCGATCGCCTCCTCGACGCGCTTGCCGAGCGCCTTGTCGAACATCGTCTGCGCTTCGCCCTTCAGCTCCTCGCCGCCCTCGAGCGCGAACGATCGCAGCGAGTAGATGACCTCTCGCTGCTGGTTCATCACGTCATCGTACTCCAGCAGCCGCTTCCGGCTCTGGAAGTTCTGCAGCTCGACCCGCTTCTGCGCCTGCTCGATCGAGCGCGTGATCAGCGGATGGGTGAGCACGTCGCCTTCCTGCGCGCCCATCCGGTCCATCAGCTTGGCGATGCGCTCCGACCCGAAGAGCCGCATCAGGTCGTCCTCGAGCGAGAGGAAGAACTGCGACGCACCCGGATCGCCCTGGCGGCCGGCGCGACCGCGCAGCTGACGATCGATGCGGCGCGACTCGTGGCGCTCGGAGCCGATGATGTGCAGCCCCCCGATCTCCTCGACCTCGACGTCGTTGCCTTCCGCGTCCTTCACGACCGAGGGCGCGGATTGGCGAACGCCTTCACCCAGCTTGATGTCGGTTCCGCGGCCGGCCATGTTGGTCGCGATCGTAATCCCGCCGCGCTGCCCCGCTTCGGCGACGATCTCCGCTTCGCGCTGGTGGTACTTCGCGTTCAGCACGTTAGGCTTGAGCCCCTCGCGCTTGAAGAGGCGGTCGAGTGTCTCGGAGACCTCGACGCTCACGGTGCCGATCAGCACCGGGTAGCCTAACGCGTGGAGCCGCTTCGCCTCCTCGATGATCGCGTTGTACTTCTCACGCCGCGTCTTGAAGACGAGATCGTTGCGATCGTCGCGGATCACCGGCTTGTTCGTCGGGACGACCGCGACCTCGAGTTTGTAGATCTGGAAGAACTCCGATTCCTCCGTCTCCGCGGTGCCGGTCATGCCGGCGAGCTTGTCGTACATGCGGAAGTAGTTCTGGATCGTGACGGTCGCGAGGGTCTGCGTCTCGCCCTTCACCTGAACGCCTTCCTTCGCCTCGACGGCCTGGTGCAGCCCCTCCGACCAGCGACGCCCGGGCATCGTGCGGCCGGTGAACTCGTCGACGATCAGCACCTGCCCTTCCTGCACGACGTAGCTCACGTCCTTCTCGTAGAGGGCGTGCGCGCGCAGCAGCTGATGCACGATGTTGAGCTTCTCGCTCTTCATCGCGTATTCCAGCTCGATCTCGCGCTTGTGCTGCAGCCGCTCCGCGGCCGACAAGGTCGTGTCGCGCTCGACGCGGTGCACGGCGTCGGAGATGTCGGGGAGGATGAACGCCTCCGGGTCATCCGGCGACATGAAGTCCGCGCCACGATCGGTGAGGTGCACGCTGTGCCCGCGCTCGTCGAGCACGAACAGCATGTCTTCCTCGATGTCGCCGAACTGCTGCTTGCTCGCCGACATCTTCCGGTCAGCGATGTGGTCGAGCTCCATTCGCTGGACCAGCGCCTTCACGCCTGTCTCCTGCAGCGCCTTGAGCAGCCGCTTGTTGCGCGGAGAGCCTAACCGTGCCTGGTAGAACTTGAGCGCCGCGGTGCTGTTGTCCCCCTCCTCGAGCGCGCGTTCTCCTTCGGCAACGAGATTGTTGACGAGCTCCGTCTGCTTCCGCACGACGCGCTCGACCGCGGAATTGTGCTCGCGGTACTGCATGTCGTTCTCGCCGCCGACCGGACCGGAGATGATCAGCGGTGTGCGCGCCTCGTCGATGAGCACCGAGTCGACTTCGTCGACGATCGCGAAGTGGTGGCCACGCTGCACCCGCTGGTCGAGCGAGGGCACCATGTTGTCGCGCAGGTAGTCGAAGCCGAACTCGTTGTTGGTACCGTAGGTGATGTCGCTGGCGTACGCGGCACGACGCTCGGGCGTCCCCGGCTCGGTGTCGTCGAGACACGCGACCGTCAGCCCGAGGTACCTGTACAAGTGTCCCATCCACTGCGAATCGCGGCGGGCGAGGTACGAGTTGACCGTCACGAGGTGCGCGCCTTTCCCCGGCAGCGCATTCAGGTACAGTGGCAGCGTGGCCACGAGCGTCTTGCCTTCGCCTGTCGCCATCTCGGCGATCTTGCCGAGGTGGAGCTGGATCCCGCCCATGAGCTGCACGTCGTAAGGAACCATGTCCCACGGCTGGTCGTGCCCGGTGACCGTCGCGGTGGTGCCGAGCAGACGACGAGCTCCTTCGCGCACGGTGGCGAACGCCTCGGGAAGAATCTCGTCGAGAACCTCCGCGGTCGCTTCGCGCAGCTCACCCTCGAGGCCACCACGGCCATCCGCCCCCGACAGTTCGCTGTCGATCCGCTCCCGCTCGGCCGGGTCGGCCGCGGTGCGCTTCGCTTCACGCAGGGCGGCGATCTTCGACTCGATCTCCGCCGTGTGCTCGCGAATGATGCCGCGCAGCTTTTCGGTCTGCTGCTGCAGCTCCGCCTCGGAGACGGTCTGCAACCGTGCGTAATGCTCGTTGATCTCGTCGACGATCGGCTGGATGCGCTTTCGCTCACGCTCGTGGCGCGTCCCCATGACCGACGTAATGAGCCGCTTCAGCATTCTGTCCTCTATCGATACAGCCCGTGCGCCGCGATGTACGCGGCGATCGAGTCGGGCACGAAACCATGCAGCGAGCGTCCCGCGGCCGCACGGGCGCGAATCTCCGTTGACGACACATCGATCCGGCGAGTCCGGATCGCCTGCGCCCCGCGCGGCAGCGGCGCAGCTGGCGATCCATCGTTCCGGGTCAGCACGACCAGCGTCGCCAGGGCGAGCACGCGTTCCGGCTCGCGCCACCGGTCGAACGTGCGCAGCACGTCTTCCCCGACGAGAAAGAACCGATCGGCCGACGGGTTGCGCCGAGCGAATTCTTCCAGAGTGTCGACGCTGAAAGATAACCCCGCCCGCTCGATTTCCAGCGGATCCACCGTGAACCGGTCATCACCGCCGACGAGAATGCGGGTCATCGCCAGCCGATGCTCGGCGTCAGCGGTCTTCGCCCGAACCTTCAACGGCTGCACCGACGCCGGAACAAGCACGAGGCGGTCGAGCGTCAGGCACTCGACCGCATCAACCGCCGCGAGAAGATGACCGATGTGGGGCGGGTCGAACGTACCCCCAAAAATTCCTAGGCGCACTCCCTCAGGGCGTTGGCGCGCTGGGAGTGCTCGGAGCGGCGCTGGCTACGGGCGTGTTGCCGCACTGCTGACGCACCTCGGAGTCCGCGGGGTAGCGTTCGCGAAGCGCGGCGCAGGTGTCGTCGCGATCGGCCTTGTACGAGATCGCTGAATACGACTGCACGAGCCGGAGCTGTGCCTTCCGCGACCAGTCGGTCGCCGGATACTTCTTCACGACGTCCTTGAAGTAGAGGATCGCCGAGTCGAACGCCTTGCGACGGAAGTAGTGCACGCCTGTCTCGTAGTCCTTCTTGGCGAAC
The DNA here is from genome assembly GCA_045804265.1 of Gemmatimonadaceae bacterium. Lineage (GTDB taxonomy): Bacteria > Gemmatimonadota > Gemmatimonadetes > Gemmatimonadales > Gemmatimonadaceae > JABFXC01. The sequence continues at coordinate 6,949 of JBJMNK010000151.1, read as the reverse complement.
TGCGCCTCGAGCTGCGCCACGTTCTTCTCCGCTTCAGCGCGCTTGTCCGAATTCGGATAGAGCGCGAGCAGCGTATTGAACGTGCTCAGTGCCGACTCGCCGTAGCTCGCGTCGAGCGAGCTTTTCCGCCAGAGCTTGCGGTACGCTTTCCCCGCCAGGAGCAGGGCGTCATCGGCGAGGCTATCGTCGGGGAACGACTCCATGAGCCGGCTGAAGCTCTGCGCGGCGAGGATGTGTTCTCCCTTCTTCTCGTGCGCCATCCCGAGCCAGTAGTGCGAGCGGGGGAGGAGCGTGTCGCGCGCCGGAAGGTCGAGGGTCAGCTTCTCGAAGCCGGCGATGGCGTCGTCGAGCTTTCCGTGGTCGAAGCGCTGTTTTGACGCGGTGTAGAGCGCCTCGTTGGTCGTGTAATTCTTCGGGCTCCATGCGTGCGAGGTGCACGCCGAGGCCGTCAATGCGGCGAGGAGTAGGACGACTTTGCGTATCACGGGTGGCATGACTGGGTTGCTACCCGGAAGTCGGGCGGCGGTTCGATCAGGGGGGTCGATCTATCGTGCTGTGTCGCGCCGGCGAGCGAGCATCGAGCGATAAATCTCGATGCGTGGCTCTTCCGGATGGCGCTCTGCAGCCGCGGTCCACACACGGTCAGCGCCGGTCAGGTCATCCTGAAGATAAGCGGTCAGACCGCGAAGGAGCATGGCATCGAGCCAATCCGGGCGGATTCGCAGCACTTCTTCGAGCTGTTCAGCCGCGTCCCGGTGGCGGCCGCGCTCGGTCAGTGCCCGGGCGAGCGCGAGCCTGACGTCCGCGTAGCCAGGGCGAAGCTCGAGTGCGCGCTCGTACTGCGCGACCGCCTCGTCGAGGGCGCCGGCTGCACGGTAATCGAACGCAAGCGCCGCGTGCGAGTTGGCCAGCCGGTTCGCGACCATGACGGGGAGTCCCGTTTCGTCGGGCTTTCCGAGGTGCTGCGCCGTCTCGAACGCCTGGCGTGCCTCATCCATCCGCCCCATGTCGTTGAGCAGCACGGCACGGTTGAGGTGCGCCTCGACATACCGCGGATTGAGCGTGAGCGCGGCGTCGAAGGCGGCAATTGCTTCCTGCTGCCGACCCACCAGGGCGAGCGATAGCCCGAGCATGTTCTGCGCGTCGGCGTAGGCAACGCCCTCGACGACCGCCTCGTTGAGCAGGAGCACGGCGCCGTGGTAGTCGCGCACGGCGAAGCGCTCGCGCGCGCGAGCGACCAGGTCGGCCGGGCTATCCCACCCTCCTCTGGGCGCGCGCCTTCATCCGTGGTGATCCGATCAGCGGGCGGAAATATTCGATGGTCCGCTGCAGCCCCTCGCGCAGCTGGATCGCCGGCTCCCAGCCGAGCTGCTTCCGCGCCTTCGTGATGTCAGGCTGCCGCTGCTTCGGATCGTCGGACGGCAGCGGCCGGGTCACGATCGGCGACTTGCTCGCCGTCAGCTCGACGACGAGGTCGGCAAGCTGGCGCATGGTGAACTCCTTCGGGTTGCCGATGTTGGTCGGCATCGAGTCGCCCTTCATGAACAGGCGGTACATCCCCTCGATCTCGTCGTCGACGTAGCAGAAGCTGCGCGTCTGGTTCCCATCGCCATAGAGCGTGATCGGCTCGCCGGTCAGCGCCTGGACAATGAAGTTGGTGACGACGCGACCATCATGCGGCTGCATCCGCGGCCCGTACGTGTTGAAGATCCGGACGATCCGCGTGTCGAGCTGGTGCTCGCGGTGGTAGGCCATCGTCATCGCCTCGGCGAATCGTTTCGACTCGTCATAGCAGCTGCGCGGGCCAATCGGATTGACGTTCCCCCAGTAGCTCTCGACCTGGGGGTGGACGGCCGGGTCCCCGTAGACTTCGGAAGTCGACGCGAGGAAGAAGCGCGCCTTGTTCGCCTTGGCGATGCCTAACGCGTTGAGCGTGCCCAGCGACCCGACCTTGAGTGTCTCGATCGGAAAGTTGAGATAATCGACCGGGCTGGCGAGCGAGGCGAGGTGCAGCACGCCGTCGAACGCCCCGTGGACGTATGTGAACGTCGACACGTCGTGCCGGATCAGCTCGAACTTCTTGCTGCCGGCGAGGTGCGCGACGTTTTCGGGATCACCGGTGATGAAGTTGTCGAGGCCGACGACGTCATGCCCGTCGGCGATGAAGCGGTCGGCCAGGTGCGAGCCGAGGAAGCCGGCGGCACCGGTGATCAGCACCCTCATTCGCGGCCCCGGCCGATCGACAGGTACGTGAAGCCTAACGCGCGCATCTTCTGCGGGTCGTAGAGGTTTCGGCCGTCCACGACCACCGGCTGCTTCAGCGCCGCCTTGATCCTGGCGAAGTCGGGGTGGCGGTACTCGTTCCAGTCGGTCACGACCACGAGTGCATCCGCGCCTTCGATCGCCTCGTAGTTGCTGTCGGCGTACTCGATCGCGTCGCCGATCTTGCGCTGGGTCTCGTGCATCGCCGCGGGGTCATGCGCGACGACGCTCGCTCCGGCCTTCTTCAGCTCTTCGATCAGCGTCAGCGCCGGCGCTTCACGCATGTCGTCGGTCTGCGGCTTGAACGCCAGCCCCCAGAGCGCGACGCGCGCGCCCTTCACCTTGCCGTCGAGCGCCTTCTTCACTTTCTCGAACAACCGGTGCTTCTGCCGTTCATTCGCGTCCTCGACCGCCTCGAGCACGGCGAGATCGGCGCCCTGCTCCTTCGCCGTGCGCACGAGCGCCTTCACGTCCTTCGGGAAGCATGACCCGCCATAGCCGGGTCCGGGGAAGAGAAAAGACGGACCGATGCGCGCGTCACTGCCGATCCCGCGACGAACGAGATCGACGTTCGCACCGACTTTCTCGCACAGGTTCGCGATCTCGTTCATGAAGGAGATTCGCGTAGCGAGCATCGCGTTCGCGGCGTACTTCGTCATCTCCGCCGATGGGATGTCCATGAAGATGATCGGCTTCCCGGTCCGCACGAATGGCGCGTAGAGCTCGGCCATCGTCGACCGCGCAAAGTCGCTGTCCACGCCGAGGACGACGCGGTCCGGCTTCATGAAGTCGTCGACCGCGGCGCCTTCCTTGAGGAATTCGGGATTGCTGCACATGTGGAACGGGCGCTTCGCATTCTTTGCGACCGAGGCCGCGACCTTCGCAGCGGTGCCGACCGGCACGGTCGACTTGGTAACGATGACGACTTCCCGAGTCGCATGCTTGCCGATCTCCTCGGCCACGGCGAGAACGTGGCGAAGGTCGGCCGAGCCGTCTTCGTCAGGCGGCGTGCCCACGGCGATGAAGATTACGTCGGCAGTCGAGATCGCACCGCCGACGTCCGTCGTGAAGGTGATCCGCCCCTGGGTCTGGTTGCGCTCGACGTAAGCGTCGAGCCCCGGCTCATAGATCGGCAGGATGTTCTGCTTCAGTCCCTCGATCTTCTTCTGGTCGACATCAGCGCAGGTGACTGCGTTTCCGGTCTCGGCGAGGCATGCTCCGACGACGAGGCCGACGTATCCCGTTCCGACTACTGTAATGTTCACGAGTACCCCAACACGTATTTGTAGAGAGAGGAGAAAAGCTACCGGCCCCCCCGGTGCATCGCAACGCTGCGATGCAGCATTGCGATGCAGCCGCGAAGGCTGAATACACGTGCGGGGTGAAGCCGAAGCTTCACCCCGCACGGTCACGCGACGTCCGCCGGGCTAGAAGCGCTGCGTCGCGTCGATGGTGAAGACGACGCGTCGATTCGAGAGCGCGCCTGGATCATCCTTTCGCGCACCCGGTTCGACCTGACGCACCTGCTGCTCACCGTAGCCGACCGTCTTGAACTGTCGCGACGGAAGTCCGAAGCGTTCAGTCATGACATCGCGCACTGCCTCGGCGCGGCGGCGCGACAGGCGCAGGTTGTAGGCCGCCGTGCCTGACGGATCAGCAAAGCCTTCGATCGTGACGAGCGCCGTCGGGTAGACTCGCCGGATCACATCGGCGATCTGACCGAGAATCGCGAAATCGGTATCGCGGACCACCGCGGAATCGAAGGCGAAGTGCACCGGCACGACGTACTTCGAAACGAGATCGCTCTCCTGCCTGACTTCGACCTGTGAATTGCGCAGGCTGTCGAGCAGCGGGCGAAGCGCCGCCAGCTGGCGATCGACTGCATCACGGACGGCGGCGTTGATCGCGGCGGTGTCGATCGGCTGGGTCAGGATCACCGGCACGACCGGTGTGTTCGAGGTCTCGCCGCCCCAGTAATAGCTCGCCGACACATGGTGCTCATCGCTGATCGGATCGAACTGATAGAACTTCGCGCCGAAGTTGGTGCGATTCCGGAAGGCATACTCGAGCCGGAACTGCCCGACGTTGACGCCGGCGCCAAGCGAGATTCCCTTGCGGTTGTCGTCGCCGGTGACATAGCCGATACGCCCGATCGCAACGCCGTTGATCGTCGCCTCGATGCCGGCCTGGCCGAAGACTTCGTTCTGGTCAGGCACCGTCACCTGGCCAACCAGCTTCGCGTCGAGGACGATCGGCTGTCCTCGGAAGAGGAGCGGCGTCTGGAGCAGGTCGCGGTGCTTGAGCAGGTCGATCGCGCCGCCGGCATAACCCTCGAGCGGTGGGCGCTTCGAGTCCGCGTCGAAGGTGACGGCCGTTCCCCAGTTGCGGACGCCGCCGCCGAGGCTGAGGCGACCGAAGATGTCGGGAAAGAGCATGCTCGAGTTGATCCCGATCGTGCCCGCCGACTGGTTGCCTAACGTCTGCTGGCCGTAGAACAGCGTACCGCCCCAGAGCCAGTGCTTGGCCATCTGGATGGCGCCGCCGCCCTCGAGGGCGAACTGATAGGCGCGGAGCCGCCCCCCGGGCTGATAGTTCTGCACTTCCTCGATCGTGCCCTCGTTGAGACCGCGGGCGCCGATGCCGAAGGTGCCGATCGTCGTCGGGAACGTCACGACGGCGGCAACGAGCTGTGTGTTGCCGAAGCCCTGCGACCCGGTGACGAGGAACGAGTTCGTCTTGATCCGGGCGATGCCGGCCGTGTTGTAGAAGAAGGTTGACGGGTCACCCTCGACCGCGCCCATCGCCTCGCCTAACGCGACGCCGCGTGGCGTGACACCGCGCATGAGCATGGTCATCGCGTGGATTCCGTTGTCGGCGTCGCCGCTCGGGATCGTGCCTTCATTCTTCGGCTGGGTCGTCTGCGCGCTCAGCATCGGCGCCGCGACGGCGATCAGCAGTAATGCGTTACGGAGATTCGTCATTGGTCGCGGCCTCTACCGGATTACCATGAGCTTGTCCTGCGCGAGCTGCCGCTTCCCTTCCACGATCGATTCAACCACGACCAGGTACATCCCGGATGCGACGCCCTCGCCGCGCCCGTTGCGGAGCGGCCAGATGACGTTGACTGCGAAGTCCGCGCCGACCAATGCCGTCGTTCCCGGCAACGCGGCGCCGGCGAAGACGGTACCCGACGTCTTGTAGGTCACCAGTCCGGCCATGTCGTAGATCGCCAGCTTCCAGGCTGTCCCCGGATCACCATTGAAGGCGATGTTCGCGATGTCGCCATTGATCTCGCGGACCGGATTGTTGCCGAACAGGATTCCACGAGTGCTGGTCACGATCACGATCAGCGGAATTCGCTGCGCGGCGGTGCCTTGCCCCTGTACGATCAGCTCCCCTCGATAGCGGCCGCCGAGGATGCCGCGCGGGATCTGAACGTTCACGACTACCCGCGCCGTGTCGCCGAACTGAATCCCCGCCAGGTTACCCGGCGAGAACGTGACTGCCGATGCCGGGATCGTGATGCCGACCGCGCTCTCGGAGCGCAGGTCTGTCGCGGTCACTCTCACGTCATTCAGGTTGACGTTCCCGGTATTGGCGATGCGGAGAACTCCCGAGGCTCGCTGGCCGGCACGGCCGCGGACGACGACCGAGTCGAGGATCGCCGCCGAATCGGGATTGATCAGCGCGAACGATCGATCCTCGCTGACGGTGACTTCGAAGAAGATGCGGTCCTGCGCGAGCACTTCGTTGTTCGGCCCGAACCGGACGAGATTCACGCTGTCGCGGATCTGGAATTCGCCGATGTAGCGTCCCGCCACCGTGCCCGCTGGCAGCTCGACGAAGGCTTCGACACGCGCCATCGTCCCGTTAGGCAGGCGGCGCGGCAGATTGACGAGAATCACGTTGTCGGCGGGAATCGCCAGCGACGGATTGTCGACGTTGATGAGATTCCGCCTGAGCGTCGCCGGAACGTAGAGCTGATTGAAGTCGCACGCCGTTCCGGGCTGGTTGTAGCCGTCGTGATCGACGTCGTTGACGGCGCTGTCGGCGTTGATGATGAAGAACTCACCCCGATTGGTGCTCGCTCCGGCCCGGCCGGTGAGGTGCATCGTGCTGCCGTACGTAAATCGACCGAGGTCGTCGGCGATATCAAAGTCGCACACGCCGGCCGGCAGCTGCTGCGCCCGAAGGGCACCCGGCAGACATGCCCCCGCGACCGCGAGGCCAACGATCCACCGCTGTATTTTCACGTGCACGAGCGTCTCCTTTATCGTGAGGCCGAGAGCAGATTACTGATGGATCGAAAGAACCACGCCGCCGTCTCCCACCGCCCAGGCGCTTGTCGCGGAGTAGACTGCCAGACGATTGAGTGCCGGAAATTCAGCCCCGTATTGGTTGGCGCCCCGCACGCCCTGTCGTATCCACGTCGCACCGCCGTCGCGGGTGGTGAAGATGAGCCCGCGGAATTGCGGGACACCGTTCACGAATCCGGTGACCTGCGCACCGACCACCCACCCGACCTGGTTGTTGTCGGGCGCGAACTGCACATCGCGGTAAACCAGCGCGGTGTAGTCGGTCGAGTCGAGCGACGCGATCCCGAGGTTGATCGGAACAGCCGGGCCATTCCCGCCGACGAAGCGGCCAAAGAAGCCGTTGCCGCCGCTCACGTACACATCGCCATTTG
>JBJMNK010000150.1:0-16880 GCA_045804265.1 Gemmatimonadaceae bacterium | reverse complement strand
GATCGCCTGGTGCTTCATGCGGGCCATGTCCTGGGCGCGGATGATGTCCTTGTTGCCGGTGGCCGTGATGAAGATGTCGGCCGTGGCGATCACGTCCTCGAGCGTGGAGACCTCGTAGCCCTGCATCGCGGCCTGAAGCGCGCAGATCGGGTCGATCTCCGTGATCACCACGCGCGCGCCCTGGCCCCGCAGCGATTCGGCGCATCCCTTGCCGACGTCGCCAAAGCCGCACACGACCGCCATCTTGCCGCCGATCATCACGTCGGTGGCGCGGTTGATCCCGTCGATCAGCGAATGGCGGCAGCCGTAGAGGTTGTCGAACTTGGACTTCGTGACGGAGTCGTTCACGTTGATCGCCGGGAAGAGCAGCGTGCCCGCCTTCATCATCTCGTACAGCCGATGGACGCCGGTGGTCGTCTCCTCGGTGACGCCCTTGATCTCCTTCGCCATCTTCGTCCAGCGGCCGGGATTGCGCTCCGCTTCCTGACGCAGCAGGTCCAGGATGACGCCCCACTCCTCGGGATCGTTCGCTTCGTCGAACGCGGGGATCTTCCCCGCCTTCTCGAACTCGGCGCCCTTGTGGACGAGCAGCGTCGCGTCGCCGCCGTCATCGAGCAGCATGTTCGGGCCGGTGCCGTCGGGCCACATCAGCGCCTGCTCGGTGCACCACCAGTACTCCTCGAGCGTCTCCCCCTTCCAGGCGAAGACCGGAACGCCGTTGGGCTTCTCGACCGTACCGTCAGGCCCGACGACGACCGCCGCCGCGGCGTGGTCCTGCGTCGAGAAGATGTTGCACGACACCCAGCGGACGTCGGCGCCTAACGCGGTGAGCGTCTCGATCAGCACCGCGGTCTGGATCGTCATGTGCAGCGAGCCCATGACCTTCGCGCCCTCGAGCGGGAACTTCCCCTCGTATTCCCTGCGGATCGCCATCAGCCCGGGCATCTCCTGCTCGGCGAGGCGCATCTCCTTGCGTCCCCACTCGGCGAGCGAGAGGTCGGCAACCTTGAACGGCGGGCGGTCGGTCTTCGTCTTCGATGGAGCGGGCTTGGTGGCGGTTGCCATTTTCTGACCTCTGCGTTTGGTGAGCGTGGTGAGACTCGTGTATTGTTGGCCGTTAGCCTTTAGCCGTTAGGGTCGAGCTACGGCGTTTGCTGCGGCGTGCGGTAACGCCGTCGCTAATCCCTAACGGCTCATGGCTAACGGCTGCCTTTGCTGTTGCCGCGAACAGCGACGGGCCCTTCGCCGCAGGATCCGGCGAGAGCGGCGTGTAGCGCGGCGCCGCGAAGCCGGCGCTGGTCAGCCACTCGGTCATCGTCGGCGCATCGAAGCCCTGCCACAGGTGACCCATCTGCTGCCGGTATTCGTCGCGATCGTGCGGCGTCATGTCGACCACCAGCAGGCGGCCGCCGGGCTTGAGCGCGCGGCGCGCTTCCGCGAGGACGCGCGTCGGATCGATGGTGTAGTGGAGCACGAGAAAGAGCAGCGCGGCATCGAGCTCGCCGTCGTCGATCGGCAGCGACTCGAGCTCACCCTGGCGCAGCTCGACGTCAGGCAGCTTGTCGAGCCGCTTCCGCGCCGCGGCCAGCATCGCGCGTGACGAGTCGACGGCGATGACGCGCCGCACGAACGGCGCCAGCGCCTCGCTCAACTGTCCGGTGCCGCAGCCGAGATCGCCGACCGTCCAGTCATCGTCGAGGAGACCGAGCAGCGTGCCGACGTCGGCGCGCCGCCCGAACAGCTCGGCGCGGAGCGCGTCCCACTGCGACGCAGCGCCGGAGAAGAACTCCTGCGACTTGAGCTTCCGCTCGGCCAGCGTCGCGCGCAGCCGCGCGGCGTCGTTGCGGGCGAGCGTGCTCTGCGCCGTCTGGTCGCGCACCAGCTGCCAGAGCCGCCGTGCGGCCGCGTCGAGCGGGCTCGCGATGCGGTACTGCCGGCTCGTGCCCTCGGCGCGCGACGTCACCCAGCCCTCGTCGCCTAACGTCTTCAGGTGCCGGCTGACTGTGGACTGCGGCAGCTGGAGCACCGCGCACAGCTCGCCGACCGTCAGCTCGTTCCTGTCGAGCAGGAGCAGCAACCGGCCCCGGGTAGGGTCGGCGAGGGAGCTGAGTTGGTCGAAGATGGTGGCGCGGGTCATTTCTCTCTATCCGTATATCCGGATAGAAGGATACAGCACGGCGGCGCCGAGGGCAAGGGCCTGGGAGCGGGTCTGCACTCGCGTTTGTCCCGCCCCCGCCCTCGCGGCCCTCCGGTGGCAACCGTATACTCGCTGCATGCACTCCACCGACGGCGCGATCGATCCCGGACTCCGACAGGCGAGACTCGCCAGCTTCGGTCGCATGCTCGCGCTGATGACGCTCGTCCTCGCCGCGCTGAATGCGTCGATGTCCGTCTGGCTCGGACGTGCTTCGTTCAACCGCGTCAGCATCCCGCTGTTCTTTGCGGGCAGCGCATTCGCGGCGCTCTGGCTCCTGCTTCGCGGGACGTCACGGACTCCCCGCTTCGTCCGCATCGTCGAGCTGTCAACGCTCTTCGTCGGGACCGCTGCGTTCTCGACGCTCGCGCTCGTGATGGACCTGACCGCGTCGCCGGACATGATCGTGCGCACGGCGCTGACCTTCATGCTGCTCGTGTACGCGGTCTACGTTCCGTCCACCGCGCGGCGCACGCTCGTCGTCGCCGCGCTGATGACGGTGCCGCTCCTCACCTGCATCTTCCTCGCGTTCAGCAAGTGGGATCCGGCGCTCTACGATCCGCCGGCGGCGATCTGGCCGAAGGGCGCGGTCGGCGACATGGCGTACCCGGCGACGTTCGTCTCGGCCGTGCTCTGGTCGATCGTCGTCGCGATGGCTGCGAGCTTCTCGCAGACGATCTACGGGCTGCGAAAGGCCGTGAGCGACAGCCGCCGGCTCGGGCAGTACACGCTCGAGGAGCAGCTCGGCGAAGGCGGGATGGGCGTCGTCTATCGCGCGTCGCACGCGATGCTCCGCCGGCCGACGGCGATCAAGCTGCTCCACCCCGATCGCTCCGGAAAGGATTCGCTCGCGCGCTTCGAGCGCGAGGTGCAGCGGACGGCGATGCTGACGCACCCGAACACGATCACCGTCTTCGACTACGGCCGCACGACCGAGGGCGTCTTCTACTATGCGATGGAGCTGCTCGACGGCATCTCGCTCGACGAGGTCGTCAACATCGACGGGCCGCAGCCGGAGGAGCGCGTCATCCACCTGCTCGCGCAGGCGGCAGGCTCGCTCGCCGAGGCACATGACGCCGGGCTCATTCACCGCGACGTGAAGCCCGGCAACATCCTCGTCGTCGATCGCGGCGGGATCGCCGACCTGGTCAAGGTGCTCGACTTCGGGCTCGTGAAGGACATCGGTGCCGGTAGCGCCGCGGAGACAGCGCTGACGGTGGCCGACTCGATCACCGGGACGCCCCTCTACGTCGCCCCCGAGACGGTGACGGCGCCGGAGACGGTCGATGCGCGCGCCGACATCTACGCGTTAGGCGCGGTCGGCTACTGGCTGCTCACCGGGACCGACGTCTTCGGCGGGCGGACGGTGCTCGAGGCACTCGCCCATCACGTTCATTCCATTCCGCAGAAGCCATCGCAGCGACTCGGCAGGCCGATCGCCGCCGACCTCGAGGCCGTGATCCTCGCGTGCCTCGCCAAGCACCCGGAAGACCGGCCGTCATCGGCGCATCTCCTCCGCGCGCAGCTGCACGCATGTGATGCAGCCGGCGGCTGGACGAACGATCGCGCCGCGCAGTGGTGGGCCGAGCATCGCGCCGGCATTCGTACCCGCGCCGGACGAATCCACGCGCCCGACGCGGCGATCGCCGCGCCGCGCCTGACGGTTACGCGCCTCGCCGACTGAGCCGCCGCGCGTCTTCGCGAGTCGAATAAGCGCCGGTCATTTCGTGCGCCCGCTATCGATCGTCGGCGGCGTCACGCCGCTCCATCGCCCGGCCGGTCGTGCGTATCGGTACGCGCCGCCGGCAACGACACCGATCGCCGCGGCATCGAGCAAGTTCGCGCGATAGTCCGTGAACGGCGTCCCGAAGGCAGTGTGGTAGTGATTGACATGATAGAGATAGCTGGCGCCGACGGCGACGATGGCACCAGCCACGCTCGCTCGCACGAGCGCCACGCGACGGTGATCGGTGCCGGTTCGTGCCTGCACGCCAACTACCTGGTCCGAGGGAAACGTCCAGGTCACCTTCGATCGACGATCGGTGACCGTGATCCCGGCGCCGCTCCAGGAGTCGTAGGCTCCGTTCACGACGCCGCCACTCTGCCCCCGCTCGGGACGCGCCGGGGCGCCGAGCATGGACGGGTCGACGCCGCGGCGACGAAGCTCGACGCGAATCGGCGTGCCCGCCGCGACGGAATCGGCGGAGATCGTCTGCGCGCGCGCGGACGCAGCGCACGCCACCAGCGCGAGTGCGGCGACGAGATGAGTGGATGTCATTGGCTGATGGAAGAAGTGAGCGCTCAGCGCGCTGGCAGCGATGCGTGCGTCGCGGCCGGCGCTTCGCGACTGAAGACGATGAAGTCGGTGGCGATCGGCTCGCTCCCCGACTGTCGCAGCAGCAGTGCGATCTGCCCACGATGATACGAGCCGTGCAGCGCGACGTGAAGGAGGATGTCCTCGACGGTCGACTCGTATGGATGGCCGGCGCTGTTCCTGTAGGCCACGACGCGCGCGACGTCGGTCTCCGTCGCTCGATCGAGGAGCTTCCGCAGCTCGACGACGTTCTCCCGCGCGACGCGCTCCATCTCCTCGTCGCTCAGCGTCGGCCAGATCGCGATCGTCGGCGTACGCCCGGCGATGCGGGCCAACCACGTATGCGTCGAGCCAAGAATGTGGGCGAAGAGCTCGCGCGCCTTCGCGTTAGGCGATGACGCCCCCTTGAGCGCCGCGAGCGCCCGCGCGTCGGCCCACTCGAGATGATCGATCAGCTTCGGCAGCGTCGCCATGGTGTCCGTGTCCGATCGTGGTGGTCAGTACTCGTCGATCGCGGTGAGCGTGTCGGCGGTCATCGCGACGAGCGCCGGCCGGCTCGCCGCGAGCGAATCATAACGTTCGCGGAACCCCGCCACTCCACCAGTGAGGATCGTCCGCGCCCGGCCGAGCAGCGCCGGAACATCAGGCGCCGGCGGTGGATCCCGCCGCGTCCGCACCGGCAGCACCGCGTCATCGAACTGCACGATGAGCTCCGACAACGCGCTCAGCCAGCCGAACCGCGGATCACCGATGAGCAGCTGCAGAAACGCCGCCGGCGTGATCGCCCCATGCGCCCGCTCATGCTCGACCCGCTCCGCATCGAGCAGGGCACGATGGAGATGAAGCAACCGCAGCCTGATTTCGGTGAGCCGATCGTCCGCCATTCTCAGAATCTAATGCTTCAGGATGAAGGACCAGTGAGGAGCAGGAACGAGGACGTACGGGACGTGGATATACGAGGGACAGGGGGGTGACGAGGGACGAGGAAAGCGCGGCGGCCTAAGGCCGCACGCTGACGGGGGACATGGAACGTGGGGGAGTCGCAACAGGGGACATGGGACGAGGAAGTGGCGCCCTTGCTCCTTGTTCCGCTTTACAAGGGACGTGGAAGTACGAGGGACGAGGAACAGCCGAACACGGCGTGGTTCTTCGTTCAGTCATACGAGGGAGTGCGAGAGACAAGGGAGTACAGAGACGAGGGCGCATGAGATCAGAGACAACGGAAAGTCGGAACAGCAGCGGCGTCCCTCGTCCCTCGTCACCCGATGCCGAGCGAACCAGCGGGACCACGCCCGCCACTTCCCCGTCCCTCGTCCCTCGTACTTCCTCATCCCTCGTAACGCGAACCACGGAACAACGGCGCCATTCCCTCATCCCATGTCCCCGGTTGCAACTCCCCCACGTCCCATGTCCCTTGTCCCGCTCGCGGCCTTAGGCCGCGGCGGACTCCTCGTCCCTTGTCCGCCCCCTCATCCCTCGTCCTCCCTTGTCCCTCGTCACACAAGGATTGGCGCAGCGATTGCCGAGCGGAAGCGCATGCCTCACCCCCCGCGACTCAAACCGGGCGCCCCGCTTCCTCCTGGCCCCCCGCGCGTCGGACATGATCTGTTGCTCGAGACGACCGAGCGCGGGATGTACTGCGCGGCCGGCGACTTTTACATCGATCCGTGGTTGCCGGTCGATCGGGCGGTGATCACGCACGCGCATGGGGATCATGCGCGGTGGGGGAGTCATCACTACCTCTCGTCGCGCGAGGGCGAGCGCGTCCTGCGCACGCGGCTCGGCGCTGACGCGGTGATTCAGAGCGTGCAGTTCGGCGAGACGGTCACGATCAACGGTGTCGATGTCTCCCTCCATCCCGCCGGGCACATCCTCGGCTCGGCGCAGGTGCGCGTCGAGCATCGCGGCGAGGTGTGGGTGGTGTCGGGCGATTACAAGACCGAGGCCGATCCCACCTGCGCGGCGTTCGAGGCGGTGCGCTGCCACACGTTCGTCACCGAGTCCACCTTCGGGCTGCCGATCTACCGCTGGACACCGCAGCGCGAGATCTTCGCGGCGGTCGCCGACTGGTGGCGCGCCAACGCCGTGGCCGGGCGCGCGTCGGTGCTCTTCGGTTACGCGTTAGGCAAGGCACAGCGGCTGCTCGCCGGGCTCGTCGACGCGGACGTCGGGCCGATCTTCACGCACGGCGCGGTCGAGCGGCTCAATCGCGACTATCGCGCGGGTGGCGTCGCGCTGCCGCCGACGACGTATGCGGGGAGTGCGCCGAAGGGGCAGAGCTTCGCCAGTGCGCTGATCGTCGCGCCGCCATCGGCGGCGGGGTCGTCGTGGTTGCGGCGCTTCGCTCCGCTCTCGACCGCGTTCGCCAGCGGGTGGATGCGCATCCGCGGCGCAAGACGACGCCGATCGCTCGATCGCGGCTTCGCGCTCTCCGATCACGTCGACTGGCCCGCACTGCTCGCAACCATCGACGCGACTGGCGCCGAGCGTGTGCTCGTCACGCATGGCTACCGCGAGCCGGTCGTGCGCTGGCTCCTCGAGCGCGGCATCGAGGCGCATGCCGTCGCGAGCCAGTGGGAGGGCGAGCCGGAAGGTGAGCCCGCCGGTGAAGAAGAGGCGCACGAGACGGCCAGCGCCGGCGGCACGCTCGATCTCGCGGCGGACGACCAGGGGGACGATACATCAGTCGACGCCGCGCCTAACGGTGATGAGCTGCCCGCGCCATGAAGCGCTTCGCCGCGCTCTTCGCCGCGCTCGACGAGACGACCCGTACCAACGAGAAGGTCGATGCGATGGTGCGCTACTTCTCCGAGGCTGATCCGCCTGACGCGGCGTGGGCCGTGCACTTCCTCGCCGGCGGGCGTCCCAAGCGGCTGATCGGCGCGCGCAAGCTCGCGGCGTGGGCGATGGCGGAAGCCGACGTTCCCGAATGGCTGTTCGAGGAGTCGTACCACGCGGTCGGGGATCTCGCCGAGACGATCTCGCTGCTCCTGCCTGACGCGCCGGCCGGCTCCGATCGTCCGCTGCACGAATGGATCGAGCAGCGACTGCTCTCGCTCGCCGGCGCGAGTGAAGACGCGCAGCGCGATGGCGTGGTCGCGGCCTGGCGCGAGCTCGGTGGGAACGAGCGCTTCGTCTGGAACAAGCTGATCACCGGCGGCTTCCGCGTCGGTGTTTCGTCGCAGCTCGTGGTGCGTGCGCTGGCGAGGACGACCGGGATTGACGAGGGGGTCATCGCTCATCGCCTCACCGGCACATGGGAGCCGACAGCTGCATCGTTCCTCGCCCTCTCGGCGACCAACGTCGCCGACGCCGACATCTCGCGTCCCTATCCCTTCTTCCTTGCCTACGCCCTCGACGCCGATCCGGAAACGTTAGGCGACGCCGCCGGCTGGCAGGTGGAGTGGAAGTGGGACGGGATCCGCGCCCAGCTCGTGCGCCGGCGCGGACAAACCTTTCTCTGGACGCGCGGGGAGGAGTTGGTCACCGACCGCTATCCCGAGATTGCCGAAGCGGCGCGCCTCCTGCCTGACGGCACGGTGCTCGACGGCGAGCTGCTCCCCTGGCGCGACGACCGGCCGCTTCCCTTCGCCCAGCTCCAGCGACGCATCGGCCGGAAGACGTTAGGCGCGAAGATGCTCGCTGACGTCCCGGTCGTGCTGGTGGCCTACGACCTCCTCGAGATCGGGGGCACGGACATCCGCGGCGAGCCGATGTCCGAGCGGCGCGCCCGGCTCGAGGCGCTGCTCGCGTCGCCGGCGCTGAAGCATCGGTTCACCATCTCACCGATCGTGAAGGGTGAGGGCTGGGCCGCCGTGAGGCAGGCGCACGCCGACGCGCGCGAGCTCGCCGCCGAGGGGCTGATGCTCAAGCGTCGCGACGCCGCGTACGGCGTCGGCCGGCGGCGCGGCCCGTGGTGGAAATGGAAGGTCCAGCCCTACACCGCCGATGCGGTGATGGTCTACGCGCAGGCGGGTCACGGGCGACGCGCGTCGCTGCACACCGACTACACGTTTGCCGTTTGGGACGAGGACAAGCTCGTCCCCTTCGCCAAGGCGTACTCCGGTCTCACCGACGAGGAGATCGCGAAGCTCGATGCATGGATCCGGCGCAACACCATCGAGAAGTTCGGTCCGGTGCGCTCGGTGAAGGCCGAGCAGGTGTTCGAGCTCGCGTTCGAGGGAATCCAGCCGTCGCCGCGCCACAAGTCCGGCGTCGCCGTCAGGTTTCCGCGCATCCTGCGCTGGCGCACCGACAAGAAGCCCGAGGACGCGGACACGATCGCCACGCTGCGCGCGCTGATGGCGCAGCCGTCATAGGGCGCGCCGGCGATCCGCCGATCGGATTGCGGATAGCGTGCGTGGACGCGCCGGTGATCGAGCAGCCGTTCGCCTTCGTCCACGAGCCGGCGCCGGTCGCCGGCGACAAGGTGCACGAAGTCGCTACTGCCGGACGATCTTTGCGAGCGTGGTCGCCGTGAGCATGTAGATCTCCCCGGCGCCATCCCGCCCGAACGAGAGCGTGCCGGGCGCGGTGATGTTCCAGCTGTGCTGGTCGGCCGCTCCGTCGGCCGTGCCCCTGAAGCTGCGCAGCCACCCCCGGCAGTAGTCCGAGTAGAGGAAATGCCCGGTGAGCTCGGGGATCGCCGCGCCCCGATAGACATAGCCCGCGGTGACCGAGCATCCGTCCGTATGCGGATAGTCGAGCACCGGCAGGGTGAGCGCACCGTTAGGGTTGCAGCCAGTCGCGGGATCGAAGCAGGAGAATCCCTCCATCAGCCGCCAGCCGAAGTTGTAGCCGCGGCCAGTAGCCGGGACGACATCGACTTCCTCGCGCGCGTCGTTGCCGACGTCGCCGATGTAGAGCAGGCCAGCTGGTTCATCGAACGCATAGCGCCATGGATTGCGAACGCCGTACGCCCAGATCTCCGGACGCGCGGCGCGATCCGTGATGTACGGATTCCCCGCCGGGATCGTGTACGGCAGCGTCCTCACGTTCAGCCGCAGGATCTTGCCGAGAAAGCTGGTGAGGTTCTGCGCGTTGTTGTGCGGGTCGCCGCAACAGCCGCCGTCGCCGGGCGCCACGTAGAGCATGCGATCGGGACCGAAGGCGATGAGTCCACCGTGATGGTTCTCGCCACCGTGCGCGAACGAGATCACGACCGTCGCGTTGGTGATCGGCTCGTTGCTCCCCGGCGTGGAGGTCCAGCGCTCGACGACCATGTCGCCTGACGTGCCGACGTAATAGGCGTAGACGTAGCCATTCGTCCGATACTCCGGATCGAAGGCGATGCTGAGCATTCCCCGCTCGCCCGTCGAGTTGACGCGAGGGCTGATGTCCACCCACGGCGTCGGCGACAGCGCGCCGTTGGAGAAGATGCGCACGCGTCCGGCGCGCTCGACAATGAAGAGTCGCGAGTCGCCCGGTGGCGCGGTCGCGAACGACGCGTTGACGAGTCCCGCGACGACCGGCTGCAGCGTGAGCTGGAGCGCCGCGCCCGCGTAGGTCACCGTCACCGCGCTCGTCGCGGCGTCGGCTATGGTAATACTCTGCGACGTGGCCGATGGTGTGTAGGTGGTGAGGTTGCTGCCGACCACCGCCGCGGCGATGGTGTACGTGCCCGCGGCGAGATAGCGGAGGGTGGCCGATTGCGTCACCAGTCGCGTTGCTCCGCTCGGGGACGTCACGACCACCGCGGCGTTCGTTCCGGTGGGAATCCCGGCGACCGTCAGGTCGAGTGCGGCTGTCCCCGCGCCGTAGGTGATCGTCGCATGGGGCGCGGTTCCCGCGGCCAGATCGATCGTCTGCGTCGCCGGGTCCGGGTGGTAGGCGGTCCCACCCGACTGGACGTCGGCCGCGCCTAACGTGTAGAGGCCCGGTGCAAGGCTCGCCAGCGTGAGGCTCCCCGTCATTGACTGCGTGTAACCACCGGGCCCGGTGACTGCGACCGCGCCCGCCGTCTGCGCCGGGAGGCCGACGATGCTCACGGTGAGGTCGCCACTCGTCACGGAGAAAGTGATCCGCTGCGCGACCGCCAGCGCTCCCGCCGATACCACGACTGTCTGGCTGGCCGGCGCAGCGACGTAGCGCCCGCTCTCGGTGATGATCGAGAGCGGCGCAGTGAGCGTGTACGTCCCGGCGGTCAGTGAGTCGAGCGTCTCGGAGCCCCTGATGACGCGGGCGTAGCCACTCGACCCCGAGACGCTGATGTCCGGCTCTACCCCGATCGGCAGGCCGATCGCTTCGATCGCGAGCCGGCCTGGCTGCGGCCTGGGCGCTGCCGAATCGCCGCCGCAGCTCGCAGCGAATGCGCCGGCGATGAACGCGAGCAGTGCCCGAGCCGACCGGCGCATGTTCATGCCTAACGCGCTGGAGTGCCTGATGGCGCGGTCCCCGTCGCCGCCGACGCGGCGAACGTCGGCGCACGGCGTGCCTTCGTCGCCTGCTCGAACGAGTACGCGAGCTTGAGCAGCGTCGGCTCGCTCCATGCCCCGCCAACGAACGACACGCCGACCGGAAGACCGAACACGAAGCCCGCGGGAACGGTGATGTGCGGATAGCCCGCGACCGCGGCCGGAGAGGTGAAGCTACCGCCCTGGTTCGGATCACCGTAGACGAGATCCGTGAGCGCGGCCGGCCCCTGCGTCGGCGCGACGAGCGCGTCGAGCTTGTGCGCCTTCATGACGGCGTCGATCCCCCGCGGCCCCGCGAGGACGCGCGCGCGCATCGCCTTCTTGTACCCGGCCGACGAGAGCGGTCCCTTCTTCGCCGACATCTCGAAGATCTCCTGCCTGAAGTACGGCATCTCCTCCGCTGCGTGGGCCTTGTTCCATTCGATCAGCGCCGCCATCGTCTTCGCCGGCGCGTTAGGCGCCCACTCGGCGAGGTACGCCTCGAGGTCGGTCTTGAACTCATAGAGCAGGACGTCGAACTCCATGTCGCCGAACTTCCCGGCGGTGGGGATGTCGGCCGGGTCGACGATCGTCGCGCCCTGCGCGCGCATCACGTCGAGCGAGGCCTTGAGGATGTCGTCGGTGGGATAGTGATAACCGGCGTAATTCTTTCGGGCGATGCCGATGCGCGCGCCACGCAGGCCGTCAGCGTCGAGAAACTTTGTGTAGTCACGCTCGACGTGCGCCGTCGCGGCAGTCGTCGCGCGATCGGTCGCGTCCACGCCGGCGATCGCGCTGAGGAGGATTGCGGCGTCGGTGACCGTGCGCGCCATCGGGCCGGCAGTGTCCTGCGTGTGCGAGATCGGGACGATTCCCGAGCGGCTGACGAGACCGACGGTTGGCTTGATCCCGACGAGCGAAGCTGCTGCAGCGGGCGAGGTGACCGAGCCATCGGTCTCCGTTCCGATCGCGACGGCGCAGAGGCTGGCCGCGACCGCACTCCCCGAGCCCGAGCTCGACCCCGATGGCGTGCGATCGAGCGCGTATGGATTGCGCGTCTGCCCGCCGCGTCCCGACCACCCCGACGACGAATGCGTCGAACGGAAGTTCGCCCACTCGCTCAGGTTCGTCTTGCCGAGTATGACCGCGCCGGCGGCACGCAGCCTGGCGGCGACAGCCGAGTCGCGCGGCGGCTTGACGCCGACGAGGACGAGCGACCCTGCCGTCGTCTGCATCGCATCGGCGGTGGCGATGTTGTCCTTGATGAGAACCGGAATGCCGTGCAGCGGGCCGCGTGACTTCCCTGCCTTGCGCTCGGCGTCGAGCGAATCGGCGATGGTGAGCGCATCCGGATTGAGCTCGATCACGGCGCGGAGCGTGGGTCCGGCCTTGTCGATCTCGGCGATGCGCGCGAGGTATGCCTCGCAGAGCGAGCGTGAGGTGTACTGTCCGCTCGCGATCATGCGCTGGAGGTCAGCGATCGTCGCTTCGTCGAGCGCGGACGCAGCGCCGTTAGGCGCGACGGGCGACGACGCAGCGCTCGCGCGCCGGGCGGCGGCGCCGGCACCGTCAGGCTCGGCGACCGCGATTGCCGGCAGTGCGGCCCCGGCAGCGGCGAGCGCCCCGGTGGCGAGGACCGCACCGACGAAGGAGCGGCGCGAGACGTCCTGTTTTGACTCCGGATGGACAGATTCGTCTTTCATGTAGTAGTTGGCGAAGCAGAAGTGAGTGACCACCGGCGATCCGGGTGACCGGTCGAAGGTGCCATCGCGGGCGAGAGGCCGCAACCAGCCCGCGCGAGCGCTGCACCGTGCAGTCCCCCCCAACGACACGAGGCACGATGACGATCCCCGTTTTTGCGCAGGCTGCAGGCGACTTCGCGAGCCAACAGGCGGCGACGACGATGTCCAGCACGGCGTCGCTGATGATCCTCGCGTTTGTCCTGCTGGTGCTCATCGCGATGTGGCGTGTGTATGAGCGCGCGGGCGAGCCCGGATGGGCGATCCTGATCCCGATCTACAACACCTACGTGCTGACCCGGATCGGCCGCGTGTCGGGCTGGTGGGTGCTGGCGATGTTCGTCCCGCTCCTGAATGTCGTCGCGCTGTTCGTCATCTCGATCGGTGTCGCGGAGCGATTCAATCGTGGCGCCGGCTTCGGGATCGGCCTGACGATCCTGCCATTCATCTTCTATCCGATGCTGGCGTGGGGCGACGCGCAGCCGGTGGCGAGAACGGCGTAAGCGGAGTGCTGCAGGACGATGATTCAGACTGGCGGCCGAGTAATCGGCCGCCGGTTCTTGTTTGTTGTTGGCCATAGGTTGGCTGGCGACTGCCTAACGGGAGCAAGCCTGGCACCGTTTGCTGGATGGCCGGCGCAGGCACATCGTGCTCGCACGGCGCAGCCGGCCTTCGCCGTGAGCAACTTTACGCAATCGATCGCGCGTCAGACAGGCTGCGTCGGGCCCGCTGACAATCCGAATTCTCGAAGCGTAGATCTTGCGGTGTGCGAGGTGCTGAAGGGACGAAACCCCGGCACGGAGGAGCGCGTGTACGTCATGCTGCGACGGGTGCGAGGCATCGTGGGGATGGCCCTTGTCTGGGGCGCCGCATTCGCGATGGTGGGTGCGGGCTACGCCGTATGGCGCTGGTCGACTGTGCATGTCACCAAAGTGGTCATCGGCGGCCGGGACGTGACGCCGTCGACCTGGGTCGTCGCGCTACGCGGCGCGATCATCGTGGCGCCGTGGGGCATGCTGGCCGGCGTCTGCTTCGCACTCGCGTTGATCGTGATCGGTCAGCGCCGATCGACGTGGCGTCGCACCGATGCGCTCCCCACTCCGGGGAACGCGGCCGCGTTTGGAGCTGTCGCATCGATCGCGTTGCCACTGGCTACGGTGGCCGCCACGGCTCTCGGTATCCTGTCCGGAGCCGGCGGCATTCATGGACTTCCCATTCGGCTGCTGGGCGCAGTCGCCGCGGCGGGCAGCGGGCTGGCGGCCGGTCTGGTTGCACTAGCGCGGATGCCGGCCCGCGCTCGGCTCGGCGAGCCGGGTGCACGGTCGCTTCCGCGCAGTGGCGACGCGAGTGCGTGAACGAGACAGGCGCGTTGGCATTGCGTGTGGCACGGACGACTGGCGGCGTGATGCAAAGTATGGTTGGAGCACTCCACCGCGCAGTCTCCTGCCATGCGTTATTCTAGTCGAGTCCAGACGAACAGTCTCGCCGGACATAGACTTACGCAGCGATACAAGATGTAAACTCTGGAAGCGTTAGGTCGCAGGTCGTGCGACTATTGCACATTAGATCGTTCTGTCTAATTGCCGTTAGGTGGACCCAAGCCTTCAATGAGTATTCGGGAGTGGACGGGTTGGCGGGTCACCGCCGCGTGGGTGCTATGGTTAGTCCTGGCCTGCGGCGCGGCCCTCGGCTTGGCGATCGCGTACACACACGCGCACCCAGCACCGACGCCGACCACCACGGGCCATACGGCCGGTCCGGTCATTGGCCCAACCTACAGTATCGCGCTGAACGGGTGGCTCGTCCTCGGCGTGCTCGTGGGACCGCCCGCGCTACTGACGGTGGTCTGGCTCTGGCAGCGCCGCCAGGATCGGCGAGCTGCCACCTAACGATCGCTTAAGCTGACAAGGCTTCTTTACTGAGGTGCGCTTCGCGTACAATTATTCGGCAAGCCTTGCAGCTTAGCTCTAGGCGTTAGGCCGCAACGAAGTTCAAACACGAATGGAACGAGCTTCCTCTCCAAACCTGGCGTTGCGGGCAGCGATCATCGGACTGATTGGGGGACTCGCGGGAACAGCGGTCCTGCTCTGGGTCGTGCAGAGGCGTCAAGCCACCAGCGCTTCAACCGCGGCTCCGCCCGATCTGCAGCTTCTCGCTGTTGTCGGCTTGCCGTGGGTCTTGTTGTTTGGTGCAGTCATTGGATTTCTTGCGTTTGGCATTCTGAGTGTGCATGCGCATTCTCGCCGTCAGTGATACCTGCGCCCGCAGCCTAACGATCGCTGAAGCTGACAAAGCTTCATTACTGAAGCGCGCTTCGCGCGCATTTCTGAGGCAAGCTTTGCAGCTTAGCTCCAGGCGTTAGGTGGACAACACGGATCGCGACCATGGTTCTTCTGATCAGACTAGGCATCCTACTGGCCATCGGCATTCCCACGCTTTGGGTCGCCGCCAAGCGTTTCGAGAGACGGCGGATAACGACCGGCGATTGGGATTCACAGGGGCCCAAGCATCCCAGCAGGCAATCACGCTACAGGGGGTTTGGCTTGCTCGGCAATGGATTGGCCTTCGACCAGACGCATGGGATCGTCCGCCCCGAAGACCATCCTGGCGATCAGCAACCGCCAGCGACCGATCCACCGCCGCCTGCCACCTAACGATCGCTGAAGCTGACAAGGCCTCTTTACGGAGGTGCGCTTCGCGTACAATTATGAGACAGTCCTTGCAGCTTAGCTCTAGGCGTTAGGCCGACTCGGTTCCCGTCACCCGACCAAGCATGGATGAGATCACGTCACTGAGCGGGCCGGTCGAACTCGTCGAGGGAAAGCTCGTGCTGCGGATCCCGACCGCCGAGGGTGGGGCACAACTCGCCGCCGCTGCGCGCGGAATCGGCCGGATTGAGGACGACGAGCTGGTCGTGGAAATCCTGCCTTGGCTCGCGACCAAACTGCGGATTCGCGAAGGCACAATCGTGGCCGTGGATAACCGGGGTGGCAAGTTCAACATCACGCCGGAAGCCGAGTAATGTGGCGATCGCGTCCTAACGATCGCTGAAGCTGACAAGGCCTCGTTATTGTTGTTCGCTGCGCTCACAACTATTTGGCAGTCCTTGCAGCTTAGCTCTAGGCGTTAGGTGGCCACGGACTCCCTCACACGGCGCCGTATGCAAGACACCATACTCGTTACCCGCCACGTGGTCACCCGAGCATCTGGCAGCTGGATGCCACTGCTAGTGGTGATTTTTGTGGTGCTCAGCCTCTTCATGTGGCGGCGTACCCGAGCGCGCCACTAGATTCGGCAGGACACTCGCCCGGGCGATGCGCAGCCACCTAACGATCGCTGAAGCTGACAACGCACGATCAATGAATGCTCGCGCCGCTCGCACTATGAGGCGTGCGTTGCAGCTTAGCTCTAGGCGTTAGGCCGCAGCCTCAGTTACTCGCAGAACCGAAAACGATGTCGCCAATTGAGCGGAGTGCCCATACAACATTCGCCCAAGTCGCCCAAGTGATCGCGAGTGCGTTCGTGCTCGGATTGACGGCGGTGCTGTTTCGTCTCATGGACGGTAGCTGGAGCCAGGTGGCCCGCACTGCGGGAAGCGCGCTCGTCATCCTCGCGTTGTATGCGGCCCCCGTGGGGGGGATCGCCGTCGTGTTCCACCGGCGTGGGCAAACGGTGAAGCGATGGTGGTTCTTGGCGCTGCTCCCCGTGTGGGGGGCGCTGGCCGGTGCTGGCGTCGGGCTAGTCGACCCCGGCCCGGCCGGAGTGAGGTCGCCGATTATCCATGGAATCGTGTACGGGGTGCCGCACGCGCTCTATCTCCGCTGGGCGTGGCGGCGAGAGGCGCGGCGCGCCAGACCGGCTGCGGCCTAACGATCGCTGAAGCTGACAAAGCACCTTTTCTGTAGCTCGCTGCGCTCGCATTTATGAAGCGTGCTTTGCAGCTTAGCTCTAGGCGTTAGATCGCACCGACCAATTACAGATGTCCCTCTTCCGCAAATCCGGCCAGGCCTCGCCCCAGCGCAAGCCACTCGGTACGTGTTGCAGCGATATGGAACACGCCATGAACCACGGCCTCACCAAACTGCTATGCGTTGAGACGAACGGGGTCCTCTATACGGCGGTCGGTGTAGCCGAGACACCCGACGGGCTTGGCTGGTTCAAGCAGGCGGTGTTCTTCTGCCCCTTCTGCGGCGTCACGCTTCAGACCCGCCCTGCGGGTAACAAATCAAGGAGATCCGGGG
>JBJMNK010000149.1:0-18379 GCA_045804265.1 Gemmatimonadaceae bacterium | reverse complement strand
ATTAGCTCTTAGCCTTTAGGGTTGAGCGACGGCGTTACGGCAGTAACCGCCGTCGCTCAACCCTAACGGCTAACGGCTTTTATTGGCACTCGAAGGTCGTCGCCCGCTCCACGAACACCACCGGCCCCGGGGGCTTGGGGATGCGGACGATGTCGTACGGCTGGGTCAGGGCCTGGGTCGTGAAGCACCTGGAGCCGGGCGAGGTCGACGTCACTTCGACGTAGAGGTAATCCGGCGTCGTGGCGAGGCGCGTCACGGCGATGTTGTAGCCGCCGGTGTTGCGGTTGCCTAACGCGACGAGGATCACGCTCCAGCGCGAGAAGTCGATTGCCGGTGGGTTGGGGGCTGGCGACAATCCGACATACGCCTCCGTCCACGCCGCGCGCCAGTCGGCGTCGTTGTGGATCACGAGCCGGGCCGGCTTGACATAGCCGCTCCGGTAGCCGTGCGAGACGTGACCCGCGCCGGCATCGCTCCAGACGACGTCGACGGCGCCAGCCGGAATGTTCGGCTCGGGGACGAGCGGACCGCCGCCGGTGCAGGCGGCGGCGATTACGGCCACAAATGCGACGACGAACGCACCACGTGCGGCGCTGACAGCGGAACTGCTCATGACGGTCCTCCTGGTGATGCACTGAAAACCCGGACAGTGCGCCAGCCGTCACTGGCGAGCTGACGTTCTCTCGAACGACAAGTATCGGGCCAGGGTCTTTCCGAGCTAAAAGTACAACGTAGCCCGAAGGGGGCGAAACGAGGTACTGTACGCGAACCCGCGCTGATCGCCGGCGTTCGTCGAGGTGCGTCGCGCGGACAAATAGTACGCGAGGCCGACAGCAAAGCGGTCAGCGATGATGTACTGCCCGCCCATCTCGATGAACGCACCGGCGTAGTTCGCCTGGTACGAGCTCACTGTGATCGATGGAAAGCCGACGTACTCGTCGCGCCGCTGAGTCGTTCCAGCGTTCACACCAGCGCCGAAGGTGGATGCGATCTTCGGAGCGAGCATGGTCAGATGGCGGAGACCAAGCTCGAGGTCGAACGTGTTGGTGGTGCTCTTCTGCAACGTCGCGTTCGAGTTGGCGGCCTTGCTGTCGGCATGGTTTGCGCCCAGGTCGAAGACGAGCGCCGTCCGGGGCGTGAAGAAGCGCATCACCCCACCATGACCGAAGACGTCGGCGTAGGCCTCGATCCCCCACTGGCCGGCGTGGAAGGGCGACGGGATGGCGGCCTGCTGCGCACCCGCGGTCGCAGTGACGGCGAGACTGCCTAACGCCATGACTGCCGCGGCGAGATGGGTCTTGTTCATTTACGTGCCCCGATGGTTCGAGAGGATTCGTTGGCCTGCGTCGCTCGACGCGCAAAGCGTTAGGTACGCAACCCCGGGAACAGCGAGCGGGTCACGGCGTGAGGCGATGCACGGCGCTCGGAGTCGCGGAGCTTCGGGGCGAGTCATAACGCTCGCAGGCGAGCCGTGCCGCGCGGGCGAGCCATAACGGTTGAACTGCAATCACGCGGATTACGCGGATCACGCGGATTGCTCCGTGTGGGAGCGCATCTCCAGGCACCCGGGTTCGACAGATTTCTGGGCGTGCGTGGCGAGATCGTCCCACCAGGCGTGCCCCAGAGCACTTCTCGCGACGCTGGCAACGAGCACGGAGTGCATTGCACCGCACGGAGCAATCCGCGTAATCCGCGTGATCGTCGTTCACCTGTTACGACTATCCCTCAAGCGTGACGCTGGTGCCACCGCGAACGACACGCGCAGCCTGTCCGAGCGATCATGGCGAGTCGCGCGCCGGGGCCGACGGCTATTCCCCCGCGCGCGTACCCTCACCCCGGGACGGGCACACCGCTTGCCCCTCAGCCGTACAGACTTCAGACGGAGCCAGCAATGCCGAAGCGCGATAAAAAGCACGAGGAAGAGCAGCCGAAGGAGAGCCTGACCAAGTACGAGGGCGGTCAGGGCTCGAAGACCCGCGAGCAGCAGCAGAAGCAGCGCGCGACGAAGCTGCACGACTTCGACGAGCCGGCCGACAACGACGAGCCGGGGCCGCGTCACGATCGAGAGGTGCTCCGCGAGGGCGGCGCCCGGCTGGAGGAGAACCGGCAGCAGCATGACCAGGCGGAGCGGGAAAGCGAGGCCAACCGCGACGACCGCCGCGGGCGGGCCGACGAGCACACCGACCGCCGCGATCGCGGACCCGGACACAGCGTCGGCAGCACCGGCCGGCCTAACGGCGGCTGATCGGCGCTGATGACACACGCCGCCTAACGGCAATGCCGGTCGGCCGTGCGCGGGCAAAACGCGGCGCGGGAGGTCCAGCGCGCGTGGCGCCGCTGCGGGCGGCGCCGCCGCGCGCGGCCGCTGCCCGCGCCGACGGCCCGGGAAGAGCCGGCGGCGAGACCGACTCGGCCGAGCCGTTCGTCCCGCCGAAGCCGACGCTCCCGAAGCTGCAGAGCGCGTCGAAGAAATGCCGCGGCTGCCGGCTGTGGATGTTCGGCACGCAGACGGTGTTCGGCGAAGGACCCGCGGACGCGCGCGTCGTCATCGTCGGCGAACAGCCCGGCGACCAGGAAGATCTCGCCGGACACCCATTCATCGGACCGTCAGGCAAGCTGCTCGACGCCGCGCTCGAGGCGGCAGGCGTCGACCGCGACCGCGCCTACGTCACGAACGCGGTGAAGCACTTCAAGTGGGAGGAGCGCCCGGGGACCAAGCGGCGCATCCACAAGAAGCCGAGCAACGCCGAGGTGCTCGCCTGCCATCCGTGGCTCGAGGCCGAGCTCGAGCTGCTCGCACCGAAAGTCGTCGTCTGCCTCGGCGCCACCGCGGCGCAGTCGCTGCTGGGCAAGGACTTCCGCGTCAGCACGCAGCGCGGGAAGGTGCTGAAGCCGTGGGGCGCAACGCCGGTCGTGATCGCGACGGTGCATCCGTCGTCGGTGCTGCGCGCGCCGGCGCCCGAGCGCGCCGCGGCCGAGAAGGAGTTCTTCCGCGACCTGAAGAAGGTGGCGCGCTTCGCCTGACGCTATCTTGCGTCATGCCCGCGAGGAAGAAGAGCCCGGCGACGACGCGCGCTGCGACCAAGCGCACGGCGACCAAGCGCACTGCGACCAAGCGCACTGCGTCGAAGCGCACTGCGGCAGGCAACGCCGCGAGCGTAGTTCCAGCATCGACGCCCTCGACGACAAACAGTGCCGAGTACTCGCATCGCAAGGCGCTCGCGCACCTGCGGCGCGTCGACCCACGATTCGGCGCGGTGATCGATGCCGTCGGGAAGTGCCGTTATGGTGCGCGCGATGAAGGGACGCATTTCGGCGCGCTCGTGCGCTCGATCGTCTACCAGCAGCTGTCGGGGAAGGCGGCGGGGACGATCCATGCCAGGCTGCGCGCGCTCTACGGCGACCGTGACCCGACCGCGGCCGAGCTGCTCGCGACTGGAGAGGAAACGCTCCGAAGCGTGGGGCTGTCGCGGCAGAAGCTGAGCTACCTGCTCGATCTCGCGGCGCGCGTCGAGCGTGGCGAGCTGCCCCTCGATGACGTCCACGAGCTGGACGACGACACGCTGACGGAGAAGCTGGTGCAGGTGAAGGGCATCGGCCGCTGGACCGCGCAGATGTTCATGATGTTCCGGCTCGGCCGCACCGATGTCCTCCCCGACCTCGACCTCGGGATCCAGAAAGGGCTCCAGCGCGCCTACGGTCTGCGAAAGATGCCGACGCCGAAGGACGTCCTCCGCCACGGCGAGAAGTGGGCGCCGTACCGGACGATCGCGTCCTGGTACCTCTGGCGGGTGCTGGATGTACCGTTTGTCAGGGATCAGGGGCCTGCAACGGGTCAGGGGCCTGCAAGGGGTCAGGGCCTGCAAGGGGTCAGGGGTCGGGGGTCAGGGTCGCCGGTAAGGATCGGTGACGCGTTAGGCATGGTCCGTCGTCAGGCCTGTGTGCGTTAGGCGGATGCACCGCGGCTTGGCTCCGACGAAAGCTGGCCCTAAGGCAGCGGCCCGCGCAGCGCGAGCATCCATGCGCCGAAGCCCCGACCCCCGACCCCTGACCCCCTCTAGCCCCCGCCTGGCAAAACCGTATTTTCGGGAAGCCCCCACCCCGATCATGTCCATCGATCTCAAGCCCCGCAGCGGCGTCGAGCTCATCGACGCGAGCTTCCAGTTCCTGCGCGAGAACTTCGCGCTCCTCTTCACGACCACCGCGGTCACGTACACGCCGATCGCGCTGGCCGAGTATCTCGCGGCGAGGGATCCCGCGTCCGTCGGGCCCGTGCTGGTCGCGCGCCTCGTCACCTGGGTGTTCGCGTCGATGGCGCAGGCGGCCACCATCGAGATCGTCGCGACGCGTTATGTCGGCGAGAGCATCACGCCGGCCGATGCGCTGCGCGCGGTGTGGAAGCGCCTCGGCACCGCGCTGGCGATCACCTTCCTCTACGGACTGCTGATCGGAATCGGGACGGTGTTCTTCATCGTGCCGGGGATCTACTTCGCGACGAAGTATTTCGCGGCGATGGCCGCGGCGATGATCGAGGGGAAGGCATCGACGCCGGCGTTCGAGCGCTCAGGGCAGCTGACCGATGGCTCGAAGTGGCGGCTGTTCAGGATCTTCGCGCTGACGCTGCTGATCTACTTCGCGCTGGTCGGGGCGTCCGCCGGAATCGCCGGCACGTTGATGTCGCCGCCCACCGCGTCGCTGGTGGCGCGCCTGCTCATGGCGATCACGAACCCGTTCCTCTTCACGCTCGTGACGCTCACCTACTTCGACCTGCGCATCCGGCGCGAGGGGCTCGACCTCGACTTCCTGATGACGCCGGCACCGGCACCGACTGCCGCCGCACCGGTCGTGGGGTGACTCTACCGATGAACAAGCAGTCCTAGAACAGCCGCCTCGACTTCCTGAGTCCGGGCGCTTCGAAACCGACCCCCCGTCCCCCCAACTCCACATGCACGCTCCCGCCATTCGTCCCCGCTCAGCGATCGAGATCGTCGACGCAGCCGTGTCGCTGTTCCGCGAAAACTTCAAGACGATGGCGGTGATCGGTCTCGCGGCGTCGGTGCCGTTCATCGGCGCGATCATCGCCGGTGTCGGGATGTTCGGCGCGATGAGTAATCCGCAGGAGTTCCTCAAGAACCCGATGGCGGTGGTGCCGGGAATGGTCGGTTTCGGCGTCGTGCTGCTCTTCTGGATGGCGATCGTGGATGGCGCGATGACCTTCGCCGCGGCCGAGGCGTATCACGGACGCCGGCCGACTCCGGCGGACGCCTTTCGCGGCGCGATCGGCAAGGGAGTCTCGCTCGTCGGCGGCAACCTGCTGCGCATCCTGATCATCGGCGGAGTGGGCGGCGCCGCGGCGCTCGTCGTCGGGCTCGTGGCGCAGGCGAGCCCGTGGGTCGCGTTCATCGCCGGCGTCGCCGTGTTCGTGCTCGCGGTGCACCTGATCGCGCGGACGTTCGCGATCACGAGCGCGATCGTGATCGAGAACCAGGGCGCGGTGGACGGGGTGAGCCGCTCCTTCTTCCTCTCGAAGGACGCGACGCTGCGCATCGTCGGCGTCGCCCTGCTCTGCCTGGTGATCTACTGGTTCGCGCAGGTGATCAGCATGCTCGCGGTGCAGATGATCGTGCAGCTCGTGTTGCGCAGTCCGATGGTCGCCGCGGTCGCCGGCAATCTCGCGGCGATGCTGATCTATCCCTTCCTCAACATCGCGATCATGGTGCTGTACTACGACCAGCGCGTTCGGAAGGAAGGCTACGACCTCGACGTCATGACGACCGCGATCCCGGCGCCGGCGATGCCGCGGAGCTGATGGCGTCGTTCGACTTTCGCCCGCGCTCGACCACGGAGCTGCTCGACGCGAGCGTCGAGTTCATCCGCCATCACTTCGGGATTCTCGCGGCGACGCTCGCCCTCGCGCAGATCCCGCTGCTCGCGATCAGCTTCGCCTTTCCACCGTCGCTCAGCGATCCGTTCCTGCGCTTTCGTCAGGCACCGGTGGCCGCGGTCGCGCTGACGCTGGCCGCGATGTGGGTGCAGGCGGTGCAGGGGGTGACGTTCGTGTACGTCGTCGACGACTTGATGCACGGTCGCGCGCCGTCGCTCCCTTCGGCGGTCACACGCGCGCTCTCACGGAGCTTGTCGGCGCTGCTGATGTTGCTGGTGACCTACGTCGTCTTCATCCTCTGGGCGATGCTGTTCGTCTTCCCGGTGATCTGGGCAATCGCACGCTACTTCGCGACGGTCCCGGCATTCGCGATCGAGGGGCTCGCCCCCTTCGCGGCGATCCGCCGCTCGAAGGAGCTGGCGAAGGGAAACAATGGCCGCGCGATCGCGCTCGGGCTCGTGCCGACGATCGTCGTCGTCACGGTGATGGCGCTGATCCAGCAGGGAGTGCTCGGCTTCGGCGGCGGGTACACCGCGGCCCGCCTGATCAGCGCCGTGCTTACAATCATGCTCTATCCATTCGCGCTCGTGCCGGGCATCTTTCTCTACTACGACCTTCGCACGCGGCGCGAAGGACTCGACCTCGACTTCGGCACCCTCCCGCCAGCCGCCGCCTAACGACCGTTGCAGCAGCGCCTCCCCGTCAGCGAGACGGCAATCCGCGATACGATGGCGGCCGTCTTCAAACAGGCGGCGTTCGCCAGGCGTCAGCCAAGCTGGATCGCCCGGAAGATCAACGAGTTCTTCGAATGGCTGTGGGATTTCCTGCGCCGGTTCGGACACGCGCGCGGGTCGAACCCGCTGCTCTTTTGGACCGTGACGGCGATCGTCATCACCGTCCTGGTCGCGATCATCGTGCGACTGGTGATCGTGAGCTACCGCCGCCGGCGCCAGGGGATCGACGCTCGCCCGGAGCTTCGCGGAAGTCCGACGATCTCGCATGGTGATCCGTGGGCGGCGGCGCAGCAGTATGCGGCGCGCGGCGACTTCACCGCGGCCGCGCACTCGCTCTACCTCGCGCTGCTCAACGCGATCGCGCGGCGCGGGTTGATCCGCCTGCACCCCTCGAAGACCGCCGGCGATTACGTTCGCGAGCTCCGCTCGCGCTCGGCCACGAGCTTCACGCGCTTCCGCGAATTCGCGCGCGCGTACGAGACCGTCGTCTACGGGACGGGCGTCTGCGACCAGGAGCGGTACGAGACGCTGCAGCGCCTCGCGATGCCGATCGTGCAATCCGATGGCTGATCGCCTCCTCGACCGGCTGCTCACGCCGAAGGTCGTCTTCGGGACGCTGGCGGTGGTCATCGTCGTCGCGAGCCTGTTCACCCCCGAGGGACAGCCTGACGATGCGGCCGGGACACTCTCCTCGCTGAGCTACGAGCCCGGTGGGATGCGTGGTTGGTACGAGGGCGCGAGCCGGCTCGGCTGGAAGGTGAAGCGGCGCGAGCAGCGCTTTCATGGCGCGCTCGATCCGCGCGCGGTGTACGTGGTGCTCGCGCCCGATATCGAGCCGACGGCGTCCGAAGTCGGGGCGCTGCTCGATGCGGTGCGACGCGGTGCGGGACTCGTCGTCTCCTCCGAACGTGGATCGGCGATCGCCGATTCGCTGCACCTCTACAGCGATGACTTCCAGTACGTCGGGCATCCGGTAGTCGCGGGGACGCTGGGTTATCCGCGCATTGTCGACGACATGGACGCCGCGAGTGAATCGCCGCGCGCCGACAGCAGCGCCACCGATAGCGCGACCGTTCACACGCATGCGCCTGACGACACGGTGCTCGCGCTGGCCGGCGTGCGACGGATGGCGGACAGCGCCGCGCGCGCTGACAGCGCCGCCAACGCGGAAGATGAAGCAGTCGATTTCGGGCCGCAGCTGGGAAGCGATTCGCCGACGGTCGGCGCGAAGGATGCTGACAGCGCGGCCCGGCGCGTGACCCGACGTCGCCCGGTTGCACCGGAGATCGCCGCCTACACGCATCATGTGCACTCGGCGCTGACGTCGGTGCGTCCCTACCCGGACGACACCACCGCGTTCGTCGCCGTGATGGCGATGCATCGCCTCATGCCGACCGTGCGGCCGGCGGTGCTCGGCATCCCCTTCGGCGAAGGGCGCATCGTCGTGCTGGCCGATCCCGGCATCGTGCGCAACGCGCTGCTGTCGGAGGAGAAGCTGGTGGTCCTGCCGCAGCGATTGCTCGAGTGGACGGCACCGTCGATGGCGGCGCCGGTGATCTTCGACGAGTATCATCACGGTCTCGGCAACCATGGGAGCGCGATCGGCGCGATCCGTCGTGCGCTGTTCGACACCCCGGTCGGGCGCGCCGGGGTGCAGCTCCTGTTCGCCGGGCTGGTTCTGCTGCTCGCGTTAGGCGCGCGGCCGATCGCGGCGCGGGCACGGATGCGGCTCGAGCGACGCTCCCCGCTCGAGCACGTCGGCGCGCTGTCGCGGGCGTACATGCAGAAGGGTGCGACGCGGCTCGCGGCGCGGCGGCTGGTGCACGGCATTCGCCGTCGTCATGGCGCGGCGGCGCGAAGCGGCGAGGACGACGCGTACCTGCGCCGCCTCGCCGAGCGGTACCCGGCGTTGCGACCCGCGGTCGAGCGGCTGATCGCGGCGACGAACAATCCCGTTTCACCGCGCGAGCTCACCGAGCTCGCCGACGACATCGACACGATCGAGAGGACACTGAGCACGTGACCGCACCCGCAAACAGCCTGACGGCGGAGCAAGTCGCCGACACCATGCGCCGTGTCCGCGAGGCGGTCGCCTCACGCGTGATCGGCCAGGAGACCGCGATCGACGAGGCGCTGGTCGCGTTCCTCGCCCGCGGCCACGCGCTGCTCGAGGGAGTGCCGGGGACGGCGAAGACGCTGATGGTCCGCGCGCTGGCCGGCGCGCTCAACGCGCGCTTCGGCCGGATCCAGTTCACTCCCGACCTGATGCCCGCCGACGTGACGGGGACGAGCATCATCCGCGAGGCGTCGCGGGGCTTCGAGTTCCGCGCCGGCCCGGTGTTCACCGACATGCTCCTCGCCGACGAGATCAACCGCGCGCCGGCGAAGACGCAGGCCGCGCTGCTCGAGGCGATGGCCGAGCGCCAGGTGACGGTGGATGGGACGCCCCACGCGTTAGGCGACCTGTTCACCGTCTTCGCGACGCAGAACCCGGTCGAGTACGAGGGGACGTTCCCCCTCCCCGAAGCGCAGCTCGACCGCTTCCTGCTCAAGATCCGCGTCGGCTACCCGGCGAAGGAGGCGGAGCTGAAGATGCTCGACGCCTACGCCGCCGGGTTCGACGCCGAACGAACGGCCGACGCCACGCCGGCGCCGGTGCTCGACGAGGCGCAGTGCCGGGCGCTGCGCAGCGCGGTGGACGGCGTGAAGGTCGCGCCCGAGGTGCGTGAGTACGTCGCCGGCATCGTGCGGGCGACGCGCGACGATCCCGCCCTCACGTTAGGCGGGAGCCCGCGGGCGACGGTGGCGCTCTTCCGCGCCGGCCGGGCGGCGGCGCTGCTGGCCGGCCGCGACTTCGTCACCCCCGACGACGTGAAGGACTACGCGCTGGCGGTGCTCCGGCACCGCGTACTTGTGGCCCCCGAGCTCGAGGTCGAGGGGCGCACGGCGGACGACGTGCTGCTGGCGACGCTCGGCCGGGTGAAGGCGCCGCAGTGAGCCAGGCAGTGAGCCAGGAAGTGATCGAGGCAGTGGCCGAGGCAGTGATCGCTGGAACGACCGGGGCCTCGGGCGAGGCAGCGAGCCGGTGAGGCTCATCGCCGGCGTCCGCCAGCGCTTCCGCTATCACGCGACGCGGAAGCTGGCCTATGCGGTGGTGCTCCTCTCCCCCGTCTGGCTGCTGACGGTATTCGACTGGGGGTGGCTCGCCGGCGTCGCAACGTTAGGCGCGCTCGTCGTCGCGATCACCGCCGACGCGCTGGCCCTCCCGGCGGCACGCGACGTGGTGATCGCCCGCGAGCTGCCGCCGACGGTGGGTGTCGGCGACGCAGCCGAAGGCGAGGTGCGCGCGACCGCTGCCTGGGACGCGCCCGTGCGGCTCAGGATGTACGACCAGCTTCCGGTCTCGCTCGACCAGCCGGCGAATCGCGTCCACGACCTGCGGACGATCCCGCGCGGCGGCGGGAGTGCGGTGTTCCCGTTCACCGTGCGCGGCCGGGTGCGGGGGCGCTGGCCGCTGGGGATGGTGGTGCTGCGCGCGGTCGGACCGTTAGGGCTGGTCGAGCGCTCGCTGGTCTTTCCGCATCGCGCGACCGTGGACGACGACGTGATCGCCGGGCGCGCGCTCGCCGACTCGGTGATCGTCGCACCGTCGATCGCCGGCATCGGCCGCTTCCGGCTGCTCGCGCTGCAGCAGCGGCTGCGCGACCCCGGATCGCGCAACATCAAGCGCCGCGGCGAGGGAATGAGCTTCGCCGGGCTCCGCGAGTACGCGTTAGGCGACGACCCGCGCCGGATCGACTGGAAGGCGAGCGCGCGCCGCGACAAGCTCATCGCCCGCGAGTTCACCATCGAGCAGGGGCAGACCGTGATGATCGCGGTCGATGCCGGGCGCCTGATGACGCAGCTCGCCGGCGATCGCTCGCGCTTCGAGTATGCCCTCAGCTCGGCGCTGATCCTCGCCGACGTCGCGCTCAGCAACGGCGATCGCGTCGGGGTGATCGTCTTCGACGACGACATCCGCGCCTGGGTCCCTCCAGGCAAGGGACGCGCGACGCTGCAGCGGATCCGCGACGCGCTCGTCCCCGCGGTGGCGACGATGGCCGAGCCGGATTACGCGCTCGCGTTCCGCACCCTCGCCGCGCGGCATCGCAAGCGGTCGCTGGTCGTGGTGTTCACCGACGCGATCGACGTACGCGCGTCGCAGGCGCTGATCGCGTACACCTCGCGGAGCGCGGCACGGCACCTCCCCCTGGTGGTCGCGCTGCGCAACGACGAGCTGGCGGCGGTGGCTGTCCCCGCGGCGCGGGTGTCGACGGAGGCGGTCTACGAGAGTGCCGCGGCCGAGGAGCTGCTGTCGGCGCGCGACGAGGCGCTACAGCGGATGCGGCGGGCGGGAGTCTCCGTGCTCGACGTCTCGCCGCGGCAGATGACCGCGGCAGTGATCAACCGCTACCTCGAGCTCAAGGGCCGGGCGGCGCTGTAGCCGAAGGCTATGTGGCAGCACGGTCACGCTGCCGGACGGCCATGCGGCGGGGAAATCCTGCCGCATGGCCGTCTCGAGCGTTAGGCGGCGGGCTTCACGCCGTTCTCGACCCAGTTGGTGAGGGCGTCGAACGCGCTCGTCAGCTCGTCGGGCGTGAAGGTGCAATGCCCGAAGCGGTCACCGGGGACGGTGCGCTGGACGAGGAGGCTGTTGGCGCCGGCGCGGGTGACTGCGGCGAGGAACTCTGCCTGGTGCTTCCGGCGCGGGACGAACGGGTCGCTGGCGGTGTGAATGGTGAGCGTTGGGATCGTCAGCGCGCCGGTCGGCTTGTAGTAGTTGTCGAGATAGGCGATCGCGTCCGGGGTGGCGGTGAAGCGCCCGACGCCGGGAACGCCAGGGACCTGCCCGTTGACGGCGTACATCAGCGTTGGCGGCAGCAGCGACGACGAGTAGACAGTCGCGCTGTTGTCGTAGAACGGATGGCCGTGGGTGTGCGAGAGGACGTCATCGAGGGCGAGGATGTTGTACTTGATCGCATAGGCGACCGAGGTGACCCACTCGTTCGCGTTCGTTCCCTCGATCGGCGTCTGGTCGATGCGCAGCATCGCGCCAAGCCCGTTCGGATTGGCCATGATCGCGCCGACCGCGGCGCCGACGGCGGCGTCCGGATTCGTGCCAGCGGGAACGTGCATGACGTCGCCCGGCACCGCACCGGGATAGAACCAGTCGAAGAGGACGCGGACGTCGGCGAGGTAATTGATCTCGCTGACCGAACCGCCTAACGGCGAGCACATGGCCAGCGTCCCGTCGTACTGGTCGCCGTGCTGCTCGGCGAGGCTCTCGACCATCAGCCCGCCGAGCGACATCCCGGCCAGGTAGCTGCGGACGGGGGCACCGAACCTCGACGCGAAGAGCCCGCGAAGCTGGTGGGTGCGCTGCGCACCGTCCTTCACCGCGAAGCCGTTCTCATCGAAGCTCGACAACGCGACCGCGTAGTGACGGCTGCCTAACGCGTCGCGGAAGCCGTCGAATCCATCGCCGACGGCGAGGTCGACCGGATCGGACGGCAAGCGGATCCCGTGGGCGTAGTAGACGACGCTCCCGTTCCACTCATTGGGAACGTAGAAGGCGTAGCTGGAGCCGGGCCCCGTCTCCCCGTTGACGACCGAGCGCCAGATGCCGGTGCCGGCTTCGACGCTCGACGCCCTGGCCGATGCGACGAGAGATGGTGAGGTGGGGCCTGCCTGGTCGGCGCAGGCGATGAGAGAAAAGGCGGCGACGACGGTGGCGGCGGCGAGTCTCGACATGGCATCCTCACGGCGGGAGTGGAGGGAGCGCGACGACCGTGAGCATAGGGCCGCCGGGAAGCAACCGCCATACGCGGTGTGACGTAGGAATGGTGACGCCAACCGGTTGGAGAGAACAATCGGGCGGCACTGTAGCCGTATGGCGCGCTCGAGGTCGCGCAACGCCTTGGCGAGCGTCCGGCGTTCTGTCGGAGGGAAACCGGTCAGCCCGCGCATCACGACCCCTGGAGCGCGCCGGCCGCGTCGCCGCGAGGTCGGGTGCCTAACGGCCGACGCTGGGACGGGAGAAGCTAGGCACCGAAGCGGTACGCGTTCTCCTCGTCCGGCAGGTCGGCCTCGCCCCGCCAGCCGCGACTCAGCCAGAGGATCATCAGCACCCCGGTGAGGGCGCCGAGCGAGACCCGGGTCGAGAGCGGCCAGTATGGATCGGCGGAGAACAGGCCCTCGATCAGGCCGGCGAAGACGAGGAGGATGATCGAGATCGTCGCCAGCCGCACGGCGCGGCGCCCCTGGACGATGAGCGCCTCCTGGCGCGTGAGCGCGCCGGGGAGGAGAATCGCGTAGCCGATGAGCAACCCGCCGCCGGCGGCGAAGCAGATCGCCTGCAGCTCGAGCACGCCGTGGGCGACGACGAAGCCGAGGATGACGCTGGCGACGCCGTAGTTCTGGTACATGGCGATCGACGCGCCTAACGATATGCCGTTCGAGACGAGGGCGAGGACGGTGCCGACACCGGCGGTCGCGCCGGCGGCGAAGGCCATGATCGTGACCTTGATGTTGTTGGTCATGATGAAGCTCGACACCAGCGGGCGCTGCGCATCGTTGTAGGCGATGTAGCCCCGGCCGCGCGCCTCGTTCTTCGCGGCGTTCTCGACGCGGTCGATCATCCCCGGCGGCTCGAAGTCGTACTGGAGATCGGGGTCGCGGATGACGGCGACGTAGGTGATCGCGGCCGGCCCGTAGAGCAGCAGCGCGGCGGTGAGGATCGGCCGCCACGACCGGCGCGCCTCGCGCGGCAGGGTCACGGTGAGGAATGTCCCGACCGTGCCTAACGCGATCTCGCGGCGGCGATAGAGCAGGTTGTGGCCGGCCGCGACGAGGCGGCTGAGATAGTACTGGGCCTCGGTGTCGCGCCCGCGGCTGGCGGTGCGCAGGCGGGCGAGGTCGGCTGCCGCCTCGCGGTAGCGGGCGACGAAGTCGGCGATCTCATTCTCGGGGAGGGCGCGGAGGCCGCCCTTCTTCGCGCGGGCAAGCATCGACGCGAACTCGGCCCACCGCTCGGCGCCGCGGGCGACGAGCGCATGGTGCTCGCGTGCCGCGCCGGTCTCGCCGCGCGCCGCGACCCCGCGCGCGCGCGCTTCCTGCTCCGACTGGAAGAGCCTGACGATGCGCGCGGCGTCGCTGCTCCCTTCGTTAGGCAGGCGATCGCCGAACCGCGCGACGAGCTGGCGCATGATCTCCGTCCGGCGCGCCGGCTCGAGCGACTGCCGCCGCGCCATGAACC
The DNA here is from genome assembly GCA_045804265.1 of Gemmatimonadaceae bacterium. Lineage (GTDB taxonomy): Bacteria > Gemmatimonadota > Gemmatimonadetes > Gemmatimonadales > Gemmatimonadaceae > JABFXC01. Next base: position 4,467 of record JBJMNK010000149.1, on the reverse strand, counting down.
GCTGCAGCAGCGCGTATTCGTCCTCGGTGAGGAGGGCGCTGGTGATCGGCGCCGGCATCGCCGACGCCGCGTCAGGCGCGGCGGAGACGATATCGCCGCGACGGGAGACACTGCCGGCGATCGTGGTCGATGCAGTACGCAGCCCTTGGCCCCCGACCCCTCCCGACGGGGCCGGCGCGAATTCGGGAATCCGCTCGTGGACGACGATCGTCCCGGCCACGTGATCGCCGATGCGCTTCGACGTGCGCGAGAAGATCGCGCTCGTCATGCCGAAGAAGTAGAAGAACCCGGGCTGCGCGTCGAGGACGCGCACGAGGTTGCGCACGGCCGAGGCGCCGAACGAGATCGAGTAGCCCCCGTCCTGCACGACGCGGAGGCCGAACATCTTCTTCCCTGGCGTCTGCCCGTCGGACAGCGCCTCGAAGAAGACGAAGTATCCCCACGACAGCGCGAAGGCGGCGAGGTACATCCCGGCGGCGAGCCACGAGCCGAGTGCGCGCTCGATGCTCGCGACGAGATTGTTGCCGGCGACGGCGCTGAACGCGACCGCGAAGACGATGAACAGCCCGACGATCAGGAACCAGATGATGAACTGGTCCACGATCGCCGCCGCGGCACGCGAGCCGATCCCGGCGATCGTGTAGGAGAAGGCGACGTTCTCCGGGGTCTCGATCTCGACGCGCTGCTCGAGCGAGGCGGCAGCGACGGATCCGCCGCGACGAAGGGGAGGTGTTGCGGTCATGTGAACTTCAGCCGTTGAACATCAGCCATTAGCCATTAGCCGTTTGCCGTTGGCCGTTGGCCGTTTGCACTGAGCCGTTAGCCATTAGCCGTTAGGGTGAAGCGACGGCGGTGTCAGAATACCGTTCACGGCCGGGAACACGCTCACGGTGAACCGGGTCGTCACGGGACGAAGTGGCCGTAGTTCCAGCCGAAGGTGATCGGGACGAATGCGCCATACCCGTTGGCGTCGTACGGAAGGTGGACGCGCGCCTCGATGAGGTACTGACGATTGGCGCCGAGCTCCCGGCCGATGCCGCCGGTGATTCCCAGTCGCGAGTTGCCATCGCGACCGCCGAAGAGGCTGTAGGCTCCGAGCCCGGCGAGCCAGTACCAGCGGCGGACGCCGGTGGTGTCGCGCCCGACGATGGTTCCGCTGATCGCGGTGACCTCGAGCGGCGAGGTGATTTCGGGCGCACAGTACGTAGTGGCCGGACACGGCCGCGCCTTGCGGCCGGCGAAGCCGAAATAGTGGAACGCCGCATCGAGGCGCACGCGGAACCGCCGGTCGAGCACCGTCTCCGCCCCACCCCAGACGTGCGGTCCGATCGGGCCGAAGGTGCTGCGCGGCTGGAAGCCGCCACCGAGTCCCGCGCTGAGCGTCACGGGGCCGATCGTCTGGGCCGCGGCGATTGTCGGGAGTATCGCCAGCGCCATGACGGTCCCCACGGCACCGAGCACCATCGTCAGGCGCCTAACGCTTCCATGCCGCCGCCGCTTGCTGCGCATGCCGCGCATCATGGTGCGGTGCCGAACGGGTCGCCCGGCGGGGCAACGAGCGCCGGCGTCGGCTGGGGGAGCTCCCGCCGCTCGAGCCAGCGCGTGAAGTCTCCGGTGATCGACAGCCAGTGCGCCTGCTCGGCCGCGCTGCGCGAGATCGATCGCGCGCGCGACGATGCCACCGGGCGAAGTCGCGTGATCGCCAGCTCGGCGCCGGCACGCGCCTCGGGAGAGGCGGCCTGGTCGGCGGCGAGGGCGAGGAGCCGGTCGGCGACGGCGCGCTGGGAGACGCGCTCGAGCGCGGCGCGCTGCTCGTCCGGCTGCCGCGCCGGCCCGCGCCACGATGTCGTGAGCGTGTCGATCGCCTCGCCTAACGTCAGTGCGCGCGGGTCATGGATTGCCTGCTGGACGAGCCGCGCCGCGCGGTCGCGCTGCAGCACGCCGTCGACGATCATCTGCGTCAGGGTGCGGGCCGCACCCAGCTCGTCGAAGGCGGGCCGCGTCCTGCTCCCGAACAGCTCGACGCTGCCGCCGTACGAGAACGGGCGCGGGGCGAGCAGGGTGAGCACGGTGTCGGGGATCGCCAGCTCGGCCGGCGTCAGCGCACGAGCGAGCGCGGAGAGCGCCTTGCGCTGCTCGGCGCCGGAGATCGGTCGTGTCGCCTGCAACGCGTCGCCGCGCGTCGCATTCGAGTATTCCATCCCGCCGATCGTCTTCGACAGCGAGTTGAGCGCGAAGCGGTGGAAGAAATAGAGCGGCGCGAACCGCTCCTGCAGCAGCGCGACCGGCTCGCCGGGACGGATGTTGCGCTCGCCGAAGCGGCTCATCGCGACGCGCCTGACGTCCATCTCGTGCTGCAGAAACTCGCCGGCGCTGGCAGCGTCGTCCCAGAGATTGGTGCGCGGATCGGACGCATACTCGGGGCGGGCGTCGGCGTCGGAGAGAAAGAGATAGCCCTTCGATAGTCCCTCGGCGGTGATCGCGCGCAGCGAGTCCTGCTCGCTCCCGGCGGGGAAGATGCCGTAGCCCCAGTGAATCGCCCACACGTCGTACGGTCCGGGCCCGACGGCATAGGCGGCGCTGACATCGATGCTGTCGCGGCCGGCCAGCCTGACGCGCGGCGGCGGATAGTCCATCACCGAGCCGCGCTCGTACGTCGAAGCGATGTAGTTGTGCGCCAGGCCTAACGTGTGGCCGATCTCGTGCGCGGTCACCTGCCGCACGCGGGCAAGCACGAAGTGCGTGTCGGCGGGGGTCGCGTCGGCTCCGAGGAGCGCGGCGAAGAGGTTGTAGTCGGTGCGTGCGCGATGGCTGTCGAGCCGCGCCATCCCCTTGATGATCTCACCGGTGCGCGGGTCGGTGACGGCGCTGCCGATCGACCATCCGCGCTCGTTGCGATTCTCCCACTGCACGACGTTGTACCGCGCGTCCATCGGATCGACGCCTTCGGGCAGCAGCTCGACGCGGAATGCGCCCTTCAACCCGGCGCGGTCGAAGGCGTCGATCCACCAGCGCGCGCCCTCGAGCGTGGCGGTCCGGATCGGCTCGGGAATGCCGCGGTCGATGTAGTACACGATCGGGTCGGTGATCGCGCTCGACGGGTCGCTCGGGTTCGCGCGCATCAGGCGATGGCGCGCGATCCAGCGCTGCTCGAGCGGATCCTGGATCGGCTGTGCGTAATCCTTGAACTGGATGCCGAAGTAGCCGACTCGGGGGTCGAGAGTGCGCGGAGTGTAGCCACCGTCAGGCAGGGGGAGGAGTGAGATGTGCTGGCGGATCGTGAACGCGCGGCCGTCAGGCACGATCTGCGACACGATGCGGCCGGGGCGACCGCTGCTCGCCCACGTCATCCACGCGTCGATCTCGGTGTTGCGGGGGAAGTTGCGCGTGAGCGCGGCGTTGATGCTCGAGCGGTCGGTCGCGATCGCATAGCTCCCCTGCTCCGCCTGCTGCAGCGTCGCACCGACGTCGGTCCAGTCGGTGAGCGCAAGCGCCGTCGCATCGACGAGGATGCGCGCGCCATCGGTGGCGACCATCGGCAGCGATGCGACGGTGCTCGGTGGAAACGCCTCGGCGACTGTGCGCGCGTGAGCTGGATTGTCACGGGCGCCGCGGTAGCTCCAATTCTCGAAGACGACCATGACACGGTCACCGCTCCGGTCGAAGCGCGCGACCTGCGCACCGGCGTCGCCGCCGCGGTCGATCCCGATCGGGTTGGAGCCGAGGCCGGTGGGCTGCGTCGCGACGAAGAGCGCGCGGAGCGAATCGTCAGGCAGCTCGAGGTAGAGCTTCCCGCTGATGCCATCGAGATAGAACGGGATGAAGCCGTCATGGCGCTGCATGCCGGCGGTGGCGGCGGCGATGCTGCGGCGCGCGGCGGCGGTCGCGACCGGCGCCGGGGTGGAGGCGGGCGGAGTGGATCGCGGCGCGGAACAGGCGGCGAAGAGGGCGGTCGCAATGAGCAGTGAGCCCCGCGATCCCACAATGGCGCCTCGGGCGGAAAATTTCATGGACGAATAGTGCGGTCGCGTCGCGCATCTCGCTACCGCGGCGAGGCACGGCGGACGCGCCCGCATGATTCTGGTGGTCGGCTACGGCTTGTCGACGAGAACAAACGTCACGAGGCTGTCGATCAAGTCAGTTGGACTCCCCACTAACGACAGCAGCATGAATCGAACAGGAGGCACAGAGGGCACAGAGGGGTTTGATAACAACCCTCTGTGCCCTCTGTGCCTCCTGTTGCATGCCGTTGCTGTTGCATGCCGTTGGTGTTGCATGCCGTTGGTGTTGCTGCAATCGATTCGAGCGCTTTAGTAGCGCTCGATACTATTTGTCCGTCGTCCCGTGCAGGATGCCGCTCCGGATTCGGAGTGCCTTCCCGGTCGCCTTCGGGTCGATCGTATATCGGATGTGCGAGGTGTTGTGTAAGAGTTTTGATGGGTTGAGCGTCTTGTAGTGTAAGTGTGT
>JBJMNK010000148.1:0-6131 GCA_045804265.1 Gemmatimonadaceae bacterium | reverse complement strand
CTGCAGCGGGTGCGGCGAAGCCGGGGGCCCGCTGCACCGGAGCGCCCGGGGTCGCCGGCTGTCCGATTGGTGGAGTCGCCGGCCGGACCATGGGCCGCATAGGTTGGGGCGGCGGCGGCGGTGGTGCCGCTGCGAGCGGTCGGCCACCAGGAGGCGGAGGGATCGGTGGCAAACCGGGCAGCGTCTGCGGACGCGGTGGCGCCGGCGGTCGCTGTCCGGGTGGCGTCGTTCGCGACGGCAATCCCGTCGGAGGCGCCGTTGGAGCTGCGGTTGGAGAGGCGGCCGGTGCCGCCGCTCTCGAAGACTGCGCCGTCGAGATCGGCGCGCTAGCTGGCGGCTGTTGCGTGGCCGGGCGATGCGCCGGCGGTGGGACGGGCGACGGACCTCGCGTCGGGATCGAGGGAATTCCGCTCTGGCCACCGAACTGCGGTGCCGCGCCTGGATCGCCGGTCCGCGCTTGCGGCGCACCACCGCTCCAGGCCGTCGTTTGCGCGCCGCCTGCTGTCGCACCCTGTTCTGCGAGCTCGCTCGACACCGTGATCACGCCGCCGCACACCGAGCAGCGCGCGCGCACGCCCCCGGCCGGAACTTTCGCCGGGTCGACGCGAAACACCGATCGGCACTCCGGACACGCGATGTTCATTGCTCCTCCACGGCGCCAGCGACGTTCCGTCGTGCGCCGCTCTCGTCAGCCGCATCATGCCGCCGGTCGATCGTATAGACCGACCCCGGAAGCGTCTTCGCGTAGCTCTTCATCTCGGTCGCAAGCTCGCTCACCTGCGCGGCGTGCGTGAAGTGCCGCCGCTCATTCGTGACGACGCCGATCGACACGGTCATCAGCGGCACACGGTGCAATTGCCCTCGTCGGTCCTTCCCGAAGTAATAGCCCGATCGGCGATCCTGCTCCGAATACTGAAACGGTGCGAGTGCATCGAACACTTCGATAATCTCACCGCAGACTTCAGCGATCATCCCGAGCGGAATGATGAAGATGAAGTCGTCCCCTCCAATATGCCCGACGAATCCGCGTTCCCCGGCCACGCCCTTTACGACATCGTGCAGGATCTTCGCCAGAATCCTGATTACGCGATCGCCATCGTAGTAACTGTATCGGTCGTTGAACTCCTTGAAGTGGTCGAGGTCCGCGTAGCAAACCGCGAACTTTTCGCCACGAGTCATCCGCCGGCCGATCTCCGCTTCGATTTCCATCGTCCCCGGCAGGCGCGTCGACGGGTGGACGCGCACGTCGCGGTCCGAACGGCGCAGCAGGACTGCCAGCCGCTGATCGACTTCTGCTCCGCTGTTGTCATCTCGGAGGACCTCGTCAGCGTCGGCCTCGAACGCTCGCCCGAGGAACTCGTCGCTGCTGATCCAGAGCACTGCCGGGACGACCCCCGTATACGAGTCCGCCTTCAGCCGTCGGCACGCCCGGTCGCACGACTCGAGCGCCCGTCGCGCGTCGAACACCACGAGGCGGGGGCGTCCTCGCAGGGCAAGCGACATCAGAGCGTCCTCGTTCGCGACGCGGACCACGGACAACGACTGTCGCTCCAGCCACGAGTTCAGGGTGGCCGGAGTCGGGTCGTCGGCGGGGGAGAACAGGACGGCGGTCGGCGTGGCCAGGGGGGTTACGCTTGACGGAAGGTCGGGTCCGGCAAGATACGGTTCGCGCAAAGCGAAGTCAAACTCGCTTCGCACCGTAACTTGCGACGTTGCGACACCACTGCGAAGGTCAGAAATACCAGAACGCCACGGTGATCATCGCGTACGCGATCAGGAGGAACGCGCCCTCGAGCCAATTCGATTCCGCATCTCTGATTACCGCTGACGCGACGGCCACCGCGAGGGCGAGGCTCGCCAGCTCCAGGGTGTGAAAGGAGAGATCCATGGGCTGTCCGAACATCACGCCCGCGAACACGAGCAACGGTGCGATCAGCAGAGCGACCTGAATGCTCGAGCCGAGCGCGATGCTCACCGACAGGTCCATCCGGTTCTTCATTGCCATCATCACCGCGGAACTGTGTTCGGCGGCATTTCCGATGATCGGAACGAGAATCAATCCGACGAATGTTTGCGACAGGCCAACACTCGCCACCGCCGCCTGCGTGCTGTCCACCAGAAGCTCCGACAGCCAGCCGATCGCCGCGGCCGTGCCGATCAACACCGCGGTCGACTTGCCTAACGACCAGTGAGGTGCTTCCTCGCCCATCGCGACGTCGCCGCCTTCACCGAACACTGCGCGGTGCGTGCCCATCGAGTACACCAGCGAGAGAACGTAGCCGGCGATCAGCAGCCCCGCGGTCCACTCGGACATAGGCACCAGCGCGCTGCGCGCCGGATCCGGATGCAGCCAGTTGAACACCGACGGAATCACCAGGCCGGTCACCGCCATCGTCAGCAGTGAGACGCTCATCCCCGCGTAATGGGGGTTGAAGCTCTGCAGCCGGTGCTTCAATCCGCCCGCAAGCTGTGCCGCGCCGAGCACGAGAAGCAGGTTCCCGAGAATCGATCCCGTGATCGATGCCTTCACCAGGTCGACGAGCCCGGCCCGGAGCGCGAGCCCCGCGATGATGAGTTCCGCGAGGTTGCCTAACGTGGCATTGAGGAGCCCACCGATCGCCGGCCCGGTGTGCCCGGCCAGCTCCTCCGTGGCCGACCCCAGGAGCCCCGACAACGGGATGATCGCCAGCGCGGAAAGCGTGAACACGACTAGCGGAGACGCGTGCAATCGCTCGACGACGATGGCAACCGGCGCGAGGAGTAGAAACCAATACAGGATCTTCATCGCGAGCGGTCGTGGCGAGACGAGCGGTCGACGATCCTGCCGATGGTTTCGAATGGAAGCGTTGCGCCGATTCCGATGTCAGACTTGCCGGCCTCCGTCGGTTCGCCCAGCTGGAGGCGCAGGGAGATGTACGCGTCCACCGTGCTGAGTACATGGTTCGCGATCACCGCGCCAATGTCCTGCACAGCGTGACGAAATCCGTCATTGCTGGCGCGGACGCTACGCCGATACACGTCCTGGTGCAGCGGCGCGTTGCGCCACGACCAGGCGAATTCTGGAGTCACCGCGTTCTGGCGGTAGAACTGGAGCGCTGCTTCGTAGGCAGCTGAGCCAACCGGGGGTGGCGTCTTCGGATCCGACCAATAAGTCGTTCTCGCGATGCTCCACATCTTACCGTTGAAGGTCGTGGAATCCGTCTCCGGCGCGAAGCCGGCGCTGGGGTCAGAGTCGAATGCCCCGCTCGCAATCCAATGCTCCATTCGCTCGTAGTATTCGAAATTCCCCTGAGGCTTCGGGCCGGGAAACCCTGCACGTGAGACGCGAAGGGCCATGTCGCGATACGCGTTCCGCGCGTCGGTGCCTGCGCGCCGGTCGGTGAGGTAGCGGATCCAGATAAAGCCTTCGACAGCGACATACCCTACGAACCGGTCCTGCCCGAGTCGCGCCTGGCCCGCGCCCGGTACGATCGCCGAAGCGATCGGCGCCCACCATTCGTTATGGACTACCCGCGACGATTCGGCGGGCACGGCTGGTCGCGACACCACGTTGCGATCCGGCGTCGCATGCATCGCCGGGATCGCAGCCGGTTGCGGTCTTCGCATCAGCACAGACGGTGCGGACACCAGGCCATTCGGCATCCCCCCGCCGACCGGGGCAACGGCAATGCCTAACGTCGGCTGTTGCGCGCGGACTCGCACCGGCTGGGCGAACGCGATCGCGACCAACACGGATGCACCGAAGACACGCTGCGCTCGCTGCGCGCTCGACGCGCGCGCCGTTCGGTCGTCCATCAGAAGAGGTAGCGTAGCGAGACGTAAGTTGGCGGCTTGCCGGCATCCGCCGACAAGCCGCGCACGATGCGCCCGATGTCCAGCACGAGACTTCCGCTGGCTAACCCGAACCCGAGTGAGGGGCCATCTCCCTCACCATCTCCGCGATCGAACAGGTAGCCTGTCCGGAAAAAGGCGCGCTCGCGGTAACCAACGCTCGCGCCAAAACGCGGCGAGGGCGAGCTGAAATGCACGTCGCTCAAGATGTCGGCGGAAACGCGGAACTTTACTTCTGGCGGCATTCCATCGACGTTAGGCACGTCGACGGTCACTCCCCCCTGCACGCGCGTCGGGAGCGGATCCGACTGGTCTTTGTCGTTCACTTGGAGCCGCGGCCCGACGTTGCGGATCGCCAGTCCTACCGTCGCCGGAACGATTCCGGCGAGTCGCGCCTGCACCCCCGCGTCGAGGGCGCTCGATGAGGCCGAGACTGTTGGTACGCCGGCACATCCTCCGCTGCAATCGAGGCGCAGCTGGACGATCTTGTAGGTGATGCCGGCGGCGAAGCGATGCGCGATCGGTGTCGCGTACGTCGCAGCGTACACGAGATTCTGCGGAATGAGTACACCGACGGTGCCGACGGTGTCGGTGATGTCTTCGCGGCCGTAGTACACGATGTTGGCCCCAATCGCGAGCACGCCGAGAAGCGCGGACGGGACCACGAGTGTCACGGCGTCGCCGGTGGCGATGATCGTCTGCGAGTGGTGGATGGCGATCTCGCGACGCTCGCCGCGGGCGATCGCGGCTGGGTTCCACCACACTGCCTCGCTTCCCGGTTCGTCGCCCGCAACTGCCTGCCCCTCGCCCACCGCTCGCGCACCGATCGGAAGCAGGAGGAAGAGCGCACCCTCGGTGGCAGGCTTCTGCGCGACGGCGCGCAGCGGTAATCCGGTCGCCGTGAGGACGGCGACCGCGAGTGCCCACCGCCGCAAGCTAGAGAGGCGACGCCTCATCGATGAGCATGATAGGGATCTCGTCGCGCACGGGATACGCCAGACGGCACGTCGGGCAGACGAGTCTCGACTCGAGCTCACGATTCTCGAGCGGTCCCTTGCACTTCGGGCAGACCAGGATTGCCAGCAGCTGCGGAGCGAGACTCATCGCGATTTCTTCTCCTGCGGAATTCGATAGCCGAAGCGCGCCATCGCGTTTGCGTTCTTTCGCCAGTTCGGAAGCACCTTGACCCAAAGATCCAAGTACACCTTCTGATCGATCAACCCTTCGATCTTCATCCGGGCCACTCTGCCGATCTCCTTGATGCGGGCGCCCTTCGCGCCAATCAAGATGTGCTTCTGTGTCTCGCGCTCCAGGTACAACACGGCACGAATGTATACCGGTGTGCGCGTTTCGCGGAACTCCTCGATTTCACAGGCGAGGCTGTACGGGACCTCGTCGTCGAGCTGCTCCAGCGCAGACTCACGTATCAACTCAGCGGCGAAGAAGCGGACCGACTGGGTGCTGATGTCCTCGGCGTCGTACAGAAAGGGGCTGTCGGGAAGCAGCGCTCTTGCTTCGGCGAGGAGCGTGTCGATTCCGTCGCCTGTCAGTGCAGAGACGAAGCGTGCGTCCGGTGTGGCGTGGAGGAGCCGTTCGCGTTCGCCGGCATCGATCGTGTCGACTTTGTTGTAGACGGTAAGGATTGGCGCCGTGGGAGGGGACTTGAGCTCCGCCGCTTCGATCAGCGGGGGCGCTGCGCCTGCGCCAACGTCGGCCAGGTAGATGACGACATCCGCATCGGCGAGTGCGTCGAGTGCAGTGGCTCGCATCGCGCGGTGCAGCTCGTAGCGCGGGTTCAACAGTCCAGGTGTATCGAACACGATCATCTGGGTCTCGGCGTCTGTGAGGATGCCGACGATGCGGTCGCGGGTCGATTGTGGCTTCGGGCTGACGATGCTCAACTTCTGGCCGACGACCCTGTTGAGGAACGTGGACTTTCCCGCGTTCGGTTTGCCGACGACTGTGACGATTCCGGCGCGCGTCATGGGTGAGAATTATAAGCTCGGTACGAGATGCTCGGCGCGTGATGCTACAGGGGGAAAAGAAACGAGGGGCGCATGTCCGGATGGACATGCGCCCCTCGAGTTTCGTGCAACGACGCCCGAAATACTGGGCGGCGTGTGCAGCAGGTGCCGGCGACGGCCTACTCTCCCGCGATCTCTCGATCGGAGTACCATCGGCGCTGTAGGGCTTAACGACCGTGTTCGGAATGGGAACGGGTGTGGCCCCTACGCTCTAGTCGCCAGCGAATTGTGTGGCGCGTTTTGGCGCGCCGGATTTCTTCTGCAGTTCACTGGACT
>JBJMNK010000147.1:0-17952 GCA_045804265.1 Gemmatimonadaceae bacterium | reverse complement strand
GCGGCGTCGGGTCAGAAGTTGCGCGAGATCCCGGCCGTGAGCTCCGTCGCCGAGTTCGCCGAGTTCCGTCTCATTATGCGCGCCGCGTACGCTCTTGCGCGCTGGGCATGGACCAACAGTTGAACGACAATCACGCGGATTACGCTGATCGCCCCAGGTGGCGGAATGCGCTCCGCTCCCGTCGCCCGCATCGCGAGAAATACTTGGGGCACGCGCGGTGAGATCATCTCACCCCGCGCGCCCCAAGCTCTTCAGCTCCGCCACGTGTTAGTTCGCACCTTCACGAAGCAATCCGCGTTATCCGCGTAATCCGTGCAATTGTAGTTCATCAGTTACAACTACCCCCCCAACGCAGCCAGTGAGCGAACGCGATGCTGAGCGAGGCTGTCGGCCAGAGTCACTCGGCACGCGTGTAGTTCAACGCCAGATCCGGCTCCCAGTGCACGCCGTCGCGCGACAATTCTCCCTTGCCCGCCATCGTGCGTCCGTCCGCGGCGATCGTCACGGCGAATCGCTGCGAGAAGCCGGGCGCGGTCCGCCACCAGCGCCACACGTTGTCGCGCACCCCGAACTCGTACAGCCGCGAGACACCGCGCTCGTCGAAGTAGAGCATCGACCATTCGCCCGTGGTGTCATCGGTGCCGATGATCGCGATCCCGCTCGGGATCTCCGGCTCGTCGATCTGCGTCCGCATGATCAGGAACGCTCCGCCGTCGAGCCACGCGAAAGACGTGCGGCCATGAAAGGTCTTGCCGGGGATCATCGCATGTGTCCCGACGGTATTCCACGTCCCGACGAGGGCACCCAGCGGCGCGAGTGCGGGGTTCGGCTTCGCCGCTTCCCTCCCGATCGATTCAGCACTCGCCGGCATCACGCGTCCTTCTTCTTCTCGTGCGCGGCCGCCGGCTCCCAGAGCTCGACCTTGTTTCGCTCGGGATCCATGATCCAGGCGAACTTGCCGTTCTCGTGCGACTCCGGTCCGCCGACGATCTCCACGCCATCTGCACGCAGCTGTGCGAGCAGCGCATCGAGGTCGTCGACGCGGTAGTTGATCATGAACGACGAATCGCTCGGGCTGAACCACTTGCTGTCCTTCCCCGCGAGATGCCAGACCGTGAGCCCGCCGTCCACGGCCCTGTCGTCGGGCCACCTCAGGATCGCACCGCCCCACTTCTCCAGTGGCATCCCGAGGTGCCGTTGATACCATGCGGCCAGCGCGGTGCTGTCGCCGGTGCTCTTGAGAAAGACGCCGCCGATCCCGGTGACCTTCGCCATCGCACTCTCCTGTCGCGGGTGCCTAACGCATCGAGCAGGGCTGCAGGACGCGTCGACAATCTGCGACCGGGTGCGGCGATCGGCAAATGGGGCGTCGCTCCGCCGCGCGACTGTCAGCGAGACAGGTCGTAGGTCCCCGTGTCGCAACCGCCGGGCACCCACGCCGCGTGCGTCCCGCGGCGAGTCATCAGCAGGTGACGGAGCGCGCGATCGGGGATTACGCCCATGTAGCCGGCACTTTCAGCGAACGGCTCGAGGAGATGTCCGCCGAGGGTTTTCCATTCATGCTCGCGAGCCAATATCTCGCGCATGCCGCGCGCCGTCGTGTCGTCGGGCCAGTAAGGGTAGGTGAAGACGACCAGCAGGTCATGTCGCCGCGGCTCCGGCACGGCGACGATATCCTCGGCGATCCGGCCGATCGCGCGCAGTCGATCACCCGCCACGCGAACCCTGACGCCGGGCGCTGTGAAGCGGTACACGACGCGGGCGCCGAGTGCCTCGACCGCGCGCACGTCGTCGGGCATCGGGCCGAAACGAGGACCAGCGCCAGCCGCGCGCGGCACCGTGCTCGCTGAGTCTTCGCTGGCGTGAAAGACGACATCCACGAGCAGCTCCGCATCCGACGTTGGAAGCGGGAACAGTCCCGTGTGACAGGCAGAATCGACGCCAAGCGGAGGAAGTCGCGCCTGTCTACGTGCCGTGGGGTGGCCCTTTGCCTTCTGCTGTGCCTCGGCGCGGCGGGGCACAGCCAGGGACATTCCCGCGAGCGACAGCGCGGCCAGCATCAGCGTTAGGCATGACCGGCGCATCGTGACCTCCACTGGGGACGACGTCAGCATCGCACCGGCCGAGCCATGACGAAGTCATGGTCGACGCGGTCCCCGAAGTGAAAGACGGTGGTGCCGATTCGCGTCAGCCCGGCCTTCTCGTAGAACGCGAGCGCCCGGCCGGCCTTCTGCCACGCCTGGAGCCAGAGGACGTCGGCCCCGCGCGCTCGAGCCTCGGCGTCGCAGGCCGACATGAGCGCGAGCGCGAGTCCGCGGCCATGGTAGTCCGCAGCAACGTAGAACCGGACGATCTCGATCGGACGTCGGCCGGGGAGCGGTTCCGTGAGCACCGTTGATGTGGCGTCCGGCGCGGCCATGTGAAGGTGCGCGTATCCGACAAATGCCTCATCACCGTCGGACTCGATCACGAGTACGGCCGTGTCAGGATCGGTGAGCATGCGCTCGACGCTGGCGAGCGCGAACGCTTCAGCGAGGTAAGGGCTGAGTGCGGGCTCGGGGTGCGTGGGCCCGTACGCCTCGCGAAACAATCGCGCGCCAACGTCCGCTACCGCGGATGCTTCTGCAGCACTGGCCCGACGAATCGCCCACGACACGGAATCTTTCCTCTGTGGGAGCGGCTCGAGAGCGATCCGGCGGCCGGCGTGTCATCGTGCCTAACGCCGGACGGGGCGGGGACGGTATCACTCGCAACGGGCGATGAACACGCAGCCTTCAATTGCCATCTCGCCCACCGATATATATCAGCACCCCCACGGCTTGCGGCAACCCCCTCACCCAGTGTGATACTGCTCGGCTCATTGCCACCAGGAGTCGTCATGATCGAACATTCAGTCGTGATCGCCGGCGCTGGACCGACGGGGCTCATGCTCGCCGGCGAGCTGTCGTTGGTGGGAGTCGACGTCGCCATCGTCGAGCGACGGCCCAATCAGGAGCTCTCCGGTTCGCGCGCACTCGGAATCTCCGCGCGCACCATCGAGGTGCTCGACCAGCGTGGCATCGCCGACCGTTTCCTCGCCGCGGGACAGACCGCGCAGATCACCGGCTTCGGCGTCAGGCGGCTGGACATCAGCGACTTTCCCACGCGCCACAATTACGGCCTGGCGCTGCGGCAGAAGCACATCGAGCGCATCCTCGCCGGCTGGGTGAGCGAGTTGGGAGTGCGGATCGTCTACGACGTCGAGCTCACCGGCTTCGTGCAGCACGACGCGGGCGTCGATGTCGCATTCGCTGACGGTCAATCTGTGCGCGCGCAATATCTCGTCGGCTGCGACGGTGGACGCAGCCTCGTACGCAAGATCGCGGGGATCGATTTCCCCGGATGGGACGCGACGACGAGCAGCATCCTCGCCGAAGTCGAGATGACGGAGAGACCGCCTTACGGCGTGCATCGAACCGCGTTAGGCACGCATGCGTTCGGCCGGTCGGAGTTCGAGATCAAGGGCACTGAGATCATCTACAAGGAGGTCGGACCGATCGGCGTCATGGTCACCGAGCCTGACGCGAGTGCGACCACGGAGCCGACGCTCGACGATCTCAGGAAGCTCCTCATCGCGGCGTGCGGCACCGACTACGGCGTGCACAGCCCGACGTGGATCTCCCGCTTCACCGACACGACGCGTCAGGCGGCGCAGTATCGCAGTGGACGCGTGCTGCTCGCCGGCGATGCCGCCCACATCCACTCGCCGATCGGCGGCCAGGGACTCAGCACCGGGCTGCAGGATGCGGTGAACCTCGGATGGAAGCTGGCGCAGGTGATCAAGAACATGTCACCCGACACCTTGCTCGACACGTATCACGCCGAGCGTCATCCCGTGGGCGCGCGCGTGCTCAAGACGACGATGGCGCAGGTCGCGCTGCATCGCGAAGACGCACGCACAGTCGCGTTGCGCGACATCGTCGGCATGCTGCTCGACATGGAGGAACCGCGCAAGCACATCGCCGGGATGATGTCCGGCCTCGACATCCGCTACGAGCTCGGAGACGGGCATCCGCTGCTCGGTCGACGCATGCCCGATCTCGACGTGGACACCGCGCATGGTCCGCAGCGCGTCTACAGCTTCCTGCACGAGGCTCGGCCGCTGCTCATCGATTTCGGCGCACCGACCGGCATCGAGATCGGTGGGTGGTCGGATCGCGTTCAGTGCGTGCAGGCGCAATACGGCGGCAAGTGGGAACTGCCCGTGCTCGGCGAAGTCCCAGCGCCGGCGGCGGTGCTGGTCCGTCCCGACGGCCACGTCGCCTGGGTCGGCGATGGAACGACGGACGGCTTGACCGAAGCGCTGAGGCGATGGTTCGGGACGCCGGTCAGGCGTCAGGCGCGCCCACTCTGAGCGTTAGGCTCCTCGTAGAGGCCGAACTCGTTCCCCACCGGATCGGCGAAGATCGCGAAGGCCCCCATGCTAGGCGCGATGTCCGTGCGAGGCGTCATCACCCGGCCGCCAGCCTTCGCGATCGCTTTCAGCGAGTCCGTGATGCTGTCGACCATGATGTAGGTCCGGGTGCGCTCGTCGGGTGTGCGATCGCTCGCCTTGACCCATGTCCCGCTCACCTCTCCCGCGTCATCGAACGCGAGATTTCCATCGCCGCGCTCCCGCACCTTCCAGCCGAAGATCTCCGTGTAGAACCGCGCAGAATCCTCGACGCGGTTGGCCGGGATTTCGAGATAACAGATCTTGCCGTGGGGCATTGATCGATCCTCCGTGCGTTTCGTTACGTGGATCCGGCGTCGGCCCGCGATCGGGCGATCACTTCTTTGACGCGCGGGCTGCAATGAGGGGCGTAGGGCCGCTGACCGAAGCGCGCCAGTTGATATCGGTCGACAGTACAAGGAGTCCCGGAATGGCGTCGCTGTATGAGAGCGTTGAATGCCTTTGCATCGCTGGAGTGGGAAGCTGCTGATCGATTACGCTACCGCGAAAATGATAGAGTCCGGCTTCGGTCGACGCCCAGAAACCATCAGTGGCCGCGGCAAGACCGAAAACGCCGAGTGAACAGGGTGGGTCGCTCTGCCGCTGATCAGGGCACGGCAACTCCGCGACGAGCGTGACCCGTGATCCGCACACACGAACGATTCTGCCCAGTTCCATCCCCATGTGGAGCAGTCCGATGCTCACGATTGCGCAACGCGCGTTGGCCGGATCGGGTATGACTGCCGTGATGGGGTCACATGCACTGTTCAGGAGTCCAGCGCAACCACCGGCTGCTCCCCGCTGCTCGATGCGTTCGCTGGCACCCGTCGCGAGATCAATCCGGCTCAGCCGACCGCCGAATTCGCCCGCGTTTTCACCTACGTACAATTGCCCGAGCAGCGTGCGCGCGACCGCTGGCTGTAAACCGCCGGCGACCGGTGGGCCTCGGATTGCGTAGCGGTGCGGTTGCCGTCCGCTGCGAACCAGGTAGTAGGCATGACCGCTGAGCGCGATGGCATCCGAGTCACTCGCCACAAGCCCGATGAGAGTATCGGCGGCCGCGAGCTTGAGCTTCGCGTATTCGGCCCACTCGCCGCTCGCAACCCGCTTCATCAGTTGCGCTCGCGAACTACCACGTCGCTGGATCAACGCCAGCAGGTCGCCACTCGGGGTCTGCGCAATGTCGCGCACGAGGCCACCCAGTCGCTGCACGGAAATGCGGCGTCCATCGAGGGTCCGTAGCGCTCCCTGATCGTCCAGAATCCACCACACGCCATGGGAGTCGACGACCTTCGTTGGTGCAGGCGAGCCTTGCGCCAGGACGGAGGCGCGGGTCAGTATCGAGAGAAGGACGACGCAACACAGTCGCTGATTCACCGCGTGCTCCAATCTGTCCCTGGTCTGCCTAACGTCCTCGGCCCGCGCGGACCGGGGGAATTCGTCACCGCCGCCTAACGCGCTGGACGCCGACTTCGCCCCTGCGGCCAGTACCCGAACTCGGGAACGAAGCACGCCCCGTCGAGCTCCGCCGCCCGGTCGCGAAAGTACACCTGGGCGTCGGTGATCGCCGCATTGTAGACCGAAGGCCCGATCTCCTTCAGGATGAACTCGAGGACGAGGCTCGCCTGCAGGTCGCCCACTTCCTCGTCGAGCTGCTCGGTGAAGTAGCGGCGGATCGACGCGATTGCCTGCGTTCTTGTCTGCTCCGAAAGCGTGATGTCCACCCGGCCTCCGTGTGCTGCTGTCTATTCGCTGGTGCGAGAGTGACTCGCCCCCGGAACGTGCCGCGCCGCACTCGCCGCGCGCGCGCTGGCGAGCGTGGCCTGCACGAACTCCGCCTTGCCCTCGATATTTCGCTCCCGGTCGGTCGGGTAGCGAGCGGCCAGTGCGCGCTTGAGCGCCGCGTAATCGGCCGCCACTGCGCGGTTCGCTCGCAGGTAGTCGCGGAACGTCAGGTGGTCGTTCCAGATCGCGTTCCCGACGCGCGTGAGGTGCACGTGATACTGGCGCGGCTCCCCGCGGCGGAAGAAATCGCGCCCGGGAATCCCCTGCTCACCACGGTATGCGTACCCTGCGATCTCGAGCGCATGGGTCGCAGCCGCTCGGGCGTCGGACGCCTCCCATCCGGCGAGGATGTCGAGCACCGGCTTGGCGGCCAGTCCCGGCACCGATGTGCTGCCGATGTGCTCGAGCCGGAGCACGACTCCATGCGCCATCAGAATCTCCTGGACGCGTGCTGCTTCAGCGACAAAGAGCGTCGGCCACACGGGATCGTAAGGCACCACCCGGACCGTACCCGAGGCCAGTCCGAGAGCCGCGTCCGCCGGGGAGCGCCTCACGTCTCAGACTGCGGAAGTAGGGCTCGCCAGCAGGTAGTACACGTCGGTTCGCAACTTCGCCTCGTCCTCGGTCCAGTGTCCGTAGACTTCCCAGCGCGAACCGGCGAGTCGGTGCCCGTGCATGCGGCACCAATCGAGAACGGCCTGGTGCGCGGCGCCGAGTCGTGCGTACGAACCCCAGTGCGTGGCCGTGGCGACGTATCCGCCGGGGACGGTCGTCGGCAGCACGTTCGCGATCGGCTCGAAGGGCGCCTTCACGCCGACTCCGAACGAGACGTCCGCCTGGTCCGGCCGGTCGTGCACGTCGCGATAGATGAAGACATTCTGCCCGTCGAGCTGCACCGATCCGCCGCGCGCCGCCGCGTACACCTGGTCGAGATAGTGTGCAAAGACGCGCGGGACGTCGAGGCGCGACAGCCGCGCGTGGACCGCGGCGATGCTCCGCGGTGCAGCCTGCTGCAACGACACTGCATGACGCGCGTTAGGCGGACCGATCATGGCGCCTCGCCGGGGAGCTGGATGGTCTTCCGGAATTGTACCACGCGGTCGACCTCCTCGTAGCCAGTCCGTCGGTGCGCGGCCTGGCTCACCGTGTTGTCGAGCTGCGTATCCGAGGCCATCTCGTGGTAGCCCTGGTCGCGAGCCCACGCTTCGGCGGCGGTGAGCAGTGCCTGCCCGAGGCCGCGGCGGCGCACGTCGGGATCGATGTACCACGCCTCGATGTACCCGACGGGGCTCGTCTCACAGCCGTCGGCGTACGGCCGGGCACCAACCTCGACGAAGCCGGCGAGCGTGCCATCGGGACGCTCGACGACGAACACCGCCGCATCGTCTCGGCCGCGGAGCTCCCGCATCCCGGCGGCGAGGTTGTCCGCCGACGGCTCGGGGAAGATCAAGCGGAGCCATTCGCCCCAGTCGGCATCGGCGTACGGGCGTATCTTCATCGAAGTCCGGGAAGCTGCCTAACGCGTGGAGTGATGGAGTAAGTCTCTCGGCTCGCTACTCGGGCAGCTCCTGCCTTGTCCGCGATGGCCGGGTGGATTCCAATCCGATCCAGCGCGGCACCCGTGCGCGGTATGCCGTCCATTGCGGACCATGCGTGCGCGCAAGCCACGGCTCCTCGCCGAACAGCACTCGCAGGTGAAAACCGACGGCGACGCATGCGGCGTAGATCCATAACGTTCGCGAGGCGAAGGTGGCCGCCCACCCGCAGAGGATGATCAGCACCGCGAGATACATCGGATTTCGCGAGAGCCGATAGAGCCCGATGACGACGAGATTCTCCGGCGGCGCCCAGGGAGCGAGGCTGCCGCGGCCGGCGACGTAGAAGTCGCGCACGCACCATAACAGCAAGCCGGTACCGGCGACGAGCAGTGAGATGCCGGCGAGATGAACGCGTCCCCCACTCGGCCGCATCATCAGCGGTACGAGAAACGCGACTGTGCCGGGGAGGATGAGGAATGCAGTGAGGGCAGACCAGAAGCGGCCGCGCATTATCGGCATGACGACATTATTGACTGGCTGCGTCGAGTCAACGCACTGCTTGTCAGCTGCAGCATTTGTCCGCCGCATTGCGAAGCCCAACGGTCTTCGTCCACACGACGCGCGTCTCCTCGGGCAAGTCGGGGTATGCACCCGGAGTAATCGATGTGATGACATACCCTGCGGCTGAATACAGCTGGCACGCCGGGAAATTCACGTCCTGCGTCTCCACCGTCAGCCCGCGCATCCCCGCTGCTCGCGCGATCGCTTCCGCGCCCGCCAGCAGCGCGCGGCCGACACCACGACGTCGCTCCGCCGGCGCGACCCGCAAGTCCCAGAGCAATGCATCTCCCGCCTGGCCACCGAGCCGCACGATGTCCGTTGCCTCGACGATGACCACCGCTCCGCCGATGCGACGATCGTCGGACCATGCGGCAAGGAACTCGGCGCGGTCGACGTCAAAGCGAGCCGGCCATTCGCGAGGGTGATTGCCCGGGACGGCGTCGTAATCCTTGCGATATGGCATCGTGACGCGGTCGCGCGGCAGCGGCACTCCCCCGGCGCGGGCTGCTTCGACATCGAGCACCGCACCGACGTCGTATGCAATTGAGATCATCGCGTAGCGCTCGAGCGAAGGGCGGTGCTCGTAACGGATCTCCATCGACATGGATGGCTCTGCTCCGCCTAACGTCTCGGCGCATACCGCATCGCCACCGCTCCCGAGCCGAGCTCCGACCGGCTCACGAGCTTCAGGTCGACGACCTTCGACAGCCCCGAGAACAGCGTCGGACCATGGCCGACGATCCTGGGATGCACCACGAACTCGTACTCGTCGATCAACCCCAGCTCCGCCAATGCCAGCGGGAGCGTCAGCCCTCCCGTGAGCAGCCCGTTGCCCGGCTGCCGCTTCAACTGCTCGACGGCCGTCCGCAGGTCTCCGCGCACGAGCTCCGCGTTCCAATCGACTCGATCGAGAGTGCGCGACACGACGTACTTCTTTGCGGCGTCTATCGTCCGCGCGAATGGTTCCATCCAGGCAGGCCGCGTCCCCGCCGCCGCGGGCAGCCGCCACCCTGCCTCCATCATCTCGTACGTCACCCGACCAAAGAGGAGCGCATCCGCCCGGGCGAGGTTCGCTTCGTGGTGACGGTGCATCTCTTCATCGGGAACGATCGCGCGATGATCGCAGCACCCATCCAGGGTGGTGTTGATGGAATATCGCAGGGGTCGCATCGGCAGAAAGTATCACCGATGCGCGAGCGCGGCAAACGATGCTCCTCGGCCGCGCCGCCTTCACATCGGGGCGCTCGCTCCTGCCTAACGGCGCATCACGCGGTAGCGGAGCTGGACGACACCATCCTCGAACGCCTCACTCGAGAGCAGTTCCAGGGTCGTGTGCCGGTGTCGGCGCGCAATCAGCGGGATGCCGTCGCCGATGAAGACCGGAATGACGCTCACGACGAATTCGTCGATCGCATTCTCATCGAGAAAGGAGGCGATGATCTCGCCGCCGCCCATCAACCAGATATCCTTTCCCGGCTGTTCGCGGAGCCGCCGCACGAATGGGCCGATCGCCTCGCGGACGAACCCGACTCCCGCGGGGATCTCCGCTGGCGGCGGGCGACGGGAGAAGACGACGTGCGGATGCTTCGCGTCGAACTTCGCTCCCATCCGCAGGCTCACATCGTAGGTCTTCCGGCCGAGTATCATGGTGTCGATCGACTTCATGAAAGCATTCATGCCGTAGAAGCCCGGCGGGGCCGGGCGCGACGTCAGCCATTCGAGGTCTCCATCGGGACGCGCGATGTAACCGTCCGCGCTGGTTGCGATATGCACGATCACTTTCCGCCGATTCGTCACGAAGGCTGCCTCCGCGCGGTATCGCTTCCAGAGTGCCGCTCCGCCCGTGCCTTGTCGACCTCGGAGATGTGGCTCTGGATGCCGCTCATCAGTGGCTCAACGCACCACGCCCCTTACGGATTGACCCGCGTCGCAAGACGGTGCGTGCTGCGAAGGACGAGGCGGGTCGCGCGGCCATCGGCGAGCAGGTGCAGTTCACACGTGCCGCAAATAGCCGTGAGCGACGCGGCTCACCTGACATACTGTACCGCGACATACTGCTCGACCGGGTCCAACCCTCGACCCCCGTAGTCACAGCGAGCGGTATCGCGATGAACGCCAAAGAGCATCTCGAAGGCTGCGCCGCGCACGGTGACGGTGACGCGATCCCCGACGACGGCGGGGTGAAGATCGGGAACGTGTTCAACGTCATCGAACTCGATCGAGCGGTCCACCGATGGCCACGTAAGCATGACACGCGCATCGGCAAGGTATCCCGACAGCGATCCGTTCCCAGGACTCTTCATCGTGCCGCGGCCGACTTCGATATGCAGTCCCATTGGGAGGTTGTCGTAGAGGTAAAGCGACCACACCGACTGTGGCGCCCTCACGGAATCAATCCGCGCCGTGTCGAGGAACCAGCTCGTCCTCACCGTGGCGGGGAAAATGACACGCGCCTCGCTGTCTCCAGTGACCGCGACAATGCATGACTCCCGGAGCGGATGTGGAGAAGGCGCCACGGGACGGCATGCGAGGAGAGCGCAAGCACTCGCGAGAAGCGTGCAGGCAGCGAACCGGCGCATTACCGGACAACCTCCTCGAGCCCTCATGGACGAACGCGGATGACCGTCTTCCCCCAGTGTCGTTCGGTCGAGTTGAAGGTGGCGACCGCATCGTCGAGGATCGCGACCTGCGGCTTGGGCCGGTCCGACAGCGCCATCCCGGCCGTTCCCGAAGCCCGTGGATGGTGCACGCGCCTAACGCCTGGCGCCAAGCCGCACCGCGATCACCTGCTCGACGATCGCGCCGACCATGCACAGCGCGACTGCGAGCGGCACGACGGCGGCGGCTAGCGAGGGAAACACCGCCAAGCCAAGCAATCCCATGGCGGCGGCCCAGCAAAACGCCCGCGGATGGTCGGGCCAGGCAAAATAGAGCCATGCCCAGGTCGCCGCCGTTCCGAGCCCACCCAGCAGCAGAAACTGCCACCCGAGCACCGCCGTGAAGAACGTGACCCAGCCGCTATCGAGTGCCGCCTGCCCGGGGAACAGTGCCCGCGCGACGCCCGCGCTCCACCAGAGGACCGCGAGCCACGGAACCAGCAGCCACGCGATCGGGACGCGAGGTCCATCGCGAAGCTGAAGCAGGTTGCGAATGAACTGGTGGTCGTGCGGCATCGTCGCCTGAAGCTGCCTAACGGGTGAAGCCGATGTGCACAGCACGCCTCAAAAAACGAGCGTGAAGCGCATCAGTAAAGAAGCCCTGTCTGCATCAGCGATCGTCAGGCCGCCGCTCCGGGAGCTTTCCCTGCTGCCAGGTGTCGGGCGACATGCACCAGCACCACGCCGAGCAACGTGAGGCCGGCGATCCAGATCGGCGCTCGGCCCGCATCCAGCCCGAGGAGTGCCATGATCACCGCGCACGTCGTCGCCGTGCCGATCGCGGTCAGCATGTCCAGCGCCGCGGTGCGTCCTGACCACTGGCGATGGAGAATCCGACAGAGCCCGTACCCGAGCATGAGTGCACCCAAGGCGAGCGAGCAGACGAAGACGACCGCAATTGCTGCCACCATTTCTTTGGAAAGCACACGATCACCAATTCATGAGATGTGTAACAGACGACGCCCGTCTCTACCAAGGTACGAATTGTGGCCTAACGCCTGGAGCTGAGCTGCAAGCGAATGCGATGCGAGCGCGGCAAGCTACGGAAGATCGCTTGTCAGCGTCAGCGAGCGTCAGGTGGCGGCGCGCCGACGCCAGACCCAGAGGAGTGTAAGCAGCAGCGGCGGGCCCACCCACATCACGAGCGCTACCGGAATGCTCCCGACCTGCAACGTAAAGTCGGAATATTGCGGCGGGAGCATCGCGTGAGTCTTGATCGCGCGCGCCTCTGAACGCCAGACAATGAAGGCCGCCGTGCCGACGAATACCAATGCCAAGGCGACCGGCCATGCAAGCCAGATCAGGATGATGCGCCACAGAGGCCACGCGCGAAGACTCATGGATTCCGATGTCCACTGTGAAAGCTTGTCAGCTTCAGCGATCGTTAGGCAGTCGGCGCCCCTGTACATGAGCTGTGCGCTGGTCACGCCGGCGGGCGGCACCGATTCCGGTTACAGCGAGCCACAGCGCGATTGCCACCTCGCCAACGCCCCAAGCGAGCTGCGCCTCCCGGCGTGGCCAATAGACCCGCACCCGTAGGATGCCAATAATGAGCAATCCGGCGCCCATGAGGACGCGCCACACTATCTCTCGTCGCGCCATCAATGGTGCACGCCGCATCCGTTCTCCACTGCTATGTCAGTACGTGAGTGTCTAACGCCTGGAGCGAAGCTGCAACACACGCGTCGTAGTGCGAGCGGCGGGCTGCTACGCGAACCACGAACTTGGCCCAACAAGAATCAGCCAGGAGACCACGCTTCCGATAACGCCGGCTGCAGGCGAGAGCCGACGCCAGCAGGCGAGATGCGCGCAGGCTGCCGTCAGCAGGGCGGCAACTGGAAAGAATCGCGTGGACACTCCACTCATTCCATCCCGTGCGGTGACGAGCTGCGGCACCGAGAGACTCAGCACGACGAGGAGCCCAGTGACCACGACCGCGGTCAGCCACAACCACGTCGCTCCACGGGCTCGCACGAGCCACGTTGCGCCCATCCCCACGCAAGCTCCCCAGACGATTGCGGCAAACATTGAAAGTTGATGATCCGGCTAGCGCCTGGAGCCACGCGGCAACGCACACCTCATAATGGCGAGCGAAGCGAGCTACAGGCAACGTGCTCTGTCAGCTTCAGCGATCGTTAGGCCGCCGGGCGCGGGGGCCCGGCCGAGGGCTCTCGGGATACGGCCAACAGGGCGGGCGGACGCCAAAGTAGCCCGAGCACAATCAGCGGGATCACATTGATCCCGAAGCCCGTGATTTGCGGGGCACCAGCCCATCCGAATTCCAAGTTTGCTTTCAGCCCAAGAATCAGGCGCGTTTGGTCGCCGAACCACACCAGCCCGAGGTAGGCCCCGGCAAAGAATAGCCAGTGGACAGACGCGGCTGACAGAATCGGGACTTGAAGGACCTGGACCCCGGTCGAGAGGATTCGACCGGCCGGGTGACCTTCCAGCAGAAGCACACCGGCAAGCACAACGCCTCCAAACACCGCCATCATCGCACCGATCACCAGCATGATGAGGAGGGGCGCCGGGGAAGTCCCGCTGTTCAGTGCTCTGAAACCGAGAACCAGCCCGAGAAAAATGCCTACGAAGCCAGCAATGATCTGATAACCGCCGACGAACCGGTCGATGTTCCGTTGAGACATGAAAGGCCAGTTATCCTCGTGACGGCCTAACGCGTGAAGCCAAGGTGCAAGCGGTGCCTAACCGATGCGAGCGAGGGAGCATCAATAGCGAGCCAATATCAGCTTCAGCGATCGTTAGGCAGGCTGCGAACCACGCCTCGGGGCGCCCGCGCCGTGCGGCACGTCATCTCTTGCCACCGCGGCTAGTGAAGATACTCCCGTATCGCGCAATAGGCGCGGGTCGCCCTGATCTGCGGAGCGCCTCCCAGAGCAGGACTTGATTCGCTGTGAGGACGGGGCGGCCAAGTCTCGCCTCGAGCGCGCGAACCGCGCCCACGGCGCGCATGCCATTCCCGCCGACGAACACCGCTTGCGCCGCGCGCGGGGTCTGGCGCGCCACATACTCGAACACCTCGGCGGCGGTGACTTCGGAGAACGACCGTAGAGGCAACAGCCGTGTGCACTGAAGGACCTCGAATCCGGCGGCGCGCCAGTAGGCCGAGCCCTCATCGTTCCACTCCTCACGCCACCAGGGCGGATGCACAACGCTGAGACGCGTCACTCCGAGATGCTGGAAGGCCGCGTTCGCCGCGGGGCAGGTGAAGATGACCGGGATCCCCTTGGCGCGCTGCTCGAGCCGGGCGCGCACCCGCTCGTCAGCGTCGGCACCGAGCGCGTAGCTGCTGCTCGAGTAACCCAACAAGATCGCATCGGGGGCGAGCTCAACGAGTCGGTCGACGGCGTCGTCCACGAAGGGAGCCTCGACGAACCCCGCGGCCGAGCGGCCGCTTCTCGCGACGCGTGTGGCGTGGATCGACACCCCACGTGGGGCCATCGCCCACAGCTCGGACTCCGGAACCGGATCGAAGTCGGGGGTGAGTACCCCGAAGCGCGCCAGCGTCCCGGCGCCGTCGTACTGCCAGCGATCCTCTGCGGGTTGCCACAGGTGCCGAGGGATAGACGACACTCCCAGCAGTCCGGAGGCCGTCGCGGTAACGAAGTGCCTGCGCTGCATGGCTGTGTCTCCAACAAGAACGGTGGCCGCCGCCGCCTAACGTCCAGAGCGAAGCTGCAAGGCCTGCGTCATAGTCGCGAGTGGAGCGAGGTTCAGCAGAGAGGCCTTGTCAGCTTCAGCGATCATTAGCGACTACGTGAGCGCTCACGCTACTCCGCAACTCGAAATGCGCAATACCACCCGGCTTCTGGAGGAAGTGGCTTCCCATCCACGCCCGCAGGTACGACGAGCGAGCCACTCTCGAACCGGCCCCCGAACCCCCACGCGCCGAGTACGCTGATGGGGTAGTAGCGGACGTTATCACCATCGAGAATCATTCGAGAATCGAAACGAATCGTGATGGAGTTGAGCGCACTGCCGTCGATGACGATCTGCGGCATGTCCGCAGAGAAGCCCGTTGTGTCTCCCCCGACAATTGCGCCTACGATGGGTCGATTCGTCGCAACGCGCGCTTTGGTGAGCCACTGCGTGCGCCAGTATCGATGGCTGGAATCTGTGGCCCAGAGATCGATGAGGAACGGGCGCACCTGCCCGATTGCCTGGGCGTATTTTGCCCGCAGTTCCGCGTAGCCCGACACTGTATCGACACCCACGAAATGGTACCGCCCGACGAGTTCTGAGACGCGGGACGAGTCGTACGGGGTGGTCCGGCCGAGTAGCGCCGCCGTACACTCCGACTCTTGGCCCGCGGCATGCGCGGGCGTGCCCTGCGTGTCACCGCGGCGCTGAGCCGGCGCGCAGGCCCCCGCGGCCAGGGTCCCGCACAACAGCGGGAGAAACGATACCACTCGGCAGAAGCTCATGATTCCGAGAGCTGGCTAACGCCTGGAGCTAACCTGAAAGGCGTGCATCGTAATGGCGAGCGAACCGAGACACGAAAGTAAAGCTTTGTCAGCAAAGCGATCGTTAGGCACGACGCGAGGTAGATTCAGGCCTTGGGCGTCGGGCTGGCCTGAAAGCGGTTAGGCGAGAATGCGTGCATCACCGCGAGGGTGACGATGCCCACTACGAAGAATATCCCGGTGCCGGTCACTGCGTACCCGGCCAGTGCCACGAGCCCTACGGCCTGAAGCCACGCCCATGTGAGGACCACCGAGCCTCTATCGTGCGATCGCGGCCGGCGAAGAAGGTACGTAAGGAACCCGGCGGCGATTGCAAGGACTAAGCCGACTGCGAACGCGAGAGTAATCGGCCGTGCGGCCTGCGATGACCGATGGTCTCGAGTGACGATCCTCGCCAGGCTGGCCACAGCCCAACCAAGCGTCTGCGCGCCGACGAGGATTCGGTAGGTCAGCGCGCACGCCTGCCAGCCGCGGGTAGTGAGTCGCATGTCGTGGATCATGCCTGACGCTGCCTAACGCCTAGAGCTAAGCTGCAAAGCTTGCCTAACGGTGCGAGCGCAGCGAGCAATCACTGATGGTGCTTTGTCGGCTTCAGCGATCGTTAGCCGGCGCCACAGCGGCAGTCGGCCACGCGTCGTAGCCGGCGCGAGCGCCCAATCCGTACGTGCCGCTAGGATTCCCACGGCCACTCCGCCCGCTGCGAGGACCAGCGCCAGGGGCGGCAGCGGCAACTTGGCGACACTTCCGCTGAGCTTCGCGCCGAGTGCGAGACCGGCGAGCGCGCCCACCACTGGCAACACGAGCACCCGCCATAACGGGGCGCGCCGTAAGACACTCAGCCCCAAGAGGGGAACGGCGATCGCGCCGAGCGGGGCACCGACGAAGACGGACCAGACGGCCATCCCCAATAGACCCGAACGCGAAAGAACGTCGGTGCCAAATGTGGCAAGAGCGGACCCGACGAAGATCAGCCAACACGCGAGGGCGCCAGTGACCGCGCCGGCCTCGACCAGCGCAACTGTCGTGAGTGCGGCTCGTCCGGCATGAATGCGCATCACAGACCCTCCGTCGGAACCGTGACTCGATGTCCGGCTAACGCCTAGAGCTAAGCTGCAAAGCTTACCCAATACGTGCGCGCGGAGCGCGCTTCAGTAACGAAGCTTCGTCAGCGTCAGCGATCGTTAGACGGCTGGCGCACTCACGCCCGCCAGAAGACGAATGCCGCGCTGACGACGGATGCCACGAGTATCACGTGCGCGCCCCGGACCATGCGCCGCTGCGCGCGCTCGCCGCGAACGAACGCGCTACCGGCATGAACGAGCAAGCCGGCGCTTCCGCCAACTAGGATGATGAGAGTGCCGACTCGATGGCTCGAGGGCAGCGGATACGCGACACTCGACGCGAGCAAGGCGAGCGCGCCGATCATCATTGGGACGGCGAGGGCGCGCGAGGGGCTGCCCGGAACCGCCGCCGTGCCGCGAAGGCCTGGTGCTCGTTCAAGCGCGGCGAGGAGCGACGCGGCGGCGGCGAACACGACCGTCATTGCGCCGGCGACGATGAGTCCGACCTGAAGATTCGTCATTGCACGTGATTCTAAATGGCCGTCTAACGCCTCAGTTAAGCTGCAAGCGAATCAGAAAAAGGCGAGCGAAGCGAGCTACCATAGCTCGCTTGTCAGCTTCAGCGATCGTTAGATGGCAGGTCGTGAACTCGGCCCGGCGTACTCGCTGAACCAGCGGAGATGCTCGAAGAGGCGCTCGAGGGCAATCATGCCATCCGTGTGCCGCTTGGTCCACACGGGTGCGGTGCGATCGCCGCGATACCGCACCACAAACGCATTCTCCTCCCAATCGACGGACAAGCGCTCCCGGTCGTCGGAAATCTGCGGCACCTGGCGCAGGCGAAGCGTGTGCATCGACTTTTGCGGGTACAGTCCGCCCGCGTATCGAGAGCCCGCCAGCTGCTCCACGAAGTCTCGCATCGGAGCAAAGTCGATATCCGGGGACGCCAACTCTCGGAACCCTTGCTTCACGGACGACCACGATTGCGCTGGATAGTCGGTCATACTCTGTGAGTCGGTGCCATCTAACGCCTAGAGCTAAGCTGCAAAGGCTGCCTAATAGTTGCGAGCGCAGCGAGCATCAGTAAAGAGCATTTGTCAGCATCAGCGATCGTTAGACCGCAGGTCGCGATCCGTCACGGCTAGTGCGCTTGCCGCCGAGCTACCGCGTCATTAGGCGAACGAGGCTCACGCCACCGATCACGACAATGGCATACCAGAGTAGTGCGAGTATTCCGAGAATCACGACCCCGCGTTTGATGACGGTCCGCCCCATCCCCGCCGGATCCTTCCCAGCGCGGATTTCAGGGGGCATCATGCTCTCCTCAACATTGATCTTCGGTGCGGTCTAACGCCTAGAGCTAAGCTGCAAAGCACACCTCATAGTGCGAGCGGAGCG
>JBJMNK010000146.1:0-6822 GCA_045804265.1 Gemmatimonadaceae bacterium | reverse complement strand
GCGGGAAAGAGGAGGCGCGACGCGGTGTACGCGGCGACGGCGGGAGTCCGGGCGCCGAGCAGCGCCGCCATCTTGGCGCCGCGCACGCCGCGATCTCGCAGCAGCCTGCCTAACGGCCGCAACGTGCGCAGCGCTGCCCAGCCGCGTGATAGCGCACGCGCGCGGGAGAACGACGGGTATCCCGCGAACATTTCGTCGCCGCCAAGCCCCGACAGCACGACCTTCATCCCTGCTCGGCGGACCGCGCGGCTCACGACGTAGGTGTTCAATCCGTCGAGCGACGGCTGATCCATCGCCGCGAACGCGTCGTCGAGGGACGAGAGGAATTCCTCGGCGCTGAGCGGAATCTCGTGGTGAGTCGCGCCGATGGCTCGGGCTGCGGCGCGCGCGTGCCGAGCCTCGTCGAACTCGCGCTCGTTGAACACGACGGTGAACGTGTCGAGCGGCCGCTCACTCACCTCGGCCGCAAAAGCACAGACGAGCGATGAGTCGATTCCCCCGGAGAGGAAGGCAGCGACCGGAACGTCGGCGATGAGGTGCTTCGCCACCGACTGACGAAGCGCGTCGCGGACGAGCGAGGCGGCGCGCGCGGGGTCACGCTCCAGCGGGCCCTCGTGCGGGACGAGTGGGAGATGGCGCGCGACGATGACCGGGTCGCTCGCGCGCCCGTTCCGGACTTCGACGGTCGCGACGGCACCGGCTGGAAGCGCGGTCGCGCCGGAGAGCATCGTCTCGGGCTCGGACACGGCGCCCCACGTGAGATAAGAATCCATCGCGCTCGGCGCGATCGTGTCGGAGACGACGCCCCCCGTGCGCAACGCGCGCAGCTCGCTCGCGAAGGCGATCGCGCCGCCGTTGCGCGCCCAGAGCAGGGGCTTGATGCCGAAGCGGTCGCGCGCGATGGTCGCGGTGCGTGTATCACGATCCCAGTGCACGAACGCGAACATGCCGCGCAGGCGGGCAACGAAGCCGTGCCCGTGACGCGCGAGGCCGTGGAGGATCACCTCCGTGTCGGACGCGCTGTGGAACTGCGCGCCGTTTGCCTCGAGCTCGACACGCAGCTCGCGATAGTTGTAGATCTCGCCGTTGAAGACGATCGCATACCGGCCCTGCGCCGCGAACATCGGCTGATGCCCGCCCGCGGAGAGGTCGATGATCGCGAGGCGCCGCTGTCCGATCGCTCCGCAGAGCGCGCCTCCCGCGTCGCGCAGCTCCGAAACTCCCTCGTCGTCGGGACCGCGATGCGCCAGACACTCGTTCATGCGGACAACCACTTCGGCGCCGCCTCCGCCGACGATGCCAGCTATGCCGCACATCTCAACTCACCCGCTGCACGGGTGGAACCGCCGGGACGGCGGCGGCCCGCGCACGAACGGCCGCGCGCTTCTCGAGCTGGCGCACCAGCAGCAGCATCGCAATACCGTTCATGATCAGTCCGCCGAAGACGAGCGAGAAATCCGACTCGATCAGGAAGATGGGTTGGATGATCATCAACGCCGCGACCGCGCGAAGCACGCTGCTGCCGGCGCGATTCAGCAGCACATCGAGCAGCCGGATGATGAACGCCGTCAGGAACATCCCGATCAACACTCCGGAAAAGCCGAAGTTGGCGTAGAACTCGAGCATGAACGGCATGTTCACCTCGGTCCAGGTGTCGTGGCTTCCGATGTAACCGTACCGGTGCCCGAATTCGTTGCCGATGTTCTTCGTCGGCTTCGTCGGCCAGAGAAACCGCGGGATGAACGCGCCGATCAGCGAGTAGTACGTGCGGCCTCCCCAGTACGGCACTTCGCGAGGGGTGCGCCGCATGACGTCGGCGAGCATGTCGAGCGTCGCCGACCGGCGCATCGACGCCTGCGCGCCAAGGACGACAGCGCCCGACACGCCTTCCGTTTGCAGCTGGTCCGCGACGAGATCGCGCATCACGGCCGTTCGTTCCACCTGGGTGACCTGCTCACTCACCCACCATGTGCGCTGGCGGTACTCCGCTGCGACTCCCTTCAGCACAACGCCGATCAGCACGGCGACAAGGATGCTACCGACGACCTGCGGTCGCAGCCGCCCGCCGGCAATCCAGAACCCGAACGACAGTGTCAGCCCGAACGTCATCGGATTGGCCATCGAGCCCGTCGTCGCGAGCAGGATCAGTTCGATGATGATGCAGGCCGTCAGGTATTTCCCGTGTCCCCGCGGGAGCTCGCCGCGCGTGCGCAGCGCAAGCAGCACGGTTAGCACATATCGCCCCGCCAGCTTGACGAAGCCGATGGTTCCGCCAAGCACGACCGGGAGCTGCATCGTCGCGCCTAACGCTTCGGCACCGAGACCCACTGCCGCGATCAGCCAGAGCGCAACGATGAGCTTCGCGACGTTGAGAGGGCGCGCAACCGCTCGTCGTTCGGTGAGGAATGGCGATGCTACCGCGAAGCCGGCGAGAAGCGCAATCCACCCCCACAGTGCAAGGTCGAGCGCCGCCGGCAGATCCCAGACCGGATCGACGTAAGGCATCGTGCCGGCAATGCCTGGGAGGTAGGCCGCATTCACGACGCCGGCGAGGGGTGGAAGCGCGTAGTACGTCGCGTGAACCAAGCCGAGGATGGCAAGCGTCGGCAATGGTGGGCGCGACTCGCGCGCTCTCGCCGCGTAGATTGCCGCAGGTATGAGATAGAGCTGCAACAGCAGAGCCGCCCGCAGCCGGAGGTCGGTCGGGACTTCGGACGGGATCTGCAGCAATGCAAGAGAGACGGCGAGCCCCGCGCCCAGCAGGATGAACGGGGCCCGCGGCGATCGCCTTGAGCGCGCCCGTGCCCCGAGCGTGGTCGACGCACGCGCTGGAATGCTGGTCATCGTGGTGCGAGCAAGGAAGACATGATCGTCCGCGCACGTGCTTCGTAGGTGTCGTGCTCGACCCGCGCGAACCCCGCTCGCGCGATCGCGCGACGCTGGTCCTGAAGGGGGAGCCATCGCCCGACGGTGTCGGCCATCGACTCGGGGTCCTCGGCGAACACGACCTCCACTGCTGGCTCGAACATCGTCGCCAGCTCCTCGGTCCATTGGGAGAGCGTGAACGCTCCCGACGCTGGCGACTCGAACGACCGCATGTTGTGGCTGCGCCGATTCTGCACGCGCATCACGTTAAGCGCGACTGCTCCGCGCGCGAGGGCGCGCGGGAGATCGCGGTTGTAGGCGGCAGGCAGGAACGTCGCGCGCGCGACGCTGCTCGTGCGCGGCACGGCGGCCCGCGTATGTTCGCCGAAGATCCCGAGGCGGAAGCGACTGGCTGTCGGCTCCAGCCAGCGCACGCGCTCCGCGTCGAGGTTCCCGACGAACACCGCGTCGAACTCCGGCGGTTCCACCGCGGGTACGGGTGCGTGCATGTCGGGATCGCGCGCGAACGGCAGCCACTCTGCTTCACGCACTCCAGCGCGCGCAAAGTCCTCGATCAGGTGGCGCGCGAACGTGTAGCAGCGGTCGTAGGCGCTGAGCGTCTCGGCACCGGCAACTAGGCCCATCGACGGATCCGATGAAAAAGGATCATCGGGATAATAATTCGTGACGAGCGCGCCGGTGCTCGCGCGCAACGCCTCGACGGTGGTCGGGAGCAGCAGCTCGCCCTTGATCACGAGCACGAGGTCCGCTGCGCGCACCGCCAGTTCGCGGACGATGCGAGCGTTGACTCGGCGAATCAGCGCCCCCGGCAGGATCTTCCGGCCGACACGCGTCAACGTGCTCCCGAAATCGGCGCGTGAGGCGCGCATCAGGCAGTATGTGGACACCGCGGCGCCAAGCCGCCGGAAACCTGTGGCGTAGGAGTGCATGAGCGCACCGGGTGCATCCTCGCCGAGCAGGAGCACGCGTGGCACCGCCGTGTGACCGATCGTCGGGCTCGTCATCGTGTTCCTGCCATCAGTTCGGCTGCACCGGCGATCGAAGCCGCCGGACTCGGGCCGGCGACGCTCTGGTAGAGTGCAGACATCTCCGCGGCGACGTCGGACATCTTGCGCGGCGGCCGGACGCCGCACGACAACGTTGCGCGAAGGGCACCGTCGCTCGCGAAACGTTCGAGCGCACTCGCCCACGCCGCTACATCGCCCGCGGCGACGAGCAGCCCGCTCACGCCGTCGATAACGCGTTCGGGAATTCCGCCGAGCGCCGAACCGATCACCGGCACGCCGGCCGCGAACGCCTCAAGAGCGGCGAGCGGACCCGTTTCCTTCACGAGTGACGGTACGAGGACCGCGTCATAATCCGCGAGCGTCTCCACGACGCTTCCCTGTGCGATCGCTCCGAGGCAACGGATGCGGGCATCGCCGCGCGCACGCTCCTCGACCGCCCTCCGGTATCGCCGTCCTTCCTCTCCCTGCTCGGTCCCGACGATATCGAGCCGGATGTCGATTGTCGGGATCGCCTTCATCGCGTCGATGACAGTGTCGATTCCCTTCTCCGGCGAGTAGCGCCCTGGAAGGACGACGCGCACCGCTCGGTCGCCGGCGACCTTCACGACTGGGGCGCGCGGCTCGGCCTGGATTCCCTGCGCCGACACCACGAGGCGATCCGACGAAACTCCCTCTGCAGTGAGCAGCTCCGCAACCCAGGTCGCCGGGGCAACGACGGCGTCAGCGGCTCGGAAGTGGGCGCGAACTCGCTCATGCCGCTCGTCCATGAGCTCCGTCATGCGAAGCGCGGTCGCGACGCCCCCCGCCCGCGGAGCGATTGACCGGACGAGGTGCCCGGTCGCCACCGGGAGGTAGCCGAGGACATCCGCCGCAATCGCGGGCAGTCCGTTCCGCCGCAGCATGCAGCGTGCGCACCTCGACACGTACAGCGCACCATCACACAGCACCTCGCCGTTGCGAATGAGTGAGCCGCGCGCGCAGGTGACCGTCGGCGTATGGTACGTCACGACAACGCGCACCCCCCGGCGCCGTGCCGCATTGGCCGCTTCAGGCGGGACGCCGCGAGTGTACGCGTGGAAGTGCGCGACATCGGGGCGTACGCTCGCGAGGATCGCGTCGAGCGCGCGGATCGCATCTGCATTGCCTGCGGCGTCGTAGATCTCACGGCGATCGGCGGGCTCGCCGACAGCGTACCGCAGGACCCGCGTCCCCTCGTGCTCGTACTCCGCCGCGGCGTTGCCCGGCGCCGCGACAACCGACTCCACGCTGCGTGCGCGCAGCTCGCGCGCGAGCTGCGCAACGTACACCTCGGTCCCCCCGACAGGGTCGGGAAAGTAGGTGTAGGGCAAGTGAAGCACGCGCATCTAGCAAGCTACCCAGAGAGGGCGCCGCGCGCTTCGCACCACCCTGGCCAGCTTCTCCGCGCGCTCGAAGCCCAACGCGCGCACGATCGCGCGAAGACGCGGTGGGAACGCCTTGTAGTATTCCGGCGTCAGTGACTTGGCGCGTTCGATCGCCGCCCGCGCGCCGCGCGCATCGGACTGGACGAGGTGCCGCGCGACCCCGACCTGCACGCGCGCGAGGGTCGCCGCGCGTTCGGCAGTGAGCGTTCCCGCCGCGCGCCACGCGCTCTCCGCGAGCATCGCGAGACCGCCGCAGGAGCGCCAGAATTCGGCGCTGCCGACGCGTGACGCACGCGCCGCGGATTCGTGCTCGCGCATCACGTATCCGCTGCGCATCGGCGCATGGATGAATCGCGCCGAGTTCTCGGCGAGCGCAAACAGGAACCGCACATCCTCGACGACGCGCACGGCATCGTCGAACCTGATCGCGCCGATCGCCGAGCGCCGGGTGAGCGTCGCTCCAAGGTGCACGAAGCCGTCGTCCTCGAGCAGCGAGCGCTGGACATCCGAACCGATCGCGGGCTCGACCAATGGCGCCGTGTGCGCGGCGAGCGGACGTTGATCGTCGATGGCCCGCACGAACGATCCCCAGGCGACGTCGGCACCCGTCTCGAGGAGCACGTCGAGCTGGCGCTCGATCTTGTCAGGAACGAGAGCGTCGTCCGCGTCGAGGAACTGGATGAACTCCCCGCGCGCGGCATCGAGTCCCGCGTTTCGTGCGGCGCTCGGCCCGGAGGCTGGCGCCCGGAAGAAGCGGACGCGCTCGTCGGCGACGATCCGCGCTCGGTCCACGGTGTCGTCAGTCGAGCCGCTGTCGACGACGAGCACCTCGAGGGCGCGATGCGTCTGCGCGAGCGCGCTTTGTAGCGACTCCTGTATCCAGGGCCCGGCGTTCCGCGCGGGGATGATGATCGAAACCAATCCCCGAACGTGAGAATCAGCGGCTAGCATGTCCCGGCGGACTGTAGAAGTGGGGTCACGCCGGATGCGCCTCTTGCGATCATCGCGGTGTACGCGCATGGGAACGCACGCCTGTAATCATCGGCGTGCGCCGCGGCGCTCGAGCTCCCGGCGAGTCCTCTCGGCGATTCGACGCACCTGCGCCGTCACCGGACCCGCTCATCGGCTGATTTTGGCAATTTCGATGCCCCCGACTGCCGCTCGATCTCCTCGAGGACGCGGCCAAACTGTGTCTCGTAATTCCACTCGCGGGCGATCAGTTCCTGCCCTGTCTCGCCCATCGCGGCGAGCTCCGTCCGATGCTCCATCGCGTGCCGCAGGATCCGCGTGAGGCTCGCGATATCCCCCGGGGCCGCGGCGAACGCCACTCCAGGTTCCACGAACATGCGCTGCCAGTCGGGCATGTCGGAGACGAGGATCGGCACCCCGCATGCGAGGTATTCGAACGCCTTGTTCGACGCGCCAGCCATCGTGACTTCGTTGAAGTTCGGGCTGGTGGTCGGCATGAAGCTCAAGCCGAGATCGCAGGTTGCCGCCCGCTCGAGCAGCGTGGCGCGCGGCATCGG
>JBJMNK010000145.1:0-8033 GCA_045804265.1 Gemmatimonadaceae bacterium | reverse complement strand
TCGCCGCGCGCCAGCGCGGGCTTGAGCATGTTGCTCGCGTCGATCGCGCCTTCGGCTGCGCCGGCACCGACCAGCGTGTGCAGCTCGTCGATGAAGTGGATCACGTTCTTGTTCTGCGCAATCTCGTTCATCACCGCCTTGAGCCGCTCCTCGAACTGGCCGCGGTACTTCGTGCCGGCGATGACCGCCGCCATGTCGAGCGAGAGCACGCGGTTGTCGCGAAGCGACTCCGGGCACTCACCGTTGGCGATCAGCTGCGCGAGCCCCTCGACGATCGCCGTCTTGCCGACGCCGGGTTCGCCGATGAGCACCGGGTTGTTCTTCTTCCGGCGCGTCAGCACTTCCATGACGCGCTGGATCTCCTTCGCGCGCCCGATGGTCGGATCGAGCTGACCCTCGGCGGCGAGCTGCGTCAGGTCGCGGCAGAAATGATCGAGCGCCGGCGTCTTCGACTTCTTCTCGCCCTTCGGTGCCGGTGCCGGCGCCGGGCCACCGCTCTGCGGAGCCGCCGATGCGGTCGCGCTCCCCGACTGCGGCATCTCGGTGCCGAGCAGTCGCAGTGTTTCGGCGCGCGCGGCGTCGAGGTTCACGCCGGCATCGGTGAGGACCTGCGCCGCGATGCCCTTCTCCTCGCGGAGAAGACCAAGCAGCAGATGCTCCGTGCCGACGTAGCTGTGATTGAGTTCCCGTGCCTCGCTCATCGCGAGCTCGAGCACCTTCTTGGCGCGCGAGGTATACGGGAGATCGGGGCCAGCCGCCTGCGCTGCTTTCCCCTTCTTGACGGTCTCCTCGATCTTCTGCTGAATGTCGTCGAGGTCGACGCTGAGATTCTGGAGCACAGCCGCCGCTACGCCCTCACCCTCGCGGATGAGACCGAGCAGAATATGCTCCGTGCCGACGTACTCGTGATGCAGGCGCGCCGCTTCTTCGCGCGCCATCGCGAGTACTTTACGAACCCGCTCGGTGAAGTTGTAGCCGTTCATGGTCGCCTCACGCGCGGATGACCAGTGTCACCCGTTGGAACCCGCCTCGCTCGCCAGCGCATCACGCACATATCGGGCACGTGCCTGGGCCGCTTCGCTCTCATTGAGCATGCGACCCTCGACGTACGACAAGTGCGCGGGCTGAGAAAAAACCAGGAGCTTGTTGAGTGTGTATACACTCAGGCCGGAAATCAGTTTCAGACCTACGGCCAGGCGTACGCCGCTCAGATAGTTCATCGCCTCGTCGAACGTGAGGCTGCGTGCGAAGCGAAGAGTGCCGTAAGCGCGCCAGAGCTTATCCTCGATAATATATCCGGCATCGCGTTGCAACACCCGCCGCGCTTCCTCTTCCTTCTCGATCACTCGACGAACCACGTGCACGAGCTGTTCGATCAACTCGTCCTCGGAGCGCCCTAACGTCGTCTGATTCGAGATCTGGAAGAAGTTCCCCACCACCTCCGATCCCTCGCCGTACAACCCGCGGTACGTGAGGCCCATCTGCTGCAACCCCGTCAGCACCCGCTGAATCTCTTTCGTCAGCACGAGCCCCGGTAGATGGATCAACACCGAAGCGCGCATTCCTGTGCCCGTGTTCGTCGGACACG
Source organism: Gemmatimonadaceae bacterium (assembly GCA_045804265.1). Classification (GTDB taxonomy): domain Bacteria; phylum Gemmatimonadota; class Gemmatimonadetes; order Gemmatimonadales; family Gemmatimonadaceae; genus JABFXC01. The sequence continues at coordinate 6,445 of JBJMNK010000145.1, read as the reverse complement.
CTGTCAGGTAACCGAACTCCGGATGATACGCGTACGGCACCCGGCTCCCCAGCTCCCGATCGAGTACCGCTGCGCGCTCGTACGCCTCGACCAGCGCGAACCCCGACCGGATCGATTGCAGGCGCAGATGATCCTCTTCATTGATCATGACGCCCAACCCATCACCAAGAAACACAGCGGCCCCAGCCTTGACCGGATGGTTCGCGTCCAGTCCCGCCAGCTCCTTGCTCACCAGATGCCGCTCGTGCAGCAGCATCCGGTCCTGCGTCTGGATCTCGTCGAGGCGGAAAAGAAAGGCACCTGCGAGCGAAGCCGACGACCCCGCCGCCTCGCGCACCTGCGCGAGCACGCGGAGCCGCTCGCCCTCCCGGGCTCGCGAGCTGAATGCGAAGCCATCAACGTTCCGCGCCAGGCGGATCCGCGTCGAGAGCACGATGTCCGAGTTCGTCCCGGACGCATCGAGCCAGCTGACGCCACCGTCAGGCAGCAGCGAGAGGTCGATGGTCATTGGTCGAGTACCCGGATCTTGTCGCGCAGCTCGGCCGCCAGCTCGAACTGCTCGCTCTCGACCGCGCGGCGCAGGCGCTCGCGCAGCTCGCCGCGAATTGAATCCTGCTCGCGTCGCTCCGGTTCAGGCGCGTCGTATCCGCGACCGACATGGCGCGAGTGCCCGTGCACCCGCCGCAGCAACTCCCGGAGGCTGCCTTCGAAGGTCGTATAGCAGCGGGGACAACCGAGGCGCCCCGTCGCCCTGAAGTCCTTCATTGACGCGCCGCAGAAGGTGCAACGACCAATCTCCGCTGCCGGAATACTGGTCTGCTGCTGCACGTCAGCGAGGAACTGACCCAGCGGATGCTGGGGCAGCCCACCGCTCGTCTCCACACCCTTCTCTGCAGCGCATTTCTCGCAGAGATCGAGCTTGGTGACGGCGTTGTCGACGATCTGAGTGAGATGCACCACGGCATCCCGCTCCTTGCAGCTGTCGCAGATCATCCAGCAACAACCTCCGTGATGTCGGCTTCGCCGAGCCGTCCATCTTCCAGGGTCAGCACCCGGTTCGCTCGCGCCGCCAGCGACCGGTTGTGAGTTACGACGACGATCCCTACCGATGCGTCCCGTGCCAGCGTCGCGAACACGTCATGCAGCCGTTCGCTGTTGAGGTGATCGAGGTTGCCCGACGGCTCGTCCGCAAGCAGTACCGCCGGTTCGATGACAAGCGCGCGCGCCACCGCCGTCCGCTGCTGCTCTCCACCGGACAGCTCGGCCGGACGGTGGTGCATTCGCCCCGACAACCCGACTCGCTCCAACTGTGAGGCCGCACGCTGTTGCGCCTTCGCCTCACTCACCCCTGCGATCCGCAACGGCATCATCACGTTTTCCAACGCAGAAAATTCGCGAAGCAGGTGATGAAACTGAAACACGAAACCGACCTTCCGGTTCCTCAGTTCCGCCAGCGCATCGTCGCTCAATCCCGAGAGGAGCTGGTCGTCGATCGTTACCGAACCGCCATCCGCCGTGTCGAGTGCGCCGAGGATGTGCAGCAACGTGCTCTTCCCAGCGCCGCTCGCGCCGACGATCGCAACCATCTCGCCACGCGCGACCGAGAGACTCGCACCATCCAGCACTGCAATCAATCCGCCATCTCCACCGCGATAGCTCTTCGCGAGATTCGTAGCCTCGAGCACCGTCATTCGTGTCGAATCGCCTCCACCGGGAGGAGACGCGACGCCTGCCGCGCGGGATACCAGGTCGCGAGCACGGGAATCGAGAGACTCATCAGCACGATCAGGCCGAGGTCGCCGAACTGAAGCGAGACCGGAAGGTGGTCGATGAAATATACGCTCTGATCGAGCTTGATCAGCTTGAAGTGTTCCTGTGTCATCGCCACCGCGATACCGAGCATCAACCCCAGCCCCGTGCCGACGATGCCGATCACCATCCCCTGCGCGAGGAAGATTCGCCGGATCGACCCGGCGCGGAGTCCCATCGCCCGCAGGATCCCGATCTCGCGCGTCTTGTCCGCAACGACCATCGTCAGCGTGCTGACGATGTTGAACGCCGCCACCATCATGATCAGCAGCAGGATCACGCTCATCCCGAGCTTCTCGAGCTTTAGAGCCTGGAAGAGATTCTGATTCTGTGCCTGCCAGTCGAGCGTGCGATAGGGAAACCCGAGGGTGTCGGACAGCGCGCTGGCGAGCTCGGTCGCTCTCCAGCGGTCTGCCGCCTTCACCTCGATTCCGGTCACGGACTGGCCGATGCCGGCAACTCGCTGCGCCACTTCGATTGGCAGGAAGACATAACTGTTGTCGTACTCGTACATTCCCGTCTCAAACAACCCCGTGACCTCGAGCTGTTCGATCAGCGGCGTCGGCATTCCCGTGACAGCGTTCATCGAGCCGCTCGGCGCCGACAAGAGCTGGATCTTGTCGCCCGGGAAGGCGTTCATCCGTTCCGCGAGCAACTTGCCGAGTACGGCGCCCCTGATCTGCCCGGACGCCGTGCGGAACTTGAAGTTGTTTCCGCGCAGTGCGTGCTGCCGGATCGACGTCACGTTCGCCACCCCCGGCGCTTCAGGTTCGATCCCCTCGACCTGTACGCCCTCCTTGTAGTCGTGCCCCGCCTGGAGAATTGCCTGCGTGAGCACGAACGGCGCCGCCGCCACCACGCCCTTCTGCTTCTTCACCTTGGCGAGCGCGGTCTTCCAGTCGTCCATCCGCATGTCGTCCCCGAACGTCAGCACGCGGACATCCGGACTCGCGACGAGGATCTTCTCGCGCAGGTCGTTCTGCAGACCGTTCATCACCGCGATGATCACGACCAGCGCACTGACGCCGACAGTGATGCCGCCGATCGCGATCACGCTGATCAGCGACAGCAGCTTCGACCCGCGGCGGCTCCGCAGGTACCGCCAGGCGATCGACAGTTCGAGCCAACTCATCGCCGGCTCACTCGGGGCGGAGCGTCGGAAATAGTATCACGTCGCGAATATTTGCTGTTCCCGTCAGGTACATGACCAATCGGTCGATCCCGATTCCGACTCCGCCGGTCGGCGGCATCCCGTATTCCATCGCCCGGAGGTAGTCTTCGTCGACCCCGGTCGCTTCCTCGTCCCCGGCCGCGCGGAGCCGGGCCTGCGCCTCGAACCGCGCCCGTTGGTCGATCGGGTCATTGAGCTCGCTGAAGGCATTCGCCAGCTCCTTGCCGTTGGCGAAGAGCTCGAAGCGTTCCGTCAGCGCCGGGTTGCCCCGCTTGGGCTTCGCCAATGGCGACAACTCCACCGGGTAGTCGACGACGAAGGTCGGCTCGCTGATCTTCGCCTCGACCAACGCGCCGAACAGCTCGTCGAGGAGCTTCGGGCGGCTCATGGCATCCACCTTCTCCACGCCGGCCCGTCGTGCCGCGCCGCGGAGCTCGCCGTCGCTCATCGCCAGCGCATCACCGCCTAACGCCGCCGCCAGCGACTCCGCCCAGGAGATCCTCGCGAACGGGGGCGAGAGCCTCGGAACGTTAGGCGCGAGCTCTGGCGTCCCCCGCACCGCGTCCGCCGCCCTGACGAGCAGCTGCTCGACGCGCGACATCATCCGCGTGTAGTCGGCGTACGCCTCGTAGAACTCGAGCATCGTGAACTCGGGATTGTGTGTCCGGTCGATCCCCTCGTTCCGGAAGTCGTGACCGATCTCGTACACCCGCTCCATTCCACCGACGATCAGCCGCTTCAGGTACAGCTCGTCGGCGATCCGCAGGTAGAGTTGCATGTCGAGCGCATTGTGCACCGTCGTGAACGGACGTGCCGCCGCTCCCCCGTAGAGCGGCTGCAGCGCCGGCGTCTCCACCTCGAGATACCCCAGCTCGTCCAGATAGGACCGTATCGCCGAGATCAGCCGCGTCCGAGCGATGAACACCGCTCGCGCCTCGGGATGCACCGCCAGGTCCGCGTAGCGCTGACGGGAGCGCTGCTCCGAATCCTCGAGGGCTCCATGCCGCACCGTCTCGCCGTTCACGACCTCTTCCTTGCCTAACGGCAGCGGCCGCAATGACTTCGCCAGCAACGTGACCGAGTCGACCTTGATCGTCGTCTCGCCCGTGCGCGTCCGGAAGACCGGTCCCGCCACACCGACCAGGTCGCCGATGTCGAGCTGCTCCAGCAGGGCGAACACCGCTTCGCCGAGGTGGTCGCGTCGGAAGTAGAGCTGGATCCTCCCGGACAAATCGGCCAGGTGCGCGAAGATCGTCTTGCCATGTCCGCGCCAGGCGACGAGGCGTCCCGCCACGCTGACGGCTGGTCCCTCATCGCCTCCCGCCGGGGCAGTCCCCAGCACCTCGGCCGCGGTGTGTGTGCGGTCGTACGAGTAGGCGAATGGATCGACGCCTAACGATTCGAGCGCCGCCAGCTTCTCGCGCCGGGCGCGCTGGACGAAGTTCAGATCCTCGCTCACGCCGGCGTCCCGCCATTCGAGCCGCGGGTCAGCCAGGCCTCGATGAACGGATCGATTGCGCCATCCATCACCTTTTGCACGTCCGGAATCTTGAGCTCTGTGCGGTGGTCATTGACCATCGTATATGGCTGGAAGACGTAGCTGCGAATCTGGCTGCCGAAGCTGACGTCGGACTTGTTGGCGTCCATCTCCGCCTTCTTCTCGAGCTGCTTCTGCAGCTCGATGTTGTAGAGGCGGCTCTTCAGCATCTTCATCGCGGTCGCCTTGTTCTTGTGCTGCGAGCGCTCCGATTGCGACGCGGCGACGACCCCCGTCGGGATGTGCGTGATTCTCACCGCTGAGCTGGTCTTGTTCACGTGTTGCCCGCCGGCGCCCGAGGCGCGATAGACGTCGATGCGGAGGTCCTCGTCGCGAACCTCGATGTTGATCGTATCGTCGACGACCGGATAGACGAACACCGAGGCGAAGCTCGTGTGCCGCCGCGCCTGTGCGTCGAACGGCGAGATCCGCACGAGGCGATGCACGCCCGATTCAGCCTTGAGGAATCCGAACGCGTACATCCCGTGGATCTCGAGCACCGCGCCCTTGATCCCCGCTTCTTCGCCCTCGCTCACATCGAGCACCTCGAGACCATACCCTTTTCGTTGCGCCCAGCGCTCGTACATGCGCATCAGCATCTGGGCCCAGTCTTGTGCTTCCGTCCCGCCAGCGCCGGCACTGATCTCGACCTGTGCGTCGCGAAAATCGTCGGGCTCCTGCAGCAGCGTTCTGAGTCGGAACGTCTCGAGCTCCTCCTCGATTGCGTCCACATCACGGTCCACCTCCCGCGACATCTCGTCGTCCGCTTCCATCTGCAGCAGTTCGTCGAGCTCTTCGGCGCCGCGGATCTTCGCGTGGAGCGCGTCGTACGGCTCGACCCAGTTGCGTAACGCCTTCACCTCCTGCACGACCGCTTGCGCGCGCGCCTGGTCATTCCAGAAGTCGCCCTCCCCCATCTTCGACTCGAGCCGCGTCAGTTCTTCGCGTTTGCCCTCAACGTCAAAGATACCTCCCCAGCTCGGCGAGACGCCCGCTGTATTGTCGGAGACGCTTCCCGCGCTCGCTTTCCGCCATTCGTTGGTTCTCCTAAACAGCGGGCCGCCCCGACACGGCAGGGCGGCCCGAGATGACTTGAAGTCTCGCGAGGAGAAATATACGGCGACGCGGCCCGCGTCTCTACCCTTCCCCGTTACGCCGGTGGAAAGATCTTCTTGCCGCCGGCGAGCACGTCGTTCAGGGCATCCTGAAAGTGCGTCGTGCCGTCGGCGAACTCGCGTCCGACCTGTTCGACATACTCTTCGTAACTCTTCTTGATTTCTTCCTTGAAGAGTTGGGCCAGCGTGTTGTTGCGGACGCCTTCGTCACGCTTCTGCGGATGGTAGGCGACGATGTCGGAAACGAGGGCCCGCGCCAAGCGCTTCGCCTTCGCATTCGGATCGTTCGCGAGGAACGGGTTGATCGGTGCTCGCGCCGGCGGCGCACCCGGGGGACCAACGGGCGCCGCTGGTCTTGCCGGCGGCGCACCGCCCGGGGCACCGGGCCGTGCGGGCGCGAACGGCGGCGGCGATCCTGGCGCCGGGATCGGACGCGCCGGGCCCGCAGCAGGTGCAGGCGGCATCGCCGGGCGGGATGAAGCCGCTACAGCGGGTGCGGCGAAGCCGGGGGCCCGCTGCACCGGAGCGCCCGGAGTCGCCGGCTGTCCGATTGGCGGAGTCGCCGGCCGGACCATGGGCCGCATAGGTTGGGGCGGCGGCGGCGGTGGTGCCGATGCGAGCGGTCGGCCACCAGGAGGCGGAGGAATCGGTGGCAAACCGGGGAGCGTCTGCGGACGCGGCGGCGCCGGCGGTCGCTGTCCGGCTGGCGTCGTTCGCGACGGCAATCCCGTCGGAGGCACCGTTGGAGCCGCGGCTGGAGAGGCGGCCGGTGCCGCCCCTCTCGAAGACGGCGCCGTCGAGATCGGCGCGCTA
>JBJMNK010000144.1:0-36414 GCA_045804265.1 Gemmatimonadaceae bacterium | reverse complement strand
GGTTATGGGGTATGGGGTCGGGGCTTCGGGCGGGGTTACGCCTCGCGGGAACTCATCACGTGGAGCGCGTCTTGTAGGGGTGGATTGGCGCGCCGAACGATGTCGGTGCGCGATGCGACCAGGAGGAGGGGATGACGATGGCTACACAACAGGACGCGACGGGTGGACAGGCTACGACTGGCGCGGCGGTCGGGAGCGGGAAGAAGACCGAGGTCGCCGTGCTGGCCGGTGGCTGCTTCTGGGGTGTCGAAGACATTCTTCGCGACGTGCCCGGTGTGCTCGACACCGACGTCGGCTACACCGGCGGGTGGCTCGAGAACCCGACGTATCACGACACGCACGACAGCAAGTCGGGGCACGCCGAGGCAATTCGCGTGACCTTCGACCCGTCGGTGCTCAGCTACGAGACGCTGCTCGAGCAGTGGTTCTTCAAGCTGCACGACCCGACGACGCTCAACCGCCAGGGGAACGACGTCGGGACGCAGTATCGCTCGGCGATCTTTCCGCAGACCGCGGAGCAGAAGGAGATCGCCGAGCGAGTGATCGCGCGCGTGAACGCGTCAGGCAAGTGGAAGCGCCCGATCACGACGAGCATCGAGCCGGCGGCGACGTGGTACAGCGCGGAGAAGTATCACCAGGATTACCTGCGGAAGAATCCCGGTGGGTACACGTGCCACTACATGAGACCCTAGGGACCAAAGTCGGGGCGTCAGGGGTCAGGGGTCAGGGGTCAGCAACCGCCTGTAGTGCCGGGTTCTCTTGCCGCGCCTGACGGCTGGGAACAGTCGTCGCGCCTAACGCGAGGCGCCAAAGCCCTGACCCCTGACACCTGACCCCAGCCGTTAGGCGGCGGTCCGCCCTGCCCTGATCACGCGCCGGGCGGAGATGACGTGGCTCCGGAACCAGCGGCCGCGGGGGGAGTCGAGGTCGTCGTAGCGGACGGCGTGCTGGCCGGAGCTCGCGTGGATGATACGGCCGTCACCGACGTAGATCGCGACGTGGGTGATGCGGGTGCCGTTGCCGGCGAACAGGAGGAGGTCGCCGGGGAGGAGCTCGGCGCGGCGGGCGGGGATGCGCGTCCCGGCGGTGGTGAGCCCGCGTGTCGTGCGCGGGAGGTCGATGCCCTGTCGCGAATAGACCCAGTGGACGAAGCCCGAGCAATCGAAGCCGGTCTTCGGCGAATTCCCACCATAGCGGTAGCGCGTTCCGACCAGCTCGTCCGCGGTCGCGACGACGAGGGCGCGCGGAGTCGGCTCCGGTGTCCGCTCAGGCGTGGCCGTCGTCGAGGGAGGCGCGCCGGGATCAGTCCCCACCGTTAGGCGCGGACCGCTCGCGGGGAGGGGTGCGGTCGTCACGACCGCGGCTGGCTGCGTCGCGCAGGCGGTGGCGAGGAGCGCGGCACAGATGGCGGCGCCAAGGGGGACTGTCAGCCTGCGGGCGAGATGAACGGGCGTGATCGAGGTCGCGCGGAGAGTCGACGGCATCCCGTCTCCGTGTTGGAGTCGCCATACAGGGAAGCATGCAAACGGCCGTGCGCCTGACGATGGGCCAAGCCATTGCACGTCACAGCGTTATGCGCCGCGGAGCGTGCGTGACCCATCGCACAACGTCCGTCGCTGTGGACGGTCGGTTGTCCAGCGTTGCCTCCGGTCGAGGCGCCATCCCGCGCGCGCGAGTACGATCCGGACAACAGGTCACGGGACACCGATGACGGATTCCGGCAAGGTCGACCATCGAGGAGCGCAGCGCCGAAAGGCGCTGCGCGAGCGGACGCGCCCGATCGGGATTCGGGCGTTCTGGAAGAGTCTCGGCCCGGGCATCGTCACCGGTGCGGCCGACGACGACCCGTCGGGGATCGCGACATACTCCGTGGCCGGTGCGCAGTACGGGACGGCGCTGCTGTGGACCGCGCTGTTCACCTGGCCGCTGATGGTTGCGGTGCAGTCGATGTGCGCGCGGATCGGGATGGTGACCGGACAGGGGATCGCCGGCGCGCTCCGGCACAAGTTTCCCCGACCCGTGCTTCTCGTCGCGGCGATTGCGCTGTTCATCGCGAACACGATCAATCTCGGCGCGGACCTGGCGGGAATGGCCGACGCCGGCGAGCTGCTGACGGGTTTGAACTCGCACATCTGGGTGATCGTGCTCGGCGTCGGGATCGCGGTGGCGACGATCCGCCTGCGCTATGCGACGCTCGCGCGAACCCTGAAGTGGCTCGCACTCACCCTCGTCGCGTATGTCATAACGGCGCTGTACGTCGGGCCGGACTGGCCGACCGTCGCGCGCGACAGCTTCGCGCCGCGCATTCCCGCTGCCGGCGGCGCGTGGGCAACGGTCGTCGCGATCCTCGGTACGACGATCTCGCCGTACCTCTTCTTCTGGCAGGCGTCGCAGGAGGTCGAGGAGGAGAAGGCGATCGGCCGGCGCCGGCTGGCGGATCGCGTCGGCGCGAAGCCGTACGAGATCACCACGCGAACGATCGACGTGGCCATCGGCGGCTTCTTCTCGAACGCGGCGATGTTCTTCATCATCCTGGCCACCGCGCTCACTCTCCATCGCGCCGGGATGACGAATCCGCAGACGTCGCGCGAAGTCGCCGAAGCGCTGACGCCGATCGCCGGCCGCTTCGCGTCGCTGCTCTACACCATCGGGCTGCTTGGAACCGGCACGCTGGCGATCCCGACGCTGGCGGGATCGGGGGCGTATGCATTCGCCGAGATCTTCGGCTGGCGGCAGGGGATCGACGAGGCGTACACCCGCGCACCTGGCTTCTATGCCGCGTTCACCTGCTCGGTGGCGATCGGCATCGCCCTCGACTTCGCGAACGTGAACCCGGTGGGTGCGCTCTATTGGACGGCGGTGATCAACGGCGTGCTCGCGCCATTCCTGCTCGTCGGCATCCTGATCGCCGCATCTGATCGCGCGCTGATGCACGGCCAGCCGAGCTCACCGCTCGCGCGAGCGGTGGTCGGCGTGACCGCGGTGCTGATGTTCGGCGCGGCGATCGCGATGTTCCTTTAGTTGGGGTCGGGGGTCAGGGGTCGGGGCGTGGCGGGTTAGGCCTAACCGCCTGACCCTGACCCCCGACCCCTGACCCCCTGGCTCATCCCGACCCCTTCTCGCCGACCCGGCCCCACCGCGCCATGACCGCGCGGTAACGCGCGCGGGCCCGGGCGCAGGCGGCGACCTGGCTCGCGGTCGGGGTGACGTCGGCGCCCTGCATCGCCATCGCCGCGGCGAGCAGCTCGTCACTCACGCCGTTGAGCGTTGGCGGCGGAGTCGGCGCGGCACCCCGCGGGCCGCGGGCGCGGCGAGATGGCTGCTTCGACGGCGCGGGGGCGAGCGAATCGAGCATTGTCTTCTTCGCCAGTGATGCGTTGTCGTTCGTCGCGCCGAGCTTGTCGGCCATCGCCCGCGCGGACTCGTAGGCGGCGCGTGAGGCACGCGCGTCGTCGTACATCTCACGTGTCAACGCCGCCAGCTGCGTGAGTCCCGCGGCCGGAGTGGTGATGCGCGGATCGAGCTTCAGCACGAGCGGCTGCGACTGCGTCTTTCCGTCCACCGTCAGGCGCACGGTGTAGCTGCCCGCCGGCGCCCACGGTGCGACCGCGGGCGGATAGCTCCGGTGCGGCACCGCGCCGACGTCCTCGACCCCTTCGGCCTTCACCTCGGTGATCGGCTGGTAGCGCATGTCCCAGGTGACGCGGTGCATGCCGGGAGCGGTCGCGATCACCGTCGGCACGCCGGGCCAGTAGAGCGGCAGCGCGCAGTTCGCCGACGCCGGCTTCGCCTGGCAGAGCCGCTCGTACGCCTCGGGGTCGAGCGCGGCATCGGGTCGCTCGACGGTGTCGGCGCTCGAGTAGTGGCGGATGACGGCACCACCGCGATCGACGACGTCGATCGTCACCGGAGCGTTAGGCATGGAGCCAAGGTGGTAATCTATGATCGCGCCGGCCGGCGGGTTCTCCCCGGCGGGGAGCTCGGGTGGCCACGGCGTCGGGTCGTTGGTGGCGAAGCGGACCCGCGCCGCAACCGCCGGCTTGAAGAGGTACGCGCCCGACGCCGCCCGCGCCTCGGCGGCCTGACGCAGCGGTGTCACGTCGTCGAGGATCCAGAAGCCGCGGCCGTGCGTCGCGGCGATCAGGTCGGAGCAGAGGCAGCTGCTGTCGTCCTTGACCTCGATGTCGCGCACCGACACTGCCGGCATGTCCAGGCGCAGCGACTGCCAGTGGTCGCCGTCGTCGAAGGAGACCCACACCTGCGTGTCGGTCGATGCGTACAGCAGACCCTTCTTCCGCGGATCTTCGCGGATCGAGTTGGCGACCGCGTCGGGGGCGATGCCGTTGTCGATCTCGGTCCACGTCTTCCCGCCATCGTGCGTGCGCCAGAAGTGCGGGCGCGGATCGTCGATGCGCAGCGTGTTGGCCGCCGCGTAGGCGGTGCCGGTATCGAAGTGCCCCGCATCCATGTTGAAGATGCGCGTCCACGGCGCGATCTGCGGCGGCGTGACGTCGGTCCAACGCACGCCACCGTCGGTGGTGACGTGAATCGCGCCGTCATCGGTGCCGGTCCAGAGCACGTTGCGGCTCAGCGGCGACGCCGAGAAGGCGGTGATGCTGCCTGACGGCGCGGGGGTGACGCTCGCCGCGTACCTGCCGGCGCTCGCCGGCACCGTCCACTGCTGGCGCGCGAGGTCGGGGCTGATCCGCGTCCAGCTGTGGCCGCGGTCCTGTGATTTCCAGACGACGTTCGACGTATAGAACAGCAGGTCGCGATCGAGCGGCGACCACTGGATGGGCATCGTGCGGACGTTGCGATTGAAGTCGGTGCCGCGCGCCGCCGCGTCGGGACCGAGGTACGTCGTCTGCCGCGTGCGCCGGTCGTACAGCGATACGTTGGTGCGCATGCTGCCGAAGACGCGGTCGGCGTCGCGCGGGTCGGGCGCGGCCATCCCGTACTCCTGGATGTTCACCGGATGCCAGTCGTGGAAGGTGATCTCGCCGTCCATCGACCGGCTCTCGACGCACGCCGAGCCGGAGTCCTGCTGTCCGCCGCAGACGCGATAGGGAAACGCGTTGTCGGTCGTCGCGTGGTACATCGCGGCCGTGTTCTGCGTGTACCAGTTGCTCCACGACGCGCCGCGGTTTGCCGACACGACCGCGCCCTGGTCGGAGACGACGAAGATGATGTTCGGGTCGTTCGGGTTGACCCAGCTCTTCTGGTAGTCGTCACCGCCCGGCGAGCCGCGCACCGCCGACCAGCTGCGGCCGCCGTCCTCGGTGCGCCAGAAGACGATCGACGCGCTGTAGACGACGTCCTCGTGCTTCGGGTCCACCGTTATGGTCGGCAGGTCGCCGCCGCCGATGCGGAGGTTGGGGCGCGGATCCTCGCCGCCCGGCGCGTCGCCGCGGCCTTCGATCTCGTGCGGGTCCTCGGCCACTCGTCCCGGCGGCGTCGTATCGCGCTGGGTCGTGTCACCGAACGTCAGGCGCCAGTGCTCGCCCGCGTCGACGGACTTGTAGAAGGCGACGACACCGGTGGTGCTGGCCGCGGCAGTATCGTTAGGCGCCGTCCCGGCGACCATCGCGTAGACGATGCGCGGATTGCTCGGCGCGACCGCGAGGTTGGCCTCGATCACGCGCGGCAGCCCGTTGGTCAGCGGGCGCCAGGTCGTGCCGCCGTCGGTGGACTTGAAGATGCCGTTGCCGGTGCCGGCGAACTCGCGTCCCTCGATGAAGCTCTGCTGCTGCTGCCAGAGCGCGGCGTAGACGATGTTCGGATCGCTCGGGTCGATGCGGACGTCGTTGCCGCTGGTGTACTCGTCCTTGTAGAGCACCTTCTGAAAGCTCTTGCCGCCGTCGGTCGAGCGGAAGATCCCGCGCTCAGCGTTAGGCCCGTACGGGTGGCCGAGCACGGCGACGAAGAGGCGATCCGGGTTGCGCGGATCGACGTCGATGTTGGCGATCATCCGGCTGTCGCGGAGCCCGAGGTGCGTCCAGGTCTTCCCCGCGTCGGTGGACTTGTAGACGCCGTCGCCGGTGGAGAGATCGGGGCGGATGATCCCCGCCCCGCTGCCGACGTAGATGATGTTCGGGTTCGACGGTGCGACCGCGATCGCGCCGATCGAGCCGGTCGGCTGATCATCGAAGATCGGCTGCCAGGTCGAGCCGTAGTCCGTCGTCCGCCAGACGCCGCCGTTGTCGAAACCGGCGTAGAAAACGTTAGGCTGGCTCGCCACCCCCGACAGGGCGCGGGCGCGGCCGGCGCGGGTCGGGCCGATCTCGCGCCAGTGCATCGCCGAGCTGACGTCGACCGACTGTGCGCCTGCGGAAAGCGACGCGCCCGCGAGGAGCGCCGCTGCGGCAAGAGTTCGGGAGATGATCGTGCGCACGAAATGCTCCTCGTTGTGATAGGCGGCTCGCGACGGACGGCACCACTCCTCGCGGATTACCGGAGCCGAAGCTCGCCCCCCAGCGCGCGCAGCGGAAGGACGTCCTCTTGCACGCGACGGCTCCTCGCAGCGACTTTATAGATGCTTTGGGGTATTGTTCAGTCTGCGTGACAACGGAGACTGCATGCGCCTGGCCGATTTCATCGAAACGAATTGTGAGCCCATCCTCGCGGAATGGGTCGCATTCGCCAAGACCTCGGCCGCCTCCGCGAGCACCATGGACACGACCGCGCTGCGCGATCACGCGCTGCAGATGCTGCAGACGATCGTCGCCGACCTGCGCACCCCGCAGACTCGCGTCGAGCAGTCGGAGAAATCAAAGGGGAAGGCCGACGGCAACGCGGACGGGCCGGACACCCCCGCCGAGGTACACGGCGCGGGCCGAGCTGGAAGCGGGTTCACCGTCGGCGAGATGGTTTCCGAGTATCGCGCACTCCGTGCGAGCGTGATCCGGCTCTGGACGAAGGCGAACGGCAGCCTCACCGGGGCCGATCTCGAAGACCTGACCCGCTTCAACGAAGCGGTGGATCAGGCGCTCGCCGAGTCCATCAGCCGGTATACCCTCGACGTCGACCGCTCGAAGGACATGTTTCTCGCCATCCTCGGCCACGACCTGCGCTCGCCGTTAGGCGCGGTCCAGATGGCGTCGCAGTTCATGCTCGAGGAGGGCGCGCTCGAGGAGCCGAACCTGACCCTGACGACGCGCATCGTGCGGAACACGAAGCGCATGAACCAGATGGTTGGCGACCTGCTCGACTTCACCCGCAGCCGGCTCGGCTCCGGCGTGCCGATCGTACGCGCCGAGATGGATCTCGAGAAGGTGGTACGGGACGCGGTCGATGAGGTATCCGCGGCGAACCCGGAAAGCGTCATCCAGCTCGAGACGTCGGGCGACCTGCGCGGCAACTGGGACCTCGGCCGCATCGGCCAGGTGCTCACGAACCTGCTCGGCAACGCCGTGCAGCATGGCTCGGCGAAGACCGTCATCACCGTGTCGGTCCATGGCGAGGCGAGCGCGGTCGTGCTGCGCGTGCACAACCGCAGCCCTGTCATCGCCGCGTCGGAGCTTCCCGGGATCTTCGGTCCGTTCAAGCGGCTGCGGGCCGGCCAATCATCGGCGGGGAGCGCAACGAGCAGCCTCGGTCTCGGGTTGTACATCGCCGAGCGGATCGTCACCGCGCACAACGGAACGATCGAGGTCGCATCGTCTCCGGACGCCGGCACAGCGTTCACGGTGCGGCTGCCGCGCACACCGCCTAACGGTTCGGCCTCCGCCGCCGCCGCCGGCGTCAGCGTTCCCGGCGTCGTCGGCGTTCCCGGTGTCGCTGCGCCCGCACTGCGATGACACCGCTCACTCGCTGCTCGTAGCTGATCGCTTCCCCCCGTTTGACGACGGGGGAGAGTGGTCGAACGCCGCTGGCGACGCTACCATAGGGCATGTCCGCGGACGCACTCCTCGAACAGTACCGCCCCGCCCTCACCGGGCACTGCTACCGCATGCTCGGCTCCGTCGTCGACGCCGAGGATGCGGTGCAGGAAGCGATGCTCCGCGCGTGGAAGGGGATGGAAAAGTTCGAGGAAAGGTCGTCGCTGAAGACGTGGCTCTATCGCATCGCGACCAACGTCTGCCTCGACACGCTGGCGGCGAGCAACCGGCAGCGACTCCGGCCGCTCGAGATCTCCGATCATCCGGCGACCGTGAGCGACGACATGATGCTGACCCAGCGCTCGCGCGAGCACTGGGTCGAGCCGATCCCCGACGCGATGGCGCTCCCCGCGGGCGACGACGTCAATCCCGAGGAGCGCGCGCTGCTGCGCGAGAGCATCCGGCTCGCCTTCGTCGCCGCGCTGCAGTACCTCCCGCCACGCCAGCGTGCGGCGCTGCTGCTCACTCAGGTCCTGAGCTTCAGTGCCGCCGAGACGGCGGAGACGCTGGACATGAGCGTGGCGGCGGTGAACAGTGCGCTCCAGCGGGCGCGGGCAACGCTCGACACGCGCAACCCGGCCGTGGTGCCGCGTGAGCTGTCGGCCGAGCAGGAGCGCCTGGTCGCGCGCTACGTCGAGGCGTTCGAGCGTTATGACGTTGCCGCGCTGACGACGCTGCTCCACGACGATGCAACGCTGTCGATGCCGCCGTACGAGCTCTGGCTGCAGGGGCACGAGTCGATCGCACGCTGGCTCAGCACATTCGGCATCGGCTGCAAGGGGTCGCGAATGGTGGCGGTGGAGGCGTGTGGCGGGACACCTGCTTTCGCTCAGTATCGTGACGGAGGAGCGACACCCTGGGCGCTGGTGATGCTCGATCTCGAGGGCGACCGGATCACGAGCATGACGTCGTATCTCGATGTCGAGACGCTCTTTCCGCGCTTCGGCCTGCCGATGCGGCTCGCGAGCTGAGGCGCCGGCGGACCGAGGGTACCAGGCCCGTTCGGTCCCGGCGAAGATATTTTCGCCGGGACCGATGATTTTTGTGCGATGGCCAGTCCAATACAGCAAACCCGATCGGAGAAGACCATGTCCGTCGCACTGCACCCGCCCACTCCCGCCATCGCCCTCCGCTCAGAAGCCTCGAGCCGCGCCCGCTGGACGGGACGCTTGCTCAGCGGGCTCGCCGTCCTGTTCCTCGCCTTCGACACCGTCGTCAAGTTTTCCGGCGCGAAGCAGGCCGTCGACAGCATGACGCAGCTCGGCTGGCAGCCGCACTCCCTTCCGCTGCTCGGCGCGATCGAGGTTGCGTGCCTGGCGCTCTATCTCGTGCCGCGCACCGCGCCGTTAGGCGCGCTGCTCTGGACCGGCTACCTCGGCGGCGCGATCGCCACGCAGCTCCGCATCGGCAACCCGCTCTTCTCGTACATCCTCTTCCCGACCTACATCGCGGCGCTCCTCTGGGGCGGGCTGTACCTCCGCGACGCGCGCGTCCGCGCGATGTTCGGCCCCGCTCGCTGATCGTCCCGCGCTCATCATTCACCTCCACCACGAGGCTCGACCCATGTCCACGCAGCAGGAGTTCCAGCACACTTCCGGCTCGACCGCGCCAGCGCCGACGATCACCAACGCGGGGACGCGCCCGACGACCCCGCACAAGCTGTTCGTCAACATCCCGGTGAAGGACATCCAGCGCTCGATCAACTTCTTCGAAGCGTTAGGCTTCACCTTCAACACCCAGTTCACCGACGCGACCGCCACGGCGATGCTCGTCGGCGAGGACGCGTACTTCATGCTCCTCGACCGCAACCGCTTCCAGTCCTTCACGAAGCGCCCGGTCGGCGACCCGGGGAAGGACACCACCGCGTTTTTCGCCCTCAGCGTCGACAGCCGCGCTGAGGTGGACGAGATGGTCAACAAGGCCCTTTCCGCCGGCGGCACGCACGCGATGCCTCCCCAGGACCACGGCTTCATGTACGGCTGGAGCTTCTACGATCTCGACCAGCATCATTGGGAAGTATTCTGGATGGATCCGAGCGCGGTGCAGGGGTAAGCGCGACATCATTGCAACGCCGGTATCACCGCCGTTCAACTGCTCTGACCCCTTGAACGGAGGCGTTGGGTTCGGTGCGCCGCGTGCGGGTCCTGCGCGCGGCCCGGGGATCAACGGGTGAACGGCAATTACGCGGATTTCGCGGATTACGCGGATCGTTCCTGGTGGCGTCCGATGCTCCGATCTCATCGTCAGCATCTCGGGAAATGCTCGGAGGCGCGCCTGGTGGGATGATGCCACCATGCGCCCCCAAGATCTGTCGAGCCTCAGTGCATGGAGCTCGGTTATCTCACGGAGCCATCCGCGAAATCCGCGAAATTGCAGTTCGACCGTTAAGACCTCGCCGCACCCGTGGCCCCGAGTGTGCTCGACACCGTTCGCAGGAACACACGCGCAAGCTGGTCCCCGTGAGCGACCTCTCTGCTCCGAAACGCCGCCAGTGTCAACCTGTATCGCAATTCATCCCCGCACCGACCAGCGTCATGCGCGACATCAGAGTAGCCGCTGTCCAGTTCCAGCACTCGCCCGGCGACAAGGCGCGGAACCTGGCGATCGTTAGGCGGTTCGTCGCCGACGCCGCTCGTCAGCAGGTCGAGATCATCGCCTTCCCCGAGATGTGCATCACCGGGTACTGGCACGTGCGGAAGCTCTCCGCCGACGCGGTGGCGGCGCTCGCCGAGCCGGTGCCGTCTGGTCCGGCGAGCGAAGAGCTGCTGCGACTGTCGCGCGAGCATCGCATGACGATCGGCGCCGGGCTGATCGAGCGCGGCGATGACAGCCGGCTCTACAACTCCTACGTGGTCGCGATGCCTGACGGCCGGCACGCGGTACACCGCAAGCTGCACGTCTTCGAGCACGCGGAGATCTTCGCCGGCGATCGCTACACCGTCTTCGACACGCCACACGGCTGTCGCGTCGGGGTCCTGATCTGCTACGACAACAACATCGTCGAGAACGCGCGCGCGACCGCGCTGCTCGGCGCCGAGATCCTGCTCGCGCCGCACCAGACGGGCGGCTGCAACTCGGTGAGCCCGCGCGGGATGAAGCCGGTCGACCGCGGGATCTGGGACCGGCGCGAGGAGGATCCGTCGGCGTGCGAGGCGGAGCTCTGCGGTCCGAAGGGGCGCGGCTGGCTGATGCGCTGGCTCCCGAGCCGAGCGCACGACAACGGGATGTTCCTCCTCTTCAGCAACGGGATCGGTCCCGACGACGACGAGATCCGCACCGGAAACGCGATGATCATCGACCCGTATGGCGAGATCATCGCCGAGTCGCGAGCGTTAGGCGACGCGATGGTGGTGGCCGACCTCGACGCGGCGCTGCTGCCGACGTCGTCAGGGAGGCGCTGGCTGCGGGCGCGGAGGCCGGAGCTCTACGGTCCACTCGCGCAGCGCACCGGCCAGGAGCTGGAAACGCGGAAGGTGCGCTTCGGGGAGTGATCTCAGCGGACCAGCATGTCGCCGCTCCGAAAGCGCCGCTTCGGCGAGTGAGTGCTGCGAACGGCCAGCGCCGTCGCTACGGCAGCGGCAGCGCCGGACCGCGGTCGTGCCTCACGAACGCTTCGGCGTCCTGGCAGCCGTGCTGCATGCCGCGGAAGCGGCCCATGCGCTCGTGTACCGGATACCACTCCTCCGGCTTCTGGCTCGCGTGGGCGAAGCATGCGTCGCGCTTCTTCTGCGCGAACGCGGTGATGTCCACGTAGTCGGTCGGGGCGAAGACTTCCGTCTGCTCGCCGGTGAGGACCTCGAACCAGCCTAACGCTGCGGACCTCCCCGTCCGCATCCATGCGTCGTAGACGAGCAGCGACACCGCGCGATGATCGGGGTGGGTGTCGATCGGCCAGTGGGTGAACACCACGTCCGGTCGCTCGCGAACGAACAAGTCACGCATCGCCGCGTAGGCCGAGGCGTCGACGTGTGTGTCGCCGTCCACCTGTCCGCCGAAGCGCGGCGTCGCGCCGAGGATCGCGCAGGCGCGCTCCGATTCGGCGGTGCGGATCGTCGCGCTCTCCTCGTGCGACGTTCCCGGAATTCCCGCCTCGCCGCGGGTGAGATAGAGGGCGACGACCTCATGTCCCGCGGCGACGTAGCGCGCGATGGTCCCACCGCACCCGCTCTCCGGATCGTCGGGATGCCCGCCGGCGACGAGGACCTTGAGCTTGGCGGCCGAACGTACACCGGGGCTGCCAGTCGACACGAACGGAGACTCGCCGAGCGCGGCGAGACCGATCGGCGCGGCGAGAACGCGCAAGGCGTCGCGACGGGTGAGCAGGTTCATTGCGGCCTTTCGGGTGAGCATGTTGACAACGGTCCCGGGGGCGGTATCGTAATCAATCTCAGAAGCTGTGATGCGCGGGGCGAGTTGTACATGATGTGACCATCGCCCATGTCCCGCGCGGAGCTAATCGCGAAACCGGCTGAGTGGTGCGCTACTGCGCGCCACTCAGCCGGTTGTCTTTTTGTCGCCGGTCCATTTCGTCCACGCCAGCCCCCCAACCACGAGGCCCTCATGGGTACCCGTTCGACGCTCGTCTCCGCACTGGACACCGGTCGTCGCAGTCGCCAGAAAACGCTGGTCGCCGCGGTCGCCGCGATCGCAGCGATCGCCGTCGCCAGCTGCTCCGATCAGCCCACTGCCCCGCCATCGGCCGCCGCTCCGCTCCCGTCGGCGAACGCCGGGCCGTTCGACCTCAATTCGGCGAATGCGACGCTCGAGTGGGAGCATACGGCGCGCGATCTCGTCGTCGCACATGGTGCGGCTTTCGGCCCGCTGGTCGCCGGCCGGGCGTATGCCCTTCTCGGTGTCGCCCAGTACGGGGCGGCCGTCGCGGCCGACGATGACTACGACAAGGATGGTGGCGGCCGGGCGCTGTACGAGGCGCGGCGGGGCGCGGTCGCCGGTGCGTCCGCGGCAGTGCTGTCCTATCTCTTCCCCGATGCCGCAGCCGCGCTCGAGACCCAGGTCATGAGCGACGGGAATGCCGGTCCGGGCAGGACGCATCCTCAGTTCACGCGTGGTGTCGCGACCGGGCGCGTGATGGGCGCGCTGATGATCGACAGGGCACGCAGCGATGGGTTCTCGGCGGCGTGGGACGGCCACGCGGCGGCCGACCCGTTAGGCGGCGGCTGGATCGGCCTGCCTAACGTCGCGCCGGCCGGCTTCCAGTTCCCGAGGATGACGCCATACTACCTTACCTCCCAGAGCCAGTTCCGCCCCGGTGCACCGATCGCGCAGGGTACCCCTGAATTCGACGCGGACATTGCCGCCGTGCGCGCGTTCCAGGCTGCGCGGACACTGGCCGACATCGCCGACGCGAACTTCTGGAACCTGAGCAACGGCACGATCACCGCACTCGGATACTGGGACGAGCGCGCGGCCGAGTACATCGCCGCGGCCGGGATGAACGAACGCGACGCCTCCCACGTGTTCGCGCTGATGAACAGTGCCGCCATGGACGCCGTCGTTGGCTGCTGGGACGCGAAATACTGGTACATGCGCCTCCGCCCATCGATGGCCGATCCGACGATCACGCGCGTCCCCGGGATCCCTGGCTTCCCGTATCCGCTGCCTAACCATCCGTCGTACCCATCGGGACACTCCTGCGTCTCGGCGTCGGCGGCCCGGGTGATCGAGAGCTTCTTCCCCGACGCGACCCCATCGCTCGAGAGCCAGGTCGCCGCAGCCGGCCGCTCGCGGGTGGTCGGCGGGATCCACTTCCCGTCGGATGTCTCCACCGGACAGGCGCTCGGTCGCAACGTGGCCGACTGGGCGATCGCCTACGACCACGCGCACGGACTGTTGTCGGCGGTGCAGCGTTAGGCACCACGACGGGAACGACGGCGGTTTGCTGCCGGGCGGCGGCCGGGATATGCTATCCGGGCGCCGTCCGGCAGCTCGCTTTCCTTCCACACGGATTTCCATGAGACAGCTCGGCACTCTCGCACTCGCAGGCATCGCGCTGGTCGTCCTCTCCGTCGAGGGATGCACCACTCGCAAGGCCAACTCCGACTCGGCGAAAGCGGGCAGCAGCGCCGCAGCCACGACCGCGACTACAACGGCGACGAATACCCCCGCCGTCGCCGCACACGAGGTCAGCCTGCAGGGCGACTTCAAGGGACCTCTTGGCATCCAGCTCTGGAGCTTCCACGACCTCGCCAGGACGGACCCGATCGCGATGATGAACACCGTGCACCGGATGGGGCTCACCGAGGTGGAGACGGCGGGACTCTATGGCATGTCCGCGCCGCAGTTCGCCGCCGCGCTGCAGAAGGCGGGGCTGCATGCGACGTCGATGCACGTCGATTACAACGAGCTCAAGGACCATCCTGACTCCGTCGTCGCCACCGCGAAGGCGTTAGGCGCGAAGTGGGTCGGCCTCGCCTGGTATCCCCACGACGACAAGAAGGGCTTCACCGAGGCCGATGCGCGTCGCGCGATCGCCGACTTCGACCAGTTCGGGCGCGCGCTCAAGGCGGGTGGCATCTCGTTCTTCTATCACGACCACGGCTTCGAGCCGGTGAAGTCCGGAAACGGTACGCTGCTCGACCTGATGATCAGGGAGACCGATCCCGCGCTCGTGCACTATGAGATGGACGTGCTATGGACCTGGCTGCCTGGCGTCGATCCGGTGGCGATGATCAGGAAGTATCCCGGCCGCTTCAAGCTGATGCACATCAAGGACATGAAGCCCGGTGTCGCGCGCGGCTCACTATCCGGCGGGCTGCCGGCCGAGCAGCAGGCGGCGATCGGCGAGGGACAGGTACCATGGGGCGCGCTGATGGCGGCAGCCCAGAAGGACGGCTTCGAGCACTACTACCTCGAAGACGAGACGACCGACCCGATGACGAACGTGCCGAAGAGCATCTCGTACCTGGAGAAGCTGAAGTATTGAGAAGCTGATAGTTCGATCGTTCGCTGGATTCCCCCTGCTCACCCCTCACGCGGAGGTCCTCGTGTCCGAGCATCATCACCATGAACAGATGCATCACTCGCACGGCCCGGTGGTGCACGAAGCCTCCCCCGAATCGTTAGGCGCGTACAGCGCCGCGTTCGCGGCCGCGCAGCCCGCGGACGGATGCACCGTCGTCACCGTGGAGTGCGAGGCGAGCGAGCATGAGTGGGAGTTCATCCCCGGGCGGGCGACGCGCGCCTGGTGCTTCAACGGGCAGGTCCCCGGTCCGGTGATCGAGGCGCGAGTCGGGGACGTGCTCGAGGTACGGCTGACGAATCGCCTGGCGGAGCCGACGACGATGCACTGGCACGGGCTGCGGATTCCCTCGGCGATGGACGGCACCGACATGGTGCAGCGGCCCGTCGCGCCCGGGGAGACGTTCACCTATCGCTTCCGCCTCCCCGACGCCGGCACCTTCTGGTATCACCCGCACAGCCACGAGACGGTGCAGATGGAGCGCGGCCTCTACGGCGCGCTGATCGTGCGCGGCCCCGACGAGCCGGTGCTCGATGCCGATCGCGTCTTCGTCCTCGACGACGTGGCGCTCGACGACGACGCGCAGGTCGAGCCGCCGGGCGGGTGGGTGGAGCGTCATAACGGCCGACAGGGAAACGTCAGGCTGGTGAATGGGAAGCAGGAGCCCGAGCTCACCATCGCCGCCGGACAGCGGGAGCGGTGGCGCTTCGTCAACGCGTCGAGCGCGCGCTACGTCAGGCTGTCGATCGGCGGGCGCCCGTTCACGATCATCGGCACCGACGGTGGGCTGATACCAGCACCGGTTGAAGCGACAGAGGTGCTGCTCGCGACGGCCGACCGCGTCGAGATCGTCGTCGGACCGTTCAGCGAGGGCGAGACGATCGAGATCATGTCGCTCGCCTACAACCGGCGCAGCCTCGCCTGGCCGAAGGACGAGCGGTTCGCGGCGCTGCACGTCGGCCCGACGAAGCCGTCACGCGCGATGGTGCCGGCAGTGCTTCGCCACATCGAGCCACTCGTGACCGGGCCGGTCACGCCGACGCGCGAAGTCCACCTCGGCGTGAAGGTCAGCCTGCGCGGAATGGATTTCCTGATCAATGGCGAGACCCACCATCGCGACAAGCCGGTGGTCGTCGGCCAGCTCCAGGTGTGGGACGTGATCAACGACTCGAACATGGATCACCCCTTCCACCTGCACGGCTTCTTCTTCCAGGTGCTCGACCTCAACGGCACTCCGCCCGCGTTCCTCTCGTGGGAGGACACCGTCAACGTTCCGCCGAAGAGCACCGTGCGCATCGCCTGGCTCCCCGACGACCGTCCAGGCGAATGGATGTACCACTGCCACATCCTCGAGCATCACGAGAAGGGGATGATGGCGCACTTCCACGTCGTCCGTTCGGATTCGGAAGTGCCGATGCCACCGGCGTCGAGCGAGCACCACCACCACAGTTAGGCAGCACCGGCCGGGAGCGCCGTCAGGGTCGCGCTCCCGGCTGCCGGTCCATCTGCTTCAGCACCTCGCCGAGCTTCCGCATCTCTTCGCCGTAGGTCGCCCAGTCGTCAGCGCGTTGTGCGGCGCGCGCCCGATCGTAGTGGTCGCGTGCCTGCTGGGCGAGCGATCCGCTCGCCGCGGCCGCAGTCGCGCCCACCGGCGGCGCGTTAGGCAGTGCGCTGGTGCTGGCCGGCGCACCGCCGTTCGTCGGCTGGTCGAGCAATCCCGCGAGCGCGGCGTCGAGCGACTCGCCCATCGACACCCTCCCCTCGTGCACGGCGACGACTCGCTTGAGCTCGGGGATGCGCCCGCCCTCTGCGCGGAGGTAGAGCGGCTGCACGTAGATCAGCGTACCTTCCACCGGGAGCACGAGCAGCTCGCCGCGCAGCACCTCGGACCCGCGCTGATCCCAGAGCGTGACCTGCCGCGAGACCTCCGTGTCCTGGTTGATGCGGTTGACGACCTGGTTCGGCCCGAACACCAGTCGCTGGCGCGGGAAGCGATAGACCTCGAGCTCACCGTAATGCGCGCCGTCGTTCCGCGCGACCATCCACGCAGCGAGGTTGTCCTTCTGCCTCGGCGTGAACGGACGCATGAGGATGAACTCCGGATCTTTCTCGCCGGGAAGCCGCATCACCATGTGGCGCAGGAACGCTTCACCTTCACCACGACGAGGATCGCCGATCGGCCCGGCAGTCCCCGTTCCGCCGGGAATCTGCCACTCGTCCTCGCGATGGTAGAACGTCTCGGGGTTCACCATGTGATACGTCGCGTAGAGCATCGTCTGCAGCCGGAAGAGATCCTCCGGATAGCGGACGTGCGCGCGCAGGTCGGCCGGCATCTCGGCCAGTGGCCGCAACAGCCCCGGGTACATCTTGTCGATGGTGCGGATGATCGGGTCCTTGTCGTCGGCGCGGTACGCGCGCACGCTGCCGTCGTAGGCGTCGATGACGACCTTCACGCTGTTGCGCATGTAGTTCACGCCACCGGCGACACCGCGCGCATACGGGTAGTGATCGGTCGCGGTGTAGGCATCGAGCATCCATGAGAGGCGGCCGTCGGCGCCGATCACGAGATATGGATCGCGATCGAAGAGCATGAACGGCAGCGCACGTCGAGCGCGCTCGCGGATGTCGCGGTAGTAGAGAATCCGCGTCGCGCTGGTGAGGTCGCGCGAGAGCAGGATGTTGAGCGAGCCGAAACGAACGGCGAAGAGCAGCCGGTGGAGGAACGAGCTCACCGGCACGCCACCGTGGCCGTCGTACTGCGAGTACACCGCGGCATCGCCCTCACCGGCGGGAAAGTCGAACTCCTTCTGCTTGCTCGGCGCGAGCACGAAGTCGTTCGACAGCTCCCCGTAGTAGATCTGCGGACGCGTGACGCGGAGCTCCACGCTCGATGCGGGCGGCAGGTCCTTGATGAAGAGCACGGGCAGCCCCTCGTCGGTCACCGCGTTCGACGGCCCGAGCGTCAGCCCCATCCCGTGCGTGTACGTCAGGTGCTCGTTGATGAAGCCGCGCGTCGGCAGCGATTGCGTGTCGAGCTCGCGCGGCGCGAGCAGCACCTGGCGCAGCTGGCCACCGAGCCGGTAGCGGTCGTCGTCGACGGCGACGAAGTCGTAGTAGGTGCGGATCGACTGGATCTGGCCGAAGGTCTGAAGCAGCGGCTCGCGGTCCCAGAGCCTGACGTTGTCGATCGTCGCGCGATTGCGCGCGACGAGATCGGCGGTGAGTGGAGTCGCGGTGCCGATCTCCTGCGGCTCGACACCTTCGATCCCCCACGCCTGTCGCGTGGCGCGGATGTGGTTGATGATCTGCGGCGTCTCGCGATCGAGCTCGTTAGGCTGCACGGCGAGTTGCTGGACGAGCGCCGGCACCACCGCCGAGAGGATTCCCAGCACGGCGAAGCCGGCGACGACTCGCACCGCGATCGCGACGAGGCGTCCCTGCGTGGCGCCCCAGATGATCATCACTCCGCCGACGAGCGCGGCGATGCTCAGCACGTGCAGCGAGGGGATGCGCACGTGGAGGTCCACGTAGCGCGCACCGGTGAGCGGGAGGTGGTCGCCGAAGAGGAGTGCCGGAATCCCGACGAAGTGGATCCGCACCGCCATCACGAGGAGGAAGAGCGCGGCGAGCACCGCGAGCTGCGCTTCACCACGCCGACTGAGCAAAGGCCGCCACCCGCCGCCGTGCTGCGGCGCGCGCGTCAGGTGAAAGGGGAGCGCGGCGAGCATCGCCAGCACGATCAGCCAGAGCGCGACGCCGGTCGCGAGCTCCAGCACCGGCAGCGTGAACACGTAGTAGCCGACGTCGCGACCGAACACCGGCTCGGTGACACCGAACGGGGTGCGATACCAGAACTGCAGGATCGTGCGCCACTGCGCGGCGATCACCAGTCCGAAGAGGAGTGCGACCAGCGTCGCCGCGCCTAACGTCATGGCCCGGACCCCGCTGTCGATCGCCGACCGCGCGACGTCGGTCACGCCGGAGCGCGCGTAGATGTCACCCAGGCGCGTCGCGATGGCGGCCCGCGTCGGTCCGCCGAGCGCGAACCGCGCGCTGGCGTAGAGAACGACGAAGGCGATGATGCCCGCGGGAAGGCCGAGCGCCCACTGCGCGATGATCTTCGTGAAGAAGACGCGCTCGAAGCCGATCTCGCGGTACCAGAGCCAGTCGCTGAGCCGCGTCGCGATCGCCGGGACAGCGATCAGCAGCACGAAGATGGCGAGCAGCACGAAGAGGATGCGCCGGCCGCGGTGCGGATGGAGCTCGATCGGTCCGCCGGTCGGTGGCTGGAAGGGGCGGATTCCCGCGGCGCGAAGGCTGCGGATGATCGGATCGTCGTCGGGGGGCATGCGCTCGTTCACGAGGACCTCGCGTGTTGCGGCGTGTGAAGAAGGGAGGCACGCCGAGTCTCGTACGCGATGAACATGCATGCGCGACGGCGCCAAGGCGAGCGATCGGCCCGTTGCATCGTCGCCGAAGTGTAGGCCACCGTCCTACGACGCCCTTCGCGCCGGGCGCACTTCGCTTCCCGCATCCGTCCGATCGCGCGCGATCACTCGGCGCGATACGTTGGCGCATGGCAGGCGCTCCTTCCCATCACGGCGTCGTGTCGCCCGGCGGTACGTCGTCGACTTTGGCGCTCCGCTCCCCCGGGCCGTACCTTCCATCGGCCTCCAATGGATGGCGCGGTCGCATGCCTGTCGCCGGTGGGATCGAGAACGAGCGGCTGCTCGAGCTGTTCTTCTCGCAGTCGCTCGACGGATTCTTCTTCATGATGCTCGATGAGCCGATCGAGTGGAACGTCGACGCCGACAAGTCCGGCGTGCTCGACTACGTCTTCGAGCACCAGCGAATGACGAAGGTGAACAGCGCGATCGTCACCCAGTTCAATGCGTCGTCGGCCGACGAGTTGATCGGGCGCACGCCGGCGCAGTTCTTCGCGCACGACCTCGTGAACGCAAAGGCACGGTGGCGCGCCTTCTTCGACGCCGGCCACGTTCACGTCGAGACCGACGAGCGGCGACTCGACGGTACGCCGATGCGCATCGAGGGCGACTACATGGTGATCTACGACGAGGAGCACCGGATCGCCGGACACTTCGGCATCCAGCGCGACGTCACCGATCGTCATCTCGCCACGGAGCAGATCCGTGCGTCGAGCGAGCAGCTCCGCGCACTCGCGTCGCGACTGCAGAAGGTCCGTGAGGAAGAGCGGACGGTCATCGCTCGCGAGATCCACGATGAGCTCGGACAGGCGCTGACCGGGCTGCGTCTCGACGTCTCGTGGATGAAGCGCCGGCTGCCGCACGATCACGAAGCGGTCGCCCAGTGCGCGTCGATCGTGCAGCGCATCGACCAGACGCTTACCTCGGTGCGGCGCATCGCGACCGAGCTGCGCCCGAGCATCCTCGACCAGCTCGGACTCGCCGCCGCGCTCGAGTGGCAGGGCCACGAGTTCTCCGTTCGCACCGGAATCACCACCGACATCGACTTGTGCGCCGATGACATTCCCGTCCCCGATGATCTCGGCAGCTCGGCGTTCCGGATCCTGCAGGAGTCGCTCACCAACGTCGCGCGCCACGCATCAGCGACGCGAGTGAAGATCCGGCTCCGCCTCTCGACGAGGCGCATGAAGCTCGAGATCGCCGATAACGGGGTCGGCATTCCGCCGGAGCGCTTCAAGGGCACCGGCTCGCTCGGACTGATCGGGATGCGTGAGCGCGCCCTCGCCTGCGGCGGCACGCTCGATGTCGGGCAGGCGCGCGGCGGCGGGACAGTGATCACCTTGCGGGCCCCACTTTCGAAACGCACTGACCGATGATCCGTCTCGCCATCGCCGACGACCACCCGATCGTGCGCGAGGGACTGCGCCGGATCGTGAGCGAAGATCCCGGCATCGCCGTCGCCGGCGATGCGGCCGGAGCCGCCGAGCTGTTTCGCCTGCTCGCGACGGCGGCGGTGGATGTCGTCCTGCTCGACGTCAGCATGCCCGGCGCTCCCTTCATCGAGACGCTGCGCCAGCTGCGCGCGCAGCATCCGTCGATCAGGGTGCTCGCGCTCAGCGCCTATTCCGAGGATCAGTGGGCGCTGCGCGCGCTGCAGTCGGGCGCGTCAGGCTACCTGACCAAGGATCATTCGCCCGAGCAGCTCGTCGACGCGATCCGCCGCGTCGCGCGCGGGCGCCGGTACGTCAGCGAGTCGATGGCCGACCGACTGGCCGGAATGGCCGGCGAGGTCAACGAGGGTGCGCCGCACGACCGGCTGAGCGACCGCGAGTTCGAGGTCCTCCGCGCGTTAGGCAGCGGGATGATGGTCAAGGAGGTCGCCGCCGAGCTCGGGCTCAGCGTGAAGACGGTGAGCACCTACCGCTCGCGCCTCCTCGAGAAACTCGGGCTGGCGTCGCGGGCGGATCTCGTACGCTACGTCGTCTCGCACGAGCTGCTCGCCTGAAGCGCCTGCGTCGCCTGGACGCTGCCGCGGCCGGCAGCGTCAGGCGCAGCGGCCCTGCATCTTCGTCAGCGCACCGGGAGTCACGCCGAACTGCCGCTTGAAGTGGCGGGTGAAGTGCGCCTGGTCGGCGAACCCCGATCGCGCCGCGACGTCGGAGAGCTGCGCGCCGCAGCGCTCGATCAGGTGGCGGGCGCGCTCGAGCCGTCGCGCCATCAGGAAGCGGTGCGGCGCCTCGCCTAACGTCTGCTTGAACGCGCGGGCGAAGTGCGCCGGCGAGAGCCCGACCTCCTTCGCGAGCGTCTCGATGCTCAGCCGCGCGTCGAGCTGCGCGTCGATCACCTCGAGCACGCGACGCCGGGCGCGCGGTGACAACCCGCCGCGCGCCTGCGTGCGCGCTGGACGCGTGACGCCGGCGTGCATCGCCACCTGCTGGGTCACCGCGCCGATCAGCGTCTCGACGAAGGCGAGCCCGGTCGACCCGCGCGGATCCGCCTCCGCGGCGAGCGCCATCATCAGGTGGCGGAGCTGCGGCGCATCGATACCGCAGCTCCGGCGAAGCTCGAGCCGGACGCCGCTCCCCGGCGTCTCCTCGAGCATCGCGTCGGCGTGCAGGGGATCGATCGTCATCCTGACGATCCGGTGCCTTGGCTCGACGCGCAGCGTGATCGAGTCCCCGGCCGGGACGATCCACGCCGCGCCGGGAGCCAGCGTCACGTCCACCGCCCGCGCCCGCCCGACACCGCGGAGGATGACCGGATCCGGATCGGCGTTGAGTCCGATGTAGTGGTGGCCGAGCGAGGCGCTTTCCGTGCTCGTGATGTAGTTCCGCCCCGTCTCGAACAACACCCCCGGCCAGTGCAGTGCCTGACGGTCGATGTGGCGGGCCGCGTCGGCGCAGATCTCGATCTCTCCGCGCACCCCCGGCTCGGTCGCGGCGAGGCGGCTGAAGATCGGCATCATTTCGGAGTCCACGGCTCGCTGCGCCGTTAGGCGCGTGGTGTCGGTCGGCCGGGCAGCAATCGATGTTGACATTCTTGCGGTCCTCCGGGAATTGCAGCGGCGCTATCGCCGCGCGAGAACCGTACGACCGCCGGTCGTGGGCGGTGGTAAGCCGATCATGCCGCGAGCCGTCGGTCTTTCATCCGGATCGATGTAGGACGGCGGCCGACGCAGCCGATGCGCACCGCGCACGTTCGTTCAACGCATCGGCGCACGTCCGTTCAAGACGGGGGGAATAAAACGATGCAGTTTGCGGTCGTTACAAGGTGACAGCTGCCTGACGATCCCCTTCAACGACGTGAACTCGTCACCCACGACATGCAGACGAACTGGAAATTCACCCACTGGGTCGGGAGCGTGTTCGCTCAGACCAACGACTCCTCGCGGATTGGAGGAGGCGAAGACATCCAACCGGCGATCAAGGCGATCCTGCGCCGCGGCACGCTCAGCTTCACCGCGCAGGGCAGCATGGGCGCCTTCGTCGGCTCGACCATCACCGTCGCCGGCATGGTCGAAGGCGACATCACCAGCGCGCGTGGCTGGGTCGAGGCTCCGGTCGCGATGCTGACCACCCGCAGCGCGCTCCGCGATCGCGACATGCGCGCCGCGCTCGAGGCGGCGATCCATCCGACGATGCGCTTCGATCTCATTCGCGTCGAAGTCCTGTCGGACGACACGGACAGCGACACGTTCGTGGTTGGCCTCAACGGCACCCTCACCATCCACGGCGTGAAGCGCGTGGTCTACCTGCCCGCGACGGTGGCGATCGACACCCACGCGATTCACGTCGAAGCCGCGTTCCCGCTCGATCTGGAAGCGTACCGCATCGGCAACCTGACGCGGTTCTTCGGCCTGCTGCGCCTTAAGCGCGACATCGAAGTCCGGCTCGACCTGACGTTCACGCGTCTTCGCGCAAATGATCCGCTTCGCAATGATCCACTTCGCATCGAATAGCCGCCTTTCAAACTGCAACCCGAGGAAAAACACAATGCCTGCCAACATGACTTCAACGATCCGTAGGTCCGCCCGCGTGCTGATCGTGGCGCTGCTCGCTGCATGCGGCGGAGGCGGCAGCAGCGGCTACGTGACGACCGCGCCGCCGCCACCGCCTGACCCGAAGACCATCGATGCGACCGCCGCGCTCGCGTTCACCCCCGCGTCGCTTCCCGTCCACGTCGGCGACCAGGTCAGCTTCGCGTTCGGTGGCGTCGGACACAACGTCTTCTTCGAGCCGCAGGCGGGCGCTCCGACCGACATCGGTGGCGTCAACGCGAACGTCACGCTGAATCGCACCTTCACCACGGCCGGCACGTACCGCTACACCTGCCACATCCACCCCACCATGCACGGCGAGGTCGTCGTCCAATGAGATACTCCGCATCACGCCCGGCGGCTGCCCCGCGTCGCCTAACGCTTTCGGCCGGCCTGATGCGGGTGCTCGCCGTCGTCTTCGCGCTCGCGTCGGCCGCCGCGAGCGAGCCGCTCGCCGCGCAGGGCGAGCAGAGGGCGCAGGCGCGCGCGCAGGCGGAGCTCGACGCCGCGGGGCAGCGATACGCGCCGGCGATCCGACACTGCTACCAGGAGGGCGGGCTGAAGGAGAACCCCGCTCTCCGCGGGCAACTCCGGGTGGCGGTCATGGTGCTCCCGGCAGGCAGCGTTCGGCATCCAACCGTTTCGGCGAGCAAGGTGCACGGCTCCGGGATGGAAAACGTCGTCGAGTGTGTGCAGGCGCTCGCTGGTTCCTGGCACTTCAACAACGGAGCGTTCCGCGCGCAGCGCGTGGTGCTGCTCTTCGACCTCATTCCACTCACATCATGAGCTGCTCGGGTGGAAAGCTGCCCTGGGCGGACTGCGCGAGCATCGTGCAGGCGGTGCACGCCGCACGCGCGTCGCAGTCCTCCGAGTACTCGGCGCTGCGCGCCGCTGTGGTGCGCTGCGCCGAGACCGCTCGTCGCGCTCAGTGCCCGCCGGAGCGCTTCCTGGTGGCGCTGAAGGATTGCCTGCCTGACGATCAGTCGCTCGCGACCAATCGCTGGCGGCGCGACATCATTCGCGATCGCATCGTGTCCTGGGCGATCGCCGGCTACTACGACACACCCGATGCTGCCTGACGGACTTG
Source organism: Gemmatimonadaceae bacterium (assembly GCA_045804265.1). Lineage (GTDB taxonomy): Bacteria > Gemmatimonadota > Gemmatimonadetes > Gemmatimonadales > Gemmatimonadaceae > JABFXC01. The sequence continues at coordinate 11,990 of JBJMNK010000144.1, read as the reverse complement.
CCCGTCAGGCCTGACGTTCATGAGATCACTCGAGGCTACGATGCAACCGACGATGACGACCCTCGCGCGCCGCACCATCCACACCGGGCTCGCGCTCGCGCTCCCGGCGCTGGCCGCGTGCGCCAGCTACGACGTGAGCGTCACCGGGCCGGATCCGCATCCGCATACCACCCCGGTCGCGGTGTCGTTCTGCAGCGAGAACCCCCCGCAATGGGTCGCGTTCCAGGACGGCGACGGCGCGTGGACGCCGGTGCTCCCGACCGTCGCCGGACAGTTTGCGGTCTTCAGGCATGACTTCGCCTCGAACCGCGGCGCCGTCGCGACGGGGCGGCGGTTCGCGAGCGGCTTCACGTCCCTGTCGGTTCAGTACGGCGCGCTCGACGAGCTGTCGATCGCCGGCGAGCCGCGGACCGATCTCTGTGTCGCCCCGGAATTGCACACCCTCATTGGCACGGTCGCCGGGATCGATACGAACGAAGTCGCCGTCGTGAACGATGGCCGATCGACGCGTGAAGCGACGACTCGGTCGGAGGGCGGTGACTTCACGCTTCGCTTCGTGCCGGCTGGACCGCAGGAGCTGTTCGCCACGCGACTCACGGACACCGGCAACGACCTCGTCCTCACCGGTTACATCCTGCGTCACGCCCTCGAGCTGCCTGACGGCGCGACGATTCCGGTGCTCGACTTCAGCTCCGCCGAGGTGATCCATCCGGTGTCGCCGATCCTCACGCTCACCGGATTCGGCACGGATGGCGCGATCTCACGCGTCGGATTTCGTACCGCCCACAGCGACAACGTGGTGACGTTCGGCAATGCGTCGGTGCTCGCGAAGGATCGCATCTATTACGCGCTTCCCGCCGATCGGCTCGCGGCGGGCGACCTGCAGTTCCTCTCCGCGACCACCAATATGTCGAATACCAGCAACGTCGTTCGCTCGGTGACGACGTACTTCCGCGCGCCGGTCGACCGGACGATGGCATTCCCGGTGCCACCGCATGTGCCGCAGTTGAGCGTCATCGCGACCACACCATCGGCACGGCTGCGCGCGCGGTTCGATGCGCAAGCGGAGTACGACCGACAAACCAGCGTCCACTTCCAGCAGGGGCAGAACGTGGTCTCGGTCGGCATGACTCCCGGCTATGCGGCGCTCAATCCCGATGGCTACGACCTGGTCCTCCCCGAGTTGGGCGCACTGGCCGGCTTCGATGCGCGATGGGCGCTGCGGAGCGGGGTCGCGACGATCTGGCAGATCACCCGCATCGGCGGCACGCTCGGGCTCGCACCTGGCGTCGTCCCCGCCGACGGCGACACGCGTGTCATCGGAACCGACGGGGGATTCATCACCCCCTGACGCACCGTTAGGCAGTCACGACCAGTCGCCGAACTCGGTGATCCGACCCTCGGGACGCAGCGCTCCTATGTAGCGGTGCGGCCCGTGGTCGCCGAGCGCGTAGCGCGCCGACGCGGCGCGCTTCGGCGTCGCGAAGACGGAAAGGAGCGAACCGGGAATGTCCCGCATGTTCTTCAGCTGCGAGACCGGGGTGCCCGCCGGGTGCCATTCGCCGTCGGCGTGAACGTACTCGTGTCCGACGTGGGCGAAGTCTCCTGACTGAGCTGGTGGAAGCGCGGGGATGATGTCGCGCCCCATCACGTGCCGGAAGACACGCTGGCCGACCTCGCGCGCGAAGTTGGTCAACGGCTGCGCCAGCGCCATCGGCTGCCCGAAAGTGTAGACGGCGCGCAGGCGATCGGCGATCGCCTTCGTGTCGTGGTTGGCCCTCGTCGAGATCGCGAACAGCACGGCCATCGCGCCGCCAAGGCTGTGCCCCGTCAGGTACAGCGCTTCCATCGGATGTTCGACGCGCTGCGTCGGGTCGGCCAGCGAGCGTCCTTCGATCGCGCGATTCAGCTCCTCGATGACGATGCGGCGCGTCGTGCGGACGTTCCGGTAGAAGCCGCTGTGGAAGCCGGCCTGCTCACCCGCCAGCGCAACCTCATCCGGCCCGACGTCGGCGTTCCCGAACCAGTTGCCGAGGTTCGTCGGCTCGGTGCCACGATAGCAGAGCACGACGACGCGCCCGCATTTGCTCTGCACGAGGAACGCGGTCGAGAAGACGAACATCGCGTCGACCGTCTGCGCAACACGGACGCACGCACCGCCGCCGAGTCCGAGGGCGGCCATCATCGACGCGACGGTCTTCGTGTCGGAGTAGGAATATCCGGCGCAGGTCGCGAGCGCGTGCGCGATCGCGGCGTCGCGCGAAGCGCTCGTCGACGATTGCCCGCCGGCGTGCGCGGCGAGGAACCGCGGGACGAGGTCGTCGTAGATCGGAAACGGCGGAGCGCACGTTCCCGCGTGCAGGCGCTCGATGTCCATCAGCTCGGGATGTTCGTGTTGAGTCGCATCCGGCAATCTATCCCTGTGCTGCGGTACGTCGACCGCCCGGTCGACGCGTCGCCGCGAGGTCGGCGGTTGACGCGTCGCTCAGTGCGTACCTCTGTGCCCATCGCCGCACTGGGCGCTAGCTTTCATCGTCGCCTTCATGCACGCCTCGACTCTACAGTGATGCCCGTCTTAAGCCCCCGCTTCGCCGACACCGCACGCGCCACTCGACGCGTCGCGGTGGTCGTCGCGACCGTCTTCTCTGCTGGATCCGCGATCGCCGCCCCGCGCCTCGCCGCGCAGGCCAACGACTCCACCGCGCGTCGCGACACTACCACCTCGCATCGTCTCGAAGCGGTCGTCGTCACCGCCGAGCGACGGAGCGCGCCGCTCGCGGCCAGCGCGGCGGCGGTCACCAGGCTCTCGGCGGCGGACCTTCAGCGGCTGCCGGTGTCCACCGTCGGCAACGCGCTCGAGCTGGTGCCTGGGATGGTCGTGCTCCACTCCGACGCGCTCGGTGAAGCGCCGCGGCTCGCCATCCGCGGCTTCTATGGTGGCGGCGAGACGGAGTACGTCACGGTGCTGCTCGACGGCGTCCCGCTCACGGGTCTCGCGACGGGGCAGGTGAACTGGGACCTCGTTCCGCTCGCCGCGCTCGACGCGATCGAGATCGTGCGCGGCGGATCCTCCGCCGCGTATGGCGACGCCGCGGTCGGCGGCGTGGTCAACCTGATCACCCGCCACGCGCCGGGACAGCGCGCGCGCGAGGCGTGGCGTATCGAGGGCGGTGAGCTCGGCACGCTCCGCGCCGGCGCAGCGTTAGGCGGGTCACTCGGCGGCCACGCGGCCTCCCTGTTCGGCGACCTGCGACGCACGGACGGCTATCGTGCGCACGAGCAGCACCGGTCCGGTACCGTCGGCGGCTCCATCGACCTGCTGCGCACCGACCGTGGCTCGCTCTCCCTTTCGGCGCTCGAGCACCAGCGGCGCTTCGACGACCCCGGCCCGCTCACCGATGTCGAGCTCGCGTCGTCGCGGACGGCGGCATCGCCACTCTTCCGATTCGACCGCGCGGACGAGCGCGTCCACCGCCTGACGCTCGACGGCTCGACGCGCGCGTGGGGATCGTCGCACCTGAGCGGATACCTGATGGGCGAGCGCACCACCAGCGATGGAGTGCACACCCAGCCGCTCTCGGCGGATTTCGCCGACGCGCAGACGCGGGCGCTCGGAGTGTCGCGGCTGATCGGGTCGTTGCAGCTCGAGACCGCGGGGACGCTGGCCGGCGTCGTCAACAGGCTCGTCGTCGGCGCCGACATGTCGGCGGGCCGCCTGACGTCCGAGTACCGCCCGGTCGCCACCGGCGACTCGAGCGCGTTCGCCGCGGCGACCGGCGCCAGGGGCGACGTCACCGCCCGCGGACGCGGTCGGCGCGAGAACGTGGCCGCCTTCGCCAACTGGGAGATCTCGCCATCCGACGCCCTGCGCCTCACGTTAGGCAGCCGAGTGGATCACATCGGCGACCGGTACACCCCGCTCGCGCCGAGCGCGGGGGGCGGATTCCATTCCACCCACGTCGCGGTCAGCCCGCGGGCGGGGATCAACTTCCGCTGGATCGACGACGTGGCGCAGACCGGCCATGTGTACCTCACGGCCGGCCGCTCGTTCAAGGCGCCCACGATCGACCAGCTCTTCGACCAGCGCGCGACGCCGATCCCCTTCCCGCCGTATTCGGTGAGCATCTCGAATCCCGAGCTCGACCCGCAGTTCGGGACGAGCGTCGAGGCGGGGCTCTACCATCGCGCCGCGCTCGTGCCGGGGCGGCTGCAGGCGCGGCTCGCGCTCTCGGCGTACCAGATGGACATGCGCAACGAGCTGGATTTCGACCTCCAGCAGTTCCGGTACGTGAACATCGGCCGCAGCCGGCACCGCGGCATCGAGACGGGGCTGAACATCGATGGGCCGCACGCGTTCAGTGGCTTCGCGAACTACACCCGTCAGGACGCGACCTCGCGGCTCGGCGAGAACGCCGGCAAGCAGCTGAAGGCGGTGCCGCGCGACGCCATCGCGTTAGGCCTGACGCTCGCTCCGGCGCACGGGCTCGGGCTGACGCTGGCATCGACGACGGTGCGCCACACCTGGCTCGACGACGCCAACACCCGCCCCCTCCCGCCCTACACGCGGGTGGACCTCCGCGCGTCATACCCCGTCGCCGGCATCCGCCTTACCGCGGACGTCCGCAACCTCCTGGATAGGAAGTACAGCACGACCGGCTTCCCCGATCCCGCCGGGAGCGGCACGATGCTGCTCTACCCCGCCGCCGGCCGTGTAGTGACCGTCGGCCTCGAATACCGGGGGGGGTCAGAGCCCTTGAGATGACGCGAGCGTCACTTCAAGGGGTCAGAGCACTTGAAATACGATGATGCGCATCATCGTATTTCAACTGCTCTGACCCCCTCCCTTGAGCGGCGCGCGAGCTCGATCGCGGCCCAGAAGAGCAGCACGGCGATCACCGGGTGCAGGGGGGCGAGACCGTGCCGACCGAGTGAGCTCTGCCAGCCGGCGGTGGCGTAGGCGAAGAAGAGCAGGACCAACGTAGCCCAGGCGAGCAGCTTGGCGGTGCGCGTCGCGCGGCCGAGGTACGCCAGCACGACCGAGAGCGGCGCGAGCCACTCGAAGGTGTGCACGAACTCGCGATGCTTCTGCCACCAGTCCGGACCGACGAACACCGCGCGCCCGGCGAGGAAGATCTGCGCCAGCACCGCCACCGCCAGCAGCCAGGCGGCGATCGCGAGCAGTCGCCGCGATACGACGACGCGCCGTGGCAGCGCGACTAGCCCAGTTGACCCTGCCGGCTCTACTTCTTCTCGCCGACCTTGATCAGCAGCAGCTCTGGAATCGTCCACGGTGTGGTGCGTCCGGCGTGAGCCGCCCGCGCCTCTGCGACCGTCGCGGCGGTGATGGGCAGCGCCTTGTTCCCGAAGCTCGAGCGGATGTACGTCGCCACCGCCGCGATCTCGGCGTCGCTCAGCGACGGGCCCCACGCCGGCATCGCGCCGTTGTAGACCTGCCCCTGCACCTCGACGTCGCCGATCAGCCCGTGCAGGATGATCCGCACGACGCGCGATTCGTCGCCCTGCACCCACTCGCTCCCGGCGAGCGGCGGATAGACATCCGTCCCCTCGCCCTTCGCCTGGTGGCAGGCGGCGCAGGTGGTGGCGAACACCTGGGCCCCGGTGCGCGGCGCGCCGGCTGCCGGCTTCGCGCCGGCCGGTGCGACGCTCGACGCCTGCGCCCGCGCCGTACCGTTAGGCAGGCACAGCGCGACGACGGCGAGCGCCGTCGCGATCAGACCCGCGGCGCGACCCGCGGTGGCTGGGCCCGCGCGGCGCGCATCGAGCGCCGCGGCGCCCCGTCCCTCTGCTGCATGTGTCTTCATCAGTGCTCGTTCAACTCCTGAGTAGCTGCTTCAGCGCCTCGAAGCTCGTCCGCGCCGCGGCGATCGAGTCGCCGCTGTCCGGCGCCGTGTCCTGCTCGACGAAGAAGTGCTCGAGCCCAGCGGTACCCGCGCGGGCGAAGATCGGTCCGTAGTCGATCTCGCCCTGGCCTAACGGGACGATCTTCGCCGCGCGCATCCGCGCCGCCTCGTCGTTGCCGTTGCTGTTCACCGCGGCGAGGTTGGCCATGTCCTTCACGTGCCAGAGCGGGTAGCGACCCGGATGCGCCGCGATCAGCGCCTGCGCGTCCTTTCCCGCCACCGTCGACCAGCCGATGTCCAGCTCGAGCACCACCAGCGACGGATCGAGCTCGGCCAGCATCACGTCGTGCGGCGTCCGCCCGTCGGGAAGCAGGGTGAACTCCATCGTATGGTTGTGGACGAGGATCCTGATCCCGTACGGCTTCGCCGCCTGCGCGATCTCGTTCCACGACGCGATCTCGCGCTGCACCGAGTCGAGGGTCGGCACCGGCGGCGTGAAGCCAGCCGGCGGCCCGCCGTTAGGCGACCCGCCCGGCGCCCCGTTAGGCGGCGTGCCGTTAGGCTGTGCACCCGCCGGCGGGGCAGCCCGCGGATCGGGCGGAGCCGCTATCGGCGGGCCACCCGGCGCGCGCCGCGGACCACCGGCCGCCGCGAACTTGTGACCCATCGCCTGGTAACCGGCCAGCTGCTGCTCGAGATCCGGTCCCGGCCGCAGCGCCGCGTGCGTGCTCGGCGCCCGCAGCCCGACGCGATCGAGGATGGCCCGCACTTCCTGCGGCGACTTGCCGCCGTAGGCGACGAACTCGACCTCGCGATACCCGATCCCGGCGATCTGCGCCAGCGTCCCCTCGAAGTCCGAGGTCATCCGGTCGCGGACGGTATAGAGCTGGATCCCGGCGTTGTCGATCGACGGTCGCACGCCCGACATGTTCGCGACCGCCGACGCCGCCGCTCCCGCCGAGCGCCCACAGGCGCCGAGCAGCCAGGCCCCCGCGCCTAACGCTGCGGCGTCGCCGAGGAACTCGCGGCGTGTGCGCTTCTCTTCCACTTACTTGCCTCCGTGCGAATCGTACGTCTTCAGTTGGTCGGCGTACTGCGCATCGACGTGCATGATCCGGATCGCCTGGACGAGGCTCGCCGACGCCGTCGGATCCTGCCACGCCGCGGACAGCACCGGCTGCACCGCGTTGCGCACGAACTCCGGCGTGTAGCGCGGATTGCGCACCGTCTGGACGAGCACCGAGTAGCCCAGCCGTCGCTCGGCAGGATCACTGCTGTGCGCGAGGGCGATGAACTTGTCGAGCTGGAACGTCCGCTCGCGCGCGCCGATGAAACGGCGCCACGCGAGGTCCACCGGGTTCGCCGCCGTCGGTGTCGGCGGGCCGGCCGCGGCCGCGGCAGCCGGGGTCAGCACCGGTGGCGCCGCCGGCGTCACCTGCGCGAACACGGCGATCGCCGCCGGCAGCCCCTGGTCGCCGGAGATGCGGCCGACCGCCGCCAGCGCCTGGCCGCGCAGCTCGGCCGAGAGCGTGGTGTCGCTGATGATCTTCGTCGCCAGCGGTGCGAGCTCGGTCGAGATCCCGTTCTCGCCGCCGATCAGCTGCGCGACCGCCGCGTGCGACGCCGCACTGCTCGCGTCGAGCCGCGTCAGCAGCGCGCTCGCCGATCCCGGGATCCCCGAGTGGCCGGCCAGCGCGTTCACCAGCTGGGTGCGCGTCGCCGCATCGGCACCGGCGAACACCGTCTTCGAGCCTAACGGCAGGACGCGGTTCTTCGCGAAATCATCGACCAGCTGGTTGAAGCTTGCACTGTCGGACCCCGAGCTGCGCGACGCGAGCAGGTCGCGCAGCACCGGCTGGATCTTCGCGCTCCCCGCCCACTCGGTCGGGATGTAGTACGGCCCGATCGTCGACGGCTGCGTCCCCCACCAGTCGCCGTTCCACGGCGCCTCGTCGTTGGCGAGCCGGGCGAGGGTGAGCACGAGCTCGTGCTTGACGTCGGCATCGGTCGCACCGCCTAACGCGCTGACCAGCGCCGAGACTGTCGCCGTGTCGTGCATGAGCTGCAGCGCCATCCGGGCATGGCTCCGCGCCGCCACCGGACCCGTCGTCAGCGCCGCCAGCGCCGCGTCGCGCGCGCCTAACGCGGCGAGCCCGCGCGAAGCGAGGTGCGCCACCGCCGCGTCGCTGTCCGCGAGCAGCTTCGCCACCGCCGGCGCCTGAGCGACGGCACCGGTGCGCACGATCGCCGCGATCGCCTGCACCCGCACCGCCGGATCCGCGTCAGCGAGCCCGTTCGCATAGAGGCTGACCGGGGCCGAGCGACGGAGCGCCGGCGACTCGGAGATCGCCTTGAGCGCGACGGCGCGGAGTGCCGTGTCGGCGACCGCCTTCTGCAGCGCCGGAAGCGCGCGCGCGCCGCCGGCCAGCTCGAGGGTGAAGATCGCGGCCGCGCGCGCGTCGGTCGAGCGCTTGGTATCGGCGATCTGCTTGGTCAACGCGGCCAGCGTCGATGCCTTCGCGCCGCGGCGGACGATCTCGCGCTCGGCCTCGATGCGGTGCACCAGGTTCGCGTCGCCTAACGCGGCGAGCAGCTTCGCCTCGCTCAGCTTCGAGGCGTTGAGCGGCGCGCTCGGCTTCATTCCCGGGTAGCCGACGCGGAGGATCGCGCCGACGGTGTCGCCGGCGTAGTTGAAGACGCCGCCGACGAGGCTCGCCACGTACACGTGCGAGCGGTCGTCCATCGCCATGTCCACGACGCGCGGCGCGACGACGAAGTCCGTCTGATCGACCGCGAAGCTCGCCCCCTTCGGGGTGAGCTTGTGGCGGAACACCTTGTTCATCGTCCAGTCGCCGGTGTAGAGCGCGTTGTTCCACGGCTCGGGGAACCCCGGGTCCTGCATCCAGAGTGCGCCGGTGCCGGCACCCGGCCCGTAGTCGAACATCGACGGCATGTGCTCGTCGGCGAAGTTCCGGAAGAGCTGCGGGTACCCCATGTTCGCGTTAGGCGCGAGGTAGTGCAGCCGGGTGTCCCACCCCAGCCCGTCGTTGGTGTTGTCGCGCGAGTAGACGCGGCCCATCGGATCGACGGCGACGTCGTAGATGTTGCGCGTGCCGACGGTGAAGACCTCGAGCCCGCTACCGTCAGGCCTGACGCGCACCACCGATCCGCCGCGATGGGTGATCGTCGTCCCGTCCTTCCCCTTCGCGTTCAAGTAGCCGTAGTCGCCGACGGCGACGTAGATCCAGCCGTCGATGCCTAACGCGATGTTGTTCGTCGAGTGATCCGACGAGCGGACGTCGAGCCCGAAGCCGAGGTTGCGGACGATCGTGTCCGCCTTGTCGGCGATCCCGTCACCGTTGGTGTCGCGGAAGGCGGTGAGGTAAGGCACGTGCAGCACGTAGACCGTGTTGCCGTCGACGGCGATCCCGCGCGGGCTGTCGACGATCGCGAATACCGAGTAGTGGTCGGCCTTGCCGTCGCCGTTGTTGTCGACGAGGCGGATGATGCGGCCACGTCCCTTCACCGCGCCCTGCGCCAGGTTGAGGTCCGTCCCCATGTACACCGAGCCGTCAGGCGCGGGCGCGACCACCGTCGGGTACATCGCCACCGGCGGCCCGGCGAACATCGTGATCGCGAATCCGGCGGGAATCGTCACCTGCGCGAGGACGCCGCTGTCGCGAACCGGGTTGGGCGGAATCACACCGCGGGGCGCGAGCTTCGGCCCCGTGCTCGGCGCCGGTGCCGGACCGTGGGCGGCGCCGGGATCCTGCGCGATGGCGGTCGAGGCGAGGAGCGCTGTCGCGGCCAGCGTCAGGCAGAGGCGAGCGCGCACGTTGAGGCGGGGGTGTGTCATGGCGTTCATCTGTGTTGTCGAATGATTCACGGCTTTGCAGCCGGGGCGTCGGTGGTGGGCGCCGGCGTCATGGTGAAGGTACCGGCGGCGTTCATCGGTCGGACCTCGATCGTTCCCTTGAGCTCGGCCTTCGACGACATCGTCCCGGAGTACACGATCGTCAGCGCCTGGCCTTCCCAATCGCCGCCATGCCAGAAGGTGACCTTGCCTCCCTTGACCTCGCCGGCGAGGAGCGCGGCTTCGCCGTCCTCCCCCGCACAGCTCCCGGTGAGCACCGAGTCGGCCTGGGTGAAGGTGCAGGTCTCGTTGACCGGATTCCCCATGACGTCACCCTTGATCTGCCAGCGGCCGGCCATGGAGTCGGCTTGCGGGGCGGGGGCGGTGTGAACGGAGAGGAGAAGCGCGAGGATGGGGAGCATGCGCAGGGCGATGGGGGAGGCGGGCGGGGAGGGCTCGTCACTGAAAGTTGCGCCGAGTGCGCGGGCGGGCAAGCGTCGAATTTCGGCATGAGCCGGCTGTCGCCACTGTCGCAGCCGTGAGTACCGCACCCGTGAACTGTCGGACTTTCGGCGACAGCGCCGGGGATTCGCCGAGCGCAGAGTTCGGAGGCTCACCACGGTGTCACCCTTCCCTTTCAGGACGCAACGATGACACGCAACATCGGCAGCATCGACCGCTGGATCCGCGCCATTCTCGGTCTCGCGATCCTCTCTCTCGCCTTCTTCGGCCCGAAGACCGCCTGGGGCCTGCTCGGTGTGATTCCGCTGGCAACGGCGCTGTTCAACGTGTGCCCGCTGTACTCGCTGCTGGGCATCGCGAGTGACCGCCGTAATCGGCATTCGGGGACAGCGGCCACCTGACGCCCGTATACGCAAGCGGAGGCAACATGCGCGCGACATTGATCGGGATGCTCGTCGCCACGGCGTTGGCCGTGTCATGCCGCAGCCGGCCGACGCCGGTCCCAGTCGCGGCGAGCGCAGCGGACCTCGGCCGTCTCGCCGGCGAATGGACCGGTTCCTACGATGGAAACGCGACCGGTCGGAGCGGCAGCATCGTCTTCCGCCTCCGCGCCGGCTCGGACACCGCGTTCGGCGACGTCGTGATGGTACCGCGCCCGCTGAACATCGCCGGCGCGGACCGCGCGCCAACCGCACGTCGCGCCGATCCTGCCCAGGCGTTGACGATCCATTTCGTCCGGATCAGCGGCGACACGGTGCGCGGACGGCTCGACCCGTACCGCGATCCCGACTCGGGCGAGATGGTGGTGACGACGTTCACCGGCTGGCTGCGTGACGTCCGCACCTTCGCCGGCACCTTCGTCACGACTGCCGGCAACGGCGCGACCCAGGGCGGGCGCTGGAAGGTGACGCGCTGACTGCGCGCGTTCGGCGCAGGTGACCAGGCGGAGCGATTCGCGTTAGGCAGGTGTTCGGCCGGCGCGATTCGCGCCCACCCGCATCGAATCGATCCCGCGCCGGACGCAAGTCAGCGCGATCGTGCAGTCATGGCCCGCGGAGAGCTGATCCATGAACGGCTGACGCACTCGGTGATCGGTGCCTTCTTCGAGGTCTACAACACCCTGGGCTTCGGGTTCCTCGAGCAGATCTATCTCGGCGCGCTGACCGTCGAGCTCCGCGAGCGAGGGCATCGCGTCGACCGCGAGATGAGCGTGCGCGTGATGTACAAGGGGACCGCGATCGCCTGGCAACGGCTGGACATGATCGTCGACAGTGCGCTCGTTGTAGAGGTGAAGTCCACGACCGAACTGCACTCGAGCGCGCGCCGGCAGTTGCTCAGTTATCTGTGTGCTACACGGCTCGAGGTCGGGATGCTGCTGCACTTCGGGCCGAAGGCGAGCTTCTACCGGCTGGTGAGCGAACGTGGCACGCCGATTGGTGACGGCTGACGCGGGATCCGCCGAGAATCCACTGTCAGAAGGCTGGCTCAAACGGTGGAACGCGGATTACGCGGATTACGCGGATTACACGGATCGCTCCTCTGGCGAGCGATGCTCCATGCGCCGGGGCTGAACGACTTTGGGGCACGCCGGCGAGATCATCTCACCGCGCGTGCCCCAAAGCATTTGTCGCGATGCTGGCGATGTGAATGGAGTGCAGAACACCACTCGGAGCAATCCGCGTAATCCGCGTAATCCGCGTGATTGCAGTTCAACCGTTAAGACTCGCCCCGCATCCTACTGCGGATACCACAATGATCCATCCCCGCCCCCGCCTAACGGTACCTCCCGATCGTGCCGAGCGCCAACCCCCATC
>JBJMNK010000143.1:0-29136 GCA_045804265.1 Gemmatimonadaceae bacterium | reverse complement strand
TGAGAGATACCGCGATCGAGAGATGAGAGAGGAGAGACCCATCTAAGCGCAACGACGACGACGGGTGTGCCGGCAACCCAATCGTTGTTTCGTCTCTCAGCTCTCATCGCTCAATCGGAGTCTCTCTCATCTCTCATCGCCGTGTGATGGCTCACGCGGCGCGCCGGACTCACTCCCACTCAATGGTGGCCGGCGGTTTCGAGCTCACGTCGTACACGACTCGGTTCACTCCGTCCACCTCGTTGATGATCCGGTTCGAGATCACCGCCATCACGTCGTGCGGGAAGTGGTACCAGTCAGCGGTCATGCCGTCCACTGACGTCACGGCGCGCAGGCCGACGACGTTGTCGTAGGTTCGCTCGTCGCCCATCACGCCGACGCTGCGCACGGGGAGCAACACGGCGAACGCCTGCCAGATCTCGTCGTACAGGCCGGCGGCGCGGATCTCCTCGAGGTAGATCGCGTCGGCCTTGCGCAGGACGTCGAGCTTCGGCTTCGCGACATCGCTCAGAATGCGGATCGCGAGGCCGGGGCCGGGGAATGGGTGGCGGCCGACGACGTCTTCGGGGAGGCCGAGCTCGCGGCCGACGTTGCGCACCTCGTCCTTGAACAGCTCGCGCAACGGCTCGATGAGCTTGAACTTCATGTCGGGCTTGAGGCCGCCAACGTTATGATGGGTCTTGATCGTCACCGACGGGCCACCGGTCGGGGACGCGGACTCGATCACGTCGGGGTAGAGCGTCCCCTGCACGAGGAACGCGGCGCCATCGGCGTGTTCCGCGGTCGCATCCTCGAAGACGTCGATGAAGGTGTGGCCGATGATGCGGCGCTTCTTCTCCGGGTCTTCGACGCCGGCGAGCGCGTCGAGGAATCGCGCCGACGCATCGATGGTCACCAGCTTCACGCCAAGGTGCGAGCGGAAGGTGCGCTCGACCTGCTCTCGCTCGCCCAACCGCAGCAGCCCGGTGTCGACGAAGACGCAGGTGAGCTGGTCGCCGATCGCGCGATGCACCAGCGCGGCGGCCACGCTCGAATCCACCCCGCCCGACAAGCCGCAGATGACGCGCTTCTCGCGGACGAGGGTGCGGATCTTCCTGATCTCGTCGTCGATGAATGCGCCGGGTGTCCACGATGGCTCGGCGCGGCAGATCTCGAAGAGGAAGTTCGAGATGATCTCGCCGCCGCGCGGCGTGTGCGCGACCTCGGGGTGGAACTGCACGGCGTGGATCGGCTTCGTCTCGTGCCGCATCCCGGCCACCGGCGTGTTGGTGCTCTTCGCCGTCACGACGTAACCGTCAGGCGGCCGCTCGACGTGGTCGCCATGGCTCATCCAGGCCCCGACCGGCTGATCGGGGCGGAAGCCGGCGAAGACTCCCGCCGGCTCGATCACGTCGACGTCAGCGCGTCCGTACTCGCGCCGTCCCGCGCGCTCGACGGCGCCCCCTTCGAGGTAGGCGATCAGCTGCATCCCGTAGCAGACGCCGAGGATCGGCGCGACATCGAGCAGGTCGGGATGCGCGGTCGGGACATTCTCGCCGTACACCGAGCAGGGGCCGCCGCTGAGGATGATCCCGGTCGGCTTCCACTCCCGCACCCAGTCGACGGTCCGCGTCGGCGGGTGAATCTCGGAGTAGACGCGCGCCTCGCGGACGCGTCGGGCGATGAGCTGGGTGTACTGCGACCCGTAGTCGATGATGAGGATGCGGGAGGACATCGAATCGGGTTGTGCGTTAGGCCTGTGGGTGCATCCAGAATGCCGCGGTCAGCGGAGCCACTCCGGTCCATCGAGGGTGAGCCACTCGAGGGTCAGCGTTTCGAGATCGAGGACGGCGGCCGATGGCTTTCCGGTGAGCCAGCCGCAGGCCTCCCCCGGATTGACGAGGAGCGCCGAGCCGCGGCGCTGCTCGCTGCGCTCGTGGGTGCAGCCGTGCACGATCACGCTGTGCCCTTCGATCGAGCGCTCGTTCACTTCGCCGATGTCGTGGACGATCAGCATCCGCGTTCCGTTGAGGTCGAAGCTGTGCGGTGACTCGAACAGCTCGATCCCCATCGCCTGTGCCGCCTTCGCGCGGAGACCTTCCTGGTCGCCGTCGTTGCGCCCGAAGACACCGCCGACCGCGACCTGCGCGTCGAAGAAGGGCTGGAGCGCGAAGGGTGCGCAGAAGTCGCCAGCGTGGAGGATGAATCCAGCGCCCTTCGCCTGCATCTGCTTCACCAGCTCAGCCATCGCCGGGAGGCGGTCGTGGCTATCGGCCATCAGTCCAACGCGCATCAGATGGTTCTCCATTCCGGTGTAGCGCTCTCGTGGCGCACGAGATCCTCGAGCGTCTCGCGCCCGCGCGCCACGGCGACCCGTGCGCCGTCGACCAGCAGCTCGGGGACGCGCGGGCGGGCGTTGTAGTGCGACGACATCACCGCGCCGTATGCGCCGGCCGAGCCGACGACGAGCAGGTCGCCCGCGGCAACACCGCCTAACGCGCGGTCGCGGGCGAAGAAGTCGCCACTCTCGCATACCGGGCCGACCACGTCGACGACCCCTTCCGCGCCGGCCGGGCCGACCGGTTCGATGCGGTGAAACGCGTTGTAGTGCGACGGCCGCAGCAGCTCGGTCATCCCCGCGTCGGTGATGACGTAGTCCTTGCCGCCGCTGCGCTTGCGATAGAGCACCCGCGCCAGCAGGAGCCCGGCGTTGCCGACGAGGAACCGCCCCGGCTCCATCACCAGCTCGAGGCCGCTGTCCAGCGCCGCCGGGACGATCATGCCGGCGAACGCGTCGAGGTCGGCCTCGCGCTCGGCGTCGTAGGTGACACCCAGCCCGCCACCGACGTCGAGGTAGCGGAGCGACTTCCCGCCGCCGTCGGCGGTGATCTGCGCCCGCAGCTCGAGCAGCCGCTTCACGCCGTCGGCATACGGCTCGATGCGCGTGAGCTGCGAGCCGATGTGCATGTCGAGCCCGACCAGCGACACGTTAGGCAGCTCGTCGGCGAGCCGCGCCACCGAGAGCGCCTCGTCCCAGGGAATGCCGAACTTGTCGCCGCGCGCGCCGGTACGGGTGTAGTGGTGCGCCGTCTCGACCTCGACCTCGGGATTCACCCGCAGCGCGACCGGCGCGACGCGCCGCGCCCGGCCGGCCACCTCGTCGAGCAGCAGCAGCTCGGCCGCGGACTCGACATTCACGAGCTTCACTCCAGCCGCGACGGCGGCTTCGAGCTCGGCGACCGTCTTCCCCACCCCGCTGAACACCACGTCCGCACCGGAGAACCCGGCGCGTAGGGCGCGGAACAGCTCGCCGCCGGAGACGATGTCGACGCCGGCGCCGAGCTCGCGCAGGAGCGCCAGCAGCGCGAGGTTGCCATTCGCCTTGACGCTGTAGTGGAGCCGATGCGGCGCGCCGCCTAACGCTGCATCGAGGCGCGCGTACTGGCTCCGCACCATCGACGCGCTGTAGACGTAGGCCGGCGTCCCATAGCGTGCCGCCAGCTCGGTGAGCGGGACATCGTCGGCGTGCAGCCAGCCGCCGCGGCGCGCGAACCCCACCCCTGGCTCCGCGTCCGGCACGAGTGATTCCGTCGCGGTCAGTAGGCCCTCGCCCACAGCGCTTCCTCCTTCGATGCACGGCCGCACTTGAGGCAGGTCGTCGGCGTCTCGGCGGAACGGAATTCCTCGTCCGGGATGCAGCGGATCGTCGCCTTGGTCTCCTCCTTCACCGCCGCTTCACATTCGGCGCTCCCGCACCACCCGGCGTACACGAACGCGCCTTCACCCTCCATCAGCGCGCGGAAGTCGTCGTACGAGATCCTGTGACGGACGCTGTGCTGCTCGCGCCGCTCGCGCGCCGCAATCAGCATGTCGTTCTGGATCGCGATCAGACGGTCGTGCACTTCCTCGCCGATCGCGAGCAGCGTCACGCTCGCCTTCTCGCCGGTGTCGCGGCGCACGAGGACGCACTGCCCCTTTTCGATGTCGCGCGGACCGAGCTCGATCCGCAACGGCACACCGCGCAGCTCCCAGTGATAGTACTTCGCGCCGGGCTTGATCCCCTCGCGCGCATCGATCTCGACGCGAAGTCGCCCCGGCGCGCGGCGCTCCCACGACGCGAGCGACTTCTTGAGCTTGTCGGCCACCTCGAGCACGCGTGCGCGCTCCTCGTCCGTCTTGTAGATCGGGACGATCACCAGCTCGACCGGCGCGAGCAGCGGCGGGCAGCGCAATCCCTTGTCATCGCTGTGCGTCATGATCAAGCCGCCGATCATTCGCGTCGAGACGCCCCAGCTCGTGTTCCAGGCGAACTCGGTCGACCCCGATTCGCTCTGGAACTTGAGGTCGAACGCCTTCGCGAAGTTCTGTCCGAGGTTGTGCGAGGTTCCCGCCTGCAGTGCCTTGTTGTCCTGCATCATCGCCTCGCACGAGTACGTGCGCAGCGCGCCGGCGAACTTCTCGCTTTCGCTCTTCCGGCCGGTGACGACGGGCATCGCCATCCACCCTTCCATGAAGTCGCGGTAGACGCCGAGCATCTTCCGCGTCTCCTCCTCGGCCTCGTCATGCGTCGCGTGCGCGGTGTGCCCTTCCTGCCAGAGAAACTCGAGCGTGCGGAGGAAGAGCCGCGTGCGCATCTCCCAGCGGATCACGTTCGCCCACTGGTTCATCAGCACGGGCAGGTCGCGATAGCTCTGCACCCACTTCGCGAACATCGAGTAGATGATCGTCTCGCTCGTCGGCCGGATGACGAGCGGCTCCTCGAGCTCCTTGCCGCCGCCGTGCGTGACGACCGCCGTCTCCGGCGCGAAGCCCTCGACGTGCTCGGCTTCCTTGCTGAGGAAGCTCTGTGGGATCAGCAGCGGGAAGTAGGCGTTCTTGTGGCCGGTGTCCTTGAACATCTGGTCGAGCTGCTGCTGCATGCGCTCCCAGATGCCGTAACCGTTAGGCCTGATGACCATGCAGCCGCGCACCGGCGCGTAGTCGGCGAGCTCGGCGCGGATCACCAGCTCGTTGTACCAGGCGCTGAAATCGGCAGCGCGCGTCGTCAGCTTCTTCTCGTCGGCCATGTCCCTGTGCGTTGCTGCGTCAGCGTGAACGGGTGGCGGGCGCGAGCGCGCGCACCACTTCGTCCACATTCGGATATTTCGTCTGTTCGCCCGACGCGAGGTCGCGGATGGTGTACTCCGACTGGCTCGCGGTCTCCGTCGCCAGCGGAACGATCACCGCCTGCCTCGCTCCCGCCGTCGACGCGGACTTGAACTGCTTTCCGAGCTGCTGCGGTCGCAGTGCGTACTCCACTGCAACGCCACCCCGGCGCAGCCTCGTCGCCAGCTCCATCACCGCGCGCATGTCCGCTGTCCGCTCGCCGCCGGCGATCCAGACGTCGACAGCCGCGGGGAATGCCTTCATCAGCCCTCGCGCGCGCAGCAGCTCGCCGAGCACGACGTCGCCCATCCCGAAGCCTAACGCGGGGAGGCTTGGCCCGCCCAGCGACTCGAGCAGCGTGTCGTAGCGTCCACCGCCGGCGATCGCGCGAAACTCCCCCTTCGCGTCGAACAGCTCGAAGACGATGCCGGTGTAATAGGCCAGGCCACGAACGATCGTCAGGTCGAGTTGAACATACTCGGCCACGCCCAGCCGCGCCGCGTAATCGAGGTACAGCTCCATCTCCGCCAGCCGCTCCTCGGCCTCGCGCCCGGCGGGCGTGCTGGCGTCGAGCGCGAGCGCATCGCGCAGCTGCGCCGGCGTGCGATGCGCGAGCAACGAGAAGAGCCGCGCGATCGCGTCGGCACCGGCGCCGGCAGCAGCGAGCTTCTCCTCGGCGACCGCACGCGGCGTGCGCTCGATCTTGTCGATGATCGCGAAGATATTTTCGTGCGCGTCCTCAGCGATCCCGATCGCCACGAGCACCGCACGAAGGAGACGGCGATCGGAGACACGCGCGCGGACGTCGTCGGGACCGAGCCCGAACTCGCGCATCATGTCGAGAGATGCCGCAAGCAGCTCGGCGTCGGCGGCGACTGACGGCTCGCCGAAAATGTCGACGTTGAGCTGATAGTGCTCGCGCAGCCGTCCCTTCTGCTGCCGCTCATAGCGGAACAGCTGCGGCATCGAGAACCACCGCACCGGCTTGCGGAGCGCGTTCGCTCGCGCACCGACCATGCGTGCAACTGTCGGGGTCATCTCGGGGCGCAGCGCGACGGCGCGGCCGCCCTTGTCCTCGAAGTTGTAGAGCTGGCCGACGATTTCCTCGCCGCTCTTCTTCGTGTAGAGCTCGAGCGGCTCGAGCGGCGGGCCGTCGTACTCGACGAACGCGTAGCGTGCCGCGACGCTCCGCCACACGCTCGTGATGTACGCCCGCTCTGCGAGCTCCTGCGGGTAGAAGTCCCGGAATCCGGGGAGCGCGCCTTGGGCCATTCGGTCTAATCTATCCGGCGAGCGGATCGACCTGCAAGCACGCCATCGCGTCGCCGACGGTGTGAAACGAGCCGGTGACGACCACCGTCCCCTCGTGACGCGTCGCCGCGTCGAGGGCGCGCGAGAAGTCGGGCGACATGTCCGCAGCGAGACGTTCAGCACGCGCGAACGCGTACGCGTCCTCGATATTCCAGACACGGCCGGTGGGCGCGCTGGGCGCAGTGGTCAGGACGAAGCGGTCGGCGACGCGCGCCAGCTCGCGAATGATGCCGCGCCAGTCCTTGTCGGCGAGCACCGACACGAACGCCGTGATCGGGCGGGCGACGCCACTCCGCTCGAGCGTCGTCGCCAGCACTGCCGCGCCAGCCGGATTGTGCGCGACATCGAAGACGATGTTGCCGATCTGTTGGAAGCGACCCGGGAGCCGGACCGTTCGCAGGCCGCGCGACAGCTCGTCGAGCGTCGGGGTCCACGCCGCGCCCGCGACGCGCAACGTCATGATCGCCAGCGCGGCGTTGTACGCCTGGTGCTCCCCCATGAGCGGCGTCCCGAAACGGTTTGCCACGGTGGAATCGACGAGCGTGAACGCGGTCGCGCCGACGCTCACATCGATGCTTTCGACACGCCAGTCCTCGTTGACGGCGAGCGCCTCGGAGGCACCAGCCGCGATAGCCTTCTCGCGGAGAAATCGCGCCACCTTCGCGTCGCGCTCACCGACGAGCGCGGGCGCGCCACGCTTGAAGATCCCGGCCTTCTCCGTCGCGATCTGCTCGATCGTGCTCCCGAGCAGCTCCGTGTGATCGAGGCCGATCGAGGTGACGGTCGCCGCAATGGGCTGCAGCACGTTCGTCGAATCGAGGCGTCCACCGAGTCCGGTCTCGACGACAGCAACGTCGACGCCTGCACTGACGAAGTAATCGAACGCGAGCGCCGTTGTCGCCTCGAAGAACGTTCCCGCCAGCCGTTCGATGAGCGCGTCGTGCGTGGTCAGCCAGTCGGCGACGGCGTCCTCGCTGATCGGTCGTCCGTCGACGAGGATGCGCTCACGAAAATCGACCAGATGCGGCGAGGTGTATCGGCCGACGCGCAACCCTTTCGCGCGGAGCAGCGCGTCGAGTGTCGCGCAGACGCTCCCCTTGCCGTTGGTGCCCGCGACGTGAAAGGCGCGCAGCCGTCGGTGTGGATCGCCAACGGCCGCGAGGAGCGCCTCGGTTCGTTCGAGGCCGGGCTTGACCCCGCCCGCGGTGCGCGCGAAAAGCGCGTCGACCGCGGCGCGGTATCGGCTCAGGGCGAGACCCACCCCGCCGCAGCCGGCTTCCCGGTCATGTGCCGGAGAAGCTGGCCGACGGTGCCCTTGAGCTCCTTGCGATGCACGACCGAGTCGAGGATGCCGTGATCGAGCAGAAATTCGGCGGTCTGGAATCCTTCGGGCAGGTCCTGGCCGAGCGTCTGCTTGATCACTCGCGGCCCGGCGAAACCGATTACCGCGCCGGGCTCGGCGATGATCGCGTCGCCGAGCATCGCATAGCTCGCGCTCACGCCGCCGGTGGTCGGGTTGGTGAGGATCGAGATGTACGGGATCCCGCGCTCGCCGAGCATCGAGAGCATCGCTGCGGTCTTCGCCATCTGCATCAGCGACAGCACGCCTTCCTGCATTCGCGCGCCGCCCGATGCGCTGATCAGGACGAGCGGGAATTTCCGCTCGAGGGAGCGCTGGCCGAGCCGGGCGATCTTCTCGCCGACGACGGATCCCATCGAGCCACCCATGAACGCGAAATCCATCACGCCGACATTCACCGGCGCGCCGTGAAGCATCCCGGTGGCGGTGATGATCGCGTCGCCCTCGCCGGCGTTGGTCGTCGCCTTCTTCAGCCGCGCTGGATACTCAGGGAAGCCAAGCGGGTCGGTCGACCGCAGGTCGACCTCGGTCTCCTCGATGGTGCCTTCGTCGAAGAGGATGTTGAGGTACTCGACGGCCCGGATGCGCCGATGGAAATCGCAGGCGGGACACACGTTGAGATTCCGGATGAACTTCTCGCGGAGATCAGTGTGTCCGCACGCCTCGCATTTCTCCCACGTGTCCGCGGGGATCTCGAGGCGCTCGCGCCGCGGCTGCCGCGGCTTTCGCTCTTTCTTGAACCAGGCCATGTCACGAAATGTGACTGCCCACACCATGGTCGGGCAAGTCAGGCCGCCTCAGATCGCGAACCCCTCCGCTCGCCCGCCGCGTCCCTCCGCCGCGATCCTCATCAGGATGCCGACGGCGAGCCAGCTCGCGAGCATGAACGATCCGCCGTAGCTGAAGAAGGGGAGCGGGATGCCCGTGATCGGCATGAGGCTCAGCGTCATGCCGACGTTGATCAGCATGTGCACCATCCAGCTCGCGGCGAGGCCGATGGCAATGAGTGAGCTGAACGACTCGTTGGCGCGCGCGGCGATGCGGATCGTGCGGAGCAGCAGCAGCAGGAAGAGCGAGAGCGCGAGCGCGACGCCGACGAAGCCCAACTCCTCCCCGACGACGGCGAAGATGAAGTCGGTGTGCTGCGCCGGAAGGAATGCGAGTCGCTTCTGGGTGCCTAACGTGTAGCCCTTGCCGAACCACCCGCCCGAACCGATCGCGACGATCGACTGGATCACGTGGTATCCCGACCCGCGCGCGTCAGCGGTCGGATCGAGGTAGGTGAGGAGGCGTTTCTGCTGGTAGGGCTGCAGCCGGTCCCAGAGCACGGGCGCCAGGACGCCCATCACGAAGTTTGCGACGACGAGGACGATCCCTTCGCCGAGGTACGGGCGGTAGCGATAGACGAGCGCGATGAGGATGATGAACCACGCGCCCCAGACGTAGACGTTCACCGCGCCGATCAGGCTGACGACGGGGCTGGCGATGAGGAGGAGCAGCGGCCACGAGACGCCCGCCCAGAACAGCATCGCGAAGAAGATGCCGATGAACGCGAGGCCGGTGCCGAGGTCGGGCTGCAGCATGATCATCAGCCACGGCACACCGACGACGAGCGCCGGTTTCCAGAGCTCGGCCAGCGTCTTCGGAGGATCCTTCTTGGCGCTGAGGACGCGCGCGAGCATGAGCACCACCGTCACCTTCGCGAGCTCCGACGGCTGGCCGATGCGGTGCGAGCCGAGGCAGATCCAGCTCTTCGTGCTCGCGGCCGTGCCGGCGCCGCAGCCGAAGCCCGCGAGCGTCGCCGCGAGAAGCAGCAGCGTCAGCGCGTACATCGGCAGGGTGAGCCAGTCGAGCATGCGCACCGACCCACGAGTCGCGATGAAGCAGACGATGATGGCGAGGATGATCCAGACCGTCTGCGCGCGCCACGCGAAGGTGGCAACGGTGCGGACGTCGGTCTGCCCCGCCGAGTAAACGGTCGCCAACCCGTAGAGCGACAGCGCGAGCGCGATGCCGAACAGCGGCCAGTCACCAACGAAACGGCGCATCGTCAGCCCTCGGTCTGGATGAGCGAGGTCGCCTGCTGGTGCAGGTACGCCGCCACGATGGCCGACGCGATGCGCGCCGCGCGCGAGCCGTGCAACCCGAACTCGAGCATCACGGCGACTACGATCTTCGGGTTGTCCGCGGGAGCGAAGCCGACGAACCAGGCGTGGTCACGCGTCGGATCCTGGGCGTTCTGCGCGCTTCCCGTCTTGCCGGCGAGGATCACGCCGTTGATGCGCGACGCGGCGGCCGTTCCGCCCTCGGCGACGACTCCGGCCATAGCAGTGCGCAGCCCTTCCATCTGGTCGGGGCTGAGTGAGAAGATGCGCTCACGCTTCGGATTTCCCTTCACGATCATCGGCTGCGAGGCACGCCCATCGGTGGCGAGCGCGGTGTAGAAGCGCGCCATGTTCACCACCGTCTGGTCGTTCTCTCCCTGGCCGATCGAGAGGTTGAGCGTGACCGCGCGACTCCACCGTCGCGGGCCATAACGCTCGTCGTAGTAGCGGATCGCGTCGGGAAAGAGCGGCCGTGTCTCACTCGGCAAGTCGATGTCGGTGCGGTCGCGGAACTTGAGCGACACGCCGCCGGCGATGAGCTTCTCGAGCCCGAGCGTCAGGCCTAACTGGTAGAAGTAGACGTCGCACGACTTCTCGATCGCGCCCTGCAGGTCGAGGCTGCCGTGGCCGCGGTGGTCCCAGCACTTGAAGTAGCGATTGAAGTACTGATAGCCGCCGGTGCACGGGGTCGGCATGTGCTGCTTCATGCTCACCTGCCCGGCCTCGAGCCCGAGCACCGCGGTCGCCAGCTTCCAGGTCGAGCCGGGCGGATACGTGCCCTGGATCGCCTTGTTATAGAGCGGGTGACGAGGGTCGGTGGTCAACTCCTTCCAGTAGTCGGCAGGAATGCCGCCGACGAACCGGTTGGGGTTGAAGCTCGGCGCGCTGTAGAGCGCGAGCACCCCGCCGGTCGACGGGTCCAGCGCCACGACGCCGCCCTGCAGCGAGTCGCCGAAGATGCCGGCGACGAACTCCTGCAGCTTGAGGTCGATGTTCGTCTGCACGGGGTCGGCGCCTAACGGTTCGATGTCCTGCCGTGCCCCTGCTTCGCGCACGACGCGCCCGCGGGCGTCGACCTCGACGAATCGTGTTCCCTCGCGCCCACGCAGCTGCGGCTCGTAGTACTTCTCGAGTCCTCCCTTCCCGACCTGCTGCCCCGACTTGTAGCCCTGGAAGGCCGGCTTCTTCAACTCTTCTTCGGTGACTTCACCGGTATAGCCGACGATCGACGCGACGATGCTGCTGTCC
The DNA here is from genome assembly GCA_045804265.1 of Gemmatimonadaceae bacterium. Lineage (GTDB taxonomy): Bacteria > Gemmatimonadota > Gemmatimonadetes > Gemmatimonadales > Gemmatimonadaceae > JABFXC01. Next base: position 17,988 of record JBJMNK010000143.1, on the reverse strand, counting down.
GGGTAGAACCGCTTCGGCGCCGCCTGGATGATCAGCCCGGGAAACTCGACGCGATGTTCCTCGAGTACCGAGACGACGTCGAACTTCGCGTCGGCGAGGACGACCGTCGGACGGTTAGGCGCCCGGTGGTAGCGCCTGACGGCGATGTCGATCTGGTCACCGCTGAGCGAGATCGTGCCGGCAAGGCGCTGCAACGAGGTGCGAAGTGAGTCGGCCGACGGTGCGAGGATCGACACCGAGTATCCCGGTACGTTCTCGGCGATGATCAGCCCGTTGCGGTCGTAGATGATGCCGCGTGGCGCGGGGAGCGGAACCTCGCGCAGGCGGTTTTCCTCCGACTGGAGCGCATAGCGCGCCTGATCGAGCACCTGCGTGCGGAAGAAGGCCGCGACGAGCAGGGCGATCACCCCTGCGGTGATGAACGACGCGGTCCGCGCGCGCCGCGCGACGTCGTTCGGATGAAAGCTCATTGCATCTCCCTATGCGGGCTGCGTGTCGAGCATCGGCCGCATGATGATCAGCACGAGCAGCCCCGCGAGGGCGGTGACCATCGCCGTGAGCGGCGACCAGATCAGGAGCTGGAACACGAGGTCGAGTCCCTTCACGCGGCGCTCGACCAGGAGAAAAATAATATCGAACAGCCACTTCCCGGCGAAGAAGAACGCGGCGTGCAGCACGAGGTTCTCGGCGAAGACGACCGCACGCAGCCACGACGCGGTGAATCCGACGACGGTCATCGCCAGCGTCGCGCCGAATGCGCCGACCGAGAGCGAGTCGGCAACGAGTCCCATCGCGAAGCCGAGCACGGCCGCCGCACCGGGGCGCATGCGCACGGCCGCGAGGAGGAGCGCGATCAGCAGGAAGTCGATCGACGTGCGCCACTCGAGCACGGGGCGCAGCGTGTAGTGAAGCACCACCAGGATGACGAACGCGAGGATCGGTCGGAGGGAACGCCAGGTCATCGCGGGATCAACGAGGGGTCGGAGGCGGTGGAACCGGTCGAGTCGTGTCGCGGCGGGTGGTGTCGGCCGTGGGCGCCGGCGCAGCCGGCGTCGTGGTTGCGCGGCGCGCGCTGTCGGCCGCGGCGCGCCTGGTCGAGTCGGCGCGGATGCTGTCGCGCCGCGCACGCCGCAGCGCACGGGCACGCGCCGCCGCGGCGACGCTGTCCGGGTTGAGGACCGGGGCCGCACCGCCGGCCGCAGCGTTAGGCAGCGCACCCGCCGTCGTACCGGCCGCTCCAGCGTTAGGCGCGGCTGCCCGCGCCGCCGAGTCGGGAAGGACCGCTCGTCCCGGCGCGCCGGCGGCGCGCGCCGCGGCGACCGAATCGGCTGCCGCCGAGGCGCGGGCGACGCTATCTGCCGCCGCCACCGTCGTCGCCCACACCGGCGTGACGCCGCCGGCGGCGCGCTGCGGCTGCAGCACCATCACCGACAGCACGTCGGAGGGCATCACCGACGGCCGGAGCAAATACTTCCGCGCGTAGCCGTCGGAGCGAAGCGTGTCGATCACCGTGCCGATTGGAATTCCCTCGGGATACACGCCGCCGAGTCCCGAGCTGACGATCAGCGTTCCCTTCCTGATTTCGTTGCGCACCGGCACGCCGCGCAGCTCCAGCAGGTAGCGGTCCGACCCGCTCCCCTCGTGCGCCTGCACGATCCCGAACGCGCTCCGGTCGGAGGCGCGGGCGCTGACGCGGAAGTCGGGATGCGTCCAGATGATCGCGATGCTCATCCGCGGATCGACCGTCTGCACCATCCCCACCAGTCCATCCGGCGCGACGACAGGGCTGAACGGGCGAACGCCGGCATCCGAGCCGGCCGAGAGGGTGAGCGTATACTCGTCGCCGACTGCGCCGCTGTGCAGCGCTTCAGCCGGCACGAAGCCCCAGCGAAGCTTGCCGCCGAGCCCGAGCACGCGCCGGAGCCGCTCGTTCTCGCTCTCGAGCGCGAGCGCGCGCATCGCCTGCAGCGAGACGCTGTCCTGCACCCGCGCGTTCTCGCCGTGCGCGAGCCACGCCGCGCGACTCAGCCCCGCGTTGTGCTGCAGCGACACCAGCGGAACGAGGACGGTCTGGCGGAGGCTTCCGGTCAGCGGATCGCGGAGGCGATCGGGCAGGCCATGAACGACGATCGCGAGAAAGACACAGAGCGCGAAAAGCGCGGTGTCGAAGCGGCTATCGAGCCGGCTCGCACGGGCCACGGTGAATCAGTCCTCGAGGACGGAGGCGTACTTGTCCTCGTCGTCGAGAATGCGGCCGGTACCGCGCACCACGCACGTCAGCGGGTCCTCGTCGACGTGGATGGGGAGCGACGTCTCCTGGCTGAGCAGAAGGTCGAGGCCGCGAATGAGCGCTCCGCCGCCGGTCATCACGATGCCGCGGTCGACGATGTCGCTGGCCAGCTCGGGCGGGGTGATCTCGAGCGCGCGCCTAACGGCGTCGACGATCTGCTGGATCGGCTCCTGGATCGCCTCGCGGATCTCGCTCGAGTGCACGCGCACCGTCTTCGGGATGCCGGAGACGAGGTCGCGTCCCTTCACTTCCATCTCCCGCTCCTCGCCGACCGGCGCGGCGCTGCCGATGCCGATCTTGATCAGCTCCGCCGTCGGCTCGCCGATGAGCAGGTTGTAGTTCTTGCGCATGAACTGCACGATCGCGATGTCCAGCTCGTCGCCGCCGATGCGGATCGACGTGTCGCTGACGATGCCGGACAGCGCGATGACGGCGATCTCGGTCGTGCCGCCGCCGATGTCGATCACCATGTTGCCGGTGGGCGTCTCGACGGGAAGGCCGACACCGATCGCCGCCGCCATCGGCTCGGCGACCATGAAGACTTCCTTCGCGCCGGCGCCCATCGCCGAGTCGCGCACGGCGCGCTTCTCGACTTCGGTGATGCCTGACGGCACGCACACGATGACGCGCGGCTTCACGCGGAAGACGTGGTTGTCGATGATCAGCTTGAGGAAGTAACGGAGCATCTTCTCCGTCACGTCGAAGTCGGCGATGACGCCGTCCTTCATCGGCCTAACGGCGATCACGCCTTCCGGCGTGCGCCCGAGCATCCGCTTCGCCTCGAGTCCGACACCGAGGATTCTCTTGGTGTCCCGATCGATGGCGACGACCGAGGGCTCGTTCAACACGATGCCTTCGCCCTTCACGTAGATCAGTGTGTTCGCGGTACCGAGATCGACACCGATCGCGTTCGCGGGAAAAAGCGAGCCTCGCTTGAAGAGCGGCCAGCGCATCAACAATTGCCTTGCGGTGGATGGTGGTGCGGAGTCGTGCCTTGCGTCGAGAGGACGGAAAGCTAGTCTGTGTTCCATAGGACGAGCAAGCTGTTGACTTGACACAACCTAGCTCGGCCCGGTAACCTCGATCACCATGCGTCGCCTCCCGCCAACCATCGCTGTCGTCGACCGCCAGCTCTGCGACGAGTGCGGTCTCTGCATGCCGCTCTGCCCTCCGGCCGCGATCGAGATGCGCCGCGAAGGGCTCATCGTCTTCGCCGAGACGTGCACCGGCTGCGGCAAGTGCATCGCGCCCTGCCCCGTCGGCGCGCTGCTGATGGTGCCGAATCCGCTCCTCGTCGCGCCGCTCCCCGCCGCGTGACGCCGGTCCGCAGCAAGCAATCGTGAGGCGTTACCGGTGAGCGAGGAGCGCTGCGACGTTCTCGTCGTCGGCGGCGGTCCGGCCGGACTCGTTGCCGCTCGCGAGACCTGTGCTGCCGATCCATCCCTCGAGGTGCTCGTGCTCGAGCGCGATCGCGCGGTGGGTGCGCCCGTCCGGTGCGGTGAGGGCGTCGGGATGAAGGGCGTCGGCGAGTTCCTCGATCCGACGGGCGCCAACTGGATCTCGCGCCGGATCACGCGCGTGATCTTCTGGGCGCCTGACGGGACCGAGGTGCGCGTCGCCGAGGGTGACGTGGGCTACATTCTCGACCGGACGCGCTTCGAGCCGGCGCTCGCCGCTGATGCCGGGCGCGAAGGCGCCGAGATCCGCACCGGCACCGAGGTCGTTGGCATCGCGCGCGACGGAAGCGGCTGGGTCGCGCGCACCCGCGGCCCTCGCGGCGAGGGGATCGTCCGCGCGCGTTTCATCATCGGCGCCGACGGCGTCGAGAGCATGATCGGGCGCTGGGCGGGCCTGGACACGCGCGTCCCCTCGCGCGACATGGAGAGCTGTGCGCAGTACGTCGTCTCGGGAATCGACTTCGACCCCGACGCGATCTACCTCCACTTCGGCGACAAGATCGCGCCCGGCGGGTACGCCTGGGTTTTCCCCAAGGGAGTCGGCGTCGCGAACGTCGGGCTCGGGATGGTCGCGCTCAAGTCGGATGGTCGCCCGGCGCGCGAGTGGCTGCACGCGTATCTCGACCAGTACTTCCCCACCGGGACTCGCACCGGCTACACGGTCGGCGGCGTCATAGTGCACACCACCGTCAAGCGCACAGTCGCGGATGGACTGATCCTCTGTGGCGACGCCGCGCACATGATCAATCCGCTCTCGGGCGGCGGGATCGTCACGGGGATGAAGGCGGGTCGACTCGCCGGCCGCACCGCAGCGAGCGCGCTCGCTGCCGGCGACACCAGCGCCGCGCGACTGCAGCGCTACCACGAGGAGTGGATGGCGCTGATGGGCGACGACCACGAGCGCTTCTACCGCATCAAGGAAGCGCTCAACAAGTTCGACGACGAATTCTACAACCAGCTCGCCCGGAAGGTGAACGGGATCGCGCCCGATAGGCGAACGTTAGGCAGGGTGTTCGCGCACGCGCTGATGCAGCACCCGAGCCTTCTTCCGGTCGCCGCCCGCTACTTCGTCTAGCGCCGCGGCCGCGCTGCATCACTTGTAGCGCAGCTTCGCCACTACCAGCGCCGCGCACAGCGAGACCATGCCGACGTTGGTCGCGACCACCGGCCAGTCGCGGGTGAGCGCGCCGTAGCAGATCCAGAGCGTCCCCGACGTCACGAGGAGGGCGAACATTCCCATCGACAGGTCGCGCGTCTGGCGCGTCCGCCATGCGCGCACCACCTGCGGCAGGAACGAGAACACGGTGATCGTCCCGGCGACGTAGCCGAGGTAAACGAAGTTGTCTTCCATTCGGTCCGGTGGATGGGAGCGTGCGATCGTCAGGCAGGAACGCGGAGCTTGGCCGTGGAAGCTGCATCGACGAGCGGATCTCCGCGAATCGTCAGCCAGTCGGTGCGCACGCGATCCCATTCCTGGATGAGCAGCCCATGCGCCTCGAACAGCGCGCGGATCTCCATCCGGTCGTAGCCGCCGATCTCCTCGAGCACCGGCACCAGCACGCTCAGCGCGTCGTCGCTGATCACCGTGCGGCGCGCGATCTGGGCGATGTGACGCGCCTCGGACGCCGCGATCGTAAGCCCATCGCCGCGGTTCACGTGCAGCATCACGTGAATGTCTGAGCTCCCGTCGCCGACGTAGACCACTCGCTCGCGGGGGACGCCGAGCCTCGCGCGCAGCTCGTCGACCGCGGCGACCTTTCCGAAGCCGGCCGGTACGCGCACGATCGACGACACCTCGCCCGACTCTGGATCGAAGCCGAATCGAGTGCCGATGATGCGCTCGCGCGGGACGATCCCGTCGAGCGCCGAGTAGACGACCTCCTCAGGCGCCGCCGACACGACGAAGAAGTCGAAGGTGAAACCATCGATCCCCTGGCGGAGGAAATCGACGAGGAGAGCGATGTTCCGCTTGAGACGGATGCGACGCCCGACCTCGACGAGGTGCTCGGTGCGCACGCGCCGGAAGTCGGGATCGTGACGGAGCAGGTACGCGAGCTCGGCTCCCGACTGAACGAAGTTGAGCTGCGACAGCGCGGCCACCCGGTCGGCGAACCCGTCGATCCCCAGCATCTCGCTGAGCGCGACGCCGGAATCGTTGAAGCTCAGCGTCTGGTCGAAATCGCTGACGAGCAGGTAGTGCTTCCGCATGTCCCTTCCTGATCCTCCACCATGCGCCGCGCGGTCGCCAGCCGCGGAGCGCGCCAATAAAAACGCCCTCGCATTCATTCGAACGCGAGGGCGAGGCATCTCTGGTCCTGATCGAGTCATCCCCATCGCGCGCCCGCCGTGAGCATCGGGTTCCGACCATTGAGGCGGCGGAACGCGAGGCACGGCGTCGTGTTGATGAGAGCGTGAGCGATCATGTGATCATCGCGATGGAACCAGTACCGTCCGGCGTGGGCGGCTTCTGGACACTAAGTACACTGGTGCAGCATGTCAACGATTCCGCGCCTGAATCGCACAGATCGTGACGCACTTGCGATGAAGATCGCGACGATCGCGTGACAATGTGGTTCGGGTCACGCGATTTTCGCACGAATGGGATCACGCGGGATGCTGCCCGTCGCGAACGAAGCGCACCGAGAATCCCTCTGCCGTCTCCACCACCGAACCGCCGCCGGCTGCCTTGATCGCGGCGATCGCGACCTCATCCGCGGAGGAGCCGATCACGACGAGCGTCGTGAATGCTGGATGCTGCACCGCGGGGCCGTGTGCGCCATCGATCGTGCGCACCAGCGCCGCGATATGCTCCGACGGCGAGAGCCCATCGATCATCCGGAACACCGAGAGCTCACGCTCGGCGCCATCGCGCCGGCGCCGCGTCCATTCGCTCTCGATCGCGGCGCGGTTGCCCGGAGCGTCCACGATCCATACCGGGATGCTCGCCGCCAGTCCGTGGAGCTGCGCGCCGAAGTTCGCGTCGAGGACGATCGCGACGGTCGAGAGATCGAGTGGCATTGATCGGTACGGGTTCGCTTCAAACCTAACGACCGGCGGTGGGGACAGAAGCGATGTTCGGCGCGCCCAATTATCGTTCGGGTCGCCGATGCCAGAATCCCCGAGCATGATCGACCGCCACGATCCGTACGTCTCGCTGCGAAACCCCAACTATCGTTGGTATCTCGCGAGCACGGTCGCGTTCACCCTCGGCGCGATGATCCAGGCTGTCGTCGTCGCCTGGCAGGTCTACGCGTTGACGAAGGACCCTCTATCACTCGGCCTCGTCGGACTCGCTGAGGCGTTGCCGTTCATCGGGGCTGCGCTCTATGCGGGACACGTCGCCGATCGCCACGATCGAAAGCGGCTGTCGCTCTTCTCGCTCGCAGTGCAGGCGCTCTCCGCCTTCGCCCTGCTAGGCCTGACGCTGAGCCCCGGTGCACTGCACGCCGGGCGCGTCTGGCCGATCTATGCGGTGATGCTGGTCAGCGGGCTCGCGCGTAGCTTCCTCACGCCGGCGCGCACCGCGCTCGGCGCCGAGATCGTGCCGCGTGAGACGTACGCGAACGCGGTCGCGTGGCGGTCCTCGCTCTGGCAATTTGCCGCCGTGATCGGACCAGCGCTCGGTGGAATGTTGTATGGCTTCTCCGGCGCGATCGCGTCGTACGCCACCGAGGCCGTTCTCTGCATGGCCGCCCTCGTCTTCTTTGCGCGCATCGCCTACCAACGGCGACCGGCAGTGGCGCACGAGGGAACGATCGGCGACAACCTCACGATCGGGATCCGCTTCCTGATGCGCCAGCCACAGCTGCTCGGCGCGCAGATGCTCGATCTGTTCTCGGTGCTGTTCGGCGGCGCGCCGGCGCTGCTCCCGATCTTCGCCGCGGACGTCCTGCACGTGGGGCCGCAGGGACTCGGCGTGCTGCGAGCTGCTCCGGCGGCCGGCGCGGTCGCGATGTCCGTGTTCCTCACTCATCGCCGGATGCGACGGGCTGGACGCAAGCTTTTCATAGCGGTGGCGATCTTCGGGCTCTGCTGGATCTTCTTCGCCATCTCGCGCTCGTTCTGGCTCTCGCTCGCCCTGCTCGCGATCAGCGGGATGGCCGACAACGTGAGCGTCGTGATCCGCTCGACCCTGCTCACGATCCGAACGCCGCAGCACCTGCTCGGTCGTGTCTCGGCGGTGAACCAGATCTTCCTCGGCTCATCCAATGAGATCGGCGAATTCGAGTCCGGCGTCACGGCGCGGCTGCTGGGAGCAGTCCGCGCCGTCCTGATCGGCGGCGTCATAACGCTTGGAGTGGTCGGCGTCACCGCGTGGAAGACCCCCGCCCTGCGCGAGCTCGACGAGCTCACCTGACGTCGCGCGAGGGGCGTTCGCGAACCGCTCGGTGCGAGCCACCTCGCGTGCCTTTTCGCGCTGGCGTATGATGTGCGGATTACTCGGCTCTGGCCCGCGATGCTTTCTTCAGGCAAATTGACGACATGATCAAAGAAGAGCTGGAAACACTCGCGAAGGTCGAGGTCCTCGACGACCTCGAACCCGTGGTGCAGAAGCTGATGGAGGCGCACGAGGCGAAGCGGGTGCTCTGGTTCCCGAGCGAACTGCTCGCGCCGCCGCCCGACACCGATCCTGACGCGCATGTGAAGGCGCTGCGCGAGCGGGCCGAGGGGATCAGCCTGCCGGCGCGGGTCGCGCTGGCGTTGAACCTCCTGACCGAGGAAGGGCTTCCCCACTTCCATCGCCTGCTCGCGGCATACCTCGGCGGCGACACCTTCTGGTCGCGGTGGACGAATCTCTGGACCGCGGAAGAGGACCGGCACGGCGCGGTGCTCCATGACTACTCGCGCGACAGCAAGATTCTCGACAATCCTGTCCTCGAGCGGATGCAGTTCGAGTATCTCCGCGCCGGCTTCGAGCCGGCCTGGGACAAGGACCCATACCGCGTCTTCGTCTACACCACGCTCCAGGAGCGTGCGACTCAGGTGAGCCACGCCAACACGGGCAAGCTCGCCGCGGGGTGGGAGCCGACAATCGGCGATGTCTTGTCGAACGTGGCCAAGGAAGAGGCCCGGCACTACACGTTCTATCGCACGATCTTCAAGGAAGTTCTCGTCCGGGATCCGAGTCGCGCGCTCGCATCGGCGGCCGAGATCATGCCGTCGATCGACATGCCCGGGGTGAACATGCCGCACTTCCGCGAGATGGGCGACGTCATTCGCCGCGCCGGGATCTACGGCCCGCGCGACTACCTCAAGATCGTCGAGGAGCAGATCAAGTACTGGGCGATCGACGCCGTCGAAGGGCTCGACGAGATGGGCAAGCGCGCCCAGGAGAAGATCCTTGGCATCCCGAAGCGGCTCGAGCGCATCGCCGACGCGATGGAGACGCGGAGCCGGGAGAAGACCTTCACCTTCGCGGTCGCATTCGCCAAGGAATTCAGCATGGCGTGACGCGAGGGATCATCTCGCGACTCAGGGCGCTCCGCGAGGGGCGCCCTTTTTTTCGTCACGGGGTGCCTAACGGCGGGCGTGCATGATTGGAAACGAGCTTGACGCTGCCACTCCGGCCAATTCGTGGGGGACAGCCTTAACGGTTGAACAACAATTTCACGGATGACGCGGATCACGCGGATCACATCTCGGTCGGGTGAACGGTCCGCGGCCAGTTGCTTGGATCGGTCCGCGTAATCCGTGAAATCCGCGTGATTGCAGTCCAGCCGTTATGACTCGCCACCAGGCCAGAGTCAAAGAGTCCCCGCCGTTACCCAACTCTCTGTGCTCTCCGTGCCTCCTGTAGATTTTTCCCGCTGTTCCCAACCGCTATCGCAACGGCCGTTGAACAGGAGGCAGGGAGCGCACAGCCTAACGGCCGCCGCCGCTTCTCCCTCCACCGCTTCTCCCGCCGCGCCCCGAGCCGCTGCTCGAGCCACCGCCGCGTGAGCCGCCTGACGGTCCGCGGCCGCCGCCGCCGTTCCCTCGCCCCGACTGCGCCGCTGCCCGCCGTTCAGCGTTCGCTGCTGCGCGCTTCCGGTCTTCCGCCTTTCGCTGCCGGATCTGGGCGATGCGCTCGCGCGCCGGAATCTCGAGCTGCGTCGTCGGCTTCGCGTCGTAGTTGAAGCCGGGGACGGTCACGCGCGGGAGCTGCTTCCCGATCGCGCGCTCGATTGCCCGCAGCTCGCCCGCTTCATCGGGGGCAAAGAAGGTGTACGCTTCGCCCGTCGCTTCGGCGCGACCAGTGCGGCCGACGCGATGGATGTAGTCCTCGGGCGCGACCGGCACGTCGAAGTTGACGACGTGCCCCAGCTCCTCGACGTCGATGCCGCGCGCGGCGATGTCCGTCGCGACGAGCACGCGATGCTTGCCGCTCTTGAAGCCGGCCAGTGCGGCGGTGCGTTGCGCCTGCGAGCGGTTGCCATGAATGCGTTCTGCCGAGATGCCTTTCTTCACGAGGAATTCGGCGAGCCGGTTCGCCCGATGCTTGGTGCGGGTGAAGACGAGCGCCTCGTTGATCTCGTTGCGCTCGAGCAGCGTCAGGAACAGCGCCGACTTGAGCTCCTGCGGGACCGGGTACACCGCCTGGGTGATCCCGACGGCCGGCGTGGCCGTGCGCTCGAGATTCACCGTGAACGGTGCGTGCAGCATCTCCTCCGCAAGCTTCCGGATCGGGCCAGGCATCGTCGCGCTGAAAAAGAGCGTCTGGCGCTTCATCGGGACGTGCTTGAGAATCTTCCGGATCTCGGGGAGGAATCCCATGTCCAGCATCCGGTCGGCTTCGTCGAGGACGAGATGCTCGATCGAGGTGAAGTCGACGTACGGCGATCGCAGGTGATCGAGCAGCCGTCCAGGCGTCGCGACGATCACGTCGACGCCGCTGCGGAAGGCGTGCTCCTGCGGGCCCATCGCGACACCGCCGATGACGGCCGCGGCGGTGATCGGCGTGTGAACGGCGATCGCGTTGAACGATTCGACGATCTGTGCCGCGAGCTCGCGCGTCGGCGCGAGGACGAGGGCGCGCGTGCGCTTGCGCGGCTTGCCGAGCAGCTTCTGAACGATCGGAATGACGAAGGCAGCGGTCTTTCCGCTGCCGGTGGAAGCGCAGGCGAGGACGTCCTTCCCCGCCAATGCCGGCGGGAGCGCGTCAGTCTGGATGCGGGTCGGGCGCGCGTAGCCGAGCTCCTTGAGGCCGCGCATGATCTCCGGGTGGAGATCGAGTGCTGTAAATGACAACTGAAGTTGGGCAGAGAGAAAGAACGGTCGAGCGGCAGAACTCGTCGAAAGATAACCGGTCGGCTCGCCTCACGGTGACTCGTCGTCGCGCCCGGGCTCCGCCGTCAGAGCCGGTCGAGTGATGCGCGCGTGCGGTCGCTGGTGACGTTGCCCGTATTCAGGGTGCTCGCAGGCTCGAAGAGGATGACCTCGACCTCATCCTCGGCGACCGGGCGATGCTCGACGCCGCGCGGGACGATCAGGAACTCGCCGGCACGCAACGTCACGGCGCGATCGCGAAATTCCATGCGAAAGCTCCCGCGGTGCACGAGGAACATCTCATCCTCGTTCGCGTGATGATGCCACTCGAACGCGCCGCGAAACTTGGCCAGCTTCACCATCTGGCCATTCAGCTCGCCGACGATCTTCGGCGACCAGTAGTCGCTGAAGCGCGCGAACTTTTCGGTGAGGTTGACGACGGGTGGTGCGGGTCGAGTGGGTACGCGCGCATCGGGGATCATGAAATATTCCTCCGTCGGATCCAGCGGTCATGCCTAACGGCACACGGGGCCGGCACTGAATGTGTCGCGCGTCCGCCCCGCGTGCAAACACGCCATCAGGACGGCGGTCCGGTGTTGCACGATCGTGCGCCGCGGCCGCATCTTGAAGCGCAATTTTCCCTTCACCTCACGGGCCAGCATGCCGATGCGTTCCCTTCCCGCCACACGCTTCATCCGTGTACCGCTGTTCCTGCTCGCGATCGTCACGCCGGCTGGAACGGCCGTTGCGCAGCAGCATGCGCCGCTCACGCCCGCCGACTACGCGCGGGCAGAGCGTTTTCTCGCGCCGTCGGTGTTTCCGCTGGTGTACGGCTCACGCGTTTCGCCGACCTGGCTCGCCGGCGACCGGTTCTGGTACGCGAACTCGACGCCGGCCGGCACCGAGTTCATCGTCGTCGATCCGTCGCGCCGTACTCGCGCCCGCGCGTTCGACCAGGTGCGCATCGCCGCGGCGCTCTCCGCCGCGACCGGCAAGCAGTACGACCCGATGCACCTGCCATTCCGCACGTTCGACTTCTCCTCCGACGGTCGCGCGATCACGGTCAACGCCGAGCAGCGTCGGTGGAACTGCAACCCCGAGACCGGGCGCTGCGACGCCGCGGTCGATGAGCGTGAGGCGTCATCCGGAGTGCGCGGCACGAATGCACAGGGTCGCGCAATGCAGCAGCCGCCGGTAGAGCTTTCGCCAGACGGCAAGCGCGCGGCGTTCATCCGCGACTACAACCTCTGGGTTCGCGACGTCGCGTCAGGCAGGGAGACGCAGCTGACTCGCGACGGCGTGAAGGACTACGGCTACGCCACGGACAACGCCGGCTGGGTCCAGAGCGACCGCGCGATCCTCCTCTGGTCGCCCGACTCGAAGAAGATCGCGACCTTTCAGCAGGATCAGCGCAACGTCGGCGAGATGTATCTCGTCCCGACCGTCGTTGGACACCCGGTGCTCAAGGCGTGGAAGTATCCGCTCCCCGGTGACAGCGTCGTCTCGATGATCGAGCGGGTGATCATCGATGTCGACAGCGCGAAGGTCCTGCGGCTGAAGATGCCGCCGGACCAGCATCGCTCCACGCTGTGCGACCATGTCGCCTGCCGTGGCGCGGAGTGGGCCGACGTCGAATGGTATCCCGACGGGTCGCATCTCGCCTTCGTCTCCAGCTCGCGCGACCACAAGGACGCGGCACTTCGCGTCGCCGACGCGATGACCGGCGCCGTGCGCGACGTTCTCTCCGAGCACGTGGCCACGCAGTACGAGTCGGGCAACGGCGCCGTGAACTGGCGCGTGCTGCCGGCGTCGAACGAAGTGATCTGGTTCTCCGAGCGCGATGACTGGGGGCAGCTCTACCTCTATGACCTTACCACCGGAAAGCTCAAGCGGCAGATCACGACCGGCACCGGCAACGTCACCGAGCTGCGTCGCGTCGATCCGAAGTCGCGCGTGCTCTGGTTCGAAGGCGTGGGCAAGACTCCCGGCGATCCGTATTTCCGCCATCTCTACAGCATTGGTCTCGACGGCAAAAAGCTCGCGCTGCTCACGCCCGAAGACGCGGACCATGACATAACGCTTTCACCGTCAGGCAGCTTCTTCGTCGACAGCTACTCGCGCCCCGATGTACCGCCAGTGACCGTGGTTCGTGACCTCAATGGCCGGCTGGTCTCGACGATCGAGAAGGCAGACATCTCGAAGCTCGTCGCGACCGGATGGAAGCCGCCCGTCCCGATCACGGTGAAGGCGCGCGACGGCAAGACGGACCTCTACGGGCTGATGTTCACCCCGACGACGCTCGATTCCACGAAGAAGTATCCGATCATCAACCACATCTATCCCGGCCCGCAGACCGGGAGTGTCGGCGGTCGCGGCTTCACTCCCGCGCGCGGTGACGCGCAGGCGCTGGCCGAGCTGGGCTTCGTGGTCGTCGAGATCGACGGGATGGGGACACCGTGGCGCTCGAAGAGCTTCCACGACGCGTATTTCGCGCGGATGGGCGACAACACCCTCCCCGACCAGGTTGCCGCGATGCGCGAGCTCGCGAGCCGCTACAAGTGGATCGACCTCGATCGCGCCGGGATCTACGGGCATTCGGGCGGCGGCTTCGCGACTGCCGACGCGATGTTCCGCTATCCCGATTTCTTCAAGGTCGGCATCGCCGAATCGGGGAACCACGACAACCGCGTCTACGAGGACGACTGGGGCGAGCGCTACCAGGGGTTGCTGGCGCGCGGGCCTAACGGCACCGACAACTACGACGCGGAAGCGAACCAGACGCTGGCGAAGAACCTCAAGGGCAAGCTGCTGCTCGCGCACGGCACGATGGACGACAACGTGCCGCCGGCCAACACCATGCTCGTCGTCGACGCGCTGATCAAGGCGAACAAGGACTTCGACCTGCTGCTGCTTCCCAACCAGGCCCACGGCTACGGGTCGATGTCGAGTTAGATGACGCGCCGCCGCTGGGACTACTTCGTCACCAACCTCCTCGGCGCCGAGCCGCCGAAGGAGTACCGCATCGGCGGCTCGGCCGTCGCCCGTTAGGCGAGTGAGCGTTAGGCGGTAGCCCGTCCGGCTGACGCCGAACGGGCTACCGCGCGTCAGGCGGGCGGCCCGCCGCCGAGCACCGTCTCGATCCGGTCGAGCTCCTCGGGCGAGAGCTCGAGCCGGTCGAGCGCGCCGACGCTGTCGTCCACCTGCGACACCCGGCTCGCGCCGATGATCGCCGAGGTCACGCGCGGGTCGCGGAGCACCCAGGCGAGGGCGAGCTGCGCCAGCGACTGACCGCGCGCGTGGGCGATGTCGTTGAGGTGGCCGAGCTGCGCCACCCGCTGCGCCGTGATCGCCTCCGGGCGCAGCGCGCCGTGCGGCTTCGCCGCGCGCGAGTCGGCCGGGATCCCGCGCAGGTACTTGTTGGTGAGCAGCCCCTGCGCCAGCGGCGAGAACACGACGCAGCCGATTCCCTCCTCGCCTAACGTCGGGAGCAGGCGCGGCTCGATGTCGCGGACGATCATGCTGTACTTCGGCTGGTGCACGAAGCAGCGCGTGCCGAGCGACTTGAGCATCGCCGCGGCGGCGCGCGTCTCGTCTGCGTCGTACGCCGAGATCCCGATGTAGAGCGCCTTTCCCTGCTTCACCGCGTCAGCGAGCGCGGTCATGCTCTCCTCGAGCGGCGTGTCCGGCGCGGGCCGGTGATGGTAGAAGATGTCGACGTAGTCGAGCCCCATCCGCTGCAGGCTCTGGTCGAGGCTCGCCAGCATGTACTTCCGCGATCCGCCGTCGCCGTACGGCCCCGGCCACATCCGCCATCCGGCCTTGGTCGTGATGATCATCTCGTCACGATGCCGGCGCAGCTCCCGCTGCAAGACCCGGCCGAACGTCTCTTCGGCAGATCCCGGCTCGGGACCGTAGTTGTTGGCGAGGTCGAAGTGCGTGATCCCGAGCTCGAAGGCGCGGATGATCATCGCCCGCGACTCCTCATATGGGTCGACGGTCCCGAAATTGTGCCAGAGCCCGAGTGACAGCAGCGGCAGCTCCACGCCGCTCCGGCCACAGCGGCGGTAGCGCATCCGGTCGTACGCGGGAGTGATGGTCATCGTTGGTGGTCGGGCTCGTGCCTAACGTCTGGCGAAGGAAAGGCGACCGTCGGTCATCCGCGCCTGGAACGTCCCGGCGCGCGCCAGCGAAGTTGCGGCCACGTCGAAGCCCGGTCAAGCGTGCGCCTCTTCCGATTCCCTGGCCGCGGCGCGAGTATGGCGGTGTGTCCCGTTCACCCCTTTCCGAGAACAGCGAGATCAGCGTGCGCAATTGTGGCTGATATCGCCGCCCTACCGCCCGCGTCCCCAGGCGAGCCGCTGCTTCGCGTCTCGGCGCTGCACAAGCGCTTCGGCGGCGTCCATGCGCTCCGCGGCGCGAGCATCGATGTGCTCGCCGGCGAGATCCACGCCGTCGTCGGCGAGAATGGCGCGGGCAAGAGCACCCTGATCAATGTCCTCGCCGGCGCGATCCGCCGCGATTCGGGCGACGTCAGCTTCGACGGCGCGGACGCCGACTTCCACTCGCCCGCGGAATCGCACCGCCGCGGGATCGCAGTCATCCACCAGGAGCTCTCGACGCTCCCGACGCTCACGGTCGCCGAGAACCTGTTCATGGGCAGGCTGCCGACCCGATATGGTCTCGTCGATCGGCGAGCGATGCGTGCACGGGCCATCGAGATTCTTGCGGCCGTCGGCCTCGATGTCGATCCGAACCAGATCGTCGCGGCGCTGGCGGTGTCGCAGCAGCAGCTGGTCGAGATCGCGAAGGCGCTCTCGTTGGGCGCACGGCTGCTGATCATGGACGAGCCGACTGCGTCGCTCACCGAGCACGAGACTCGACGATTGCTCACGCTCGTGCGCCGTTTGCGCGACGACGGCGTCGCTGTCGTCTATGTCTCCCATCGCTTCGCCGAGATCTTCGCCATCGCCGATCGTATCACCGTCATGCGTGATGGAGCGACCGTGCGCACGCTCCCGCGCAGCGCGACGACTCCCGCCGAAGTCGTCGCGCTGATGGTCGGCCGCGAGATCCCGGTGACCTCGGCCGCGCTGCGAGCCGGCGACACCGAGACGGTACTCGAGCTTCGCGACGTCTCACGGCGCGGTGCGATCGCGAACGTCAGTTTCGCCGTCGGTCGCGGCGAGATCGTCGGGATGGCCGGATTGATCGGCGCGGGCCGCTCGGAGACGGCGCGCGTCGTGTTCGGCGCCGACCGTCACGACTCCGGTGATGTGCTTCTCCGTGGCCAGGCGGTCCGCTTCTCATCACCGCGCGATGCGATCGCCGCTGGCGTCGCAATGGTCGCCGAGGATCGCAAGGTCCTCTCGCTGTTCATGGACAAGCCGGTGCGCTGGAACATCACGATGGCCCGCCTCGGCGCCCTCAGTCGACGCGGCTTTGTTGCCCAGCGTCGCGAGCGAGCCGTCGCGCAGCGCTTCGTCGATCAGCTCCGCGTGCGCACGCCGAGCCTCGCGACACCGGTGCGCGAGCTGTCGGGCGGCAACCAGCAGAAGACCGTGCTCGCCCGCTGGCTTGCAATCGAGCCGTCGCTCCTGATCCTCGACGAGCCGACTCACGGCGTCGACGTCGGCGCGAAAGCGGAGATTCACGCCCTGATCCGCGGGCTCGCCGCTCAGGGCATCGCCATCCTCCTCATCTCGTCCGAGCTTCCCGAGATCCTCGCGCTCAGCGACCGCATCGTCGTCATGCGCGAAGGACGCGTCGCGGCTACCCTCCCGCGCAGTGCCGCCGATGAGCGCACCATCATGCTCCACGCAACCGGAACCGCCTGACCGTCTGGAGTCTGTTCGATGACCGACTGGAATCGTCGCGACGTCCTCAAGACGACGCTGGCCGCCGCGGCCGCGTCGATCGTCCCGCCTAACGCTGCCGAGCTCCTCGCGCGCGCCGGCTCGGCGGTCGCGTTCGATGCGCCAGCGACAGCCCCAGTCGGCGCCACTCGCGAACGGCTCCTGCTCGACGCGGACTGGCGGTTCCTCCTCGGTCACGCCGGTGATCCGGGACCCGAGTTCAACGGCGGAAACTTCAACGGCTTCAACAAGGCCGGCGATCTCTATCCGCCGTCCAACCCGAAGTTCGACGCCAGCGACTGGCAGCACGGCAACCTGCCGCACGACTGGGCCGTCGACCTCCCGTTCGTGAATGACCCGAAGCTGGCGAGCTTCGGCTTCAAGCCGGTCGGGCGAAGCTACCCTGACACGAGCATCGGCTGGTACCGCAAGACCTTCACGCTCGTGAAGGAGGATGCAGGGAGGCGCATCTCGATCGAGTTCGACGGCGTCTTTCGCGACTGCACCGTCGTCGTCAACGGGCACTTCGTCGGTCGCAACCTCAGCGGCTACGCACCCTTTCGTGTCGACATCAGCGACGTTGCCTCTTACGGCGGCGAGAATGTGCTGGTCGTGCGAGTCGACGCGACCGAGCATGAAGGCTGGTTCTACGAGGGCGCCGGAATCTACCGCCACGTCTGGCTGGTGAAGACCGCGCCGCTCCACGTCAGGCAGTGGGGCGCGTTCGTCATCTCGGAGCCAGCGGGCAACAACGCGACGCTGCGTGTCGCGACCGAGATCGACAACGAAGCCGCGTCGTCCGCGCGATGTGTCGTCGTTTCGACCGTGCTCGATGCGGCCCGACGAACCGTCGCGACCGCGCGCGCACCGCTCGCGACCGTCGACGCGTGGAGCGGCACGACCGTCCGGCAGACGTTGCACGTCAGCAACCCGTCGCTCTGGTCTCTGGAGACTCCGTCCCTTTACACGCTTGTCACCACGCTCGAGCGCGATGGGCACGTGGTGGACCGCGACGAGACGACGTTCGGCATCCGCACGATCCGCTTCGACGCTCGCGACGGCTTCCTGCTCAACGGCAAGCGCGTCGAGATCAAGGGCACGTGCAACCACCAGGATCACGCGGGCGTTGGTGCCGCGCTCCCCG
>JBJMNK010000142.1:0-31939 GCA_045804265.1 Gemmatimonadaceae bacterium | reverse complement strand
GAGACGGTCACGCTGTGGAACGCCGTGCGCTGAGGCGCACGATCGCGCTGGTGATTCTCGCGGCGGCGGTCGTCGGCGGTGCGCTCTGGGGCGTGCAGCGTTGGCGTCACCGCCCGGGGCGGCCGATCGGGTCGGACGACGCGCGCGCGCCTGCGGGTGTGCGAATCAAGGTGCAGGTCCTCAACGCGACGACCACGCGCGGGCTGGCGCGGCGGGCGACGATGCACCTGCGCGACCGCGGCTTCGACGTGGTGGACGTCGGCACCGACCCTAACGGCCGCGACAGCGTCCACGTGCTGGACCGGTCCAACCACCCCGAGTGGGCGAAGCTGGTCGCGCGAGCGTTAGGCGGGGCGCGGGTGCTCTCGCGCCCCGACAGCTCACGCTACCTCGACGTGACCGTCCTGCTCGGCGGGGCGTGGCGCCCGCCGCCCGAGCCGTTCTACCCGTAGCTGCCCGCACGCAGCGGCAATGTCCTTGCCGCGGCTCTTCCGGATCGCGACCTCGACGCCGGCGCGACGGAGCTCGCGGGAGAACCGCACGATCGCGTCGCGCGGCGTCGGGGTGAACCCCATCGCCCCGCCGGGGTGCAGCGGAATCAGGTTGACGAACGCACGGCACTCGCGGGCGAGGCGACCAAGGTTCAGCGCATCCTCGAGGCGGTCGTTCACCCCGCCGAGCATCACGTACTCGAACGTGACGCGCCGATCGAACGCCTTCGCCGCCTCGATCACCTCCGCGAGGGGATACTTCGTGTTCACCGGCATCAGCGTCTGGCGGAGATCGTCGGTCGGGGCGTGAATCGACAGCGCCAGGCGGAACTGCTCGGGGCGCCTGCCTAACGCGACGATGCCCGGCAGGATCCCGACCGTCGAGACGGTGATGTGGCGGGCACCGATCCCGAGTCCGTCGGGCGAGTTGAGAACGGTGAGCGTCGGGTCGACGTTCTTCCAGTTCATCAGCGGCTCGCCCATCCCCATGAACACGATGTTCGTCACGTCGATCGGCGGATCGAGCAGGCGCATCTCGCGCACCTGGCCGGCGATCTCGTGCACCGCGAGGTTCCGCTGGAATCCCATCGCACCGGTGGCGCAGAACGCGCACGCCAGCGCGCACCCGGCCTGCGAGGAGATGCAGAGTGTCATCCGGCCGTCATCCGGGATGGCGACCGTCTCGATCCCCTGGCCGTCGGCGAGCTTGAAGAGGAACTTCTCGGTCCCGTCGCTCGACTTCTGCCTGACGCTCAGCTCGAGTCGTGGGATCACGAATGCTGCGGCGAGCGCGTCGCGCAGCGCGACCGGCAGCTCGGTGATGGCGTTGAAGTCGGAGACCGGCGACTGCCAGAGCCGCCGCGCGACCTGACGGGCGCGATACACCGGCTCGCCACGTTCGGCGAAGAACGCGCGCAACCGCTCCTCGGCGGCAGCCGGGGTCAGGTCGAGCAGGTTCTCGCGGGGATGAGCGGGCAGGGTCACGGAATCAGCGGATGAGCGTCGTCAGCGTGAACTGGTAGATGCCGCCCAGTCCATCGCGGGCGCCCTCGCGTGCGACGCCAATATGATACCGTCCGTACTGCAAACCGGTTCCCAGCCGCAGCGACCACTCGTTCTCCCCCGATGATTGGTGGCGGGCGAGCCCCACACGCACCTCGAGCCGCTTGCTCGCCGCGCCAGCGAAGACGTAATGCTCGACGGTGCGCTGCTCGATGAGCGTGAGCGCATAACCGCCGCGCGCCTCCAGCGTCGAGTCCACCTGGAAGAGGCGCGCGTCGAGCGCGCCGGAATACGCAGTCTCCTCGTCCGCGCCATTGGCTGGACGCCAGAGAAAGGTGGATGCCGCGCCGCGGATCGGCAGACCGAACAGTGAATCCGCCAGCAATCCGCCGTCGACACCGAACGCACTGCGGCGCTCGGTATCGACGCTCCCCATCCGATAGCGCACCGCGAGCCCCGCCGTCACGTTCTCCGTGCGCCGCGCGAAGCCGGCCGAGAACATCGTGGTGTTGTAGGAAACGTCGCCGGCGAGCGTGCTCGGGTCGGTCGTCGTTCGCGGGATGCCTGCTACCGATCCCTGAACCGCCGACACCGCTGCCGCGAGGTGCTGTGGCAGCGCGGCTGCGAGCGAGAGCCCAACAACCGAGATCCCGAGATCGGTCGGCGTCTGAACGGAGGCGAACCCGATCCGTCCGCGATTGCCAGCGGTGGGGATGATGTTGGCCGCGTTCCACAATGCGACGTCAGCGCTGGCCATCACTGGCGGCTCGGCGAGGGCGCCAAGCGGGAAGTCGAGCAAGTCGCGACCCGGGACCCGCTGCGCCCATGCGGGCGAGGCGAGGAGGATTGCGCCGATGACGAGAGCGGGGCCGCGCATCGGGTGGACCTTAGGGGGTCCCCCGGCGGGGGTCAAGCGCCGGGCCCCGCGGTGCTTCCAACATGGGGCAACGCGCGTTAACTTTTGGAATCCCATGCGCTTCAGTCACTTCGGTGCCACCACATGACCTGCCGGTGAGCGGTCGCGCGTCGACAGTCGGCCGCGACCGACACTACCGGCAGCCCGCCATGCACCGACGCTGCGCACCCGCCCGCGCTCCCGCGCGCGCGGTCCCGAACGGCACCGCCGCTCGGACACATCTCGTGAACTCCCGGTGACACGCACGGATCCCTTCGCCACATCGCTGCGCACGAACCTGTGCGGGCAGCTCCGCTCGGCCCACGTCGGTTCCACTGTCCGCCTCGGTGGCTGGGTGCATCGCGCGCGCAATCTCGGCGGGCTGGTCTTCGTCGACCTGCGCGACCGCGATGGAATCGTGCAGGTCTCGTTCGACCCCGCGCGTGCTCCGGCCGACGTCGTCGCCCGGGCTGCAGCGTTAGGCAACGAGACAGTGGTCCTGATCGAGGGCGAGGTGGTCGCGCGTCCGGCCGAGATGCGGAACGCCGACCTCCCGACCGGGGACGTCGAGGTGCGCGGCCGCGACCTGCAGGTGGTCGGACCGGCGGTCGCGCCGGCGATTCCGGTGGCGCGCGGCAAGGGGGAGAATCTCGCGGCGGAAGAGCTGCGACTCCGCTACCGGCATCTCGACCTGCGCCGTCCCGAGCTGCAGAAGAACATCATCCTGCGGCACCGCCTGATGCAGCGGGCGCGCGGCTTCCTCAGCGAGCAGGGATTTCTCGAGGTCGAGACACCGATCCTGACCAAGCCGACGCCTGAGGGCGCGCGGGACTACCTCGTGCCGAGCCGCGTGCACGCCGGGGAGTTCTACGCGCTGCCGCAATCACCACAGCTCTACAAGCAGCTGCTGATGGTGGCCGGCTTCGACCGCTATTTCCAGATCGCGCGCTGCTTCCGCGACGAAGACCTCCGCGCCGACCGGCAGCCGGAGTTCACGCAGATCGACATCGAAGCGTCGTTCGTCAGCCAGGAGGACATCATGGCGCTGGCCGAGCGGCTCATCGGCGCGCTCTGGTCCGAGGCGGGCTACGAGATTCCGGCGACCTTCCCGCGCATGACCTACGCGGACGCGATGGAGCGCTACGGGATCGATCGCCCTGACCTGCGCTTCGGTCTCGAGATCATCGACGCCAGCGATGCCTTTCGCGGAATCGATTTCGCGATCACGACGAAGGCCATCGAGGCGGGCGGTCGCGTGCGCGGGATCGTCGTGCCTAACGGCGCGAAGCTGTCACGCAAGCAGGTGGACGAGATCGAGGCGGTGGCGAAATCGGCGGGCGCCGGCGGGCTCGTTCGCGTCAAGCGCACCGGCGATACCGTCGAGGGGAGCCCGGCGGCGAAGATGCTCGGACCCGCCGGTGCGGCGCGGCTCGGCATCAATGACGGCGACTTCGGGCTGTTCGCGGCCGGTCCCGACCGGATCACGAGCCCGGCGCTCGATCGCGTCAGGCAGGAGGTCGCGCGCGTGCTCGACCTGGTCCCGGCCGGCGCGCGGAAGTTTCTCTGGGTGACCGACTTCCCGATGTTCGAGCACGACCCGGAGACCGGAGCGTTAGGCGCGGTGCATCACCCCTTCACCTCGCCGCTGCCGGCTGACATCCCGCTCCTCGCGGGCGAGCCGCAGCGCGTCCGCGCCCGGGCCTACGACGTCGTGCTCAACGGCACCGAGCTCGGTGGCGGGAGCATCCGCATCAGCGATCCCGACACGCAGGCGAAGATCTTCGCGCTGCTCGGGATCGACGAGGAGACGGCGCGGGCACGCTTCGGCTTCCTGCTCGACGGGTTGCGCTCGGGCGCCCCGCCGCACGGCGGGATCGCGTTCGGCTTCGACCGCATCGCGATGCTGCTCGCCGATGCGCCGTCGCTGCGCGACGTCATCGCATTTCCGAAAACCACCGCGGCCCGCGCGCTCTTCGAGGGCGCGCCGGCCCCCGTTCCATCGAAAGATCTCCAGGAGCTGCACGTGAAGGTCGTCGAGGCCGCGCGATGAGCGACGGCACTGAAACAAGACGGATCCCCGCCGAAGGCGCGGATATGCTGATTCTCGCCGGGGTCAACGACTCGAACCTGGTCGAGCTCTCGCGCGTCGCGAACGTGAAGGTCTCGCTGCGTGGCGACACGCTCACGGTGCAGGGCAGCCCCGACGCGGTCGGCAGGGCGACGCAGATCGCGCAGCGGATGATCGACACCGCGCGCCAGCGCGGCGACCTCGATGCCGACGACGTGCTCCGCATGGGCGACGAAGGGCCGGGCGACGGTGTGGGTGGCGACACGACCCGCATCGCGCTCCCGGGCGTGCGCCGGATCATCCAGGCGAAGACGTCGGGGCAGGCGGAGTACATGCAGAAGATCGCCGACCAGGACATCGTCGTCGGGATCGGACCGGCCGGAACCGGCAAGACCTATCTCGCCGTCGCCGCGGCCGTCGACGCGCTCGCGCGGAAGCGCGTCAAGCGCATCGTGCTGGCGCGTCCGGCCGTCGAAGCCGGCGAGAGCCTCGGCTTCCTCCCGGGCGACATGCAGGCCAAGGTCGATCCGTACCTGCGCCCGCTCTACGACGCGCTCGACGACATGATGCCGCCCGAGCGCGTCGCCCGCGCCCTCGAGACGCGCATCATCGAGATCGCGCCGCTCGCGTTCATGCGCGGCCGCACGTTAGGCGACGCGTTCGTGATCCTCGACGAAGCGCAGAACGCGACCAACCTGCAGATGAAGATGTTCCTCACGCGGCTGGGCGTGAACTCGAAGATCGTCATCACCGGCGACAAGACGCAGATCGACCTGCCGAAGCGCGAGGAGAGCGGCTTGATGCAGGTGGAGCGGATCCTCCCCGGGATCGAGGGGATCTCGTTCCACTACTTCACCGAGGCGGACGTCGTACGCCATCGCCTCGTGCGCGAGATCATCAAGGCGTACGCCGAGGATTCCTGACGCCGATGCATCTCTGGCGACAGATCGACGGGCTCGCGGCGGAGCCGCAAGGCACCGACCCGAACGCGCGGCTGCGCTACCACGGCGCGCGCGTCGGGCTCGCGGTCGTGCTCGCGATCGCGACGCACCTGCTCTTTCCGTCGTCGCCGGCATCCGACGTCCCGCTCTACCAGGTCGGCTCCGTCGCCGCCGACAACGTCATCGCGCCGTTCGCGTTCGCGGTGAAGAAGGACGCGCCAACGCTGCGGCGCGAGCGTGACGAGATTTCGCGCACCGCCGAGCCGATCTTCGTCTATGTGCCGGCTGCGCTGGATTCCGCCAACCGGCAGCTCGCGGCGCTCGACACCAGCATCGCACTCGCCGCACCGCCGGGCATCGAACCGACGCCGGCGGTGATCGCGGCGGTGCAGCGCGCGGCAGCGAGCCAGGGCGTCACTCTGAACCCGAGCGAGGCCGCGTACATGGCGCAGCCGCGACGCCGTGCGGCAATGCGGACGGCGTTGAGCCGTGCCTTCGCGCGCTGGCTCGCCGGCGGCATCGCGCCGAGCGGCGCGCTCGATACGGTCCGCGGCAACGTCATCATTCGCCGCGGCGACGAGGAGTTCCACGCCGCCGCCGACAGCGTGGATACGTTCAACATGTTCGTGTCGCGTGCGCGCTTCCTTCACCCGGACCGCACGTCGAGCATCGGCGACGCGGTGTACATGAAGTTGATTGGAAGCCTCTTTCATCCGACGCTGACGCTCGACCGCGCCGCCTCCGAGAAGGCGCGCGCGGCGCTGCGCGCGTCGGTGCCGGGCGATCAGTACACCGTGCGCGAGGGCGAGAAGATCGTCGGAGCCCACGAAGTCGTCGGGCGCGCCGAAGCAGCGAAGCTGCAGGGGTTGCAAGCGGCGATGCAGGAGCACCGCGGCGGCGAGAATGCCGTGGCCCGTGTCACCGGCTCGCTGCTGTACAACTTTCTCCTGCTCGTCGTCGTCGGGCTCACGCTCAAGCTCTATCGTCCGCAGCTGTACACGAGCTATCGCGCGCTGCTGCTGATCGCGGTGGTGTTCCTCGTAGTGCTCGCCGCGGCGGCGGTGGATGGGCGCATCTGGGGACGCGCCGAGCTGGTGCCGATCGCGCTGTCAGCGGTGATGCTGAGCGTCATCTTCGATTCGCGGATCGCGATGATCGCGTCGACGGTGCTCGCGGTGCTGATCGGGACGCAGGCACCGTTCCGCGGCACGAACGCGCTGTTCGTCGCCGTCGTCGCCGGTGCGGCCGCCGCATTCAGCGTACGCGCCCTCCGCCGGCGAAACGAGGCGTTGATCCCGATCGTGACGATCTCGCTCGCCTACCTGACGGTCGCCGTCGCGCTCGGCCTGATGCTCGACTGGACCGGGATGGAGATTCTTCGCAGCGCGGGGCTGGGCACGTTCAGCGCCGTGATCTCCGTGCCACTGGCGATGGCGCTCCTTCCGCTCGCCGAGAACTTCACCGGCATCGACACGTACCTGCGCCTGCTCGAGTGGTCGGACCTGAATCGGCCGCTGATGCGGCGGCTGAGTCTCGAGGCGCCGGGCACGTATTCGCACACGATGCGAATCGCCGATCTCGCCGAGGCAGCGGCGAACGCGGTCGGGGCGAACGGGCTGCTCGCCCGCGTCGGCGCGTACTACCACGACATCGGCAAGCTGAAGAAGCCGCAGTATTTCATCGAGAACCAGCAGGGGAAGAACCCGCACGAGAAGCTCAAGCCGCAGACGAGCGCGGGGATCATCCGCAGCCATGTCGATGCGGGGTTGGAGCTGGCTGACAAGGAGAAGCTGCCGCAGGCTGTCCGGTCATTCATCTCCGAGCACCACGGCACGGGATCGATCTCGTACTTCCTCGAGAAGGCGAAGGAACGCGACGCGACCGGAATCAACCCGGCCGAGTTCACGTATCCGGGCCCGATTCCGCAGAGCGCGGAGACGGCGATCGTGATGCTCGCGGACGGCGTCGAAGCGTCGACGCGCGTGATCAACGACCCGACGCCGGAGAAGATCCGCGCCGTGATCGACCACATCGTCAAGCAGCGCATCGACGCCGGGCAGCTGCGCAACACGCCGCTCACGCTGCGGCAGCTCGAGCTGATCAAGGACCAGTTTGCCCGGGCAATGATCGGCCAGCATCACCATCGAACGGAGTATCCCGCATCGAGCGGCGGCGTCACCGCGGAGTTCACGGCATTTGAGCCTCGTCGTTGACGTGGTGGCCGACGGAGTGCGCGTGCCGCTGGCCCGCCAGCGCGTCGCTGACCTCGCGCGATCCGTGCTCGCCGCGGAGGGCGTGCGCGACGCGAACGTGTCGATCGCGTTCGTGCGCCCGAGCGCGATTGCGGCGATCAACCGCAAGCACCTCGACCACCGCGGGCCGACCGACGTGATCTCCTTCCCGCTGGCGGCGGCGCCTGGATCGCCGTTAGGCGGTGACGTCTACATCTGTCCCGACGTCGCCGCACGCAACGCGGTCGCCCACGGCGTCGGCGTGCGCGAGGAAGTGGCGCGGCTGGTGGTTCACGCGATGCTCCACGTCCTCGGCCACGAACACCCGGAAGGGGCGGGGCGGGAGTCGTCGGAGATGTGGGCCCGCCAGGAGACGCTGCTCGATCGTTTCGACGCGATGTGGCGCACATGATCGGCGGGCTGATCTTCCTCGCGCTCGCGACCGGTGCGGCCGCGCTGCTCGCCGCTGCCGACGCGGCGCTGATCAACGAGACGCTGGCCGAGGGAGAAGAGCCTCCGTCGTCGCGCGCGAAACGCGACCATGCACACCGGTCGCTCTCCCTGGCGCGCCTCGTCTCGCTGCTCCTCTCGGGGACCGCGGTCTGGCTGGTGATCGCCGGCCTGCCCACGCACGGGCAGCGCATCGGGTGGGGAATCGTCCTCGCGCTGGTCGTCGTCGGCCTGGTCGAGGGAGTCGCCCGCTCGATCGGCGACGCGTTAGGCAGCGATGCCTTGAAGCCGCTGCGTCCGATCGAACGACTGCTGCGGCTGCCGGTCGCGCCGGTGGTCATCCTCGGCGCCGGCATCGACGCGCTGCTCGAGCGGGCGATGCCGCCGCACCAGGACCACGGCGAGACCCGCGCCGCGACCGCGGAACAGTTCCGCGAGATCGTCTCCGCGGACGCCGAGGTGACGCGCCAGGAACGCGTGCTGCTCGACGGCGTGTTCACGCTCCGTGAGAAGGCGGTGCGCGACGTGATGGTGCCGCGCGTCGAGGTAATCGCGATCGATCGCGAGACACCGTGGTCCGAGGTGGTGGACCGCCTGCGCAGCACCGGGCACGCGCGGCTTCCGGTTTTCAGCGAGGAGATCGACGAGATCATCGGAATCCTCTACGCAAAAGATCTGCTCCCGTCGATCGTCGCCGGTGAGGAACCGGCGGAAGGATGGGTCGCGAAGGTCAGGCCCGCGATCTTCATCCCGGCGACGAAGACACTCGACGCGCAGCTCCGCGACTTCAAGGCGAGCGGCACGCACATCGCCGTCGTCACCGACGAATACGGCGGGACTGCCGGCATCGTCACGATCGAGGACATTCTCGAGGAGATCGTCGGCGAGATCCGCGACGAGCACGACGAGGAAGATGCGGAGCTCGAGCGGGAAGGGAACGACCGCTTCTGGGTCTCCGGCCGCCTCTCGATCGATGATCTGTCCGAGGCGACGCGTCACAACTTTGCCAGCGATGACGTGACCAGCGTCGGTGGGCTCGTCTACGCGCGTCTGGGACGCGTGCCGCGCTCGGGCGAGGCGTTCGTCGTCGACGGATTTCGCGTCGTGGTGGAGCGCGTGGTCAGGCGTCGCATCGTCCGCGTGTATTTCGAACGCCTCCCGGTGGCGCGCGTCTCCGGGCCGAAGGCCGCGGTGGAGAGCGGAGAGTGAGGATGCCTGCCGCGGTACCGGCGGTGCTCGTCGCCGCGGTCGTCGTCGCCTGGTTGACGGCGGCGTCGATCGCGGTGCGCGCAGCGAGCCGGATCTGGTTGCGCCACTGGATGGAGCGACGCCCGGCGGGCTTCGAGGTCGCGGGGCGGTACATCGAGCGACCGACGCGGTTGGTGATCGCCGCGGCCGCGGGAAGCGCGCTCGCGATCGTGCTCTGTGGCGTGGTCGTCACGTCGCGCGCGCCGCAGGGTTCGCAAGCGGTTCTCTACCTGCTCGTCACGGCGCTCTTCCTGATCGTGTTCGGAAAACTCATTCCTCGCGCGATCGCGCGGCGCTGGCCATCGCGACTGATCCCGATCCTGCTGCCGCCGCTGCGGGTGATCGAGATCGCGCTCTGGCCGATCGTCGCGCTCAGCCGGTCGGTCGAGCACCGCTCGGAACGTGCGCGGCAATCAGGACTCGCGCATGACGCGCGCGACGGGATCGAGGATCTGCTGCGCGAGGGCGAGGCGGAGGGAGTTGGCGCCCGCGACGAGATCGCGATCATCACTGGCGTTGTGCGCTTCGGTGAGAAGACGCTGCGGGACGTCATGACGCCGCGCGCACAGGTGTTCGCGCTGGACGAGTCGCTGGACGCGATCGAGCTCGCACGCCGGATCGCCGAGTCGGCGTACAGCCGCGTCCCGATCACCCGCAACAATTCGCTCGACGACGTCATCGGCATGGTGCACGCCTTCGACGTACTTCGCGCCGATGGCAAGCGCCCCGCGTTGCGCGCCGTGCCGAGCGCGCCGGGCGAAACTCGATGCAACGATTTCCTCTATCGAATGCTTCGGATGAGCGCACATCTCGCCGTCGTCCGCGACGCCGAGGGGCATACCGCCGGCATCGTGACCCTCGAAGACCTCCTCGAGGAGCTGGTCGGGGACATTCGCGACGAGCACGACGAGGCCGCGCCGGCTGCACGCATCGCGACGCCGTCGTGAGCCCGACGGCGCCGCGACCCGAGCTGACGCCCGCGCAGCACAAGCTGCTCGATGATTTCTTCGCCGGTCGCGCCGCCGCGCTCGCGCGCGTCGTAAGCATCGTCGAGAATCGGCGCGCCGGCTTCGAGGCGGTGCTGGCCGCGCTGCACCCCAGGCTTGGCCGCGCCTGGCGCGTCGGGCTCACCGGTCCGCCGGGCGCGGGGAAGAGCACGCTCACCAATCGCCTGACGCAGGAATATCGCGCCGCCGGCCGCACGGTCGGGATCATCGCTGTCGACCCGACGTCGCCGTTCACCGGGGGTGCGCTGCTCGGCGACCGGATCCGCATGGAGGCGGTCGCCCTCGACCCGGGCGTGTTCATCCGGTCGATGGCGACGCGCGGATCGTTAGGCGGGCTCGCCGCGGCGACCCGGGAGGTCGCCGACGTCTACGACGCATTTGGTATCAATGTGATACTGATCGAGACGGTCGGTGTCGGGCAGAGCGAGCTCGATATCGCGCGCACCGCCGACAGCTCGATCGTCGTCCTGGTGCCTGAATCGGGCGACTCGATTCAGACGCTCAAGGCCGGGCTGATGGAGATCGCCGACCTGTACGTCGTGAACAAGGCCGACCGCCCCGGCGCCGACCGGCTCCGCAATGAGCTCGAGCTGATGCTCGGCCTGCGTGCGGGAAACTCGATGCGCGACATGCCGGCGCACCACGGCGTGGACCTCAAGCGCGTCATGACGCCGGAGGAACGGCGTGCCCAGAATCCCGCTCGCGTCGCCCGCGCGCTGGCGCGGGACGAGGAAGCCGCGACCTGGACGCCGCCGGTGCTGGCCACAGTCGGTGTCGAGGGAAAAGGCGTGACCGAAGTCATCGACGCGGTCGAGCGTCACCGGCGATATCTCGAGCGCAGCGGTGAGCTTCGCGTCAGGCGGGCGCGCCGGCTGCGTGAGCGGGTGATCGAAGTTGCCGAGCGGCTCGTTCGCGCGCGGCTCTGGGGCGACGAGGCGACGCAGGCCACGCTCGAAGATTCGCTTCCCGCGCTCGAGCGCGGGGAAACAACTCCGTTCGCGGTGGCCGCGTCGCTGCTGGCGAGCGCGGCTCCGGTGGTCGGAGGGAGCACCCGCCGCTAACTTTCGCGTACCACTCGGCCAACGGCGCCGATCTGCCTCAACGAGGACCCCGCATGACTTCCATTTCGCAGCTGCCTGGCACATCGGGCGATGAACGCGAGGAGCTCGATCGCCTGCGCGCCGAGGTCGCCGCCTGGCGCGCGCGCTACGAGGGCGGGACGCGTCGCAACATCGGCTTCTCGAACTCGGCCCGCGAGGTTGCGCCGCTCTATACCGCGCTCGATCGGGCCCACGTGATCGCCGATGAGGGAGTGCCGGGCGAGTACCCCTATACGCGCGGCATCCATCCGACAGGCTACCGCGGAAAGCTCTGGACGATGCGCCAGTTCGCCGGGTTCGGGACCGCGACCGAGACGAACGAGCGCTACAAGTTCCTCCTCGCGCACGGGCAGACCGGACTCTCGGTCGCCTTCGACTTCCCGACGCTGATGGGCTATGACAGCGATCACCCGCGATCGGAAGGTGAGGTCGGCAAGTGCGGCGTCGCGATCTCGAGCCTCGCCGACATGGAGACGCTGTTCGAGGGAATTCCGCTCGACAAGGTCTCGACGTCGATGACGATCAACGGGCCCGCGATCATCCTCTGGGCGTTCTACATCGCCGCGGCGGAGAAGCAGGGTGTGTCGTCCGAGAAGCTGCGCGGCACGATCCAGAACGACATCCTCAAGGAATACATGGCGCAGCACGCGTGGGTCTATCCCATCGAGCCGGCGCTGAAGCTGATCGTCGACTGTTTCGAGTGGGGCGCGACACACGCACCGTTATGGAATACCGTCTCGATCAGCGGCTACCACATCCGTGAAGCCGGCGCGACTGCGGCGCAGGAGCTGGCGTTCACGCTGGCCAACGGCTTCACCTACGTCGAGCGCGGCATCGCCCGCGGGCTCGACGTCGACGACTTCGCGCCGCGGCTGTCGTTCTTCTGGGACGTGCACAACGACTTCTTCGAGGAGATCGCCAAGATGCGCGCCAGCCGCCGCATCTGGGCGCGCCACCTCAGGGAGCGCTACGGCGCGAAGGACCCGCGCTCCCTCGTGCTGCGCTTCCATTCGCAGACCGCCGGCGTGACGCTCACGGCGCAGCAGCCGATGAACAACGTCGTGCGCGTCGCCTACCAGGCGCTGGCCGCCGCGTTAGGCGGTACTCAGTCGCTGCACACGAACTCGATGGACGAGACGCTTTCGCTCCCGACCGAGTCGGCGGTCCAGGTCGCGCTGCGGACGCAGCAGATCCTCGCCTACGAAACGGGGGTGCCTAACGTGATCGACCCGCTCGGCGGCTCGTACTACGTCGAGGCGCTGACCGACCAGATGGAGGCCGATGCCGAGAAGATCTTCGCCGAGATCGAAGGCGTGGGCGGCGTCGCGCGCGGGATCGAGACCGGCTGGTTCCAGCGCAAGATCGCGGAGTCGGCGGCGCGACAGCAGTGGGAGATCGAGCAGCACCGCCACGTCGTTGTCGGTGTCAACGAGTTCGTCACCGAGGAGCCGGAGCTGACGATACCGCTGCTCAAGATCGGCGCCGACGCCGAGCGCGACCAGCGCGACAAGATGGCGACGCTCCGCGCCGCGCGGGACAACGCGCTCTGCACGGCGCGACTCGAAGCGCTCCGCCAGGCGGCGCGCGATGGGAAGAACGTGATGCCGGCACTGCTCGACTGCGCGCGCGTCTATTGCACGCTGTACGAGATCCGCGCCGCGATGGAAGATGTCTTCGGCGCATACCGCGAGCCGGTGTTCTTCTGAGCGTTAGGGAAACGCGCCGCGCCGCGAAATCAAATGAAAGCCACCAGTCGCCGGCGTTAGCCGGCGACTGGTGGGCGTCGTATTTCGACGCCCAGTACCTCCTCGAATACGAGCCGCTCTTCACCCTCGAGCGCGATCGGCACGAGGTCACGCGACTGATCGAGATCCTCGGCGCGCCCGCGGGGGCGCGAATCCTCGACGTTCCCTGCGGCCAGGGGCGGCACGCGCACCTGCTCGCCGAAGCCGGCTTCGACGTCGATGGGCTGGACTACTCGGAGCCATTGCTCGCGAAGGCGAAGGCACGCGGGACGGGCAAGCGGCTGCGCTACACGCGCGGTGACATGCGCAAGCTCCCGACGCGCTGGAGCAACCGCTTCGATGTCGTGGTCAACCTGTTCACGTCGTTCGGGTTTTTTACCGAACCGGCTGACGACGCACGTGTGATCCGTGAATTCGCGCGCGTCCTCCAGCCAGGCGGCGTCCTCGTCTGGCACGGCGGGAATCGTGATGGCGTCATGGCGCACTTTCTCGCGCGCGACTGGTGGGAAACGCAGGACGGGACACTCATCGCCCATGCGCGGTCGTTTGACGGGCTCTCGGGAGTGCTGACGATCCGCAGCGTCTGGCGGGGAAAGCGAACGTCAGGCGAGCGCGAACACCGCATCCGACTCTACACTCCGACACGACTCGCCGAACTGTGCGCGGAGGCGGGGCTCGTCGTCGAGCAGGCATACGATGGCTTTCGCGATCGTGCGCTGCGCCGTCGCTCGAGCGAGATGCTCCTCGTCGCGCGCAAGGAACCGTTGCCGCGGCCCAAAGCGCGGCGATAGCTTACGCGCGGGGCGCGACAACAGCCGCCCGCGGAGCCGGTGCCCCCGCCCCTGTTTCTCAACTCGTCGCAGAGCTCTCCATGGCCACAGCGTCCCGCCCGATCCGCGTTCTCATCGCCAAGCCCGGCCTCGATGGCCACGACCGGGGCGCGAAGGTCGTCGCCGCCGCGCTCCGCGACGCGGGGATGGAAGTGATCTACACCGGCCTGCACCAGACGCCGGAGATGATCGCCACCGCAGCGGTCCAGGAAGACGTGGACGTCGTCGGGCTCTCGATCCTGAGCGGCGCTCACATGACACTCTTCCCCCGCGTGCTCGAGTTGCTGCGGGCAGAGGGGCGCGACGACGTGCTGATCACCGGCGGCGGCATCCTCCCCAAGGAGGACATCGAGCAGCTGCAGAAGCTCGGGATCGGCAAGCTGTTCGGGCCAGGCACCGCGACCACCGACCTGATCGACTACATCAAGGAGTGGTTCGTCGAGCGCGAGCGCCAGGAAGCCTGAAGTGACCGAACGGCTGCGGAAGCTCGCCGCGGAATCGCGCCAGCTCGAAGCCCGACTCCGCGAGGGCGGCGGCGCCGACAAGATCGCGCGCCAGCACTCGCAGGGAAAGCTGACCGCGCGCGAGCGCATCACCCGGCTGCGCGACCCCGAGTCGCGCTTCCTCGAGGTCGGGCTGCTCATCGCTTGGGACCGTTATGACGGGCAGGCGCCGGCCGCCGGGGTCGTCACCGGGATCGCGATGGTCGAGGGGCGTCACGTCGTCGTCGTCGCCAACGATGCCACGGTGAAGGCCGGCTCGTGGTGGCCCGAGACGATCACCAAGATCCTCCGCGCCCAGGAGATCGCGATGCGCTGCCGCATCCCGATTATCTACCTGGTCGATTCGTCTGGTGTGAATCTCCCCTATCAGGGCGGGGTTTTCCCCGGCCAGTACGGTGCGTCGCGGATCTTCTACTACAACTCGATCATGCGGCGGTACCTGCGCATTCCGCAGCTCGCCGCGGTGATGGGCCCCTGCATCGCCGGCGGTGCGTACCTCCCCGCGCTCTCCGACACGATCATCATGGTGCGCGGCACGTCGTTCATGGGACTCGGCGGCCCGAACCTGGTCAAGGGCGCCACCGGCCAGTCGATCGATGGCGAGACGTTAGGCGGTGCCGACACCCACACGCGCATCAGCGGCGTCGCGCATTACACCGCCGAGGATGACGACGACTGCCTCCGGCAGCTGCGCTCGAGCGTCGCACGGCTGCCGCGCAAGCCGCTGCTCGAGCGCGGAGCTGCGCATCCAACGAGCGGTGACGCCGCCGATTCGGCGGCGCTTTATGATCTGCTTCCCGCGGATCATCGGATGTCGTACGACGCGCACGCGCTGCTCCGCGCGATCGTGGACGACGGGAAGATCGCCGAGTTCCAGGAGGAGCTGGCAAAGGAGATGATCTGCGGCGATGCGACCGTCGACGGCATTCCGGTCGGCGTGATCGCGAATGCGCGCGGGCTGATCAAGGGGCGCCCCGGCGAACAGCCGCGCTTCGGCGGAATCGTGTACGCCGAAAGCGCGGAGAAAGTCGCCTACTTCATCGACCGCTGCGACCGGCAGCGGATTCCCGTCCTCTTGGTGCAGGATGTCTCCGGCTTCATGGTCGGCGCCGACGCCGAGCACGAGGGGATCATCCGCGCCGGCGCGCGCTTCGTCGAGGCGATGGCGACGGCGAGAGTCCCGAAGCTCGTGCTGACGGTGAACCACGCGTCCGGCGCGGGCTATTACGCCATGGCGGCGCAGGGCTTCGACCCCGACTTCATCTTCAGCTGGCCGACCGGTCGCATGGCGGTGATGGAAGGCGAGTCTGCGGTGCAGGCCGTTCACGGTCCGGCGATCGAGAAGGCGAAGAAAGCCGGAAAGCCGGTCGGCCCCGATCTGCAGGCGCAGATCGAGGAGATGCGCGAGGATTACGAGCGCCAGCTCGACGCCCGCTACGCCGCGGCCCGAGGCTTCGTCGACGCGATAGTTTATCCGGAAGACACGCGCGCGGTTCTGTCCATGGCGCTGCGCGCCTCGCTGCACAACGAGGGTCCGCACCTCGGACCCTTCGTCCTACCCGCTCATCTCGACGACGCATGATCCGCAAGCGCCTAACGCTCCTGTTGCGCCGCCCCGAACGGAGCGCCCGATGAAGAAGGTCGTTCGTGTCGCCGCCGGGCAGGGCTTCTGGGGCGACTGGCTCGATGCTCCACGCCGCCAGGTCGAGGGTGGTCCGATCGACTACCTCATGCTCGACTATCTGGCTGAAGTGACGATGTCGATCCTGCAGAAGCAGAAGGAGCGCGATCCGCGGATGGGCTACGCGCGCGACTTCATCGGCGCGGTGGACAGCGTCATGCCCGCGGTCGCCGACCGGGGCGTCAAGGTCATCGCCAACGCCGGCGGTGTGAACCCGCCGGGATGCGCCGAGGCGGTCCGGGACGTCGCTCGGGCGCGTGGCGCCGACGGCAAGGTGCGGATCGGCGTCGTCACCGGCGACGACCTGCTGCCGCGCCTCGACGAGCTGCTCGAGGCCGGCCACAAGTTCGCCAACATGGAGACGGGCGCAGCGTTAGGCACGGTGCGTGACCGTGTGCTCTCGGCCAACGCCTACATCGGCTCCGAGCCGATTGTCGAGGCGCTCGCGCGCGGCGCGAACGTCGTCATCACCGGACGCTCGACGGATACCGCGCTGACGATGGCGCCGCTGCGCCACGAGTTCGGCTGGGGAGCGCACGACTGGAACAAGCTCGCGGCCGGGATCATCGCCGGGCACATCATCGAGTGCGGCGCGCAGTGCTCGGGTGGCAACTGCCTCTATGACTGGAAGTCGATTCCCGATCTGGCCAACGTCGGCTATCCGCTCGTCGAAGCGTCACCCGACGGGACTTTCGTCGTCACGAAGCATCCGGGCACCGGTGGCCGCGTGTCGGTGCCGACGGTGACCGAGCAGCTCGTGTACGAGATGGGGGATCCGCACGCGTACATCACTCCCGACGTCGTCGCCGATTTCACCAGCATCCGCCTCGCCCCGGACGGCGAGAACCGCGTACGCGTGTTCGGCATCGAGGGGAAGCCGGCGACCGACAAGCTCAAGGTGTCGATCGCTTACCGCGCCGGCTTCAAGGCGGTCGGCACGCTGGTCTACGCGTGGCCGGAAGCGCTCGACAAGGCGAAGGCCGCAGACCGGATCCTCCGCGAACGACTCGACCGGATGGGGCTCAGCTTCGACGAGATCCTCACTGAATTCGTCGGCGTTTCGGCGACGCATGGTCCGCTCGCCGGCGACCTGCACGACGTGCCCGAGACGCAGATGCGAATCGGCGTGCGCGGGAACGACCGCGCGGCGGTCGAGCGATTCACCCGTGAGCTCGCGCCGCTGGTGCTCAACGGTCCGCCGAGCGTGACCGGCTTTGCCGGCGGCCGACCGAAGGTGGAGGAGGTCGTCGCCTACTGGCCGGCGCTCGTCGACAAGAGCGTGGTGAAGACGAACGTGGAGGTGCTCGCATGAAGATTCGCCTCACCGAGATCGCGCATGCGCGGTCGGGCGACAAGGGCGACACCGCGAACGTCGGGGTGATCGCGCTCAAGCCGGAATGGTATCCATTGCTGGCGAAGGCGCTCACGCGCGACCGCGTCGCGGCGCATTTTCGCGGCGTGATCAGCGGCGGCGTCGAGCGCTACGAGCTGCCGAAACTGAACGCGCTCAACTTCCTCCTCCACGGCGCGTTAGGCGGGGGCGGTACCGTCTCGCTCAAGACCGATGCGCAGGGGAAAGTCTTCTCGACGGCGATGCTGCGGATGGTGATCGACGTCGACGACGCCGAGGCGCGGGCACTCCAGCTCCCGGGTGGCCGATGAGCGACGCTCCGCGCGTCCGCGTCGAGCGCCGTGACGCCCTCGGCCGGCTCACCATCGCCCGTCCCGAGAAGCGCAACGCGCTCGACCGGCAGACCGCCGAGGAGCTGTTCGTCGGGCTGAGCACCCTCGAGGCCGATCCCGCTGTCCGGGTGATCCTCGTTCGCGGCGAGGGAAAGGACTTCTGCGCCGGCGCCGATCTCGAGGCGCTGTCGGCGATGCTCGACGCGCCGAGCGAGGTCCATCGCGAGGACGCCGAGACGTTAGGCAGGGTCTTCCTGGCGATGCGGACGATCGTCAAGCCGATCGTCGCCGCGGTGCAGGGACGGGCGCTCGCCGGCGGCTGCGGCCTTGCCCTCGCCTGCGACCTCGTGCTCGCGCACGAAGACGCGAAGTTCGGCTTTCCCGAGGTGAAGGTCGGCTTCGTCCCGGCGATGGTGATGACGCTGCTGCGTCGCTCCGTCGGGGAGAAGCACGCCGCCGACCTCGTCCTCACCGGTCGCGTCGTTGGCGCCGAGGAGGGCGCTCGCCTCGGCCTGGTGAGCCGCATCCTTCCCGGCCGGACCTTCGAGGCTGACGTCGACCGCATCGTCGAGGAGATCTCACAATCCCCGAAGACGGCGATGGCATTGACGAAGTGGCTGTTCAACAAGCTCGATGAGCTTTCATTCGCCGACGGGATCGCCGCCGGCATCGTGACGAACGTCGAAGCGCGCCTGACGGAAGACTTCCGTGAAGGGGTGCGAGGCTTCGTCGCGCGCAACAAGGGTGTGAAATGACCCGCAGCGGCATCCTCCGTCTCCGCCTCGTCCTCAGCGCATTCGGTTTCGCGATCTGGGCCTACGGCGCGCGCACCGACCAGCGCACCATTCTCTGGATCGGACTCGGCGTGATGGCGTTGGCCCTGGTGGCGAGATTCATCCCGCCCTCTGACCCGCGGGTGTAGGACCATCCCACGTTAGGCGGCCGCGATATCGGTGATAGCTGAGTACTGCGGGCCTGCCTCTGTCGACGACGGCGGTCGACGGCGGTTAGGGGCGTTCGCGGCGGTGCGTAGGGCAGGACTTCCGGAGCTTCAGCTGGGGAGGAAAAGGAGGCACAAGAGAGAAAGGAGACGGCCTCGCGTGGGGCTTCGACCGGCCGGCCACAACAGCTCTGGGGCAAGCATGGCGAGATCGACTCCCCACGCTTGCCCCCAGTCAGTTCAGCCGCGCCTGTAGTGCCCGGGAGGTTGGCCGTCTCCTGGTACTCTCTTTTTGCTCTTCTTCCTCCCCAGACAAGCTTTGCGCCGCGAGCCCGACGCACACCCGTCAACGCCCCGCGCCGCCGTCAACGCTGTACTCGCGCACTGCCCCCTCCGCGCCGTCCGCCTACGGCCTGATGTGTCGCGCGAGCTCCCCGCGATCCCCCTGAGATCCGCGAGCGAAAACAGTCCCATTCGCCCCGCAAAGCTGCTAAATTTCAAGACTTATGCAGCTGAAGCGCGTTCCCGAATTACTCGCCCCCGCCGGCTCGCTCGACGCCGTCCGTGCCGCCGTCGCCAACGGGGCTGACGCCGTCTATCTCGGCGCCGAGCGCTTCAATGCCCGCGATGAAGGGGCACAGCTGTCGATGGACGAGGTCGAGGAAGCGTGCCGCATCGCGCACGAGCGCGGACGCCGCATCTATCTCACGTTCAACATCCTCTTCAAGCCGGCTGAGCTGCGCGACGCGCTGCGCTTCCTCGGTGGCGCAGTCGACCGCGGCATCGACGCGGCAATCGTGCAGGACATCGGAATCGTCCGCCTCATCCAGCGTGTCTATCCGCAGCTCGAGATCCACGGCTCGACGCAGATGACGGTGCATGACGAGAGCGGCGCCGCGGTGATGAAGAAGCTCGGTGTCGAGCGCGTGGTCCTCGCGCGTGAGAACACTCTCGACGACATCCGCGCGATTCATTCGGCGGTCCCGGAGCTCGGCCTCGAGACATTCGTCCACGGCGCCCTCTGCATCTCGTATTCGGGACAGTGCTACATGTCGGGGATGATCTCCGAGCGAAGCGCGAATCGCGGGTCCTGCGCGCAGTCGTGTCGAAAGGACTATGTCCTCACCGATTCGGCGAGTGGCACCGAGCTCGATCGCGGCTATCTCATCTCCGCCAAGGATCTCGCGGCGTACGAGCATCTCGCCGCCATCGCCGATGCCGGCGTCGGTTGCCTCAAGGTCGAGGGGCGGAAGAAAAAGCCCGAGTACGTCGCGACGGTCACGCGTGAGTACAAGCAGTTCCTCGACAAGGTCGCGCATGGCGAGCCGCTTCCGGCGGCGGGCGAAGAGGTTGCACCACTCGTGCAGATCTTCTCGCGCGGATTCACCGGTGGCATGTACGGTGGCCGCGCCGGACGCGGCTACATCACCCGCAATCAGCCGGACAACCGCGGTCGCGAGCTCGGCACCGTCGTCGGCTACGAGCACGGTGAGCTCATCGTCGAGGTGCGCGACCCCGTGCTCTCGCGCGACGGGCTGGGGTTCGAACCGCCGGAGGGCACGCGCGCCGAGACAACGGGCTTCCAGGTCGGCGAGATCCGTACGCTGTTCGTTCGCGACGGGCTGCATCGTCAGGCAATCACGACTCGCGTCCGCGTGCCGGAGGGCTGGCGCGTCGTCCGCTCGAGCGAAGCGGCGCTCCTCGAGCGCGCCCGCGCCAGCTACGCCGCTCTCGCCGCGCCGATCCGCCAGCGGAAGACGCGCGTCGATGTGCGCGTCTTCGGCGCCGCCGGCGCGCCACTCAAGGCGGTGTTCAGCGCCGATGGCGAATCAGTGACGGTGCGGTCGGAGCCGACGCTGGCGCCGGCGAATGCGCGATCGCTGTCGAGGGAGATGCTTCGCGAACAGCTCGGGCGGCTCGGCGATACGCCGTTCGTGCTCGGCGCGCTCGACGACGCAGCGTTAGGCGCCGGCCTCTTTCTTCCGGTCAGTGCGCTCAATCGCCTCCGCCAGGATGCGGTCGAGGAATTGATGATCCGGCGCGACTGGGCGCGCGCCGCCGTCGAGGCCGAGCGCGATGCGGCAATCGACGCTGCACTGAACGACGTCGATCGCACGCGCACGGTCGAGCTGCGGGCGCCTGCACCATTCGCTCTCCGCGCGGTCGTCTACACGGCCGACGACGCCCGCGCCGCGGCCGCCGCGGGGGCGACCGAGATCGTCTTCGATCCGTTTCTTCGCCACCCCGCGCCGCCGCGTGCCCGCGTCGTCGCGTTGCGCGATGAGCTCGCGACGCGCGGCGTGGCGTTCCGCCTCCGCACGCCGAGCATCGTTCGTCCCGAGGAGCGGCCGCAGGTGCAGAAGTGGCTCGACCTCGGCATTCCGCTGTTGTCGGGGCATCTCGGCCTTGTCGCCGAGCTGGGCGGCGCCGGGCGTGACGTCGTTGCCGACTACGCGGTGAACTGCTTCAACCAGCACACCGCGGCGGAGCTGTTCAAGCTCGGCGCACAGCGACTGACGCTTTCGCTCGAGCTCACCACCGACGAGATGCAGGAGACGGCTGAGCCATGGCACGGCGCCGGCTTCGATGTCTTTCTCTATGGTCGCCCGGAGGGGATGACCATCGAACACTGCGTCCTGTCGGCGGCCTTCGATCGCGAGCCGACGACGTGTCGCGACCTCTGCGTGCAGAAGCACACGAACGTCGTGCTGACCGACCCGACGGGCTACACCTTTCCGGTCGCGACCGACTCCGCCTGCCGTAATCGACTGCTGCACTCGCGCCCGGTCGATGGCAGCGAGTATCTGCCGAAGCTCTGGTCAGCGGGAATTCGCGGCTACCAGATGGTGTTCAACGTCGCCGGTGATCCGGTCGCCGAGATCGTTAGGCGCTACCGCCAGCAGCTCGACGCGCTCGCGTCCGGCGACACTACCGCGCGGGTGACGGTGCGCGAGATCCTCGGCGCGGAGTTCACGAGGGGGCATTTCGCGCGTGCGGTCTGAGGCCACGGCGGGCCGTCGATTGATGACGGACGGCGCGAGCGGCGGCGTGAAGGTCGACTTATGAACGCGCGCCCCGATATCGACGACGCTCGCGCCGCGCTGCAGACGCACTTCGGCTATGCCGACTTCCGGCCGGGGCAGGCTCGCGCCGTCTCGGCGGTGCTCGAGGGACGCGACACCCTCGTCATCCTCCCGACCGGCGGCGGCAAGTCCATCTGCTACCAGATTCCGGCACTGCTTCTACCGGGACTGACGGTCGTGGTCTCGCCGTTGATCTCGCTGATGAAGGACCAGGTCGACGCGCTGACCGCGCGCGGACTGCCGGCTGCCTTCGTCAACAGCACTCTCTCGAGTGGGGAAGTCTCCGATCGCCTGGAGCGTGCGCAGCGCGGTGAGCTCAAGCTGCTCTACGTCGCGCCCGAGCGATTCGACTTCGCGAACACCGCCGAGCGCATCGCAAAGATGGGCGTCTCGCTCCTCGCGCTCGACGAGGCGCACTGCATCAGCGAGTGGGGCCACGATTTTCGCCCGAGCTACCTGCGCATGGCGCAGGTCCGCGAACGGTTAGGCAACCCGCCGGTCGTCGCACTCACCGCGACCGCGACCCCCGAGGTGCGGAAGGACATCGCCCGCCAGTTGAAGCTGCGCGACGCCGAGACCGTGATCACCGGCTTCGATCGCGTCAACCTGCGCTATCACGTCGTTCCCACCCGCTCCGACGACGAAAAGGACGCGGCGCTGGTGCGCGCGATCCGTGAAGCCGAAGGTCTCGCCGTCGTGTATGCCTCGACGCGACGGGCGGTGGAGCGGGTGGCGCGCGTCCTCGAGAAGGCGCGCATCCCCTCGGTGGCGTACCACGCCGGACTCGACGACCGCCACCGCAAGGACGTGCAGGAGGCGTTCATGCGCGAGGACGTCCGGGCCATCGTCGCGACCAACGCGTTCGGGATGGGGATCGACAAGCCTAACGTTCGGCTGGTCATCCACCATGCGATGCCCGGGACGCTCGAGGCGTACTACCAGGAGGCGGGACGCGCCGGTCGCGATGGCTTGCCTTCGGATTGTGTGCTGCTGCACAGCTTTCCTGATCGGTTCACCCACGAGTTCTTCATCAAGGGCGCCTATCCGGAACGGCCGGTGGTCGAACGCGTCTATGCCGCGATCTCCCGCGACGCGGACGAGAATGGAAAACTCGACGATCTCGACCCCGAGCGGCTGGCGCTGCGCGCGTCAGGCAAGACCTCGCCGCGCGAGGTCGAATCAGTGCTGCGGATCCTCGTCGCTGCCGGCGCGGTGCTGCGGGAGAGCGAGTCGCAGAGCCGCGTCAACATCCGCCTGCTCGCCACCGCTGATCGCATCAAGCGCGAGCTCGGGGCGGAGCAGGCGATGGAGCTCGCGATCCTGCGCGCTCTCTGGAAACTTGGCGGGGGAGAGCGCATCTACTCCGGCGTGACGCTCGATCTCGAGACACTGCCGCCAGGGCTTGGCAGCGCGCAGACGACGCTGCCGATTCTCGAATCGCTGCAGCGCCGGCAGTTCCTCACTGTCGAACGCGATGGCGGCGGAGCGAGGCTCGTTCGCCCGGGCGCGCCGCTCTCCTCGCTCGCGATCGACTGGGAAACTCTCGAGCGACGCCGCCGTGGCGACCTCGCCAAGCTCGACGCGGTGCAGCAGTATGCGTACACGCGCGGTTGCCGTCGCGGGTTCGTGCTCCGATATTTCGGCGATCCGGCGGCGCGCCCGACGTGCGGCGCCTGCGACAATTGTCTCGGGACACACGTCCCCGCGTCCGCGTCTGACGCGCCGTCGCGGACTCGGGGGAAAACGCGTCGCCGGGATGACGCGCCGGCTCGTGGCGGCGCGCGCCGGACGGGGCGCGTCATCGGTACGGACGACGTCCTCGTACGCTTCGAGGAGAGCGGCGTCGCCGACGCACCGCAGCTCGACGCGGCGGCCGAGGCGATGCTCGGGCGATTGAAGGCGTTGCGCAGCGCGATCGCCCGCGAGGACAAGGTACCCGCGTATGTCGTGTTTCCCGATCGCACGCTCGCCGAGCTGGCCGTTAGGCGCCCGCGCTCGGCGAACGCGATGGCGGATGTCCGAGGCGTTGGGCCGATGAAGCTGGAGAAGTACGGCGAGCGGTTCCTCGCGGTGCTTCGTGACGAAGAAACCGAAGCCGCCTGAGGCCAATGGACGATTCGCTGTATTTCACCGAGCAGCACCTCGCTGTCCGCGACATGGTCCGCGAGTTCGCGCGCACCGAGGTCGCTCCCGTCGCCCGCGAGCTCGACGCCGACGGGCGCTTCCCCTGGGAGAACGTTCGCCGCATGGGCGAGCTCGGGCTCCTCGGCATCCCGTGGCCCGAGGAGCTGGGCGGCGCGGGATTCGACCTGCTCAGCTACATGATCGCCATTCACGAAATGGCGAAGGTCGATGCCTCGCACGCGATCACCATCTCCGCCCACACCACGTTAGGCACCTCGCCCATCGTCAACTTCGGCAGTGACGCGCAGAAACGGCGCTACGTGCCGCTGCTCGCTTCGGGTGCGGTGCTCGGCGGCTTCGGGCTGACGGAAGCCAGCGCGGGCAGTGATGCCGGCGGCACGAAGTCGCGCGCCGTGCGCAAGGGAAGCCACTACGTCCTCAACGGCAGCAAGATCTTCATCACCCACGGCGGCGTCGGTGAGATCTTCGTCGTCACCGCCGTGACGGACCCGTCGAAGGGAACGAAGGGAATCAGCGCTTTCATCCTCACCAAGGAAACGACGGACCTCGACGCGGCGCGGCGCGTTGGCATCGGGCACGACCCATCGCTCCCGGCGATGGCCGGCTTCCGCTCCGGCAAGAAGGAAGACAAGCTCGGTTGGCGCGCATCGGATACGCGCGAACTGATCTTCGAGGACGTCGAAGTCCCGGCCGAGAACCTGCTCGGCGACGAGGGCAAGGGATTCGCCAACTTCATGCGGACGCTCGACTCGGGGCGCGTCGGGATCGCCGCCCTGTCGTTAGGCATCGCCGAGGGCGCATACGAGGAAGCGGTCAAGTACGCCTCGCAGCGGAAGCAGTTCGGCCAGCGCATTGCCGACTTCCAGGGCATCAGCTTCCAGCTCGCCGACATGGCGACCGAGATCGAGGCCGGCAAGCACCTGATGTTCCATGCGGCGTGGCTCGCGATGCATGGCAAGCCGTTCGCGCGGCAGGCAGCGCAGGCGAAGCTCTACTGCTCCGAGCTGGCGATGCGCAACACGATCAAGGCGATCCAGGTGCACGGCGGCTACGGTTACACCAAGGACTATCCCGTGGAGCGCATGATGCGCGACGCGAAAATCTGCGAAATAGGCGAGGGCACGTCGGAGATCCAGCGCCTAGTCATCGCCCGCCACATTCTCAAGGAGCTCGCGGATTGACCGCGTCCGAACTCGCCAAGAAGCTGCGCCTGCCGCTCGGCTTCATTCTCGCCGCGCTGTACGTGATCTTCGCCCCGCGCCTCCACAGCTTCACCTGGCAATCGCTGCTGATCGGTGGAATTGTCGCGCTGATCGGGGTCCTGATCCGCGGCTGGGCGTCGGGGCACATCATGAAGAACGACCGGCTCGCGACCAGTGGCCCGTACGCGCACACGCGGAACCCGCTCTACTTCGGCAGCTTCCTCATCTCGGTCGGCTTCGCGATCGCGGCGAACTGGCTGCTGATCTTCCTGGTCGGGCTCTTCTTCATCGTGATCTACGCCCCGACCATGGCGCGTGAGAAAGCGAACATCAGGGGACGTTTCCCCCACGATTACCCGAAATACCAGAACAACGTCCCGGCGTTCTTTCCGCGGCTCCTGCCATGGCGCGGCTCGGGGATGCCGGCCGAGGGAGTCGGGTTCAGCATGCCGCTGTACATGAAGCACGGCGAATGGAAGGCAGCGTTAGGCTACGCCGGCGCGATGGTGTACCTCGGCATCCGCCTCTGGATGAAGCAGCGTCACGGCGCATAGGCCGGCTCGCGGCAGCGGTGCACCGCGTTGCGTCCCCATCCGTTAATCGTTACATATCAACCAGTTGCCAGTTGATTTCTCCGCCTGCGCGCCGTTCCGCGACTCGGCTCGCCGCACAGGCTTCTCCGCGACACGACCCGCCCGAAGCACGATCGGCGCGGCGCGTGCGCGACTTCTCCACGACGCGTTCGGTGATCCTGTCACCATCTGATCGTACGCCCACCGTCCTTATCCCGACGCTCGCACAGACGCGCGCGCGCCGGACGGAACGGGCGTACACGATCGCGCGCCGACCGGCGAAGACCTCGATTGCGACGTCGGCTGCCCCACATTTCGCGGCGACGACGGCCACCCACCCCAGTTCACCACTCCGTCCCACGCATCCCGCCGAGTCGCCGGGTGTGCGTGCGTTGACGGGCAAAGATGAAACGCGAAATTCTGATCAACGGCAATCCGCGCGAGACGCGGGTCGCCATCATCGAGGACGACCAGCTCGTTGAACTCCTCGTCGACCGCCCGGAAAACCGGCGCATGGTCGGCGACATCTACCTGGGCCGCGTCGAAGCGGTCCTCCCCGGTCTC
Source organism: Gemmatimonadaceae bacterium (assembly GCA_045804265.1). GTDB lineage: Bacteria > Gemmatimonadota > Gemmatimonadetes > Gemmatimonadales > Gemmatimonadaceae > JABFXC01. The sequence goes on along the minus strand of JBJMNK010000142.1, from coordinate 5,558 downwards.
CAGGCCGCGTTCGTCGACATCGGCACCGACAAGGCCGCGTTCCTCCACGCCTCCGACCTCGTGTACCCCGAGGCCGAAGCGCCTGACGATGACGACGAGAGCGAAGACGATGACGACGCCGAGGACTCGCCGCAGCCGCAGAAGCGCCGCGGCAACGGCCGCAATGGCGCCGACCGTGAAGAGAAGCCGATCCAGGAGCTGCTGAAGCGCGGCCAGGACATCATCGTCCAGGTCTCGAAGGAGCCGATCTCGACGAAGGGGCCGCGCGTCACTGCGCAGGTCTCGATGGCCGGGCGCTTCCTCGTCTACATGCCGTTCGCGTCGCGAGTCGGCGTGAGCCGGAAGATCGGCGAGCGCGAGGAGCGGAAGCGCCTTCGCGAGCAGGTACAGTCGATTCTCCCCGAGAAGAGCGGCGGCGTCATCGTCCGCACGGTGAGCGAGGACGTCACCCAGGAGACGTTCCAGCGCGAGCTGAACACGCTCATCAGTCAGTGGAAGCGCATCAAGAAGAAGACGAACTTCACCCGCGCGCCGATCCTGCTGCATCGTGAGACGAGCCTCACGCGCGGGATCATCCGCGACCTCTTCAGCACGAAGGTCGACTCGCTGACCGTCGACTCGAAGCAGCTCTTCAATGAGATCACCGAGTACTTGAAGGGCGTCGGTCCCGAGCTGCTCGATCGCGTGAAGCTGTACGAAGAGCCGATCCCGATCTTCGACAAGTTCGACATAGAGACCGAGATCCGCGACCTGTTCAAGCGGCGCTGCGACCTGCCGTCAGGCGGCTACCTGATCATCGAGCCGACCGAAGCGTTGGTGTCGATCGACATCAACTCCGGTCGCTACACGGGGAAGAAGGACGCCGAGAAGACGATCTTCAAGACGAACACCGAAGCCGCGCGTGAAGTCGCGCGGCAGCTGCGCCTGCGCGACGTTGGCGGGATCATCGTCTGCGACTTCATCGACATGGAGACGAAGGCGAACCGCGACAAGGTCCTTCAGGAGCTGCGCACGCACCTCGGCCGCGATCGCGCTCGGACGAAGGCGTTCGCTGTCAGCGATCTCGGCCTCATCGAGATGACGCGCCAGCGCGTCAGGCAGAGCCATCTCCAGAGCATGACCGAGGCGTGCCCGACCTGCCACGGAACCGGCCGCGTCTTCACGCCCGAGACGATCGTCCGCCGGGTCGAGCGCTCGGTGAAGCGGATCGCCGTCGAGGGAAAGAAGGACAACCTCGTGGTCCGCTTGCACCCCGAAGTTGCGATGTACCTCCTGCAGGAGGAGCGCGACTTCGTGAAGAAGCTGGAGAAGGGCATCCCCTTCAAGCTCGACGTCCGCGACGATCCGCTGCTGAGGCCGGACGAGTTCAAGCTGGTCGTGAAGTCGGCGGGGCGCGATGTGACGCACCAGTACGCGGTCGCGTGAGGCCAGCCATTAGCCGGTAGCCGTTAGCCATTAGCGACTGCCACGCGGCAGTTCCGCCGTAGCTCGGCGCTAACGGCTAATGGCTAACAGCCTACGTAAAGCGGTGCCGTCCGGCCACTTTACACCAGCCCGCCGAGCCCCTATCTTACGTGGCTCACAGCTTTTACCCGTCTGAATCATGGCCTACGCAATCATCCGCACTGGCGGCAAGCAGTATCGCGCCGAGCCGGGCAAGACCCTTCGCATTCCCTCGCTCGTCGGCGACGCGGGCAGCTCTGTCGAATTCAACGAAGTGCTGTTCGGCTCCGACGGAAAGGCCGCGAAGACCGGCGTCCCGATGCTCCAGGGCGCGAAGGTTACCGGCACCATCGTGAAGCACGGTCTTGGTGACAAGATCGTCGTCTTCAAGTTCAAGCGCCGGAAGAACTACGCGAAGAAGCAGGGACACCGGCAGGGCTTCACCGAAGTCCGCATCAACGACATCTCCCTCGGCTGACCGAGGAGGGTACAATGGCTCACAAAAAGGGCGTAGGCTCCTCGCGCAACGGCCGCGACTCGAATCCGAAGTACCGCGGCGTGAAGCGCTTCGGCGGCGAGAAGGTCACCGCGGGCACGATCATCATCCGGCAGTGCGGCACCGTGTTCCACCCGGGCACGAACGTCGGCCTCGGCACGGACTACACGATCTACTCGCTGATCGACGGCGTCGTGAAGTTCGAGCCGAAGAGCAAGACGCGACAGAAGGTCAGCGTCTATCCGAAGGAGAGCGCGGTCGCATAAGCGAGCGTTCGTCATTCGAAGCACGGCAGGCAGGCAATACCAGGCGGCCACGGTTCATCCCGTGGCCGCGCGCTTTTCCCGGCGATAGAATCTCACGGTACGAGCGAACGTGCTGAAACAGCGCTCGTTCGCGGGGCGTATCGATCAGGAGCGGGCAGCCGCCCGCGACCACAGATTCCCGAGGACAACATGCCAATCTGGGACCGGCTCAAGTCTGAGCTCGATCGTGCTGGACGCGCCGCACAGGGCGCACTCGACGAGGGGCGTATCCAGCTCGAGGCGTTCCGCTCCAAGCAGCGGATGGACAAGGCGGCGCAGGCGCTGGGCTACGCCGTCTACCGGGCGAAGGCCGCCGGCACCGACGTCGATGCCGAGAGCTACGCACGCCTCGCCGGCGAGCTCACCGCGGCCGAGGCCGAGCACACGAAGCTCGAGGAGGACCTTCGCGCCGCCCGCGCCGCGCGCAACGCGGCCATCGAGGACCCGCCGGCGCCGGATGCCCCGGTCAACCCAAGCTGACGCGTTAGGCACGTCCTGAAGAGCGGCCCTGGATCATCGGGCCGCTCTTCTGCGTTCAGCCGCAGCGCCTGGCTTGACGCCCCGCGCGAAGCCCGGGAGCTTTGACGAGCCCCTTCACCCCAATAGTTCGCCATGCTGCGCCTCTCTCGACTCGCCGCCGCGCTCCTGCTGGCCGGGTCGCTCGCTCCATCGTCTGGCATCTGCCAGACCCGCCAGGACCTCACCACGCTCGCGCGCGAAGTTGCTGCCGCCGGCGTGACGACGCGCGTGCTGATGATCGGAGCCCATCCCGATGACGAAGACTCGGCGCTGCTCGCCTGGCTCGCGGCGGGCGGACACGCCGACGTGGCCTACCTGTCGCTCACGCGCGGCGAGGGCGGGCAGAACTTCATCGGCGACGAGCGTGGTGACCTGCTGGGAGTTGTGCGCACCGAGGAGCTTCTCGCGGCGCGACGCGCCGACGGCGCGCATCAGTTCTTCGCTCGCGCCTACGACTTCGGTTTTTCCAAGAGCGCCGACGAAGCGCTGGCGCGCTGGGGACACGACTCGACGCTTCGTGACGTCGCGACGGTGATTCGCGCCTACAAGCCGCACATCATCATCAGCGTGTGGCAGGGGACCAGCGCCGACGGCCACGGTCACCACAAGGCCTCGGGCATGCTGGCGCGTGAGGCGTTCAGGATCGCCGGCGACTCGACAGCACTCCCGGCGAGCAGCACGAGCGGACTGCGACCCTGGGCGCCGGCGGCGATCTATTCGCTCGTCTTCAGACGCTCGGCGACACCGGTCGCCGGCGAGGGCAACGTCGCGATCGATGCAGGCGAGTACGATCCGGTGATCGGCGAGTCGTACGCGCAGCTGGCGGCGCGTGGCCGCTCGATGCACAAATCGCAGGAGCAGGGAACGCCACAGCGGCGCGGGGCGGAATGGCACGTGATGCAGCGTGTCGGGACGACGGCCGGCGTGCGCTGCGCCTCACCGACGACACCGACGCTGTTCGACTGCGTGGACACGCGATGGGCGCGGCTCGGGCGCGCACTGCCACCGGCGCTCACGTCCTCGCTCGACTCGATCCAGCCGGCACTGGCCGCTGCCCGGCGCGCGTTAGGCACCGCCGCCACCACGAACCCCGAGGCGCTGGTCGTCGCGCTCGCGCGACTGCACCGCCTCGAGCGACGCCTGTCAGCCGCTGCGCGCGCGGCCGGCGATGCCGATGCAATCGCGACGCTCGACATCGCGTTGCGCCGGAGCACCCGGGCACTCGCGGGAGCGGCAAGCGTACAGGCCGAGGCAGTCGCCGCGTCCGACATGGTCGCCGTCGGAGACAGCGTCGCCGTCAGGCTCGCCGTGCGCGCGCGTGATGGAGTCGGGGTTCGCGTGCTCGGCGTTCGCTTCGGCGGGACCGACGTCGCGCCGTCGAGCATTGCCCAGGCGGCGGTGAAGGTCGCCGCCGGCGATTCGCTCGCGCTCACGGTGCAGCTGGCTGGCGCGCGCCCGACGCAGCCGTGGTGGCTGGCGGACGGCCGTCGTGGCGACAGCTATGCCGCGCCGGTCGAGCATGTCGCCGAGGATTTGCGCACCCCGAGCGCGATCGCGCTGGTGTCCGCGGTCATCGCCGGCGACTCGCTGGAGCTCGCGGTGCCCGTCGTCAGGCGGAGGACGGACCCGATCGAAGGCGATGTCGAGCATGCACTGCTCGTCGTTCCCGCCGTCAGCGTCGCATTCGAGCGCCCGATCGAGTACCTCCGGAGCGGCGTGTCGGTGGATCGCAACATTCACGTCATCGTCCGAACGGCGCGTTCAGGCGACGCGGCGGTCGCTGTCCGGCTCGAGCTCCCGCCCGGGCTCACGAGCCAACCGACATCGCAGAATGTTCTTCCGGTCGGCAACGGTCGCGCCCGCGTCGCGAGCTTTCACGTCACCGGGACAGTGAGCAGCGGCAACCTGGCGATTCGCGCCATCGCGCGCGCGGACGGCGCCGAGTTCAGTCGCGGCTACGTCCCGGTCGCCTACGCGCACATCGAGCCGCGGATGGTCTACAGCGATGCGCGGCTCGCGCTCGATGCCGTTGCCGTGAAGCTGCCGTCCAATACCGTGATCGGCTACGTGAAGGGCGCCACCGACGACGAGCCGGCCGCGCTCAGCCAGCTCGGCTTCGATGTCAGGCTGCTCGACCCGGACACACTCGCCGACGCCGCGCTCGACAACTTCGGCGCGATCGTGATCGGGCCGCGCGCGTACGCTCGCCAGCCGTCGCTCGTCACGAACAACCGCTACCTGCTGGACTACGTGCGGCGCGGCGGGACGATGGTCGTGCAATTTGGTCGCGAGGAGCTGCGCGCCCCTGGACTCTTTCCGTATCCTCTGACGGTCAGCCTCGGGAACCAGGACCGCGTCACCGATGAGACGTCCCCGGTGACGATCCTCGATTCGGCCGCGCGCGTGCTCAACTACCCGAACCGGATCACTGCCGCCGATTTCAGTGGCTGGACGCAGGAGCGGGCCACGTACATCCCGCGCGAGTTCGATCCACGGTACCAGACTGTGCTCGCGCTTCACGACCCGGGTGGTGAGCCGATGCCGGGCGCCCTCCTCATCGCGCCGCTTGGCCGGGGAAATTACATCTACTGCAGCCTCGCGCTCTTCCGCCAGCTGCCGGACGCGGTGCCGGGCGCGGCCCGGATCATGGCGAACCTGCTCGCCGCGAGCGAGCCGAGGCCGGCGCAAGCGACGCGTTAGGCCTCACGATCCGCTAGCTGGCGACAGAAGTACTCGACAAGAGAAGGGGCGGTCCGCCTGCCGGCGGACCGCCCCTTATCTCACTGCGTCGAACG
>JBJMNK010000141.1:0-94407 GCA_045804265.1 Gemmatimonadaceae bacterium | reverse complement strand
GGGCTGGAGAAGGTCCCAAGGGTCCGGCTGTTCGCCGGTTAAAGTGGTACATGAGCTGGGTTCAGAACGTCGTGAGACAGTTCGGTCTGTATCCGTCGTGGGCGTTGGAGTGTTGAGGGGAGCGGACCCTAGTACGAGAGGACCGGGTCGGACGATCCGCTCGTGTCCCGGCTGTCCTGCCAAGGGCACCGCCGGGTAGCGATGATCGGCTGTGATAACCGCTGAAAGCATCTAAGTGGGAAGCACGCCCCAAGATGAACCCTCCCAGAGCCTTGAGCTCTCTTGAAGGGCCGTGGGAGACCACCACGTCGATAGGCCGCCCGTGGACAGTCGGCAACGACTTCCAAGCGCAGCGGTCCTAATCGCCCGAGCGGCTTGACTTTCAAATCTTGAACGCGGCAGCGCCGCGTTCTCCGAGCAGAGCCCGCATCAATCGATGCATCGCGAGCTCGCGACATATCCGACATTCCTCAATCCACCACTTGCTCTTTTCGCTGGCGACTAGAGCGTAGGGGCCACACCCGTTCCCATTCCGAACACGGTCGTTAAGCCCTACAGCGCCGATGGTACTCCGATCGAGAGATCGCGGGAGAGTAGGCCGTCGCCGGCACCTGCTGGCGCCACCTCATCAGGTGGCGATTGAATGAACAGAAACGCCGTGCCCCTCGACTTCGAGCGGCACGGCGTTTCTGCATTTCGGGCACTAGCCGCGAAGCGATCACTCGTCCGGCCTCGACCGATCTCCGTGAGTTCGTTCGCGCCGCCGGCTCGCTGCGCCGTTTCTTGCGAGATGGTGCCTCATGTCACGAATCTCGCGCGTCCCTCCCCTACCACTCGCCGCTGGCGTCGCTGGCGTCGCAACCGGCATCGTCTTCATTCGCGCACGGAGGAGCCGCCAACGAATGGAGCGCTTCGCCGCAGCAACACTCGAGACGCTGCTGAACGCCATCGACGCGAACGATCGCGATACCGGCGCGCACGTGCGACGAGTCGCCACATACGCCCTCATCCTCGCCGAGGAAGTAGGATTGAGCGAGCGCGAGTGCCGCAGCGTCGAACGGGTGGCCCTCTTTCACGACATCGGAAAGATCCACGAGGCGCTATTCGACATCATTCACGAGCATACCACGCTTACGGCTTCTGAGCGGCGCGAGATCGACACTCACCCCAGCCGCGGAGCGACGGTCTTGCGTCCGGTCGCCAAGTTCTACCCGGATCTTGCGGACGGTGTCTTGTCGCACCACGAGCGATGGGACGGGACTGGTTATCCACGGCGGCTTCGCGGTGAGAGCATCCCGCTCGCCGCGCGCATCGTCGCAATCGCTGACACATTCGACGTCGTCAGCCATGGCCGGCGCTACCAGCGGGGGATGTCGATGAGTCGCGCCGCCCAAGTGATTGCTCGCGGCCGGGCGACACAGTTCGATCCAGCCCTCGTCGACCTATTTCTGCTTCCCCCCGTCCTCGAACGGCTCCGCGATGCGACGCGGTCATTCCGCGCGCCGCGAATTCCTCCCGCCGCGGAGCGTCGTCAACCGAAAGTCGAGCACGATGCCCCCGATGTCCGGTTCCGCTGGCGCGCGGAAGCGCCTAACGACGGCGAGGACGCAGTCCCGGCATCGTCCGCGAAACGTTAGGTACCTGCGGGCTGTTCCTTGCCGCAGCTTCCCGCTCTCGACGTACCGCCGCTACCGCACGCTCGTGTGACTGGTAGTCGACATGAAATTCGTGGTGGCCGTCGGGGTGCGCGACGAAGTAGCGATAGGGCACCGCCGCTGGCTCGAGCGCTGCGATGATCGACGCTCGCCCCGGCGACGCGATCGGCCCGGGCGGCAGCCCCGCGTGCTCGTAGGTGTTGTACGGTGAGTCGACGCGCAGGTCCTTGTAGTAGAGACGCGCCGAGTGGCGGCCGAGCGCGTACTGCACCGTCGGATCGGCCTGAAGCCGCATCCCGGTGCGGAGCCGGTTCAGGTAGACAGCGGCGATGACCGGCCGCTCCGCAGGCAGCTTCGCTTCCTTTTCGACGATCGATGCCAGTGTCAGGATGTCGTGCCGGGACAGCGCGAGCTGTTCGGCCTTTGCGTTCCACTCCGGCTGCCACACCTGCTCGAAGCGTCTGACCATCGCCTCGACCGCTGCGCGTCCCGTTGTCCCGTCAGGGAAGGAATACGTATCCGGAAACAGGTAGCCTTCGAGCGTCGTAGTCGGCACGTCGAGCCGCTCCCGCGTCGTGCTGTCGCGTGCGGCTGCCAGCACCGAGTCCTCCGCCACGCCTAACGTTCGCGCCAGCAGCGACGCGATGTCGGCGATCGAGTATCCTTCGGGAACAGTGATGCTGTGGATCAGCCCCGTCCCCTGCGTGAGTGCGCTCACGACCTCAGGCCAGGACATCGAGCGGGACATCACATATGTCCCGGCCCGGATCCGTCGGTCATGCCCGCGAATCGAGGCGTAGAACCGGAAGAGCCGCGTCGAGCCGATGACGCCGGCCCGGTGGAGGGAATCGGCCGCTACGCGAAACGTCGCTCCGGGTGGAATCACGACACGCGTGGTCCCCGAGCCACCGGCACAGGCGATTACCGCGAGCGACAGCGCGGCGACTGCGAGGCGGTGCCGACCGCGTCGGCACCCGGTGTTGGCCGTTAGGCGCGACGCAGCAACGACCGTCAGGCGCGCCTCAACCACGACCGTCCTCGGGCAAACCTCCGTCGATCTTCGCGCTCCCGGCTTGCTCAGCGAGGCGAAGCGCATGCTGCAGCAGCACTGTCGCAGCGAGCGAGTCGATGTCCCCAGCCCGATCCTTGGTCTTGCCGCCGAGTTCGCGCACGGTCCGGAGCGCGATCGCCGTCGTGTAGCGCTCGTCGACGAGGATCACCGGGAGTCCGGTCCGCGATTCAAGCGCGGCGCCAACGGCGCGAACTTCGCGCGACCGTGTCGTCTCCCCACCCGCTTCGTCGAGCGGGAGGCCGACGACAAAGCCTTCGACATCGAGCGCTTCCGCGCGGCGCATCACTTCGGCGATCGGCGGCCGCTTGCCGGCGCGGCGAAGGATGTGCCCCGCAGGCGAGGCGATCGTGCCCGATGGATCGCTGATCGCAAGCCCGATCCGGCGCTCGCCCCAGTCGAGCGCGAGATAGCGATTCAAGCGAGTCACGCCGGACGATTCGTGCGGTCGGTCAACCCTGCGCCATCGCGACGAAGAACTCGCGATTGCTCTTCGTCGCCGACATCTGGCGAAGCAGGAATTCCATTGCCTCCGCCTCGGGCATGTCGGCGAGAAAATTCCGCAGCAGGAACACGCGGTTCAGCTCAGCCTTGTCGAGCAGGAGCTCCTCGCGGCGCGTTCCGGACTTCTGGATGTCAATCGCCGGGAAGACACGACGATCGGCGATCTTCCGGTCGAGCACGAGCTCCATGTTCCCGGTACCCTTGAACTCCTCGAAGATGACTTCGTCCATACGCGACCCGGTCTCGATGAGCGCGGTTGCGACGATCGTCAACGAACCGCCGGCATCGATGTTTCTCGCGGCGCCGAAGAACCGCTTCGGCTTGTGCATCGCCTGGGCGTCGACGCCGCCGGAGAGGATCTTTCCGGAATGCGGCACGACGACGTTGTGCGCGCGGGCGAGGCGGGTGATCGAGTCGAGCAGGATCACGACGTCGTGTCCATGCTCGACCAGGCGCTTCGCCTTCTCGATGACCATGTCGGCGACCTGCACGTGGCGGTCAGCGGGTTCATCGAACGTCGAGCTGATCACTTCGGCCCGCGAGCCGACATTCGCCTGCATGTCCGTCACTTCTTCCGGGCGCTCGTCGATGAGCAGGATGATCAGCGTGATCTCAGGGTGATTCTCGAGGATCGCGTTGGCCATCTTCTGCATGAGCACCGTCTTGCCGGCGCGCGGGGGAGCGACAATCAGCCCGCGCTGGCCCTTCCCGATCGGCGCGAGCAGGTCGACGATCCGCATACTCAGGTCGCCGTCCTTCGGCTCGAGCCGGATACGCTCGTCGGGATAAGTCGGGCGAAGGTTGTCGAAGCTGCCTCGCTGCTTCGCCTTCTCGGGGTCGTCGCCGTTAATCGTTTCTACCTTGAGCAAAGCCAGATACCGCTCCCATTCCTTCGGAGGACGAACTTGTCCGGAAATCGTGTCACCTGTTCGCAGGTCGAAACGCTTGATCTGCGAGGGCGAGACGTAGATGTCGTCAGGTCCATATAGATAATTCCAATCCTGGCTGCGCAGAAAGCCGTAGCCCTCGGGCAGGATCTCCAACACACCTACGCCCGTGAGGACGGTATCCGCGTCGAGCAGGTTCTGCTCGATGCGAAAGATCAAATCCTGTTTTCGCAGCCCGCCGATGTTCGCGATCCTGAGACCGTCAGCCATGTCCTGAAGCTCCAGGACCGACATCCGCTTCAGCTGAGCGATGTCCACGGCACTGACCTCCGGATGCTGCGGCTCACGCTGGGCGGAAAGGACACGCGGGGGGACGCCGATGACTGGCGCTGAATGCGGTGGGAAGCTGCGGTTCCGGATCGGTCCGCGCTCGCCCGAAGCTACCAACGCTGGTTGGGAGAAGCAAGAGAGCCGACTGCAGAGGCGATCGTTACGGAGCGCAGTCCGTGGCCGCCGTCCACCTAACGCGAACGTCCAGTGTCAGAAGGCGATATATCGCATCGGATGTGCGCGCAGGTCGGCCATCAACGCCGACAGTTCCCTCTCCGCTGCGGCGAGCTCGCGAGTCGTGGCGCTGTCGTGCAGCACTCGACCGGCGGTTCCGCGTGGCTCGTCGAGCATCGCCTTCGCGAGCGAGACTTCGTTGCGTAGCGACGTGACAGTCCGCATGAGCGATGTATCGCGTCTGAATTGTCCGACGACGTTCCGGCTCGAGCCAAGCAACGCACGGAGGCTGTCGGCCTCAGCGAGCGCATGCTGCGCCCGCGCCGTCGCCCGCGTCGATCCACCGTTTAGTACTCGTGCAATCGTACCGTTGCCGTGAAGCGTACGATTCGCCAAGCGCGTCCTGCGACTGCGCGCCATGTCGATCCTCAGTTCGTCGTCATTCAGCAGCGCGCCCGTCGTTCCTTCCACTGAGGTGAGCTGCGATCGCAGATCCTTGACGTTCGCGATGATCGCTGGAAAATCTCGCGAGGCGACGGCGATCCGGGACGCCATCCCCTCCGGATCTCCCTGAGGCATCGAGTGGAGGGTGTCCCCCTCTGCGAGCATCGGCGCGTTCGTCGCGGTGCTGCTGAGATATACGACCGGCGCGCCGATCAGTGTTCCGCCCGAGGTGATCTGCGCTATGGCATCGCGACGAATGTATTTCACGTCGCGCTTCAACAGGTCCATCACGACGAGCACGCGAGCGTTGGAGTCGGCGGATGGTGGCAGGAAATCGACGCGGACTACTTGGCCGATCGGTTGCCCTTCGAGCCAGACCGGCGACCCTTTCATCAGGCCCCGTGCTTCGGCCATCGACGAATAGACGCGAATCGTCGATCCGTGAAGCGCACCGACGCGAGCGAACGAGAGTACCACCAGCGCCCCGACGATCACGACCGCGAGCGCGATGATTCCTGGTAGCAGCGAGCGCCAGTTCTGTGTACGAGGCATGTCGATGGGAGGACAAGGTCGTGTTCGCTGGGTGGCAAGTCATGAGCCACGCAACCAGCCTCCAGAACGCAGAAGCGCGAAGTCGTGGCCACGACTTCGCGCTTTCGCTGTCTGATTTTCCTACGTGCGCGAGGCGGGATTCGAACCCACGACCTTCGCCTCCGGAGGGCGACGCTCTATCCAGCTGAGCTACTCGCGCAAACACGAACGGGCTCGAGGAGCCCGTTTCTCAAGATGGTCGGGGCGACTGGATTTGAACCAGCGACCTCCTGCTCCCGAAGCAGGCGCGCTACCGGGCTACGCTACGCCCCGCCGACATTCTTCAACCCTCTGTTACTGCAAGGCACGCAGTGCGCCCGGAGAGACTCGAACTCCCAACCTTCTGATCCGTAGTCAGATGCTCTATCCAATTGAGCTACGGGCGCCAGATACTGCGCAGCATCGGACATCGATCGTCGTGATTCCACAGCGAGTTTCGTCCGAAGCAGGGGAAACCTAGTCCTCGCCTGAACGTCAGTCAACCCCGCTCGTCGTGCTCTCGATTGGTGTCAGAGCCGCGCTCGCGACTCAATGCGGCATGCGCGCGAGGGTCGGAATCCTCAGTGACGACATTCTCATTCGGCGACACGTCGCTGTCGGCGCGCTGAGTGATGATGGACTTGTCGAGCGTAGCGCTCGCGGCTTCGTCTCGAGCGGGATCAGGGATGCTCGCAGAATTATCCAAACCCGCCGTCGGGCGCGTCGCACTCGGCAGGGTGAGCGTGAAGCAGGAGCCACGACCGAGACGACTGGTCACCACGACGTCGCCACCCAGCAGCCGAGCGAGCTTCCGCGCGATTGCGAGGCCGAGTCCCGTTCCGCGCTGCATCGAGTCACCTCGCCCGCTCGGCCGTACCTGCTCGAATTCATCGAAGATCCGATGGAGATCGTTCTCGGCGATTCCGATGCCGGTGTCCTCCACGCCGATCGTGATGTTGTCGCCGGACGGTTTCGCGACGACGGTTACAGCTCCACGCTCGGTGAATTTGATCGCATTGGCGACGAGGTTCAGGAGGACCTGCCGGAGATGCCGCGGGTCGGTCTCGATGCGCGGAAGGTCTCGCGCAACCACCACGTCTACACGCAGACCTTTTGCATCGGCCGCCGGTTCGACGACGGTCGCAACTGCGTCGAGAATCGCACCGACGTCGACAGGCTCGATCTCGAGATCCATGCGTCCGACCTCGATCTTCGACAGGTCGAGCACGTCGTTGACGAGACTGAGAAGATGATCGGCGGCGGCCTGGACGCGCTGGTGCGATGCGCGCAGCGGCGGCGGTACCTCTCCGTACATCCCATCGAGCGCGAGCGCGTTGTAGCCGACGATCGCGTTGAGCGGCGTGCGCAGCTCGTGACTGACATTCGCCAGGAACCGAGACTTGGCTCTGTTGGCCTCTGCGATCTGCTGTGATCGCTCTTCCAGTCGCATGTTGGCGTCGAGGAGGTCGCGCGACAGCACTTCGAGATCGCGCGAGTAGGCGGCGAATCGCCGCGAGCGAAACTCCTCACGGAGCGCGAGGAAGACGACGAGCAGGAGCACGATCGCGCCGGTCGTCCAGTTGACGGCGCGAGCCATGAACGGCTGCAGGCTTTCGATGGCCACGTCGAGCGTCCACCCGTGGCCGCCCGGCAACGCGAGCGGGCGCTGGATCTCGCGGGCGACGCGGTCCGGGTAATCCGCGGAGGTTGCGATGACGTCATCGCGTTCGTCGAGCACGCGCCAGGCGAAGCGCCCGTGAAGCTGCCCTGCCAGCGCGCGGCTGAACAGTCGTTCATACGCGAACGCGCCGGCCACGTATCCCGTTAGGCGCTCGCCTTCGAGGATCGGCACATACATCAACGTGCCCGGCCGACCATTCGCGAGCGTCAGCGGGGCGGTTGCGGCGACGCCATGCTCCTCGGCAGCCTGGCGCATCGCCGGGGCGCGAAGCGGGAAGGCTCGATGTGCGAGCCGTCCACCTGGCAGGACGTCCTCACCACGCGCCAGCCTAACGCCGCCCTTCGCGTCGAGCAGGTACACGGTGGCGATGTCCGGCATCTCGCGACGAATCTCGTCGGCGAGGACATCGAATCGATCGACCTCGTCCCGTGCGCCATGGGCTGATGCGGTCAGCGCCGAAAGCGTCGTCAGCATCTGCGCGCGCTGCGAGACGGCGCCCTCGATCAGCGCGTCGGCTTGCAGCGCCTGCGCCATCGCTTCCCGTCCGTAGTCGCGCTGAAGCAGTGCATCGATCCGATGCAGGAGGGCGATGCCGCTGATGATGATCACCGCCAGGAGGAGCCGCCACCGAATGGGACCGGCCAGGCCGCGCCGCAATTCCTCGGGAAGATTTGATGTCTGCCCGATCATCTTCCCGCCTTACGGCGCACAGCTCCGGCGCGCGATCGCGGTGACATGCCAATGCTCATGGCAAGGCGCGCGCCCAACGGACGGAGCAGCAAAAAAAACCCCACGGCGGTGAGCCGTGGGGCAGTGCGCGGTACAAGACTCGAACTTGTGACCTCCACGATGTCAACGTGGCGCTCTAACCAACTGAGCTAACCGCGCAAACCCATGCTGCGGAGCATGGAACTTGAAGCTTGCCCCGCCCGTTCTCCGCGGTAGGATGCGCTCGCTCGAAGCGGCGCGCAACCTTGCCGCGATCGGCGTGCAGAGCGGGAAACGGGACTCGAACCCGCGACCCCAACCTTGGCAAGGTTGTGCTCTACCAACTGAGCTATTCCCGCGTTGGCCCAGATCCCGTTGCTCCAGACATCGACCACGACGGCCGATACTCGGACTGCGGGAGGACCGACCGACGACCAGTCGCATCGTCGAGAGGTGGAGGCGAGGGGAATCGAACCCCTGACCTCTTGAATGCCATTCAAGCGCTCTCCCAACTGAGCTACGCCCCCTCGGCCGAGCGGATACAACTGTTCCGCCAGGAAACACGAAGTGTAGTCAGGGGTAGGTACGATGTCAAGAAAACCGGGGCTGGCGCAATTCCGTTAGGCCGGTATTTTGCAGCGCTTTCCAACCCGATCGGCGCGCGGGCGATCCAGGATATCGGACCTCCAGCACTTCCTGTTCGGGCTTGCAGCACCGATGAAAAACAGCGGCGTGAATGCGCCGCTATCGATAAATCAATTCACGCGCAGTACTCGAGGGCCAGACAATGACCGAAGTGAAGCGCCGCCGCCGTTCCGCACCGGCAGGCATCGCGCCAAACGAGCCCGAGCGCGACATCCTCGATCAGTATCTCTACGAAGTCAGCACGTATCCCCTGCTCAAGGGCATGGAGGAGATCGAGCTGGCGAAGAAGATTCGTGCAGGTGATCCGGATGCGCTCCAGGAGCTCGTCAAGCGCAATCTGCGTTTCGTCATCTCAGTGGCGAAGAAATATCAGAACCGCGGCCTTCCGCTCATCGACCTGATTGGCGAAGGAAACGTCGGATTGCTCACTGCTGCCCGGAAGTTCGATCCGGACCAGGGTGTGAAGTTCATCTCGTACGCGGTGTGGTGGATTCGCCAGGCGATCCTCTCGGCGCTCGCGCGCCAGGGTCGAACGGTCCGCGTGCCACTGAATCGCACCGCGGACCTTTCTCGCATCATCAAGGCGAGTGAGATCCTGCGGCAGAAGCTCAATCGCGAGCCGACGCCCGAAGAGCTCTCGGCGCTCACCGGTCTCTCGACCGAAGTCGTGCAATCGCTCGCGGCGCTGAACACGAGCGATGTTCGACTCGACGCACCGATGGATCCCGACGGTGATCGATCGCTGATCGAGCGCTTCGTTGCCGACGAGATGCCCGATACGGAAGAGGAGGCGATGAATCGTTTCCTCACCGACGAGATCGAGCAGGCGCTCGGTACCCTTCCGCCGCGCGACGCAAAAGTGCTGCGCCTCTATTTCGGACTCGAGGGTGGGCGGGAGCACACGCTCGAGGAAATCGGATCGATGCTTGGCGTCACGCGCGAGCGTGTGCGCCAGCTGCGCGATCGCGCGCTGAAGCGGCTGCGCGAAGGCGATGTCGGTCGCGCACTGGGCAGCTTCGCCGCCTGACGCACGACGGACGCGCGAGGCTTCATGCACAAAGGGCCGCTTCCCGATCGGGAGGCGGCCCTTTGTGCATGAAGCCTCGACGCCCGTGCTGGATCTTCGGTCACGACCGGATCGAGTGTGATCCAGGCTCACCTTGCCGCATGACCCGACAAGATCACAAATTGCCTCGATGATCCGGCTCGTCGATGTTCGAAAGGCCTTCGGCCCGAAGCAGGTACTGAATGGTTTTACCCTCGACGTTCTCGAGGGTGAGACAATGGTGATCATCGGATACTCGGGCACGGGCAAGTCGGTCGCGATCAAGCACATCGTCGGATTGCTCGAGCCGGACTCCGGTGAAGTGATCGTCGACGGACTCGAAGTGCCGCAACTTCCGCGACGCGAGCTGTACAAGCTGCGCGCACGAATCGGGTACGTGTTTCAGTTTGCCGCGCTGTTCGACTCGCTGACGATTGGCGAGAACGTCGCGATGGGACTGCGGAAGCAGGGAGAGCTGAGCGAGCGTGAGATCGGCGAGCGGGTCGATCAGGCGCTGGATCTCGTCGATCTTCCCGGAGTCCAGGGCAAGTTTCCCGCGGAGCTCTCCGGCGGGATGCGCAAGCGTGTCGGGATCGCGCGATCGGTCGCGCTGCGGCCGAAGTACATGCTGTACGACGAACCAACAACGGGCCTTGATCCAGTCACGAGCGCGGTCATCGACGATCTGATGATCCGCATGCGGGACAAGCTCGGCGTGACGAGCATCGTCATCACGCACGACATGCGTAGCGCGTACTCCGTCGGGACGAGAATCGCGATGCTCTATCAGGGACGTGTACGCCAGGTCGGAACAGTCGCGGAAATCCAGCAATCGGCCGATCCGGTCGTGCGACAGTTCATCGAAGGGCGTGCACAGCTCGACAGCTCCGCGCTCACGGCAGGTGCGCGGTGACTGCTCGCGCTCGTGCGACGCAGGAAACGTCCGCTGGTGGCGTCGTCTTCCGCGTCGGTGCGGGCAGTGAGCCGCTGTTCCTGTTGATCAGGGACAGCTATCGCAACTGGGGTTTTCCGAAGGGCCACCTCGAGGACGGCGAGTTGCCTGACGCCGCTGCGCTGCGCGAAGTTCAGGAAGAAACTGGTCTCGACGGACTCGAGCTCCGCGGCGAGATCGAAACCATCGACTGGTATTTCCGGTTCCGTGGCCGATTGATCCACAAGGTCTGTCACTTCTACCTGATGGAAACCTCGTCGGCAATCACTCGTCCCCAGCGAGCCGAGGGCATCACTGCTTGCCGCTGGATGCCGATCTCCGAGGCGCTCGAGACAATTTCCTACGCGAACGCTCGACTCGTGCTGCAGCGCGCCGGCGAAATGCTCGGCGAGGCGCTCCCGCGTCGATAGCCGATGTCAATGCGAGCGAGGGACACCGCCGCGACGAGCGGCGCGGCCACAGTCGCGCTGTCAGACGGCGACATATCGGCCGTTCAGGGTGCGGCGATCGCGCCATGCATCGCGCTTCACGCGACGCGTGAGCGCGCTCGATCCGCGGTGCGATTGGCGTTTCCGCGTCGACGCGCGAAGGTCGTCCCCGTTCGGAGCGGGTTGGAGCTCGGCGCGATGCTCCGAACGACGCTCGTTGACGCGGTCATTGTCGACATCGGCACAGCAACCGAGGACGTCGACCTCGCGGTTGGGCTCGCGCGCGAATTTCCGAGTCTGCCGTTCATCGGACTCGCGTCGCTGCGCGGTGCCGACGGCCCGGCGCTGGCGGCGGCTGCGTCGCACGACTTCGCGGACGTCGTCGTCGACGGTGTCGATGACTCGGTGATGCGGGCGCTCCTCGCACCGCTGATGTTCTCGGCGCGATTCGCCTGTGCGCTGTGGAACGCGCCACCCGCGCTGAAACTCGATGCGCCGCTCCAGCAGGCAGCATGGCGGGCGGTGGTCTCGCGAGGGGGGCGCCCGATCCGGACGAGTGAGCTCGCGGCAGCGTTAGGCCTGACGCGAGAGCATCTGAGCCGGTCGTTCGCCGCAGCGGGGGCGCCGAACCTGAAACGCGTGATCGATCTCGTGCGGCTCGTCGCCGCCGCGGAACTCAGCAAGAACCCGGGCTACGACGTGCGCGACGTTGCCCGCGTTCTCGGTTTCGCGTCGGCCTCGCACCTCTCGAGTACCGCGCAGCGTATCGTCGGCACGAAGCCGGCTTCGCTGGCCCGCCTGCGGGCGGTGGACCTCATCGACCGATTCGGCCAGGGGCGGGGCCGCAGCCGCGCCCGCGACGACTAGCGACTAGGTGACCGCGCTGCGCGCGGCTTCAGCGTCAGCCTCGACAAGCCGGTCAAGGTAAGTCACGTAGCCGGAAATCAGTCGAGCGGTGTGGCCTGCACGAAGGCCGAGATCGGCGCAGGCTGGAAGTGGAAACAGCTCGGCGTGGCGCGCGATCGCGAGTCCGGTTTCGAGCGATGCAATCGCGTCGCGGGCGAGGCAGAACCCCTCACGTTGCGCGATTGCCCCCTCCTTGGCGTGTCCGCGCGCGATCGCCAGCGCGACCTCGGCGCTGCATCTGATGAGGACATCGACGAGCGCGCGTGATTCGGGGCGCGCCTTGCGCGCCAGTTTCGCGATCTCGCCGGCCGTCCCGACGGCTTCCTGCCAGACCCGTAATTCACGAACGCTGGATGGCATGGCAGGAATCTCGCGGCAGCGCGCGCGCCTTCATCATCCACGCGCCGCCGCAGGCAGCATTCGGTGGCAACGTTCAACTCGGTTCCACCCCGCTTCCTTTGGCGCGGCTTGCATGGCGACCCGGCTTGTGATAATTTTCACAAGCTATAGGCCAGCCTCGGCCGAACGCAGTCAGTCGCACGTTCCACCCCGACACACGTTATGGCTTCCGACACGTCACTCCGCCCCGGCGAGATCAAGGACATTCTTCTTCGTGAGATCGAAGCTGCTGATCTCCACTCGCTGGACGTCGAAGAGATTGGCACCGTCCTCGAGGTAAAGGATGGCATTGCGCGCATCTATGGCCTGAGCCAGGCGATGGCGGGCGAGATGCTCGAGGTTACCTCGAGTGAGACGGGCGCGGCGATCACGGCGCTCTGCCTCAATCTCGAGGAGGACAACATCGGCGCCGTCATTCTTGGCGACTACCTGCAGCTGCGTGAAGGCGATGAGGTTCGCCGCACGAAGCGCGTGCTCGACGTCCCGGTGGGTCAGGCACTCGTCGGTCGCGTCGTGGACGCCCTCGGTCGTCCGGTCGACGGCAAGGGCGACATTCGCACGACGATGACTCGCAAGGTCGAAAGCGAGGCCCCCGGTATCATCGTCCGGCAGCCAGTGAAGGAGCCGCTGCAGACGGGAATCAAGAGCATCGATGCGATGATCCCGATCGGTCGCGGACAGCGCGAGCTGATCATCGGCGATCGCGGTACCGGCAAGACGGCAATCGCGATCGACACGATCATCAATCAGAAGGGTCAGGGCGTAATCTGCGTCTACGTCGCGATCGGGCAGAAGGCGTCGACGGTTGCCTCGGTCGTGGAGCGGCTGACGCAGGCTGGCGCGATGGAGTACACGATCGTCGTCGTAGCGTCTGCATCCGACCCGGCGCCGATGCAGTACATCGCGCCTTACTCCGGGTGCGCGATGGCCGAGTACTTCATGTACAACGAAGGCAAGCCGACGCTGTGTGTGTACGACGATCTGTCGAAGCAGGCTGCCGCGTATCGCCAGATTTCCCTCGTGCTTCGTCGTCCGCCCGGTCGTGAGGCATATCCGGGTGACGTGTTCTACCTGCACTCGCGTCTTCTCGAGCGCGCGGCCAAGCTGCGCGAAGACAATGGAGTCGTCGACGGAAAGACAATCCTGAAGGCGGGCGGCTCGCTCACGGCGCTGCCGATCATCGAGACACAGGCCGGCGACGTCTCGGCGTACATCCCGACGAACGTCATCTCGATCACCGATGGTCAGATTTTCCTCGAGGCCGACCTGTTCTACGCCGGAGTGAGACCCGCCGTCAACGTCGGCATCTCGGTGTCGCGCGTCGGCGGCTCGGCGCAGATCAAGGCGATGAAGGGGGTGGCCGGGCGTCTTCGTCTCGATCTCGCCCAGAACCGCGAGCTCGAAGCGTTCGCTTCGTTCGCCTCCGATCTGGATGCGGCGACGAAGAAGCAGCTCGAGCGCGGTGCACGAACCGTCGAGATGCTCAAGCAGGGACAGTATCAGCCGATGGCGGTCGAGCAGCAGATCATGATCATTTTCGCGGTGACGAACGGCTTCCTCGACGAGGTTCCGGTCGCGCAGGTGCGCGAGTGGGAGCGCGGCTTCCACGAGTTCATGCACGCGCAGTATCCGCAAGTCGGTGACGCCATCCGCAAGGACAAGGCGATCTCGAAGGACACCGAGGCGAAGCTGCGCGAGGCGATCCAGGCCTACGCCAAGGTCGCGACGGCCGCGGAGTAGCGCACAGCGTTAGGCACACACCCACCCGGACGCACTCCGCATGGCCAAGGGACGCGAGCTCAAGGGACGCATCAAGTCCGTCGAGAACACGCGGAAGATCACGCGCACCATGGAAATGGTCGCGACGTCGAAGTTGAAGCGTGCGACGGACCGCGTCGCAGCGGCGCGGCCGTACGCGAACGCGATCGCCGAGACGATTGCCAGCCTCTATTCGCCCGAGCTGGCGGAGCGCTTTCCGCTGCTCCGTCAGCCACCGACGGCCCGTCGTGCGGCGGTGCTCCTGCTCACGTCGAATCGCGGGCTCGCGGGCGCCTTCAACGCCAACCTTCTCAAGGAAGCGCGGGGAACGATCGCGCGCCTCGAGCGCGAAGGCACCGAGGTCGAGCTTCACGTCGTCGGCAAGAAAGGGATCGGCTTCTTCCGCTATCTCGGGCGCGCGCTCGCGACGAGCCGCACGGACATCACGGATCGGCCATCGGCGCAGGACGCGACGTCGCTGGTAGACGTGCTGATGAATGGTTTCATCAACGGTTCGCTCGACGCCGTGTACGTGATCAGTTCGCGCTTCAACTCGGTGCTTTCCACGCCGCCGCAGACGGAGCGCGTCCTGCCGGTCGCGCCGCCCGCGCAGAAGGGGTCGCGCCGCGACTACCTGCTGTTCCCATCAGCTGAGCGGCTGCTCACCGAGCTGCTTCCGCTCTATGTCCGCAACACCGTCTACCGCGCGCTTGTCGAGAACGAAGCGAGCTTCCAGAGTGCGCAGCGCACCGCGATGAAGAACGCGACCGACAACGCCGGCGACATCCTGACCAATCTTCGCCGTACTTACAATCGCGCACGCCAGGCGCAGATCACGCAGGAGATCGCGGAGATCGTCGGCGGCGCAGCGGCGCTCGAATAGACCGATAGCAACAGACTCTTACCGAGTTATCGATATGGCTACCATCGCAGCACCAACCACGCACGTCGGCAAGATCATTCAGGTCATCGGACCGGTCCTCGACGTCGAGTTCGAGTCGGAGCACCTTCCCGAGATCTACAACGCGCTCGAGGTCCGGGCGAAATCGGCGAGCGGCGAACAGCTCCGCGTCGTCGTCGAGGTGCAGCAGCACATCGGTCGCAACCAGGTTCGCGCCGTCGCGATGTCGTCGACTGATGGCGTCGAGCGCGGGATGGAAGTGATCGACACCGGTGCCGCCATCGCGGTCCCAGTTGGTGAGGCAGCCCTCGGCCGGATCCTGAACGTCCTCGGCGACCCGGTCGACGACGGCGCCCCGATTCCCGCGAACGCCGAGCGTTGGCCGATCCACCGGAAGCGCCCGGATTTCGTCAACCTCGAGCCGAAGACCGAGATCTTCGAGACCGGCATCAAGGTCGTCGACCTCATCGCTCCGTTCGTGAAGGGCGGAAAGATCGGGCTGTTCGGCGGCGCCGGCGTCGGCAAGACGGTTGTCATCCAGGAGCTGATCAACAACGTCGCGACGGGCCACGGCGGGCGCTCGGTGTTCTGCGGCGTCGGCGAGCGCACGCGAGAAGGAAATGACCTGTACCTGGAGTTCAAGGAAGCGAACATCCTCGACAAGGTGGCACTGATCTACGGGCAGATGAACGAGCCGCCCGGCGCGCGCCTTCGCGTCGGCCTGTCGGGCCTAACGGTCGCCGAGTATTTCCGCGACCAGGAAAACGCCGACGTCCTGCTCTTCATCGACAACATCTTCCGCTTCACGCAGGCGGGTTCCGAGGTTTCGGCGCTCCTCGGCCGCATGCCAAGCGCGGTCGGCTACCAGCCGACGCTCGCGACCGAGATGGGTGACCTGCAGGAGCGAATCACGTCGACCAAGAACGGCTCGATTACGTCGGTGCAGGCGATCTATGTTCCGGCGGATGACATCACCGACCCGGCACCGGCGACGGCATTCGCTCACCTCGACGCGACGGTCGTGCTCTCGCGTGCAATCACAGAGCTCGGCATCTATCCCGCTGTCGATCCACTGGCATCGAGCAGCCGCATCCTCGATCCGCAGTTCATCGGCGAGCGCCACTACAAGGCGGCGACGAGCGTCCAGCGCATCCTGCAGCGTTACAAGGAGCTCCAGGACATCATCGCCATTCTCGGCATGGACGAGCTCTCCGAGGACGACAAGAAGATCGTCGGACGCGCGCGCCGCTTGCAGCGCTTCATGTCGCAGCCCTTCAAGGTTGCCGAGCAGTTCACCGGCATCCCTGGCAAGTACGTCAAGCTCGAGGAAACCATCTCGTCGTTCGAGCGTCTCGTCGCCGGCGAATTCGACCAGCTGCCGGAGCAGGCGTTCTTCATGGCCGGCGGCATCGAGGACGTCGTCGCCAACGCCGAGCGCATGGCAAAGGCCTGATCGATGCTCACCGTGTCAGTCGTGTCGCCGGAAAGAACGCTCTTCGAGGGGCCAGCCGACTCGCTCGTGGCGCCGGCATTCGATGGCCAGGTCGGAATCATGTCGATGCACGCACCGATGCTGACGCTCCTCGGTTCCGGTGAGCTTCGGCTCAATGCGTCGGGCGGCGAGCGCCGATTCGCTGTGTTCGGCGGCTTTCTCGAAGTCGCGGACGATCGAGTCCGGATCGTGACTGAGCGCGCCGAAGCGAAGTAGCGCGCGCGATCGAGGATGGTCGGGCCGGGGCGAATGCTCCGGCCCGTTTTGCTTGAATTGCGTTCCGAGCGGTGGTTTCGGTGCGGCGGTTGCAATGAATGGTGATGGGTATCGCTATTTTTCCCGCACGACACCATCCGATGAAACAGAAATCATTGCTTTGTACCGGAGCACTCGCGCTGGCGATTGGTGGCAGCAGGATTTGCCTCGCGCAGATGCCGGCGACACCGGTATTACAGAACGCATGGGCGAATGCCGGGATCACGATTGCCGCGGATTACGGCAAGGCTCGAGATGCGTCGGCGTTTGCAGGGGCAGTGGCGTGGTCGCCTCGGCAGTCGCGCTTCCAGCTGAGCGCGGGCGCAGGTGTCGTTCGCGTTGACTCGGGAGGATCGCAGGCCGGCTACGGTGGACGGCTCTCGATTCCACTGGTCAGCTTCGCCTCAGGAAACCTCGGGACCGCGATTTTTGGCGGTGTCGGCGTGACGTCGAGCAACGGGAAAACGCTTTCGACGTTTCCGATCGGGGTCGCGCTCGGCTTCCGGCACGCACTCGGCGCGACACGCGGGATCAGCGCGTACGTCGCTCCGTTTTACGAAATCACGCGAAACAAGGGGGACTCGCTCCTCGATGCAACTGGCGGCGCGGTGCGCGCTTCGGTCGGCGTGGACCTGACCGTTGCGCCACAGATCGGCGTCACTGTCGGGTACGAAATGGGTGCTGATGCCAAGGAAAACAAACCAGGTCCGCGCGGTGGAGTATTCGGTGTGGGAATCTCCTACGCGTTGCATCGCCAGTAGCTCAGGTTCGGCGATCGGCTTGATCGGTCCAGCAATCGCCCCGGCGGGCTCTGCATGGGGCAAGCTTCTTGCGCCCGTGGATCGTTTCCCCTGTTGAACGGACGTGCTGATGGATACGCTGCCCCCAATTCTCGTTGTTGACGACAATCACGACAACGCCGAGATCATCCGCCAGTACCTGGAAGTGCGCGGATACCCGATCACGGTCGCGTACAGCGGCGATGAAGCTCTCGCGGTCTTTGAACAGGTGAAGCCTGCCCTCGTCCTGCTCGACGTCATGATGCCGGGCCGGGATGGCTGGGAGACCTGCCGCCTCATGAAGGCGCATCCAACCCTCGGGCGGAAAGTGCGCATCGTCATGGTCACTGCGCTCGACGAATGGTCCGACAAGCGCGAAGCGCTGCAGACCGGCGCCGACGACTACGTCGAGAAGCCATTTGACCTTCCGAAGCTCGCAACGACCGTCCAACGCAATCTCGCGATGCTCTCGGCGGCCTCCTGACGGCCGTCGTCTCCGTGAACCAGAGCGCGCTTCTAACCGACAGCAGCGATCCGCAGATCGCCGATGCCGTCACGCAACTCGACGCGTGGCGGGCGATCATCGTGCCGTCGCAGGAGATCGCCAGGGCGATCGGCCACGAGCGCGGGGTTCGCGCGGTCTACGTGACGGCCGAGAGTCCGCCGACGCTGCGCGAGATCGTCGAATGCGCGCATGCGAAAGGGCTTCCGGTCATCGTCGGTTGCAAGGACGACGCGGCGCGACGCCGCGCGATCGAGCTCCGGGCCGAAGAGTGGCTCCGGCTCCCCGCCGACGCGGAAGAGATTGCGGGCAGGGTCCGGTCGGCAATCATGCGACAGCTCCCGGGCGACGCGCCTAACGGCGACCGGGCGGAGCGCGCCGAGCAGGCGCAGATGCTCTACGACTTCATGACCGGACTGCCGACGCTGCCGGTCATGATCGAGCGGATGCGGCCCCAGATCAAGGAGCGGGGGGAGCTCGTCGTCGTCTATTTCAACTTCGTGCGCTACTCGAAGATCGAGGAGATCTACGGGTGGGAGAAGCTGGACGCGGTGCTCGAGACGACCGCGGCCGGCGTGAAGGAGTTCCTCGACGGGCATTCGATGCAGGCGTCGCGGGTGATGGTGAGCTACACGAACGACGACGATTTCATCTTTTTCCATGTACCTCCGCCGGGCGAGACGCGGGCGTCGGAGCAGCAGATCACGACGCTGGTCGGCCGCCTTCAAGAGCACGTCGCGCAACGGATCGAAGTCGCGCACGGTGAGGACATCGCCGCGCTGTTCGAGATCTACGTCGGCCTTGCGCGTGTCTATTACAACCCGAAGCTCAGGATCGAACGGCTGATCTATCGGGGAATACGGGAGGCGGCGACCGCGGCGAAGAGCGTCGAGGAGCGGGAGCGCGCGCGCCGGGTGGATGACCTGCGAACGAGCGTGCGCGATCGCGCGGTGTACGTCGACTATCACCCGATCGTCGTCACCACGACGCGACAGATCTTCGGCTACGAAGCGCTTGCGCGTGGCGTGATGCGCAGCCTCCGCAGCCCGGAGGTGATGTTCGACGTCGCCGCGGAAGCCGACATGATCTGGGAGCTCAGTCGACTCTGTCGCAGTCGCGCGATCGAAGGGATTGAGACGCGTCTTGGTCCCGGGGAGCTTCTCTTCATCAACGTCGATCCACACGACTTCGCCGATCCCGCCTTCACCGAGGCGGAGGTGAAGGATCCGTCGCGGGTCGTCATCGAGATCACTGAGCGCACCGCGATCAAGGACTACCCCAAGTTCCGCGAGCGTCTGAAGGCGTTCCGGGCGCAGGGATACCGGTTTGCCGTCGACGATGCGGGCAGCGGCTACGCCGGCCTTGGATCGATCGCCAATCTCGAGCCCGACTTCATCAAGCTGGACATCTCGCTCATCAATGCGATCGATTCGAACTTCATCAAGCAGAACCTGGTCGAATCGATGGTCAAGTTCGCCAATGACCACGGGGCGCAGGTCATCGCGGAGGGAGTCGAGCGATCGGAGGAGTTCGAGACGGTGAAGTCGCTCGGTGTGCACCTCGTACAAGGATTCTTCCTCCACCGTCCGATCACCGCTCCGGTAAGCGGCGTGATCGCGGTATCGCCGAAAGCCTAACGGCGGCGCGCAGAGTCGGGCAATAACGCCTCGACGAGCGCGACGCTCCGCTCGGTGGCACCGGCATTCTCCAGCACGACGCGCCGCGCCGCGGCGCCGGCGATGGCGCGCGCGGCGTCGTCGCCGAGCCAGCGGCGAAGGACGGCGGCGATCTCGTTCCGGTTTCCCGCGGCGTATGCGCCCCGAGCCTCGAGCAGGAGCGTCGCTTCGCGGCTGTTGTCGTGTCGCCGCCCGAAGATGACCGGGGCGCCGAATGCCGCGGGCTCGAGGACCGAGTGGAGCCCGGCTGCGTGAAACCCCCCGCCGACGAATGCAACGTCCGCGAGCGCGTACAAGTCGCCCAGCACCCCGACGCGGTCGACGAGGACGACGTCAGCGTCGGCAGAGGTGACGCTGCCTAACGCTGCGCAACTGAGGCCCGCGTCCGCCGCCCACCGCTCGATCGGCGCAACATGGGCCGGCGTTGGCTCGTGGGGAGCGAGAATGATGCGGAGGCGAGGCGTTGACTGGACCACCTCGGCGAGCGCAGGGAGCAGCTCGCGTTCGTCAGCCGGCCAGGTCGAGCCAGCGACGAGCGTTGGCCGATCCGAGTGGAGCGGCGCTAGGAGCGCGCTGTCGCGATCGGCACGGTCCGCGCGGTCGATGACCTGATCGAAACGTGTATCACCGGTGATGCGGACAGCGCTCTCGCGACATCCGAGCTCGATGAGCCGAGCGGCATCGGCGACACTGATTGCGCCGACGGCCTCCAATCGCGAATACGCATCGTGAAGCAGGAGGCGGGCGATCCCGCGCGATCGCGACGACCGGCGGGCGAGTGTCGCGCTGAGCAACGCAGATGGAACTGCGCGCTCGGCGGCAAATTCGACGAGGAACGGCCATACATCCAGCTTGCTGAACACGATCGCTGTCGGCGCGAGCGAATCGATCGCTGCGCGCGCGGCGCCTCGCGTATCGAATGGCAGCACGTCGCGAAAATCGACGTCCAATCCCGCGGCGAAAGAATCCGCGCTCGGCGAGAACCACGTATACGCGACCTGAACATCGGGACGGTCAGCGCGCAACGCTTCAATGACCGGGCGTGCCTGCAATCCTTCGCCGACTGAGGGCGCGTGAAACCAGATCAGCGGCCGGCGACGATCGCGGCGCTGCTCGCCCCACCGCACGAACCGCTCGCGAACATTCTTTCTCGAGGCGAATGACCGCCTGATTTTCCCACCACCGTCGGGTACCAACCGGGCGAGTCGCTCCGCCACGAATCCGAACGCAGCGTATGGAGCGCGAACCAGCGAGTTCACGCCTCAACCGCGGTTCGCCGGTCGGTCGGATGCAATCAGCGCGTGTCCGCGAGCGCCTTGTCGAGCGCGGCGCGGAATTCCGGAAGCGGGACGGCTCCCTCGAGCTGACCGTTGCCGATGAAAAAAGTCGGAGTCGCGCGGACACCAGCAACTGAAGCGCGCTGCTGGTCCGCGAGGATCATCGGTCTGGTCGCCCGAGACTCTACGCATGACCGGTATGCGGAGGGTGACACGCCGACAGTCGTTGCGAGGGAGTCGAACACTGGTCGCGGATCGGGCAGGCCGGCCCATTGGTCCTGCGTCCGGAATATCGCATCGTGCATTTCCCAGAACTTCCCCTGGACGGACGCGCACATGGCGGCCTCGGCTGCCGGCATTGCATTCGGGTGAATCCCCAGAGGGAAATTCAGGTAGGCGATGCGCACCTTCCCGGTCGCGACGTAGTCGCGCATCACCGTAGCAAAGACCTCGTCATGCCACTGGCGGCAGTAGGGGCACTGGAAGTCACTCACCATGATCAGCCAGAGCTTCGCCGAGCTGTCACCGCGAATGCGTCCCTGATCCGCCTTTCCGAGAAGGGACGATGAGTCAGTGGCGGTCGGCGTCGCGGGTGACGTGGTGGTGGCTGGCCGTGCAGACCCTGCGGCGGCCGCGGTTCGGGCCGACGTTTCAGGTGCCGAGCATGCAACGAGTGCCGCAGCGAGGAAGATCGTATGGGTAGAAAGCAAGTCAGGACACGTTCGGCGTGAGCGGTGCGGACGGTGAGCGAGTGGAAGGTAGGTATCGCCAAGCTGCCGCGCGAGTGGAAACAGATCCGGCGCGATTGCTGCGATGGAAAATTTGCAATGCGTGCGGGGCGGACACCGGCAGCGCGTCGAGTGGTGCAAGGGGGCATGTCTCTTGCAACTTCGCGCTTGTTCATTAGCGCCGGCCGTTAGCTTGCCGCACGCGCCCCCGGCGCTCGGTCGCTCCCCTCGAAATCTTGTGGAGGCGGAAGCGGCGAGGGCATCGATCGAACATTAATCCGGAGTGGAGGTTTCATGCGCATCATGCGACGCGGGATCGCGACGCTCACGTGCGCGCTGGCCGCGACGGTCGTCGCCGCACAGCGGGTAGACGCGCAGCAGGTGGACCCATACCACGCGACCCTGTATCAGGGAACCGGGTTAGTGACGATTCCGGTCGCGTGGGTCTCGCCAAATTCATTCGACTCGTGGTTTGCGATCACGGGCAAGCATTTGCCCTCGTACGACGTCGCAACTGGTCAGCCAAAGCAGGGGTTCGCGAGCCTCTGGAATACGAACGTTGCGCTCGATGTGCACATGTTCGGGAGGGCGTCCGTCGGTGTCGCGGCGTATGACCAGAACATCGACTACGGGTTCTTCGGGCAGCTCCTGCTCCTGCAGGACAAGCTCGGGACACCGATGCCGGGCGTTGCGATCGGTGTGCGCAATGTCGGTCCGGGAAAGCACGAAGAACGGTTCTTCATCGCGCACGACATCACGCTCGTCAACGGCAAGTACGTGAAGACCGTCAATCCGCTGTACGACGGCTTCAAGACCGCGCCGACGGTGTATGGCGTCCTGACGAAGCACTTCAGCCTTGGCGCGACCGAGGGCCGTTTGCAAGGCTCGCAGTTTGGTTTTACGCTCGGTTATGGCAACGGCCTGTTCTCTGAAGATGGCGGCTTGGGCAAGGCCTACAACGACAGGGGGACGATCGCGAAGGGCCTTTTCCTTGGCGGTCGCTTCTCGATGCACCCCTCGTTGAACACGAATCTCGACTTCATGGTCGAGAACGACGGATTCGACTACAACGCCGGTGTGGTGTACGACTGGCGCGGGCTTTCGGCGGGGTTGTACGGAACGGAGCTCGAAGAGGGTGGCCGCAAGAATACGGGGTTCGGTCTGTACAACTACACCAAGTTCAACGTCTCGCTCGGCTACAGCGGGAACATCATCGACATCTCGCGCGGGGTTCTTCTCCGCACGAGAATTACGGAGCTGACCCGCGAGCAACAGCGGCTCAACGCCGAGATCACGGCACGCAACCGGCGCATTCAGGGGCTCGAGGTCGCGCTTCGGAAGGCACAGGCGGGCGAACTGGCAGGGATGGCCGCACGTCGTGCGGAACTGGAAAAGTCTGTACAGGAAGAGAGAGACGCGATCCAACGCGCCGAGGAGCGGCTGAGAAACATCCAGCAGAATCCTTCTGCGCCGACGACGCCCCCGGCGACGAGCACTCCGCCACAGAACTGACGAGGCGATCGAGAACCGATGAGAATGACACGTTTTTCCGCTGCGGTCGCCGGCGCTGTGCTCGTGACGGTCTTCGCACAACGCGCGCAGGCCCAGCAGACTTTTCCGCAAACCATTTATTGGGGCTCGGGGCTGATCGATATCCCCGCGGCGTGGGTAGGCCCCATTCCAGGTGACTTCGCGATCAACTATTCGGCAAAGCGGTTCGACGCGGACCCGAACTCCGAGAAGATCAACTACAACAACCGACTCAACTCGCAGCTGACGTTCTCGATGTCGGGCTGGGGAGTCGTCGAGGCGGGGTGGGCGGCGTATTCCTCGAACCCGGAGTGGGGATTCTTCGGGCGCCTCTTGCTGGTCAATCAGGAGCATCTGCGCGCTCGCGGCGGTGCAGTTGGCTGGATGCCGAGTCTCGCGGTTGGCGCGCGGAACATCGGCCCGTACAAACACATCGATCGCTTCGGTGTCGGCTACAATCTGTTGCCGCCGAACCCGGGCGAACCGAACCAGGTTCACGTCGCCGACTCGCTCCACCAGTCGTTCAACACCTCGACGGTCTACGGGGTCGCGACGGAGTCTTTTTCACTCACCGACATTCGCCCGACGTGGGCGGACATCGATCTGTCGTTCAGCGCTGGCTACGGCAACGGACTTTTCAGCGACCACGGGAATCTCCCAGTTGAGCAGTACGCGAAGCATGCGACCGGTGGACTGTTTTACGGCGGCAAGGTCGACTTCAACGCGACGCCGAATCTGGGCGTCACGCTGATGGCGGAGAACAACGCCTGGGACTATAACGTCGGCGGTGTGCTGAATTATCGTGGGATCCGAGGCGGTCTCTACCTGACGGAGCTCGGCGCCGGATCGGCGGCTAGCGACACGTCGAGCAATCCAACGAACGCGCAGCGTGCGTCGCGGATCTATAACTACAGCAAGGTTGTATTCTCGCTGGGCTGGCAGAGCAACATTTTCGCGCTTCTGCACGGGAACTTCCTGCAGAACCGCGCGGCAGAGCTGGAGCGCGCGCGTCAGTCTCTGCTCGCGGAGATTCAGGCCCGGCAGCAGCGCATCGCGGCACTGGAGCTGGAAATCAACCGGTACGAGGCACAGAATCTGCTTGAGCTCGAACAAAGGCGGGCACAGGCAGAGGCGGAGCTGAGCGCGGAACGTGAAGCGCTCAAGCGGTTGGAAGACCGCCTCCGTCGCGTCGAATCGCAGACTGGTACCCCGACGACCCCGACGACCCCGACCACCCCGCCGCAGCGCTGATCGCGGCGAACCCTGATCCAAGAGAAGCGGCGATGAAGCGAATCGTGGTGGCCCTGCTGGCCCTGACGGCGATCGGTGGCACTACACGCCTGCAGGCCCAGGATGTCAATCAGCAGGCGTATACACAGAAGCGGGCGGAGCTCGTCAAGGAGCTCCAGCAGGCGCAGGCACAGCTGGCCGACATCAGGTCGCAGCGTGTTCAGCTGCAGGCCCGGATTGAAAACGTCATTGCGCAGATGATGCAGCAGCGCGCTCAGGCGTTGCTGATGAGCAACGAGATGAACGCGCTGCAGCAGCTCGATGCGATGCTTACTTCGTCGCAGGACAATCTGGTTGAGCAGCGCGACCGGTTCACAACCATCGCGAACGCCGTGCGCCGGCGTTCGGGTTCGGTGCTGGTGGTGCTGCTGCGTGCCGACTCTTCGACGGGCCCGGGACAGATCCTCGGCGCTACGACGCTTCAGGTTGACAACGCACCAGTGGAATCCCGCACCTACACCGTGACCGCGAACGGCGCGCTCCGGATGGGCGCGGTCGACCAGCTATACCGCGCCGATGTTCTGCCGACCTCGCACACCGTGGGGATCAACATCACCGTGAACGGCCAGCCGATGACGCAGAGCGTCAACGTTGCTGCCGCCGGAGAAACGGTGACATACGTCCAGTTCGCAGTGCGGAACGGCCAGGTGGTCCCGACAACCTGGACGAGCCGCGGGACTACACCGTTCTGACGCGCCCATCGAGAGTGTCTATGCTTCGCACAGCAGGTCTGGTTGCGCTATTTCTCGGAGCAGGCCCGCTCGCAGCGCAGGTCACGTCATCCCCGGCGCGCCCAGACAGCGCCCGCGCTGACAGCGCGCGGCCTGTCGCGTCGCAGCTCTCAGGTGACACGACTGCGAAGCACGTCAGCGCGATAGTTCCGGTTGCCGATCAGGCGCGAGGCGTCGATGCTGAGATCCGGGTCGCGCAGTACGAGTTGATGGACGACCGGTACATCCCCGCGCTCACACGGCTCCAGTGGCTCTCGACGTCACCGATCGCGCTCACAGGCGCCGCGGCTAGCAGCGCGCTTCGTGGGCGTGAAGACCTGATGTTCCTGCTTTCGCAGGCCTACTATCGCCTCGGGATGGATAGCGCGTTCCGCGCGACTGCGACGCCGCTCACGGCGTCCAGCACTGCTGCCCGATTTGGACGACTGCTCCGAAGCCAGCTGCTCCTCGATGCCTACCGACATGGAGACTTTGCGGGGGCGATCCGGCTCGCCGGAACGATGGGGAGCGAAGACCAGGGGCTGGCCACGCTCGTAGCGGGGCTCGCGTCGTATCAGACCGGCGACGTAGCCGGTGCGAAGCAGCGGTTCGCCACTGCCCGATCCAGCGCAGCACCCTACGGCCAGTATGCGCAGTACATGGAAGCCCTCACCACGCTCCGGGCAGATACGACCCAACGTGCAACTGCGGTCACGTCGCTCGAGTCGCTGGCGTCGAGCGCGACGGGCGAGCTACAGGATCAGGTCCGCCTAACGGCAGCGCAGGTCGCGTTCGAAGCCGAGCGTTACGACGACGCTGCGCGTATCGCGGGACAGGTCTCGCCGAGCAGCGGGCTCGCCGCCGAGGCGCTGCTGACGCGCGCATGGGCACTCTACAAGGGCAATAACATCGCTGCGGCCGGACAGGCTTTCGACGAGTTCGCCACGCGTTACCCGCAGCTTCCGGAGCGCGACGAGTCGCGCCTGATGGCCGGTCAAGCGTTGCTGCAGCTCGGTCGCACCAGCGATGCGGCGACAATCTTCCGGACGGTCGCCGATTCCGCGACCAGCGAGTCACGATTGCTTCAGGCACGTGCGCAGGGAGCCATGAGCCAGGCAGCACGCGCCCTGGTGCAGGCGCGCGCGGCGGGTTTCCTGTTCGTGAACGATCCGGCGAACGGCAAGACCATCGCGCTCGATGTTGGGGCAGGGTCGGAACGACAGGTGCTCGCAGCCGCGTTCGGCGATTCCGCGTCGACCATCGTACCGGTGGTTTCCGCGGCGGAAATCATCTCGCTCGACGACGTGTCGCGCCGATTCGATGAGTTGGCGCCGAGCGGGGACCTGCCGCGGCGAGTCGTGTTTGCGCCGGCATCGGCGACCAAGAATCCACAGGATTTCGCCGCACGGTCGCAGGCCCTTTACGCGGCCGACGCGGCCGTAGTGGTTGCCCAGCATACGCTCGCCGAGCTACTCGCGTCGCAGCAGCGCCAGATACTGCTTCTGCAGGCGATGCAGGGTCGGCTCGCCTCCGATGCTGACGCGATGGCGGCGACCGCGGCGCGGCTGAACGCGGCTCGCGATTCACTGGCGCGCCTCGCCGTCGCACTCGACGCCGCATCGACTCGACTGCGGCAGATGTTCGTTGCGCAGATCAATACGACGCGCATGCTGGCGAACGAGAACCGTGCGTCGCTCGACAGTGTGAAAGCGTCGCTCGCGGGTGCCCAAGGCACCTCTGAATACATCGTGCTTGATACTGAAAGCCAGACAGCGACGGCGTACTCCCAGCTGGCCGACATCATCGAGCGCGGGCTGGACACGGCGCTCGGACATCACCCGGTGTTCGCCAAGCGGGACTCGGTGAACGCGCGGGGCCAGCAAATCGCGACGCTGCTTGGTGAGACGCAGTCGGCACTGGCTGGGGCGCGCCAGGCGGTCACAGATGAGATCGCGCGCCTGCAGAGCGGTGGATCCGATCGCACGCGTGCGCTTCAGGCCGAGCTGGCCTCCGCGGAATCCCGGCGTACGACAGCAGAAAACTCGCTCGTCGCCGTCGTGGACGCTGAGCTGCGTGCCCGCGCGACCGAGATGATCGCCAGCCTTAAGCGTGATACCGAAGCGGCGGAGTTCGGCTCCGCGAGCGCTTCATTCTTCCAGGCAATCGATGCCGGCCAGGCGCCGACCACTGGGACGACCAGCAGCGCGAGCATCGCGCCGACGGCACCGTCCGCTACAGGCGCCAGCACCGCACCGAACAGCCAATCCCAGCCGCACCAGAAGTAGACCAACATGCGAGTATTGCGATTACTGATCGCGGCGATCATTGCCGCTCCCCTCGCGTTGAGCGCACAGGCGGCGCCGGCGCGCTGGGTGACCGCGGTCCACGCGGCCGACGACGCCGCGCTGGACTCGGCGATCTCCAAGCTCGAGGCCTTCCTCACCGAGTACCCCGCGAGCAACGTCAGGCCTAACGCGCTCCTTCAGCTTGGCGAACTGCTCGTTCGCCGGGCGGACGAACAGTTCGCACAGTCACAGCGCGGCACCGCCACGGCGCCGTCCGATTCCACCAGCGCTTCACGCGAAGGCCAGATCCGGCCGAACTACGCGCCGGCGATCGCACGCTACGAGGAGCTGGTTCGGCGCTACCCGACCTTCGATCGCATCGATGCAGCGGCCTACACCCTCGGCACGCTGTACAACGCCGAGCTGCGCTATGCCGATGCGGCGCGGATGTTCGAGATGGTGACCACCCAGGACAGCTCGCGCTTCCGCGGCGAGGCCTTCTTCCGACTCGGGGACGCGAACTTCGAGCTCGCGTCAAAGGAGCGCGGCACGACGCGTAAAGCCCTGTTCGCCCGGGCGGCGACGGCCTACGAGCAGGCGACCAAGATCAACCCCCCGAACAGCGACATCTATTTCCTCGCGCTCTACAAGCTTGGATGGTCGTACTACAACCAGGCGACACAGCGCAATCAGCCGGAGTACCAGCAGGCAGTCAATGTGTTTGGCGAGCTCGTTGCTGCGTACGACAAGCTCACGCCGGAGCAGCAGTCCCGTCTCGGTCTTCGGGGCGAGGCGATCGAGTACATGGCGATCGCCTTCACACAGGTGGGCGGAGCGGAAGCGGCGAACCAGTACTTCGCGTCTCATGGCGGCGCGCCATACGAGGCGACAGTCATGCGTCGTGTCGCGACCGGGCTGCGCGATCAGGGTGACTTTCCCCGTGCCGTCGAGGCGTTCCGCGCGGTGCTCCAGCAGTCGCCGACCGACTCGAGCGCGCTCGCCATTCAGCGCGAGATCGTCGACATCTATCAGAACCGGATGATCGAGTTCGATTCGGCGCAGGCTGCACGGCTGCGCCTCGTCGAGAACTTCGCGCCTGGATCGGCTTGGGCGCAGGCAAATCCATCGCTGGCGAACGAAGCAGCGACTGCACGTGAAGAAGCGCTTCGACAGAGTGGACAGTTCCTGCTGGCCAGTGCACAGGCCGGGAACAAGTCCCGCTTCGCCGAGGCCGCGCAACTGTACTCCCGCTATCTCGGCGAGTTCGGTCAGTCGGACAGCGCCCAGGCGGTGAACAACTATTACGCAGCGGCGCTGCTCGGGCAGGGCGACTTCGCGAATGCTGGAGCGCAGTTCGCGAAGACAGCCTTCGAATACAAGGACACAAGCACTCCGCTCGCGCAGGAAGCGGGACGGAACGCGATCGTCGCCTACGACTCCGCCCTCTCGCACAACAAGACCGATCGCGCGACGCAGGATGCGTTCTTCTCGACGGTCGACCGCTTCGTTGCGCTGAGCAAGGATCCGGAAGTCGCGAAGAAGGCGCTGATCCAGAAGGGGCGTCGCGCGTCCGAAACGCAGCGTTGGGATGTCCTCCAGCAGACATTCCAGACGTATGCGCAGAATTATCCCGATGATCCATACACGCCAACCGCTCAGAAGCTGGTCGGAGACGCGTTGTACAAGCAGGGTCAGTACGCGGAGGCGCAGGTCCAGTGGGAGGCGGCGCAGCAGTACGCGTCTTCAAAGGGACGGCGCGCACTCGCGGACACGATCGCAACGCTCCGCACTCAGGCGGCTGCTACGTTCGCCGACACGCTGGTCAAGCAGGGGAATTACGAGCGCGCCGCTGAAGAAGTGTACGTCGCGTTCGCCGACAAGAACCCGACGTCGGACAAGGCGCCTGGCGCGTTGAGCGACGCGATCGTCACCTACATGCTCGCCGACAGCGCGGCGCGGGCTCGCAACGACGAAGCGGCATCGACGAAGGCACGCCAGCGCGCGATCGACCTGTCCAACCGGCTGGTGACGCAATATCCGAATTCGAAGTACCGGCTCACCTACCAGGCGCTGAGCGCACGGCTCCTTGGCGAGATGGGCCAACGTGATCAGGCCATCGAGGCCCTGCGCGCGCTGATCACCCAGAACAAGGATTTCCCGGGTCGCGCGGACCGGATGGTACAACTCGCGGTAACCCTCGATTCGGCGAACCGGAAGCCCGAAGCAGCCCAGGCGTACGAAGCATTTGCTGCAGCGTACCCGAATGACAAGCGAGCAGCCGATGCGCAGTACAATGCCGCTGTCACGTATGCGCAGGGCGGCGACAACGCGACCGCCGCGCGTGCGTATGCAACGTTCGCTTCGCGATTCCCGCGTGATCCACGGGCGGCGCAAGCGCGGCAGCAGCGGATCTCGCTCCTGCAGGCAGCCGGCGACTCGTCGGCCGCGACGGCGGAGCTTTCACGACTCTGCAGCGGCAACGTTGGCGCGGACCTCAAGGCCACCTGCGCGGCACAGACGGGCGACCGTTATTTCCGTACGGGCGCGTCGCTCTACCAGCAGTACGCCGACGAACGACTGGTCATAACGAGCAAGTCGAGGCTGACCGCCGCTGGCGTCAAGGCGGCGTCCGCGAAGAAGCAGCGGCTGCTCCAGCAGCTCGCTGGCGCATTCGCGAACGCAATCAAGTCGGGCGATCCGAAGTCACTCGCGGCGTCGACATACTATCTCGGGCTCGCGCAGTGGAATTACGGCGACTTCCTGAAGAACGTGCAGCTTCCCGAAGGGCTGACCGATGCCGAGCGCGCGGCGGCACAGCAGGGTTCGGCGCAGCAGGCCGAAGCCTACTACACGCAGGCCAAGAACACCTGGCAGGCGCTGGTGCAGAAGGCCGACGCCGACGAAACCCTGAAGAACGACGCCGGCGCGGCACCGTGGCTCGAGCGCGCACGCAATGCGCTGAACGGAAACGTGGACGCCAATCCGCCGACCGCGGCACGCAGCACTGCGGCGCCGGTGGTCGGAGAATGAACATGAGACAGATGAACCTGGCGTTCGCCGTCGCAGCGGCCGTTCTCGCACTGCCGGCGATCGGCCATGCGCAGGATTCGACCAAGCACCCGGTGAAGCGGCGGCAGCAGCCGATCGAGATCCGCGGGCAGGTGCCGACCCCACAGGTCGTGACCGTCCGCCCTCGCGAAGTGCCGACGTACAGCCGCCAGGTGCTTTACCCGCGGTTCTTCGACCACGATTTCTGGCCGTCGATTCTTCCTGCGTACCAGCTCGTGCCGAAGCGGCAAGTGACTGGGGCGGTGCCACTGGATTCAGTCACCGCGCGCGCCGACAGCGCGGCGACGGGGGCACTCCGCACCACCTCGCCGCCGACGTCCCCGTCGGCGACGAGAAGCACGCCGAGCATTTCGGCGGATAGCGTTAGGCAGCAGCCGGCGCCGGCCGCGCGGCCGGATTCTACGTCGCCCCCGTCCGGCACGCCTCCTGCTCGTACGTCGCGGTAACACAACACATCGCTCCTCTTTTTCAGTCACGCACTCGTCGGAGACGCTAGGTCATGAATACGGTCATTGAGTGGTACAGGAACGGCGGGATGGTCATGAACTTCATTCTCGCCGTCGCGGTGATCGGACTCGCCGTGTTCATCGAGAGATTCTACACGATCGTGATCAAGTCGAAGATCAACGGCCGTGCGTTCATCGACCGCGTCGTCCAGCTGGTCCGCGCCGGGAAGATCGATGATGCGATCAAGCTCTGCGCGCAATCGACGGCGGCACTTCCCGACATGGGTCTCCTCATCCTCCGCAGCCGGACGCGCGACGAGGGTGACCTTCAGAACGTGGCCGACGCAGCTTCACTCTCGGTGATTCCGCGGCTGACGCGGCGCCTCCAGTATCTGCCGATGCTGGCGAACGTCGCGACGCTGCTCGGTCTTCTCGGAACGATCTTCGGTCTGCGTCATGCCTTCGCCGCGGTCAGCTCGGCGTCGGCCACTGAACGCTCGGCGCAGTTGGCTGCAGGCATCGCGGTCGCGCTGAACGCCACCGGCTTCGGCCTCATGGTCGCGGTTCCGCTTTCCGTCGCTCACGCGTACCTCGTCAGTCAGGCAGAGACGATCATCGAGCAGGTTGACGAGTTCTCGGTTCGCCTGATCAACGCACTCGTCGACCGTCCGGACGTTCGCCTGGGCCACCGGTAATCGAGCGATGGCCGAGTCGCGGTTTCACAAGGTCAAGCAGCGGCGCTCTGAACGGGCGCCGCTCACCGCCCACGGGGGACTCAACCTCGTGCCGCTGGTCGACATTCTCACGTCGATCGTGTTCTTCAGCCTGGCGACCTATACGGGCGTCGCGCTGGCGGCAATGACGGCCTTCGACCTTTCGCTGCCGCCAACGGTGGTGACAGCCCCCAACCCAACCACCAGGGCGAAGCCACCCGACCTGACGCTGCTCCTCGCGGTACGCGTCAGCACCGATGGAGTGCGCATCGAACACGCGGGAGGAGGCGTCCCGTTCCGGAAGGACATCGCTGGACATGATTCTTCGGCGATGAACCAGCTTCGAGATGTCCTCACGTCGGTTCGCCGCGCCTATCCGGACAACAAGGACATCCTCGTGGTCCCGGATGACGCAGTCGTGTATGACGACGTCGTGAAGGTTCTCGAGGCTGCGCGCATCGCCCAGTTCACCAACATCGCGCTCGGCAACCGCGCGCGTTCCACCCAAGTCGCCGCGGCTGCTCCGGCCGCGAATCGCGGAGGGCGCTGAGATGGCAGGTCGCGCAAAGGCCGCGCGCGAAGCGCGTCGCACTGCGATGTTTCACAAGTTTCGACTGACGGAACTGAACCTCGTGCCGCTCGTCGATACGTTCGTCTCGATCGTGTTCTTCTCGCTCACGACGCAGACGCTCGGCGAGATGGCGCCGACGGTGAATGGCGTGTCGCTCCCGCAAAGCCGTGTCGGCGCGCCATCAGCCACCTCGATCACGCTCGGCATCGCGAGCAAGCCGGCGGAGATGACGTTGTCCGGCCACCGGATCATGACCGTCCAGGCCGCGGCGCAGTCGGCTTCGAACGTGCCTAACGAGCCACTCATCATCCCGACGCTCTACACCGCACTGCACATCACCGCGGATTCGATCCGCAAGGCGAACGATGTGCCGGCAGACCAGTCTGTCGAGCCGACGCTCGCGGTGCAGGCCGACAAGGGAATGCGCTACGACCTCCTGGCCCGCGTGCTGCAGACTGCGCGCAAGGCAGGCTTCAAGAACGTGTCGCTCCAGGTCCTGAAGACTGGCACCGATGCGGCACCCCAGCGAGCATCCTGACATGGCGACGCCATTACGTCCGGCGACCGCGCCTGCGGGAAAGGCGCCGGGAAGAGAGCCTGACACCACGTTCACGC
The DNA here is from genome assembly GCA_045804265.1 of Gemmatimonadaceae bacterium. GTDB lineage: Bacteria > Gemmatimonadota > Gemmatimonadetes > Gemmatimonadales > Gemmatimonadaceae > JABFXC01. The sequence continues at coordinate 61,413 of JBJMNK010000141.1, read as the reverse complement.
GTGGACTGCGGTTCGAGTGGGCGAGTGAGGAAGGACGCGCACTCGTTGGCTCGTACGCGATTTCCGGCACTCTTGGAATCGCATTCCTGCTGCTCGTTCACTTGATGCCAGTCCGGTCTGCGCAAGCAGCGGACGAGGCGGTGAACGTGACCGTCGCGGATACAATGTTCACCGCGCCGGAGCAGGTGACTCCGCCAGTCGCACAGGAAGGTACGACGACGCGGGTCCCCGACGCGGGGCCGACGAACAAGAAGCCCGGGCCAGTCGGCCCACAGAAGGGAAACCCCAAGCCGGGGCGTCCAGGATCGCGTACCGAGACAAACAGCGCTGGCGCAATCGGGACCGCCTTCGGGACGGGGAGCGGCTCCGGCACTGGGGGAATGGTCGGTGATGTTTCCGGTATCCTTCGCGGAGTCGATGTGAACTCCGGCAGCGGCGGAACCGGTGGCGGAATGAACGGCAACGGCGGCGGCGGTGCCGGTGGCAAGACGGTGCTCGGTTACGGACAAGGCGGTCAGGGCTCGACAACCCCAGGACGTGGTGGCATCGGCGGCGGAATCGGCACCGGCGGTGGCGGCGGTGGCGGTGTCGGCGGTGTCGGCGGTGGCGGCGGTGTGACCGCTGCTCGTGTTCGTGTCTCCGCGCCGAGTGTGCGAGCGGTGGAAACGCCAGCTGCTCGCGGACGCGACGTCTCGGAGCTCGGTACTTTCGTGCGCGAGCGTGAGGCACAGCTCCGCAACTGCTATACGCAGTATGGTTTGAGCGCGAACCCGAATCTCGCCGGCACGATCAACGTCGCGATCACCATCACCGGAAGCGGGAACGTCACCGGGGTCGACATCACAAGCAGGACATGGAGTGGCGCCGGCGCTTCGGCGTCGGAGTCATGCATCGTCGGCAGGATCCGCTCGTGGAGGTTCCCATCGTCGGACCTTGGCGGCGGCACATACGGCTTCCCGTTCAACTTCACGAAGTAGAAGCACCGATCGAATCACGAGGGGCCGCGCGTTCCGCGGCCCCTCGTTGTTTATTGCAGCCGCGAAGGTCATCGAAATGGCTTCGGACTCGGTGCATCGGTACGGGTCCGGCACCGGAGAGCTGTGGTGGAATGCGCGACAACTTCCAGTGCCGCGCGAATGGCGCTAGTATCGAGGGCGAAACCGGGGGTGTCGCCCGCCGTGCGAGATCCGTTGCTTACGCTCGCCGCGACGACGAGAACCACACAATGCGACGGACTGCTGTCGCGCACGCAAGGAGATCGACACGCCGGTGTGGCAGAACGCGCTGCAATTCATCGGGCTGATTCTCGCCCTGCAGGGGACGAAGTCGCTGCAGCTCCCGCAGCCGACTGGATTCGTCAATGACTTCGCGAATGTCCTGAGTCCCGAGACCGAGCAAACGCTGCTCGGGATCGCGACCACCGTCAGGGCGAAGTCCGGCGGTGACATCGCGATCGTGACGCTTCCGGACATCGGCGACCTCGCGCCCGGTGACGTCGCGCTCAGAGTCATTCGGGAGTGGGGGCTCGGCAAGTCATCGAAGCCGGGCGATCCAACGCGGAACAACAGTGCGGTGATCCTGCTCGTGCCGAAGGAAACGAGCTCCGACGGTCACGGACACACATTCATCGCGACAGGCTACGGCGCCGAAGGATTCATCACCGACGCGACTGCGGGAGCGATCCAGGACGAAGCGAGCCCGCTGTTGCAGCAGCATAACTACGACGACGCGGTGACACTGATGACCGCCCGCGTCGCTGAGCGGTTCGCGAAGGAATACAACTTCTCGCTCGACAGCGGCGTGACGCCGGGAATCGACCGCGCTCCAATGACTGGCCGACGCGCGTCGAGCTTCATCAACCCGAGCACGATCTGGATCATCTTCCTCGTCGTGATGTTCTTGCTCAACGCGTTCGGCCGGCGTAGACGCGGTGGGTGCGGCGGTGGGGGATGCTTTCCGATCTTCTTCCCGATGGGAGGTGGCGGTTTCGGTGGAGGGGGCTGGGGAGGTGGGCGCTCGGGAGGTTGGGGGGGCGGAGGTTTTGGTGGTGGCGGGGGATTTGGTGGCTTCGGCGGGTTTGGTGGCGGCGGTGGCGGCGGTGGCGGCGGCGCTGGGAGGAGCTTCTAGCACATGGCGAAGATGACACTCGACGAGCTCGTGTCGCAGCTGAAGGCAGCGTATGGCGAGGCGCTGTATTCGGTGGTGCTTTATGGCTCCGCGGCCGGAGGCGAACACATTGCCAACCGCTCGGACTACAACGTCCTGGTGCTCGCACGGGCGCTCCCCGCCGAGAGGCTCCGCGCCGCGGCTGCAGTTGCCGCAGCGTGGTCGGAGAGCGGCAATCCGCCCCCGATGACGTTGACGCTCGACGAGTGGCGTGGGTCGAGCGACATCTTCGCGATGGAGTACGCCGACATCCTCGATCGCCACAAGGTGCTCTACGGCGAAGCTCCATTCGCCGGCGTGTCGGTTGCGCGCGGCGATCTGCGGCTTCAGGTCGAACGCGAGGCGATGGGAAAGCTGCTTCAGTTTCGTCAGGGCGTGCTGGCCGCGGGGAACGATGGACGCCGCCAGCTCGCGCTGCTCGAGGCAAGCCTCAGCACCATGATGGTCGTGTTCCGGGGGGCATCGCGACTTGCGGGCGACGAGCCGCCGAGTGAGAACGAAGCGGTGGTCGCCGCGATCGCAGCCAAGGGCCGTTTCGACGCCACGCCGTTCACGCGGGTGGTCCGGCATGTGCGAGGCGTTGACAAGCTCAAGGCGCAGGACGCTGCCGGCGTGGTCGACGGCTATCTCGACGGTTTGCAGCGGTTGGTCGCGTATGTCGACCAAATAGCGGTATAGCGTACGATACGGCGAGCGTCGCAGGATTTACGTGAACACGATCAACCACCACCAGGACAACGCACGATGACGAGTATTGGAATCACATCGACAATCATGCGCCGTATTCCGGCGCGTTTCGCTGCGGCGATGGTGCTGCCGGTGATGCTGCTTCTCGCCGCCTGCCCCAAGGACAAGACGGCGAAGCGTGATACGATGCCGGTGGACACGACGCATCTGGACACGACGCAGACGACTGACCTGTCGAGCATCCACTCCAACCTTCCGCCAGCTGAGCCGGACACGTTCAAGCCGCGGAAGCTCACTCCACCGGCGAACACTGGTGGTGGTGAATCGATGAGTGTTCCGGCCGCACCGGCCGCGCTGACCGAGGCCGTGCAGCGCGAGCAGAGCATGACGAAGTTCTGCTATACTGAATACGGGCAGAAGAGCGACCCGACGCTTCGGGGAAACGTCGCCATGGTCGTGACCGTAGGAGCTGAGGGCATCACCAACGCAACGGTCGGCGATGCTCGCTGGAGCGGGTCGGCGGGGAAGGCAGTGAACAGCTGTCTGAACCAGAAGGCGAAGCTCGCATGGAAGCTCGCGCCGGGAACAGTCAAGGCCGGGAAGTACGTCGTCCAGCTGAGCTTCAGCGGCGCGTGAGCAACACGGGAGGAGCAGGGCGCCTCCCGATTCCACCCTATGGAGACGATCGATGAGACGACGCATGATCGGGGTACTCGCGGTCGCAGTGCTCGTCAGCGGATGCGGCTACAACAACATCCAGACGTACGACGAGCAGGCGAGCGCGGCGCAGGGGCAGATCGAGACGCAGCTGCAGCGGCGCGCCGATCTGATTCCCAACCTCGTCAGCACGGTGAAGGGCTACGCACAGCACGAGGAAACCATCTTCACCGAAGTCGCGAACGCTCGCTCGCGGCTGCTCTCGGCGAAAAGTGCCGGCGATCCGGAAGCGATGGCGAACGCGAACGCCCAGATGACCGGAGCGTTAGGCAGGCTGCTCGCGATCTCGGAGAACTATCCACAGCTGAAGGCCGATGCAAACTTTCGCCAGCTGCAGGATGAGCTGACGGGAACGGAGAATCGGATTGCAGTCGCACGCACTGATTACAATGACGCGGTGCGGCAGTACAACACCTACATCCGTCAGTTTCCGACGGCGCTCACGGCAAAGGTTACCGGCGCAAAGCAGCGGAAATATTTCGAGGTGACCGACCCGGCGATGCGGAGCGGGCCACCGAGTGTGGACTTCTCGAAGCCAGCAACGGCGACACCCTGAACAACTGCTGGCGAGAAGGGGACAGGGCGGCCGTGTTCGCGGCCGCCCTGTCTCGCATCTGTGCGTCTCATGCACATGTGATGATCGATGTTGATCAAACTCAGGGAGACGCCTGTCCCGATCGCCGATCATCGATCGCCGATCATCGATCGCCGATCATCGATCGCCGGAGAGATGCGTTTCAGGCGCTAACGCCCCGCTGACAAGTGGCCATTCCGGTCGCGATTTCGCAGATCCTGCCGGCGTTATTGTGAATTCGAGCGTCAGGATTTTGTAAGGAACCCAGACGGTGAATTCCGTCCCGCGCCCCGGGACAGACGCTAGTCTGCGTCGAAAGTACCTTTTTCCCGAGGGAAATGGGCTTCTCGACAATGGTATGACGTCCAGTTGTCAAGGCGCCGTTGCTCGCCCCGAGAATGCCGGAGTTTACACACCTCCGCTTGACAATATTCGGTCATTTGTCGTACGTGCGGTGTTAGCGGTCTTCCTCGGAAAACAGCGCGTTCTTCAAGCCCTGTTGTCCAGGATTTTCCGGCCCGTGTACGAGCGGCCGGTGCAGGGCGCTCGCGCTTCTAGGCGCAGCGCGGCTCGCCACTCTGATGCGTGGCGATTCACCCCATCGTTCGGATGGAAAGGAGGAGGAATGGCACGACAGCATCGTCAGTTTCTGGCTGTCGCCTTCGCGCTTGCAGCGGCAGTGATGCCGGCACGCGCGTTCGCGCAGCAGAATGGTACGGTGACCGGAACGGTCACGGACCAGGAAAGGCAGGCTCCGATTCCCGAGGCGCAAGTCGTCGTCGTCGGGACCACCCTTGGCGGGCGTACCAACGCGCAGGGCGTCTACACGATCGCCGGCGTTCCGCAGGGGAGCATTCAGCTTCGCGTCCTCCGCATCGGCTTCCAGTCTGTCACGCGGCCTGTGACTGTGGTTGCCGGCCAGTCGACGCGAGTCGACTTCACGGTCGCGCCGAGCGCGGTCATTCTCGATCAGGTGATCACGACCGCGACCGGCGAGGAGCAGCGCCAGCGTGAGAAGGGTGTAACGGTCGGTCGGATCAATGTGGACTCGCTGCCCCTTGCACCGGTCAACAACCTCTCGGACGTGCTGTCGTCGCGTACGGCGGGCGTGACCGTGCAGGAGGCCGGTGGGGCTACTGGCGCCGCGTCGCGTATCCGCATCCGCGGCTCGAACTCGATCTCGCTGTCGAACGACCCCATCCTGATCATCGATGGCGTTCGCGTCGACAACAACTCGCAGTCGTCGCGCATCGGCGTCGGTGGACAGAACCCGTCGCGCTTCAACGACATCAACCCCGACGACATCGAGAACGTCGAGATCGTGAAGGGTCCGGCGGCGGCGGCGCTCTATGGCACCGCGGCTGCAAACGGCGTCATTCAGGTCACGACGAAGCGGGGCCACGCTGGCAAGACGCAGTGGAACTCGTTCGCCGAGGGTGGGAAGATTTACGAGGTCACCGCGTATCCGGCGAACTACGAGCAGCTGGGTGACTACGGCGGTGGCGATATCGGCCCGTGCCCCCTGCCTGAGCAGGCGGCTGGCAACTGCACGCCGACCGGTGCGCTGAGCGTGTTCAACCCGCTCGAGGATGCGAGCCCGTTCCGCGTCGGCAACCGGCAGAAGTACGGCCTGAGCGCAGCGGGCGGAGCCGACAAGGCGACCTATTACGTGTCGGGCGACGTCGAGCGCGAACAGGGTGTGTACGCGCCGAACCTTCTCGAGCGTTACAACCTGCGGGCGAACGTCACCGGGCAGCTGCGCGACAACCTGAAGGTGACCGTCACGTCGGGCTATCTGCACAGCCTCCTCGGCCGTCCGCAGAACGACAACAACAGTGAGGGCGTTGTGTCCGGCGGCCTCCTCGGCACCGCGCATGACGATGCAACGCACGGCTACTACGGCGTGCTGCCTGAGGACCTGTACAAGCTCGACACGCACCAGAACATCGACCGCTTCACGAACGGCTTCAACGCGACCTGGCAGGCCCTGTCCTGGCTGTCGGCGAACGGAACGGCCGGCATCGACTGGACGCACCGGACCGACGTGTTCAACGTCATTCCAGGGACGTTCCCGGCCAGCTTCGATCCGGATGCCGCGGTCGGCGAACGGCAGCTTGATCCGTTCGACATCTTCAACTACACGGCGAACGGCAACCTGACGGCGACGTACCTCCCGATCACCGACCTGACCACCAGCACCTCGGTCGGCGTCCAGTGGAACCGGGATTACACGCACGGCATCTCGGCGTTCGGCGAGAACATCACGCCGGGCATCGGATCGCTGACGGGTGCAAACCAGTTCTTCACGATCGACGAAGCAAGCGCAACGAACGTGACGATCGGCGGCTACGTGAGCGAGCAGCTCGGGTGGCGCGACAAGGTGTTCGGCACCGCGGCGGTTCGCACGGACCGCAACAGCGCATTCGGCACGGATTTCGGGTGGGTCTACTACCCGGCGTTCAGCCTTTCGTGGGTCGTCGGCGAGGAAGGATTCTTCCCGCAGCAGCCGTACGTCAGCTCGCTCCGCCTGCGCGCCGCGTATGGCGAGTCGGGGCAGCGTCCGACGTTCCGTCAGGCGTCGACGTACTTCGGTGCAGTGACCGCATCGCTGAGCGGCGACATTCCCGCGCTCGTGCTGCGCGGCACCGGCAACTCGGTGCTGAAGCCGGAGAAGTCAGCGGAGTTCGAGACGGGCTTCGACGCGACGTTCTGGCGTGACGCGGCGCGGCTCGAGTTCACGTACTACAACAAGAACACGAACGATGCGTTGGTGGCACGCCGCCTCGCGCCGTCGCTCGGCGCGACGAACTCACGCTACGACAACATCGGCAAGGTGCAGAACAGCGGCATCGAGATGCTGCTCGACACGAAGGTCTACAAGTCGGATCCGGTATCGTTCGACTTCACGCTGACCGGCTCGACGAACAAGAACAAGGTCGTCAGCCTCGGCAGGGACATCACGCCGATCATCTTCGGTCTCGGTGGCAACACGCAGCGCCACCAGAACGGTTACCCGCTGGGTGGGTACTGGCAGCAGCCCATCCTGAGCTATTCGGACGCGAATCACGACGGGCTTCTCTCGCCGGACGAAGTGCAGATCGGTGACACCGGAGTATACCTTGGCACGCCGTTCCCGACGCGCGAGTTCAGCGTCCGGCCGCGCCTGACGCTGATCAAGAACATCGAGATCAGCGCGCTCTTCGACTACCGCGGTGGGCTCAAGCTGTACAACGCGTCCGAGGACTTCCGTTGCGCAGTGTTCATCAACTGCCGCGCGGTGAACGATCCTTCGACGCCGCTGTGGGACCAGGCGCGCGCAGTCGCCGACTATGCCTACGGCACAGTGGCGGGGTACATCGAGAATGCCAACTTCACCAAGCTTCGCGAAGTGGCAGTGGTGTTCCGCGCGCCTAACGACTGGGCGAACCGGTTCGGCACGAGTGGGCTCAGCCTGACGCTTGCCGGCCGCAACCTCGCAACCTGGACGAAGTATACGGGTCTCGATCCCGAGGTCACGTATGCTGGTGCCTCGAACTTCAACCAGGCCGAGTTCCTGTCGCAGCCGGCAGTCCGCTACTACACGGCTCGCGTCAACGTCAACTTCTGAGCTGGGTCTTGCCCAGACGAGAGAATAGCAGATGAGAGAGTCTTTCAACCCCAAGCTGAGCCGAGCAATCCGGCTGGCCGCTCACAGCGCATTCGCTGTGGGCGTGCTGGCGGCGAGCGCGGCCTGCTCGGTCGACAAGATCCTGAAGGTCGAGGATCTCGACGTCGCGACCCCCGGGTCGCTCAACACGGCGACTGCGCTGCCGATTCTACTCGGCGGCGCGGTGGCAAACTTCCATGCCGCCTACATCGGGACCGGCAACGTGAACGAGTCGAGCGGCCAGATCGGATACAGCGGTCTGCTCGCCGATGAGCTCCGGTCGTCGGACACGTTCCCGACGCGCAACCAGGTGGACCAACGCACGATCACGACGGACAACAGCAGCAACGAAGCGCAGTTCATTCTGCTGAGTCAGGCGCGAGCGGCGGCGGAAATCGCCACTGTTCGGTTCAAGCAGTTCGGCGCGGATCAGCCGGGCCTCGCGCTCGCGTACGCGCTCGATGGGTACTCGACGGTTCTGTTCGGCGAGGATTACTGCTCGGGCGTGCCCTTCAGCACGTTGACCGACGCCGGTGCGACGATCTATGGACAGCCGCTGACGACCGCGCAGATCTTCACCCGCGCGATCGCGAAGTTCGATTCGGCGCTGGCCGCTCCTGGCATCACGGCGCAGTACAAGAACCTCGCGCTGGTCGGTAAGGCGCGGGCGCAGCTTGACCTCGGGCAGGTCGCCGCGGCGGGCGCGACGGCGGCGCAGGTCACTTCGGGCTTCGTGTTCAACATCGAAAGCTCGGTGACGACCAGCAACCAGTACAACGGGATCTACACGTTCAACATCAACACGAAGCGCCTGACGCTCGTCGACTCCGAGGGGATCAACGGTCTGGACTACCTCTCGGCGAACGATCCGCGCATCACGTACAAGGACACGTCGTCGGCGGCATTCGACAAGACGACGAACCTGATCGTGCAGCATAAGTACGCGAAGCGCGACGCGCCCGCAGTGCTCGCGTCGTACACCGAGGCGCAGCTGATCATCGCCGAGGCAGCGTTGGCCTCGGGGAACTACGCAACGCCAACCACCGGCACGCTAGCGATCCTGAACACACTGCGCGCGACGGTGGGCCTTACGCCACTGGCGCCGGCCGTCGGTGCGACCGCACAGCAGAACCAGCTGTTCCGGGAGCGCGCGTTCTGGTTCTACCTCACCGCCCACCGGCTCGGCGACCTGCGCCGGCTCGTGCGGCAGTACAATCGGACCCCGGAGAGCGTGTTCCCGACTGGCCCGTTCTTCAAGGGGAACAACTACGGCACGGACGTGAACTTCCCGGTGCCGGACGTCGAGAAGAACAACCCGAACTTCCACGGCTGCCTCGATCGGAACGCCTGATCGCGGTACTGCAGGGCGGGAAACACGATGGGGCGGCCGCGATCGCGGCCGCCCCATCGTGTTTTTTCACAGGTCAGCGAGCGCGGCGACTTTGCCTGCTGGAAGATCCGGGCATCTCCGTGCCTAACGTCTGCACGATCACAGCGCCGGCACCTCCGCGCGCCCCGTAGCGCGTCGTGCTGGCGGCGCCGGTGAGAATGCGCATCCACGAGATCTGATCGGCGCGCACATCGGAGAGCGCTTCCAGCTCGGCGACCTGAATGCCGTCGATGACGACGATCGGGCGCTCGCGGATCACCATGCTGCTCCGGCCGCGGCGATACATCCGGGAAGGTTCGCCCGCGATCGTACTCGTCGTGGACATGTGGCTGAGGCGGCGGACGACGTCCCACGCGTCGGTCGCACCCGACTTCGCGATCTCGTCGGGAAGGATGAGCTGCTCCCCCGGAGGATCGAAGCTGCGCGGACGGACGTTGTGGCCACAGGCAGCCATGCTAACGCAGGCAGCGGCAACAGTGAAGCAAACAGCGCGACGCCACATGATGGCCTCCGTTCTCGACGCGAAGGGCGCGAGCACCGCCAAGGATCGGGCTGCGCCGAGTACTCAGGAGACGATGCGTCGAAACGGACCGCGGCGCAACACCCGACGCGAGGGGTTCACGGATTCCGGACGAACGTCGCGCAGCGGAAGCGCACGCGGCCGATGAACTCAGTCCGGAATCGCGCCCGGCAGGACGAAGGTCGTCGGGTCGACGACGCGGCCGTTGAGGTGGATCTCGTAATGCAGGTGCGGACCGGTCGAAAGCCCGCTGTTGCCAACGTTCGCGATCAGCTGGCCGCGAGTGACCCGCTGCCCCTGCTTCACGTTGACGCGCGAGAGGTGCGCGTATTTGGTGATGATCCCGTTCCCGTGGTTGATCTCGAGCACCTGCCCATACCCGCGCTGCTGGCTGACGGTGATCACGACACCCGACGCGGGAGCTACAACCGGCGCGCCCATCGGGGCGCTCACGTCGATGCCCTCGTGCGGACGCGAGATGTGCAGGATCGGATGGAAGCGGTGCATCGAGAACTGGCTCGATAGCCAGCCCGCGGTCGGCATGATCGAGGGGGTGCTCGCCAGCCGCTGATTGTTTCGAGCGAGGGTATCGGTCACCTCGGCAAAGCTGGCCGACAGGATGTTCGCCTTGCGGATCAGGTCATCCAGGTCAGTGCGCGCATCGAAGGCGAGCCTGCCTAACGTCGGGTCGGACTTGTAGAGGACGTCGCGATCGAGCGACGGCGTGCCGGGTCCACCGATACCAGCTTCGCGCACCGAAGAGTCCACCGGCGCGAGACCGGCCAGCGTCCGAACGCGCTCGTCACGGACGCCAATGGCGCGGATGGTATCCTGGAGAACAGCGAGCTTCTGGCGCAGCTCGGTCAGTTCGCCGCCCAGCTGCTCAGCGTCGGCGCGCGCCGCGCGCCCACTTGGCGTCGCGTACGTGGTAATCGCCACGCCGAGTCCGACAGTCGCAACCAGTGCGACGATGCCGGCGGTGGTCGTCAGGGTGCGGAGAGTCCGCGCGCTCAACGCGTAGCTGCGCGGCGAATCCGTCGAGCCCTCGGGGACGACCAGCAGAGTCCAGCGTTTCTGAGCCATGATTCCTCTCGAGCCGGCCGCCCGGGATCGGGTGGCGCATCTAGAGGAAATGACTGTCGGCGAGGGGGTCGTGTAACGGACCCGGCCGTATTGTGACGCTGCCCACCCCTGTGCTGTGGAGCAGTCCGGACCTGTCAGGTGGCGTGCGGTACGGGCTTGGGAAAGAGCGGCTCTCCCCGCGTCACACGCCAGCCGGTCGTGTCAATCGCGGACAGCTTGCTGAGGCGCTGGTTGGCGACCGGTCCGCCGCCGCCGAGCTGGTTCCACGCGACCTGTGCCTTGTCCGGCATGAAGGGGGCGAGAAGCGCCGCCTGTCTGGCGATCTGGCGTGAAAGTGACGCTAGTATGGCGTCAAGCTGCGCCGACTTGCTCGAATCCTTGGCTACAGTCCAAGGAGCCGAACTCTGGACGAATTCGTTGGATCTGGCGACCATCCGCATCACGACGCGAAGCGCATCGTGCAGCAGGTAGCCGTTCCTTCCGTCAAGTGCCGCGACGTAGGCTGCGACATCCACTTCGTCGGCAGCGTCGGCGGGGGTCGCGGGACCGCTCGGCGTCTCGCCGCCGCGGTACTTCTGAATCATCGCTACCGAACGGCTGACGAGATTTCCCCACGCGTTCGCGAGGTCCGCGTTGTAGCGCTCCTCGAAACGCTCCCAGGAAAAATTACCGTCGCCGTCAAATGGGACTTCGCGAAGCAGAAAATAGCGGAACGCGTCGGGCCCGAAGCGGTCGATTGCTTCGTCGAGATCGAGCTTGACGCCGGCAGACTTGCTGAACCGGTCGCCGCCAAGGAGCACGAAGCCGTGTGCCCACACCCGCTCAGGGAGCGGCAGCTTTGCAGAGGCGAGCATCGCCGGCCAGATAACGGCGTGGAAGCGCGTGATGTCCTTCCCGATGACGTGAAGCTGCGCGGGCCAACGCTGGTCGCTCTCGGCGCCAGGGAAGCCAGTCGCCGTCAGGTAGTTCGGCAGGGCGTCGAACCAGACGTAGGTCGTCTGCTGCTCACCATCGCTCGTCGGGCGGGGGAAAGGTACACCCCAGGTGAAGCGGGTGCGGCTCGCGCTGATGTCCTCGAGACCCTGATCGAGCCAACCAAGGACTTCGTTGCGGCGGCTTTCGGGCTGGATGAATTCGGGATGCCGATCGATGTGTGCGCGCAGGAAATCCTGATACCGGCTGAGCCGGAAGAACCAGTTGCGCTCCTTGACCCATTCCAGAGTGCGCGTTGGATGGAGGACGCACTTTCCGTCGACGATCTCAGCGTCCTGCTTGAATGCCTCGCAGCCGACGCAGTACCAACCCTCGTACGAGCGTTCGTAGAAGTCGTCAGGGTTCTGCTGGAAGATCCGCTCGAGGAGCGCGTGAACGCCCGCCTTGTGGCGAGGATCGGTGGTCCGGATGAACTGGTCATGACTGATGCCCAACCGCTTCCACATAGCCAGGAAGCGTGCGGCGACGCCATCGACAAGATCCTGCGGCGAGACGCCGCGTGCCTCGGCGGTTTGCGCGACCTTCTGGCCATGCTCGTCCATCCCGATGAGGAAATGGACGTCGCTGCCATTCATGCGTTGGAAGCGGGCGATTGCGTCGGCACCGATCTTCTCGAACGCATGGCCGATGTGCGGGTCGCCGTTCGCGTAGTCGATCGCGGTCGTGATGTAGAAGCGCGCCAAGCCGCTCAGCTTCCTGATGGAGTAGAGGAGCCGTCATCGGAAGAGTCGGGCGGTGCGCCATCAGCGTCACCCTGCCCGCGGCCATCGTGGCCGCGACGACCGCCGCGACGACCGCGGCGGCGATGCGGGCGGCGATCGCGTTGCACCGGCGTGTCGCCGCCTTGTACGCTCTCGCCCATCGCCGCGGCGACATCCCCCTCGGTCTCCGGTTGGATGTCGGCGCCGCTGACGGCCGCATCGAAGGTCGGCTCGCGCTGCTCTTCAGGAACGACGAATGGGTCGCCGCCCGCGGGGGCAGCGGGCTGCGTGTCCGACTCGCCTCCCATCTCGCGGCGCAGGTCGGCGAGAGCAATGATGCGGCTTTCGCCGGCCGGGTCGCGAAGAGTGACGCGGTCATTGAAGATGTCGTTGGCGACGATCTTCTCCTCACCGCGGGCGGTGACGATGATCTTGCCTTCCTTGGGGAAGCGCTTGCGCGACTGGACGTAGAACTCGTGCTCGTAGCGCAGGCAGCACATCAGGCGCCCACACGACCCGCTGATCTGCGACGGGTTGAGCGAGAGCTTCTGATCCTTGGCGACACCGAGGTTGACGGGTCGCAGCTCGGGAAGCCATGACGCCGAACAGTACTGACGACCGCAGCGCCCGATGCCGTCGAGCCGCTTGGCTTCGTCGCGGACGCCAATCTGCTTCAACTCGATCCGTGTACGGAACATCGTCGCGAGCTCGCGAACGAGGGCGCGAAAATCGACGCGCTTCTCGGCGCTGAAGTAGATCGTGAGCTTCTTGCGATCCCACTGCCACTCGGCGTCAGTGAGCTTCATGACAAGGCCGTGGGCGCGAACGCGCTCCATCGCCTTGCGACGCGCGATCTCGTCCTCGGCGCGGAGCTCGGCTTCGCGCTTGATCTCTTCGGCGCCGGCTACGCGGAGGACCTTTCGAGACGCCTGTCCAACGATAGCGCCATGAGGAACGCCCGCGAAGCGCTTCGTCGCGAGCTCGCCGGTAGCATGAACCCGCCCGAGATCCTCGCCGCGATCGACCTCGACGACGACGGCCGCACCGATCGCGGGCGCAGCTTCACCGTCCCAGAGGAAGAACTCACGGCGATTGCCCTTGAACGAGACTTCCAGCAACTCGTTCATTCAGCGAGTCCGGCGATGGTCAGCAATGCGACAAGAGATAGGAGGCGAGTGGAGAAGCAAGGCGTGCGTTAGGCGTGCGGGAGCCGGGTGGTCAGGCGGGGCAGCGACGGAATCGACGCAACGACTGATGTCGGGTCAGTTCTCGGAGGCGCGCCCCATGCCCAGGAACTTCTCGCGTCGGCGGCGAACGAGCTTATCCGGCTTGTACTTGCGGAGCTCGTCCAGATTGCGGATCAGCGCTTCCTGCACCGCTTTCGCCGTGTCCTCCTGGTTCGAGTGCGCGCCGCCGGGCGGCTCGGGGATGATCTCGTCGATGACCTTCAGCTCGAAGAGATCGGGAGCGGTGATGCGGAGCGCGGAGGCGGCGCGCTCGCGCATCTCCGGGCTCTTGCCGTCCTTCCAGAGGATCGCGGCACAGCCTTCGATGGTGATCACCGAGTACACGGCATTCTCGAGCATCATCACGCGGTCAGCAACGCCTAACGCGAGCGCGCCGCCGGAGCCGCCCTCGCCGATCACCGTCGCGATGATCGGCACCTTGAGGCTCGCCATCTCGTAGAGATTCCGGGCGATCGCTTCGCTCTGGCCGCGCTCCTCGGCACCGAGGCCGGCCCACGCGCCCGGCGTGTCGATGAACGTGAGGACCGGGACGTGGAACTTCTCCGCGAGCTTCATGAGCCGAAGCGCCTTGCGGTATCCCTCGGGGTGCGGCATGCCGAAGTTCCGCTTGAGATTCTCCTTCGTGTCGCGGCCGCGCTGGTGGCCGATGACCATCACAGTCTCGCCGTCGAGGCGCGCCCAGCCACCGACAATGGCGGCGTCCTCACGGAAGGCGCGGTCGCCATGGAGCTCGATCCAGTCCGTGAACGCGAGGCGGATGTAGTCGAGGGTGAAGGGCCGCTTGTTGTTGCGCGCGACCTGGACGCGCTGAAGCGGGCTGAGATTCCTGTAGATCTCCTCTCGCAGGTTCGAGAGCTTCTTCTCGAGGGGGGTGATCTCGTCGCTGACATCGAGCCGCTGGCCGTCGGCGAGCCGCTTCAGCTCATCGATCTGTTTCTCGAGCTCGGCGATCGGCTTCTCGAACTCCATTACCGGGGCACTAGCCATCGTCAGAACGCTCCCTGTCGGTCGCTGCTACCGTTAGGCATTCAGCCGCCGCGTACGAGTTTGACCCGCTCCGGGCCGAGGACCGCGCGGAGCTCGGTGAGCGCGGCGTTGGTCGCCGACAGCTTCAACGAGCGTGAGCGCAGCCGCGCCCGCGAACCGTTGCCGTCGCTCCAGTGCAGCTCGAGCGCGGACGGTCCCGGGTGCGCTTCGACGACGGAGCGCACGTCTTCCATGATCTCGGGCGCGATCTTCGCGCCCAGCGCGAGCTGGATCGCGATCGCGACCTGCCCGCTATGCTGAACAGCGGCGAGCGGTGTCACCGTTTCCACGATGAAAGTGGGACTCTCGCCGCCCTGATCCCGCTTCGAGTAACCACCCTTGAGCAACACCGGAACATCGACGCGAATCTGGTGGGACAAGTTTGCCCAGGCTTCGGGGAAGACGAGCACTTCGGAAGATCCCGAAAAATCCTCGACTGTCAACCGCGCGAACTCGGCGCCCGATTTCTTGGAGATCTGTTTCTTCACCGCGGTGATGACGACGCCGAGAGTCATCGGATCGCCGGTCCAGGTGCCGAGCTGCGCGACGGTGTGGCTGGCGAACAGCTCACACTCGGTGCGATACGGCTCGAGCGGATGGCCCGAGATGTAGAAGCCGAGGATCTCCTTCTCCTTCTGCAGCCGCTCCGACTCGGGCCATGGAGACGCGACGGGGAGGTCGTGCTTCGTGCCGCGCGAGCTGGTGCCGCCGTTGGAGGATGGATCGCCAAAGAGGGAGACCTGGCCGCTCGCCTTCTCTTCCTGCTTCAGCGCGGCCTCGGCGATCGCATCGTCGAGTGCCTTCGCGTACTGCGCGCGGTGTCCGCCAAGGTTGTCGAGAGCGCCAGCGCCGATGAGCGCCTCGAGGACGCGCTTGTTGCACATGCGCAGGTCGACACGCTCACAGAGCTCGTTGAGTGACGTGATCGGCGAGTCCTTGCGCGCAGCGAGAATGGAATCGATCGCGGTGCGGCCGACGTTGCGAATTGCGCCGAGGCCGAATCGGACCTGCCTGTCGGCGATGACGGTGAACTTGTAGCCGGACTCGTTGACGTCAGGCGGAAGGATCTCGATGCCGAGCTCGCGCGCCTCGTTGATGTACTTCACGACGCTGTCGGTGTCGCCGATGCAGGCGGAGAGCAGCGCGGCCATGAAGTCGGCGGGGTAGTGTGCCTTGAGCCACGCGGTGTGGTACGAGATGATCGAGTAGGCGACCGAGTGCGACTTGTTGAAGCCATAACGGCCGAACGTCTCGATCTGCCCGGCGAGCTCCTCGATGACCTTGGGCGCGTAGCCGCGGGCGATCGCCTTCTCGGTGAACTTGCCGAGCTCCTGCCGGATGAGCTCCGCGTCCTTCTTGCCCACGGCCTTGCGAAGCACGTCGGCCTCGGCGAGCGAAACGCCGGCGAGCGTCTGCGCGATGCGCATCACCTGCTCCTGATAGGTGATGACGCCGTAGGTCGAGCTGAGGATCGCCTCGAGCTCAGGCAGCGCATAGCGCACCGGCTCTTCACCGCGCTTGCGGTTGATGTAGACAAGGTGCATCCCGGTATCGAGCGGTCCCGGGCGGAGCAGCGCGTTCGAGGCGACGAGATCGTCGAAGCGGTCGCAGCGCATGCGACGGAGCACGTCGGTGGCGAGCTGCGACTCGAACTGGAAGACGCCGGCGGTGCGTCCGGCGCGGAGCATCTTGTAGGTCGGCTCGTCGTCGAGCGGGAGAGAGTCGAGATCGATCTTCTTCCCGGTGCGCCGCTCGATCGACACAAGCGCGTCGCTGAGGATCGTGAGCGTCGTCAGGCCGAGGAAGTCCATCTTGAGCATCCCCGCCTTCTCGAGCGCATTCATGTCGTACTGGGTGACGACGACCGACTCATCGTCACCGGCGCCGGCGCCCTTGGAGGACTGGGTGCAGGTCGGCACGTAGTCGTCGAGCGGCCCGGGGGCGATGACGACGCCGGCGGCGTGCACGCCCGTGTGGCGCGAGAGGCCCTCGAGCGCCTTGGCGTAATCGAGGAGCTGGTGATAGCGCTCGTCGCCCTTGTAGAGCTTCGCGACGTCGGGGATCTGCTCGATGGCCTCGGCGACGGTGAGCGAGAAATTCGGCGCGTTGGGAATGAGCTTGGCCAGCGCGTCGGTCTCGGCGGGGGTGAAGCCTAACGTTCGGCCGACGTCCTTGATCGCGGCACGCGATTTCATCGTCCCGAAGGTGACGATCTGGCCGACGGACTCCCGGCCGTATTTCTGCCTGACGTATTCGATCACCTCGCCGCGCCGCTCGAAGCAGAAGTCGACGTCGATGTCGGGCATCGACACGCGCTCCGGATTCAGGAAGCGCTCGAAGAGGAGGTCGAACTTGAGCGGGCAGACGTTGGTGATCTTCAGCGCGTAGGCGACGAGCGAGCCGGCCGCGGAGCCGCGTCCCGGGCCGACGGGGATGCCGCGGTCGCGCGCGGCCTTGATGAAATCGTAGACGATGAGGAAGTAGCCGGCGTATCCCGTCTTGAGGATGACGTCGAGCTCGTACTTGAGGCGGTCGGCAACTTCGGGGGGAAGCGGATCGCCATAACGTTCGATCGCACCATCGGTGGCGAGCCGCACGAGGAGGTCGTTCTCGGTCGAGACGCCGGCCGGGAGCGGGAACGACGGAACGTGATACTTCTTGCCGAACTCGATGCCGACGTCCTCGGCGATGGCGAGGGTGTTCTCGAGAACGTCAGCGCGACCGGGGAAACGTGCGGCGATCTCGGGGGCACTCTTGAAATAGAGGCCCTTGTCGTAGTGCATGCGATCGGCGTCGCTGCGATCCTTGCCAAGGCCGATACAGAGCAGGATGTCGTGCGCGTCGTGGTCGGTAGCCTTGAGGAAGTGCGCGTCGTTGGTGGCAACGACGGGGAGGCCGACCTCGTCGGCGAGCCTGAAGATCTTGTCGTTCAGGGCGGCCTGTCCCTCGGAGTCGTGGGCCTGGACCTCGAGATAGTAGCGGCCCGCGAAGAGCTCCGCGTACCACGCGGCCGCTTCCCTGGCCTTGTCGAACTCGTTCGCCATGAGGTGCTGCGCGACCTCGCCGGCGAGGCACGCCGACGTGACGACGATTCCCTCGGAGTACTTCGCGAGGAGCTCGCGGTCAACGCGCGGCTTGACGTAGAAACCCTCGGTGTAGCCTAACGATGAGAGCTTGACGAGGTTGCGATATCCGATCGCATTCTGGGCGAGGAGCACGAGGTGGTAATACGGCTTCATCCCCGGGGCGGGGCGGGCCTTGAGGCGGCGGTCGCCGGGCGCCACGTACGCTTCCATGCCGAGGATCGGGCGCAGCTTCGCCTTGCGCGCCTTTTCCTGGAACTCCCACGCCGCGTGCATGTTGCCGTGATCGGTGATCGCGAGCGCCGGCTGCTCGAACTCGAGCGCGCGTGCGATCAGGCTATCGATCCGGTTGGCACCGTCGAGGAGGGAGTACTCCGAGTGGCAGTGGAGGTGAACGAAGGACATTCAGTGATAATAGCTAGGCGGGAGTGGAGAAGCAAAGCAATCATACCCCGTGCTAAGCCATTGTTGCCGTTAGTCTTAGGCTGGTCGCGCCAGATAGGGACGAGAGTGGGGCTGGCCAGCGCGACCGACGGAGCACTATAGTTCCGCCCGGAACGTTTCCGCCGCGGGGCGGTACGTCGGTGATTCGTCTTCGGCGGAGTGCAATGAGGATCAGTCGTCAGCGCGTGGCCATCGGGTTCGTTGCGGCGGTGGCCATTGCCGCATGCTCGTCGGAGCGCGTGGCGGGGCCGGGTGGATCGCTCGCGAAATGCGGCGCGACGCCAGTGATCGGTTCGTTCGCCGAGGGCACTCCCGACGAGGTACTGCCCTCGCCGAGCCGTGGTTTGGCGGGGTGGGGCGCGGTGTCGGCGGCGACACTATCCGTTGCGCCGCTGGCGGGAACGGTAGTGAGCTTTCCGAGTCCGAGCGCGCAGCTGAACGACACGTCGGCACGGTACCTGGTAGTGCCGCAGTATCCGGTCGAAGGAAGCGTGCCCGACTCGATGCCGTTCAGCCTAACGGTGGGAAGCGGAGCACTCGCGGTGTCCCAGCTGTTCGCGGACCAGGGCGGGATGACGACGCCTCAGAGTACGTTCGACCTCCGGCTGCGGCGGCTCGAGGCGACATTACCGACATCGGAGCGCATCGAGCCGGGGCCGGTGCGCGCGGCCGCCGCGGCGCCGGACAGCCTGCGCGACTTCTACGTACTCGGGAACCTGACCTCGAACTGCTTCGTGCAGACGAAAGCGCGGCTGAAGTACACCGGCGCGCGTGTCTACGTCTACGAGGATACGGGGGCGCCATCGAGCTTCTCGGCGGCGGAATACGCGAAGTTCGGCGCGCTGTTCGACGACGTCCTCTACTCGATCGACACGGCGGCGTTCGGATTTCCGTCGGACATCGATGGAAACGGCCACATCATCGTCCTGCTCTCGCAGAAGATCAACCAGCTGACGAGCAAGGCCGAGTGCGCGTCGAGCGGCGCCTACGTTGCGGGATATTTCTTCGGCTACGACCTGACGAACGGGACGGGCTCGAACCGGAGCGAGATCTTCTACTCGGTCGCTCCCGACTCGACGGCGCAGTTCAGCTGCGCGCACTCGAAGACGCAAGTGGGGATGCGGACGCCGTCGACGTTCATCCACGAATTCCAGCACATGATCTCGTACAACCAGCATGTGCTGCTGCGAAATGGTCCGTCGGAGTCGACGTGGCTCAACGAGGGGCTGAGCCACATCGCGGAGGAGCTGGGGTCGAAGTACTACGAGACGAAGTATCCGGCACCGACCGGGCGGACGTTTCCCACGCAGCTGTTCCCCGATTCATCGCAGGGATTCATCAACGAGGATATCCGCAACGCGTACTCGTACCTGCTGGCCCCGCGCCACGCGTCGGTCACGACATTCGCCGGGCTGGGGACGCTCGAGGAGCGCGGTGCCGCGTGGCTCTTCCTGCGATGGCTGGGCGACCACAAGGGAGACCAGATCTTCAAGCAGCTGGTGCAGACGTCACGACGGGGAACTGACAACGTCGCGATGGCCGCTGGTGAGCCATTCGCGGCGCTCTTCGGCGACTTCGGCATCGCGACATATGCAGACTCGATCAACGGTGTTCCGCGCGGATCGGTGCCGGAGCGCTACCGGTTCACGTCGCGAAACACGCGGTTGATCTTCAGTCGCCTCTTTCCGACGCGACCGAATCCGATCGCGACGACACAGCTGGGATGTTTGGGCGCCTCGACACAGCCGATGCTGCAGGGAACGTCGACGTATTTCCTGACCGGGGGCACTGCCGGGTGCAGCGGCACTCGCATCGACATGAGAGCAGCTGACGGCAGTGCGCTCTCCGCGTCGCTGCTCCCACAGATCGCGATCTTCCGGTTGCCCTGAGCGAGACGACCGAATCGACCACGGCCGACAGGCCGGCGGGAGAAGAGCGCCGGTGGAGGCGACGCGCCGGGCGAGTGCTCGCAATTGTCGGCGGAGCCGGGCTGGCAGCGTTGCTGGCATTCCCGACCGGGCGCTACCTGCTGCGCGCGGCGTGGGAGGAGGGGCTGGTACTCGCAGCGCGGCGATCGATCACGCACGTGATCAAGGACAAGTCGACGGACGCGACGACGCGCGCGAAGCTCGAGCTGGTGCTGGCGACGCGCACATTCGCGCATGACTCGATCGCATTGCGAACAGGAAGCAGCTTCTCGATGTACAGCAAGCTGCGCCGCGACACGCTGGTGCTGGTGCTGTCGGGCGCATACCGCGACCGGCTGCAGCGCTACACCTGGTGGTTCCCGATCGTTGGCCGGGTGCCATACAAGGGCTTCTTCGACTACAACGCCGCACGGAAGGCGCGCGACGCGATGAGGGCGGACGGGTTCGACACGTCGCTCCGGCCGGCGTCGGCGTTCAGCACGTTAGGCTTCTTCAACGACCCGATCCTCTCGACAACACTCGAGGAGGATTCGCTCGAGGTGGCGAACACAGTCATCCACGAGCTGACGCACAACACGTTCTACGCCCCGGGCCAGGCCGTCTTCAACGAGTCGTTCGCGAGCTTTGTCGGCGCGCGGGGCGCGGCGTGGCTGTTCCGGACGCGCGGTTCCCTGGGCGCGGCCGAGCAAACCGATGCGCGCTGGGAGGACGAGAAGCTGCTGGGCGCATTCTGGGCGACGCTCTACCACTCGATCGACTCGGCCTTCAGGGCGCACCCGGGTGAGGATGGTGCGTCCCGGTCCGCCAGGATCGCGGCGCGCGACACGCTCTACCGGCTGGCGCGGATCGACCTGGTCGAAACGTTAGGCCCGAAGCTGCGGACGGTCGGACCGCGGTACCTGGAGCGGGTGCCACTCGACAACGCGGCACTGCTGGCGCGGCGGGTCTACGCGACGGATCTCGACCTGTTCGACGCGGTGTACGAGAGAGAAGGCGAGAAGCTGCGGCCGACGGTCGCGCGGATCATCGCGCTGGCTCGGGAGAGGCCGAGCGATCCGTACGGAGCTTTGCGGCGATGGACTGACTCGACGGCGACGAGATAGGACGAGGGACAAGGACGGACGAGGGAAAAATCAGGACGAGGGACGAGGAATCCGCCGTCGCCTCACGCGACGAGCGGGACGGGGGACATGGGACAAGGGGGAGTCGCAACGGGGGACAAGGGACGAGGAAGTGGCGCCGTTAATCCGTGTTCGGCGTTATGAGGGACGAGGGGGCATGAGGGACATGGGACGAGGGAACGGCGCCTGCGCCCGCTGGTTCGCTCCGTCGCGTGTGACGACGGACGAGGGACGAGGGACGAGCGACGCCCCTCTTTCGCCTCTCCCCTGTCCCTTGTTCCGCATGCTCCCTTGTCCCTTGTACTTCCTCGTCCCTCGAAAAGCGGAACAGGGATTGACGGCGCCACTTCCTCCTCCCTTGTCCCCCGTTGCGACTCCCCCTTGTCCCATGTCGCCCGTCAGCGTGCGGCCTTTGGCCGCCGCGCCTTCCTCATCCCTTGTCGCAGTCCTTGTCGTCCGTCGTCAGCTGAAACGACCGCGTAGTAATGCTCGGAGATCGAGGAGCGGCTGGGGCGGGGTGGGCTCGGCGTCGGGGGCGGCGGCGGGTGGGGTGAGGACGACGCGGTCCATGTGCTCGCGGACGCCGCGGTCGAGGAAGCGGGAGAGCTGATCGATGGAGTAGTCGCCGCTGCGCGGGGTGGCGTAGGAGTTGAGCGGGTACACGACGGCGAGCGCGTTGCGGGCGCGCGTCATCGCGACGTACATGAGGCGACGCTCTTCCTCGAGCTCCTCGTCGTCGCCTAACGCTCGCGACGAGGGGAACCAGCCGTCGACGGCCCAGATGATGAAGACCGCGTCCCATTCCTTGCCCTTGGAGCTGTGGGCGGTGCTGAGAATGAGGTGGTCGTCCTCGCTGTCGGTCTCGCCGGTGGCGAGGTCCTGGGTGCTCGACGGCGGCTCGAGGGCGAGGGCGCTGAGGAAGGCGCCGCGGCTGGGGAAGCCGGCGGCGATCGCCTGGAGCTGGTCGAGGTCGGCCAGGCGCGGATCGGGGCGGTCATAACGCTCGCGGAGGATGTCGTCGTAGAGGACGCGAATGCGGGCGATATCGCGGGCGACTGCACCTTCGTCGGGCGAACCCGGCGCGCCCTCAAGCGCGGCGGCGGAGGGGGAGTCGCGAAGCTCGCGCAGCATCCCGACCAGCGACGAATGTGCGGCGCGGGCGCGGGCGGGCGGCGTGAACTCCTCCAGTGCGGACGCGTCCCAGGAGCGGGCAAGCATCGCGGTGATGACGTGGCGGGCGGTGACGTCGCCGACGCCGGGGAGCAGCGTCAGGATGCGATACCAGCTCACCTCATCGCGCGGGTTGTCGAGGACGCGAAGGAAGGCCAGCACGTCCTTGACGTGCGCGGCCTCGAGGAACTTGATGCCGCCCCACTTCTCGAAGGGGATCTTGCGATTGGCGAGCTCGATCTCGAGATCGGCCGACATGTAGCCGGCGCGGAAGAGGACGGCGATCTCGCCTAACGGCGTGCCCTGCTCGTGGAGCTCGAGGATGCGGTCGACGACAAACCGGGTCTGCTCGTGCTCGTCGCGGGCGGTGACGAGCCAGGGCTTCTCACCCCTCGTGCGCACCGTCCAGAGAGTCTTGGTGAACCGCTCCTTCGCGCGCGAGATGAGGGTGTTGGTGACGTCGAGGATCGGCTGGGTCGAGCGGTAATTCTGCTCGAGCGCGACAACGGCCGCGCCCTGGTACTGCTTCGGGAATTCCAGGATGTTCCGAAAGCTCGCGCCGCGGAACGCGTAGATACTCTGTGCATCGTCGCCGACGACGGTGATGTTGCGATGCGTGCGGCACATGCCGCGGAGGATGCGCGCCTGGAGGAGATTCGTGTCCTGGTATTCGTCGACGAGGACGTGATCGTACATGCCGGCAATGCGCATCGCGAGCTCGTCCGAGCTCTCGAGCATCAGTGCCCAGAAGAGCAGCAGGTCGTCGTAGTCGACGAGATTCCGCTCCTGCTTTCGCGATACGTATTCGGCGAAGACCTTGGTGATCTGCTCGGCGTACTCGGCGAACTGCGGCAGCTCCTCGCCGAGGATGAAGTCGAGCGGGCGCTCGGTGTTCATATGCCGCGAGTAGACGTAGTGCAGCGTTTCCTTCTTCGGGAATCGCTTCGCGCTGGCGCCGATGCCGAGGTGCGATCGGGCGAGCCCCATCAGATCTTCAGCGTCGCCCTGATCGAGGATGGAGAAGTCGCGGGCGAGACCGGCTGATTCACCGAAGGTCCGCAGCAGACGATGACCCGTCGCGTGGAACGTGCCGCCATGCACGCGTCCACTGGCGCTGCCGACGAGACGCTCGGCGCGCGAGAGCATTTCCTGCGCGGCGCGGCGCGTGAAGGTGAGGAGGAGAATCCGTTCGGGGCTGACACCGCGCTCGATGAGGTGCGCGACTCGATAGACGAGCGTGCGCGTCTTGCCCGTGCCGGCACCGGCGATGATCAGCAGCGGACCGTCGCCATGCGCGGCCGCAGCCCCCTGCTCGGGGTTCAATCCGGAGAGGAGCGAGGCACGATCGCTCGGCGTGGTTGTGCGCTCACGCGGCGCGTAGACGCGAGGGAGTTCGTCCATCCCTGAATAATAGCGACCGACCGAACAGACCGCGAAGCTTATCGGACGCGGGCGTCAGCGTTTGTCCGCACTCTACGTTGGTTGACGGATGTCTCTCGTCCGGTGCGGCGCCGAGCTTGATCGTGGCTCCCCTGTACTGGAGATCGTCATGATAGACTCTGCCGCCGCAACCATCGCACTCCGCGCTTTCGGCTCTCATTACTCGCCCGGACCGACCATGCCGACCGACCATCGACACGCCGCGGCCTCGCTCGCGCGACTGCTCGTCACGAACAGCGCGGACGAACTCGCGAAGCGGCTCGCACCGAAGCCGGGGACAGCGTATGAGCGGTTTCCCGGCGGGACCGCGGTCGACGGCGAAGCGCTCGATCGGCGCTGGGGAGTGCTGCGCGCGTCTGTCGCGGCGCGGGCGGCACTCCTCGATGCGGGGACAATGGCCGACGCGGAGCGCTATCGTCATAACGTTGAAGCGTTCATCGGCGCGGTGAAGACACCGGTCGGCATCGCTGGCCCCCTCCTCGTGAACGGGACGTGCGCGTCAGGCATGTATCACGTTCCGCTGGCAACGACCGAAGCGGCGCTGGTTGCGTCGTACTCGCGTGGCGCGCAGCTCATCACCGAAGCCGGCGGGTGCGCGGCGGTGCTGGTGAACGACGGAGTCACGCGCGCGCCGGCGTTCGCTTTCGCGACGCTTCACGAAGCGGGACAGTTCATCGCCTGGACGCTCGAGCACATGGACGCGATCCGCGCCGCCGGCGAATCGACGACGCGCCACGGAAAGCTCAAGGACATGCGCGTCACGCTCGAGGGGAATCACGTCTACCTCATCTTCGAGTACAGCACGGGTGACGCGGCCGGGCAGAACATGGTTACGATCGCGACGCAGGCGATCTGCGAGTACATCGTGGCCGAGTGCCCGATCAAGCCGCGCGTCTGGTACGTGGAAGGCAATCATTCCGGGGACAAGAAGGCGAGCGCGCAGTCGTTCCTCAGCGTTCGCGGTCGCAGCGTGACCGCGGAAGTGCTGATCCCCGCGGCGATGATCGAGCAGCGGCTGCACACGACGGCGCAGAAGCTCGCGGACTACTGGCGAGTGTCGGCGGTCGGCGGGGTGCTGAGTGGAACCATCGGCGTCCAGGGGCACTATGCGAACGGGTTGGCGGCGCTCTACCTCGCCTGCGGGCAGGATGTCGCCTGCGTCGCCGAGTCAGCGGTCGGGGTGACGCGGTTCGAGCTGGACGGCGGCGACCTGTATGCGTCGGTGACGCTGCCGAATCTCATCGTCGGCACGGTCGGTGGCGGAACGCAGCTGCCAAGCCAGCACGCATGTCTCGAGATCCTGGGCGTGGCGGGAAATGGCGGCGCGAACGCATTCGCCGAAGTTGCGGCAGCGATCTCGCTCGCTGGTGAGCTGTCGATCGTCGGCGCGCTGGTCGCCAACGAATTCACGAAGGCACACGCGCGACTGGCGCGACTCAAGGGAGACGCGAAGCGATGACGAGTACGGCGGTGATCCCTGACCGTGGGCTCGGTCGGTGGTGGGTGTACCAGCGCGAGCGCTTTCCGCTGGTCGCGCACGCGCCCCTGATCGCGGCGTTCAGCTCGGCGGCGGTGTGCCTGTCAGCGCTGCTGCGCGGCGAGCGATACCCACAGGTCGCGTCGCTGGTCGCGGCGTTCGTGACTGCGCTCTGCTTTTTCTTCCAGCTGCGTGTCGCCGACGAATTCAAGGACGCCGAAGACGACGCGCGGCACCGGCCGTATCGTCCGGTGCCGCGCGGCCTGGTGACGCTCCGCGAGCTGGGATGGCTCGCCGCCGCCGCAGCGGGGATCCAGCTCGTGGTCGCGACCTGGCTCAGTGCGCGGATGATTCCGTTCCTGCTGCTGGTGTGGGGCTACATGGCGCTGATGTCGAAGGAGTTCTTCGTCCGAGACTGGCTGCGCGCGCGACCGGTTACGGTGCTCTGGTCACACATGCTGATAATGCCGCTGATCGATCTCTATGCGACGGCCTGCGACTGGGTGCCGGCGGGCGCGGCGATGGCGGCCGGGCTGCGCTGGTTTCTCGTCGCGAGCTTCTTCAACGGGCTCGTCGTCGAGGTGGGGCGGAAGATCCGCTCACCGGACGCCGAGGAGCCTGGAGTCGAGACGTACACCGTGCTCTGGGGACGCACGCGCGCGGTCGGTGTGTGGGTCGCGGTCATGGCGGTTGCGTTAGGCAGCGCAGTGCTGGCGGCGGGCGAGGTGGGGAGCGGGCCGATGGTCGGCGTCGTTCTCGGCACGGTCTGGATCACATCGGTGATCGCGGGCGCCGCATTCGTGGCGCGCCCGACTCGCGGTCGCGCGCGGCTGGTCGAGCCGCTCGCGGGAGTGTGGACGCTGGCGATGTACGTCGCCGTCGGGATCGTCCCGGTGCTGGTACGCACGCGATGAGTCGAGTGGTGATCTGGCCGCACGACGGGGCCGACGCCGCGACGCTCGGGGGGAAGGCCGGTGCGCTGGCCAGCCTTCGCCGATCGGGCGTGGCGATTCCCGCCTGGTTCGTGGTCGCGCCCGGCGCCGGCGCCGTCGCGGGATGGGAGGAGACGGTGGTCGCCGCCGTGAGGCAGCTCGCGCCTAACGGGGAGCCGGTGGCGGTGCGTTCGTCGGCGGCGGGCGAGGATGGGGTCGAGCACTCGTACGCCGGGCAGCTCGAGAGCTACCTGTTCGTCGCCGCGGCCGATGTTCCGGCGCGGGTGCGTGACGTCTGGACGTCGGTGGAATCAGCTCGGGTCGCGGCGTATCGCATCGAGCGGCGGATCACAGGATCGTCAGCGCCGGCGGTGCTGGTGCAGCGCATGGTGAACGCGGAGAGATCCGGGGTCGCCTTCAGCGCTGACCCGGTGACGGGCCGCCGCGGGCGGTGCGTGGTGGCCGCGGTGTTCGGGCTGGGCACTGCGCTCGTCTCGGGAGCGGACGACGCGGACAGCCTGGTCGTGGAGCGCGCGGGGACGATCGTCGAGCGGAGAACGGCGACCAAGAGCGTTGCGCACCGGCGCAACCCGGCTGGCGACGTCGTGGAGGTTCCGCTTACCGCGGACGATGCGACGCGCCCCGTGTTGAGTGACAACGAAGCGCGCGCTGTGGCGGCGCTGGCGCGGCGCTCGGCGCTGCACTTCGGCGCGCCACAGGACATCGAGTGGGCGATCGAGGACGACGAGCTGTACCTGCTGCAGTCGCGACCGATCACCTCGCTTGCAGCGTTAGGCGACCCCGACGGCGTCGCGGCGCTCTGGGACAACAGCAACATCGCCGAGAGCTATGGTGGCGTGACGACACCGCTCACCTACTCGTTCGCGCGCTACGTGTACGAGGAGGTCTACCGGCAATTCCTGTCGATCGTCGGTGTGCCGGCGGAGACGATCGACGCGAACGGCGACTCGCTGCGGCGGATGATCGGGCTGGTGCGGGGACGCGTCTACTACAACCTGTACAGCTGGTATCGAGCGCTCGCACTGCTCCCCGGATTCCGCCTGAACCAGCGTTTCATGGAGCAGATGATGGGAGTCCGCGACGGATTGCCGGAATCGCTGGCTGCCGAGCTCGCGTCGTCGTCGCGTGGCGCCCGCTGGGGCGACGCGTTAGGCGTGGCGCGGATGGGGTGGCGGCTGGTCGCGGCCAACCTGCGGATCGACTCGTCGGTGCGCGAGTTCCACGAGCGCCTCGAACGGGCGCTGGCCGGCGAGGGGGTGCCGTTGAGCGACATGCGCCCCGACGAGATCGTTGCGCACTACCGCCGGCTCGAGCGCGAGCTGCTGCGCAACTGGGACGCGCCGCTGCTGAACGACTTCTTCGCGATGATTCACTTCGGTGCGCTGCGGAAGCTGGCGGCGAAGTGGTGCGGCGACGCAGCGGGCACGCTGCAGAACGACCTGGTGGCGGGCGACGGCAGCATCGTCAGCGCCGAGCCGGCGCGGCGGATCCGCGAGATGGGGCTGCTCGCGGCCGCTGATCCCGCGGCCATCGAACAGCTGACGTCAGGCAACGTCGACGCGGCGCTCGCGGCGGTGCGGCGCAACCCGGCACTGGCGGAACGTTATGACGACTACCTCGCGCGATTCGGCGACCGCTGCCTCGACGAGCTGAAGCTCGAGACGGAAACGCTGGACGACGATCCTTCGCTCCTGCTCGACGCGATCGGCCGCGCGGCGGCGTCGAAGGCGACAGCGACGGCCACAGAGCGTGCCGACTTCCGCGCCGACGCCGAGCGGCGGGCGTTCGCCGCGCTGCGGGGGCGGCCGGTGCGGCGATGGCTGTTCGGGAAGATCCTTCGCCAGGCGCGCGGTCGGGTGCGCGACCGGGAGAACCTGCGCTTCGAGCGAACGCGGGTCTTCGGGCGCGTCAGGCGGATCTTCCTCGAGCTGGGGAAGCACTTCGCGACGCTCGGGCTGATCGACGCGCCGCGCGACGTCTTCTACCTCGAGGTGAACGAGGCGTTAGGCGCTGTGGAGGGGACTGCGACGAGCATCAACCTGCGCGCACTCGTCGAGGCGCGGCGCAGCGAGTTCGAGAAATACTCGGCGACCGCTGCGCCACCGGATCGCTTCGTGACGCGGGGCATGGTGCATCAAGGCAAGCAGTGGGAGCAGCAGGCCGCGTCGGCCGCGATGCCCATCGAGGGCGGCGGCGGGGAGCTGCGGACGGGGACGGGATGTTATCCCGGCGTCGTTCGCGGGGCGGTGAGAGTGGTGCGCGACCCGCGCGACGCCGGGCTGCGGCCGGGGGAGATCCTGGTCGCGGAGCGCACCGACCCGGGATGGGTGATGCTGTTCCCGGCGGCGTCGGCGCTGCTGGTCGAGCGTGGGAGCCTGCTCTCGCATTCGGCGATCGTCGCGCGCGAGCTGGGGATTCCGGCTGTGGTATCGATCGGCGGGTTGACGCAGTGGCTGAAGACCGGCGACGTCGTCGAGATGGATGGACGCGCGGGAACGGTGCGACGCGTAGGCGCAGCGACCGAACGCAAGGCAGACGATGCCGCGTGAAGCCGCATCGCCGTTCACGATCCTGCGCTACGCGCAGTGCTGGGAAGATGCGGACATCCTCGTGGATGGCCTCGATGTCCAGCCGGGCGACGTCTGCCTCTCGATCGCGAGCGCCGGCGACAACACCCTCTCGCTGCTGACACGCTCGCCGGCGCGGGTCATCGCGGTGGACCTGAACCCGACCCAGATCGCCGCGCTCGAGCTGCGGGTGGCGGCGTACCGAACGTTAGGCCATGGAGAGCTGCTCGAGCTCATCGGGTCGAGGGTGAGCGCGCGGCGCGAGTCGCTGTACGACAGGTGCCGCGGCCGAATCTCGAGCGAGGCGCGCGGCTACTGGGACGGCCGCCGCGCTGCGATCCGCGACGGGATCGGCTCGGCGGGGAAGTTCGAGCGGTACTTCGCACACTTCCGACGGTTCGTGCTGCCGCTGGTGAACCGCAAGGCAACCGTCCGCGCGCTGCTCGAGCATCGCGATCGCGATGCTCGACTTCGTTTCTACAGCGAGCGTTGGAACAGCCGCGCGTGGAGGCTGCTCTTTCGCGTCTTCTTCTCCGAGACAGTGCTCGGGCGGCTCGGTCGCGATCCGAGCTTCTTCACGTACGCCGAGAAGAGTGTCGCCGACCATTTGATGGAACGCGTCAGGCACGCGCTGACGGTGCTCGACCCGGCCGAAAATCCATACCTGCACTGGATCGTGACCGGGACGCACGGCGACGCACTGCCGCACGCATTGCGCGAGGAGAACTTCGCGGTGATTCGTGATGGCCTCGATCGCCTGGAGTGGCACTGCCGCCCGATGGAGGAAGTGCTCGAGAGCGCGAATGTCGACCGGGTTGACCGGATCAACTTCAGCAACATCTTCGAGTACATGTCGACCGACGCGCACCGCGCGCTGATCGCGTCGCTCCTGCCGCGGCTCCCACGAGGTGCGCGAATGGCGTACTGGAACATGATCGTCCCCCGGAGCGGGGCGGCGCTGATGCCCGACCGCCTGACGCGGCTGCCGGAATCCGACCGGCAGTTTGCCCGCGACAAGGCATTTTTCTACTCGGCATTTCATCTGGACGAGGTGCAATGACGAGCATGAACGAATGGCTCGCCGCCGCGGCGATCGCCGGCTCGCTGCTGGTCGCACTGGCGGTGCTGCGGATGATCGCCGGATGGAGACGGGTCGACGGCGAGGTGCTGCGCAAGGGGATGCACGTAGCGTTAGGCGCGAGCGCACTGACGTACCCGTGGCTATTCCGGAGCGTAGCGCCGGCGATCGCGATCGCCGTACTGACGCTGTCCGTGCTGCTGCTCCTTCGCTACCTGCCGCGGGCGCGCGAGCAGCTCGGCGGCGTGGTGCACGGCGTCAAGCGGGCATCGGAGGGCGACCTCTGGTTTCCTGTCTCGGTGGCCGCGGTGTTCTGGCTGTCGGCGGGCAACGCAGTCCTCTACGTCATCCCGATCCTGACGCTGACGCTCGCCGATGCATTCGCGGCGCTGGTGGGCTCACGTTACGGGCACATGCGTTATGACACGCTCGAGGGCGACCAGAAGAGCGCGGAGGGCTCGATCGCGTTCTTCCTGATCGCGTTCTTCGCGGCACACGTGCCGCTGCTGATGTACACGTCGGTCGGGCGAACGGAGAGCCTGCTGATCGCGCTGACCTTCGGGTTCCTCGTGATGCTCCTGGAAGCGGTGGCCTGGCGCGGGCTGGACAACCTGTTCATTCCCGTCGGCGGATTCTTCCTCCTGCGCAACTATATGCCACGCGCGGCGAGCGCGCTGACGATCGTGCTCGCGGTGACGATCGCGATGTTCGCGGTCGTCGTGCTGCTGCGCCGCCGCCGCACGCTCAGCGACGGAGCGGCGCTCGCCGCGGTGCTCATCGGATACCTGACGTGGACGGTGGGTGGGTGGCGATGGATCGTCCCGCCGCTAGTGTTCTTCGTGAGCTACACGGTGCTCTGGCCGCGCATCGAGCAGGTGCGCGAGCGTCCGCACCGACTGAGCGCGGTGCTCGCCGTGCCGGGATCGGCGTTGCTCTGGCTCGCACTCGCGCGCACACTCGGCCAGACGGTCGCGTACTACGCGTACACGCTGACGCTGGCGGCGAACCTGGGGTTCGTCGGCATCACATGGTTTCGCATGATGCGGCCGCGCACGCGAGGGCGGTACATCGTCACCACGAGTGCAGTCGTCGGGTGGCTGGTGCTCCTCAGCCCGTATCTCATCGTCGGCGGCCTGACGGCAGTCTCGCGAACGCTCGTCGCGCTGCCCGTGCTGCTCATCGGCGTGGCGGCGTACGTCGCGCTCGTCCCATGCGGTCGGGCCGGTGACCCGCACGACTGGACGCGTCAGGCGACGATCGGGCTGGCGACTGCTGCGTTAGGCGCCCTGTGCCTGGTATAGCGGCGATGAAAGTCGTTGCGCTCGCGAGTCCTGCCGCGCTCGACGAGGTCGATCAGCCAGCGGACTGGCCGCGCCTGACGTCGGCCGAGCTGGCCGCTCAGGCGCCCGATGCGACCTGGATCGCGCTCAATGGGAATCAGGTCGCTGGCCGCGTGTCGGCGTGGTGGACGAATGCACCGCGGCTTCCCGGCGAATCGCTGGGCGCCGTCGGACACTTCGCCGCGTCGAGTCGTGAAGCGGCGACGCGGCTGCTGGCGACAGCATGCGACGCGCTTCGCGCGCGCGGAGCCACACTCGCCGTCGGCCCGATGGACGGCAACACCTGGCGACGCTACCGGCTGGTGATCGACGCGGGGACCGAGCCGCCGTTCTTCCTCGAGCCGACGAATCCCCCCGAATGGCCGCGCTGGTTCGCCGATGCCGGGTGGCGAATTCACAGTGAATACGTGTCATCGGTGAACGACAATCTCGACCGCCCTGATCCCGCCGGGGCGGGGAAGGCAAAGGCGATCGCCGATCGTGGCGTCACGCTGCGTGACCTTCGCCTGGAGGACTACGACGCGGAGCTGCGGCGGATATACTCGGTCGCGCGGGTCAGCTTCGCGAGCGCGTATCTCTACACGCCGATCGACGAAGCGGAATTCGTCGCGCAGTACAGGGTAGCGCGGGCGGCGGTGGTGCCGTCGCTGGTGACGATCGCCGAGCACGAGGGGCGGACGGTGGGATTCTGCTTCTGCGTTCCCGACGTGAACGAGCGTATGCAGGGTCGCCCGGCGCGGACCGCGATCCTGAAGACGTTCGCGGTGCTCCCCGGGTACGGCGGACTCGGAGGCGCGCTCGCCGATCGCACGCACAACGAGGCGCGCCGCCTCGGGTTCACGCGAGTGATCCACGCGCTGATGCACGTGTCGAACGACCGGTCACGCGCGCTGAGCAAGCGCATCGCGCATGAGATCCGCCGATACGCCCTGTTCGAGCGCCGCGTCCACGAGATCTGAGCGACCGGCAATGGTGAACGTCGTCGAGCTATTCCTCGCGCAGGCACGAGCGAGGGGCGGGACGATCGCACTCGTCGACGAGCTTCGCGGTGCCGTCCGCGCGACAACGTTCGCCGAACTCGAAGATCAGTCGGCGCGCATCGCGACGCTCCTGTCCCGGCGAGGGGTCGGCCCCGGCTCACCGGTGCTGCTGTTTCATCCACCATCGGCCGAGCTGTACGCGGTGATCATCGCCATCTTCCGGCTGGGGGCGATCGCGATGGTGATCGACCTCTCGGCGGGGCGTGAGACGCTGGACGTGGCGTGCCGGGCGCTCCCACCCAGCGCGCTGTTCGTGAGCGGTCGCGCGCGCCTGCTGGCGCTGGTGAGTGCCCCTTTGCGGCGGATCCCTTTCATACTGACGACGGGCCGGATCGCGTTAGGCGCCGCACGCATCAGCGAAGCAGCGGCGCTGCCCCGTCACGAGCCAAGCGCCGTCGTCGCGGCCGATACGCCGGCGCTCGTCACCTTCACCAGTGGGAGTACCGGCGCGGCGAAGGGGGCGCTGCGGTCGCATGGGGTCCTCCGGGCGCAACACGAAGCGTTAGGCAGCGTCGCCGCGCGCACGGGCGAGGTGGATCTCGTCTCACTGCCGATCGTGGTGTTGACCAATCTCGGGAATGGGGCGACGTCGGTGATCCCGGCAGGTGACCTGCGCCGCCCTGGCGCGATCGAGGTCGCGCCGGTGCTGGAGCAGATCCGGGGCAGCCGCGTGGCGCGGATGACGGTGTCGCCGGTGCTGGCGGAGCGGCTCGTCGACGGATCATGCGCGAACGGCGTCGGTCACTCGCCGTTAGAGGGCGTACGCATCGTCACCGGCGGCGGGCCGGTATTTCCGGACTTCATCGCCCGGGCGCATGCGATGACCGCGGCGACAGTGGTCGCGGTGTATGGATCGACCGAGGCGGAGCCGATCGCTCATGTCACGAGCGCGGAGATCGGGGCAGCCGAGCTGGAGGCGATGCGCGGTGGCGCCGGGTTGATCGCCGGACGACCGGTGAGCGAGACAGACGTCCGCATCGTGCCGATGCGGCTCGACGATGCAGGGCGGATCGAGGCGCTGTCGCGCCGCGCGCCGGCGCGCGAGCCATCGCTGCGCGGGGAGATCATCGTCAGCGGGGCCCACGTCGTCCCAGGTTACCTCCACGGACGTGGTGACGCCGAGACGAAGGTCAGGGCCGGCGGCACAGTGTGGCACCGGACCGGCGACATCGGCTACCTCGACGACGTGGGCCGACTCTGGCTGCTCGGTCGCGCAGCGGCGACGATCAACGACTCGCGCGGCGAGCTGCATCCGTTCGCGGTCGAGTGTGCGGCGCGACTCATTCTCCCAGGGCGGCGGACTGTGCTCGCCGCACACGAAGGAAAGCGAGTCCTGCTCGTCGACGACCAGCTCGACCCCGCGTCGCGTAGTACGCTCGCCGAGGGACTGAGCTGGGCGCAGCTCGACCGGATCATCGCTGGGGTGAAGATCCCGCTCGACCGGCGCCACAACTCGAAGGTGGACTACGCCGCGTTAGGCGCGAGGCTGCCGCGGCTGGTAGACTCGCGAAGCTGAGCGTCAGGCACTGACCAGCAGGCACTGACCAGCAGGCACTGACCAGCAGGCACTGACCAGCAGGCGCTGACCGTCAGGCGTTGACCGGGTCGAGCGCGAGCGCGGCGAGCGGCGTCTCGACCGGATCGAGGCCGAGCACCGAGGAGAAGCCACGCACCGCTGAATCCTCGGCGGCGCGCATCGCGACCGGCGCGCCGAGCTCGCGCGACATCGACGTCATGTCCACGCCGGCGATCCCGCAGGGAACGATGAGGTCGAAGTACGACAGCTCGGTCGTGACGTTGAGCGCGAAGCCGTGCCAGGTGACCCAGTCGCGCGCGTGGACGCCGATCGAGGCGATTTTACGAGGCGGGTGGCTGACGCTTCCCGCCAGTCCACGCGTCCAGACACCGGTGTAGCCGGCGCTCCGCTCGCCGGTGACCGCGTGCTCGCCTAACGCGACGATCAGCGCCTGCTCGACCTGGCGGAGGTACCAGTGCAGGTCCTGCGTGTGTCGCTTGAGGTCGACGATCGGATAGCCGACGAGCTGCCCCGGGCCGTGGTAGGTGACGTCACCGCCGCGCTCGACCTCGTGCAGCGAGACTCCGCGCGCGGCGAGGAGCTCGGCCGAGGCGGTGAGGTGCTGGTGCTTCGCGGTCCGGCCCATCGTCACCACGGGCTCGTGCTCGACGAGGAGCAGCAGGTCGTGCGGCACCGCACCGCTGATCCGCGCCCGGGCAGCGGCGCGCTGCAGCTCCAGCACCTCGGCGTAGCCTGACGATCCGAGGCGAACGACCCAGAGCTCGCGCGCGTCGCTCATGTCCGGGTGCAGCTCGCGTCAGGCGTGAATCATCCTGCCTAACGAGTCGAGCGCCGCTTCGGCGATCGCTTCCGACAGCGTCGGATGGGCGTGGATCGCGAGATCCACTTCCTCGACGGTGAACTCGTTGGCGCGAGCCACGACCAGCTCGTGAATCAGTTCGGTGGCGTGCGACCCGACGATGTGCGCGCCGAGGATCTCACCGTACTTCGCGTCGCGGATGATCTTGACGAAGCCCTCGGTCTCGCCCGACGTGCGGGCACGACCGTTGGCGGAGAAGGGGAACTTGCCGACCTTGTAGTCGAGCTTCTTCTCCTTGCACGCCTGCTCGGTGAGGCCGATCGACGCGACCTCGGGATGGCAGTAGGTGCAGCCCGGGATGTTGCCGTAGTCCATGTTGTGCGCGTGCTTGCCGGCGAGGTACTCGGCGAAGACGATGCCCTCGCGCTCCCCCTTGTGGGCGAGCATCGGCGGTCCGGCGACGTCGCCGATGGCGTAGATGCCCGGCACCGACGTCTGCATCTTCTTGTCGATCTTGATGAAGCCGCGATCGGTGAGCTGCACGCCGACTTCCTTGAGGCCGATGTTCTCGATGTTCGGCGCGCGTCCGGCGGCGACGAGGACGATGTCCGCCGTGACGTCGGTCTTCGTCCCGCCGGCGTCGATCGACATCGAGACCGAGCTCTTGGCGACCTTGACGTTGCCGAGCTTGGCGCCGGTGAAGACCTTGATGCCGCGCTTCTTGAAGCTGCGCTCGACTTCCTTCGAGCAGTCGGTGTCCTCGACCGGGAGAACGTTAGGCGCGACCTCGACGAGCGTGACCTCGCTTCCGAAGGCGTTGAAGACGTCGGCAAACTCGCAGCCGACCGCGCCGGCGCCGACGATGATGATCGACTTCGGCGCCTTCTCGAGCACGAGCGCTTCATCGGACGAGATGATCGTCGTCTTGTTCAGCTCGAGCCCGGCCTGCGGCAGCCCCTTCACGCGCGAGCCGGTGGAGATGACGAGCGCCTTCTTCGCGTCGTGCTTCTCCTCCTTCCCGTCGGCGTTCTTCACGGTGACCTGGTTCTTTCCCGTCACGCGCCCCTCGGCCCTGATCCAGGTGATCTTGTTCTTCTTGAAGAGGAACTCGACACCCTTCGAGTTCTGGGTGCTGACCGCGCGGGAGCGCTTCATCGCGACGCCGAAGTCGAGCTTCACGTCGCCGACGTTGACGCCGAAGTCGGCGGCGTGCTTCACGTGATTCGCCAGCGAGCCCGCCTCGAGCAGCGCCTTGGCCGGGATGCAGCCCCAGAGCACGCAAGTGCCGCCCAGCCCCTCGCGCTCGATGACGCCAACGGAGAAGCCGAGCTGGGCGGCGCGAATCGCGCCCACGTAACCGGCGGGGCCGCCGCCGAGGAAGAGTACGTCGAAGCTGGACATAGTCCGAATTCTTGAAGACTGGGAGGAGAGACTTCTCATCTCAAAGCTAGACAGGGGGAGTGGTTGGTTCAACACGCGGAGGAGCGACGCCGTGCGCACGGAGTTCGACACGGCGATGAGAGATGAGAGAGACTCCGATCAAGAGAGGAGAGATGAGCGACGGAACGACGATTGGGCTCACGGCACACCGAGCAGGTTTCGGTGCGGCATGGGACAGCCCGATGACGGTCGACGTCGAGAGCACTGCCAGCTTCGGAAATGACCTACGACGAATGGAAAACGACGGCCTCGAAGTCGGTGAGGAGCGATCCGACCTGGAAGGTCGAGGCGTACCGGCTCGGGCTCTTCGCGGGCGACGCGGCGTGGGCGGACACGACGGTGCTCATCCGAGATCCGAGAGGCGCTGCAGTCGCGGGACAGCTGATGCGAGCGGCGGCGTCGGTCGCGGCGCAAATCGCGGAAGGGTATGGCCGCCGATCAGCGAAAGATCGCGTGAGGTATTACGAGTACGCCCTCGGCTCCGTGGGCGAAACGAGAGCGTGGTATGCCACCGTTCGACACGCGATCGGCGTCGAGGCGATGGAACTCCGGATGGCCAACCTGCTCAGCCTCACGCGGCTGCTATTGACGATGATACGCCGTGAGCGCGATAAACCGGCTGACTGGATGGATCGCGACCGCGAACACTGATCAGATACCTGTGCCGGTTACCCAATCGTCGTTTCGTCCCTAATCTCTCATCTCTCACTCGGAGTCTCTCTCATCTCTCATCGCCGTGTTGAACCACGCCTGCACGGCCTCACTCCTCGACAAGCGAAAAAGAAAAAGACCGGACAAGGAACGTCCGGTCTCTCCTCACCGCCATCCAGAACGGTCAGAACACGAGCATCAACGGATTCTCCAGCATCCTCCTGAGCGTCTGCAGGAACTTCGCCCCGACTGCGCCATCCACTACGCGATGGTCGCAGCTCATGGTGATGCGGAGCCGCTTCTGCACTTCGATCTCTTCGCCGACGACGACCGGCTTCTCTTCCACCGCGCCGATCGCGAGGATCGCGACCTCCGGCGGATTGATGATCGCGGTGAATTGATCGATGCCGAACATGCCGAGGTTGGAGACGGAGAACGTCGAGCCGGTGTACTCCTCGGGCTTGAGCTTCCGCTCGCGCGCCTTTTTCGCCAGCATCTTCGCTTCGGCGCTGATCTCGCTCATGCGCTTCTGGTCGGCGTCGAAGATCACCGGGACGATGAGTCCATCATCGGTGGCGACGGCCATGCCAAGGTGGACGCGATTGTGGTAGCGGATCTTGTCGCCGAGCCAGTGCGCGTTGACTTCGGGGTGCTGGGCGAGCGCGGTGGCGACTGCCTTGAGCACGATGTCGTTGAACGAGACCTTGAACTCCTCGCCGGTCGCGAGCATCGCGTCGCGCAGCTCGCTCGCGCGCGAGAGGTCGATCTCGGCGGTGAGATAGAAGGTCGGAATCGGTCCGATGGATTCCGAGAGGCGGCGGGCGATGGTCTTCCGGATCTGCGTCAGCGGCTGATCGTCGAAGTCGGCGTCGCTGCGCGGACGAATCGGCGTCGCGGCGCGCGCGGCGGCCTGTCCGCCGGCGCTGGCGGCAGCGCCCTCGATGTCGCGCTTGACGATCCGGCCGCCCGGGCCGGATCCCTGCATCGCGCCGAGGTCGACACCGCGCTCCGATGCGAGGCGGCGGGCGAGCGGCGACGAGCGGATCCGCCCGCCGTTGCCCTGCGCAGCGTTAGGCGCGGGCTGCTGCGCGCCGGGCGCCGGGGACTGCGGCGGCGCGCCAGCCGATTTCTGCTGCGGCGGCATCGACGCTTCGCCCTGCGACTGGCCGCTGCCGCGCGGCACGCTCGACGCACCTGCAGTCTCCTGCGCCTTGCCCACGACCTGCTCGGCGGGCTTCGCTGCAGCGGCGCCTGTCGCGGTGCCGCCGGCTGCTCCGCCACCGCCCGCACTGGCGACAAGGGCGTCGATGTTCTCGTCAGCGCCGGCGATCACACCGACGAGCTGCCCGACGGGAGCGGGCGTTCCCTCGGCGAGAACCTGCTTGCGCAGCACGCCGTCGGCGCGCGCGACCAGCTCCATCACCGCCTTGTCGGTCTCGACCTCAGCGAGTGGCTCGCCGCTTTTCACGGCGTCGCCCTCCTTCTTCAGCCATTTGACCAGCCGCCCTTCCTCCATGGTCGGGGAGAGCGCTTCCATCACGACTTTGGTGGCCATTCTCGGTGCTCGTCGGTGGTCGAAGAGAAACTCAGGCGATGTACAGGACTTTCTTCACCGCGGCGACCGTCTTGGCGAGGTCGGGCTTCGCGGCCTTCTCGAGATTCTTCGCGTACGGCATCGGCACGTCTTCCTGGTGGACGCGGACGACCGGCGCATCGAGGTCGTCGAAGCACTCGCGCTGGATGTAGTCCACCACCTGCGCGCCGACGCCGCACAGCTCCCATCCCTCCTCGACGACGACGGCCCGATTGGTCTTCTGGACGCTGGCGGTGATCGCCTCGATGTCCATCGGGCGGATCGTGCGCAGGTCGACAACGTCGCACTCGATCCCTTCCTTCGCCAGCGCATCGGCGGCCTGCATCGCGACGAGGATCATCTTCCCATGGGTGATGATCGAGCAGTGATCTCCCTGCCGCTTCACCTCGGCCTTGCCTAACGGGATTACGTAGTCGTCCTCGGAGACTTCGCCCTTGGTATTGTAGAGCATCTCGCCCTCGAGGAACACCACCGGATTGTCGTCGCGGATGGCGGCCTTGAGCAGCCCCTTCGCGTCGTAGGGCGTGCCTGGCGCGACGACCTTGAGTCCCGGAATGTGGGCGAGCCACGACTCCCATGCCTGCGAGTGCTGCGCCGCGAGCTGCAGCGCCGCGCCGTTGGGACCGCGGAACACCATGGGCATCCCGAACTGTCCGCCCGACATGTACAGCGACTTGGCCGCGACGTTGACGACTTGGTCGATCGCGAGCAGCGCGAAGTTCCAGGTCATGAACTCGATCACCGGGCGCAGGCCGACCATCGCCGCGCCGACGCCGACACCGGCGAAGCCGAGCTCGGTGATCGGCGTGTCGACGACGCGCATCTCGCCGAACTCCTGAAGGAGGCCCTTCGAGACCTTGTATGCGCCCTGATAGACGGCGACTTCCTCACCCATGAGGAAGACACGGTCGTCGCGCTTCATCTCCTCGCGCAGCGCCATGTTGAGCGCATCGCGGTATGTCATCACTGGCATCTTGTCTCGTTCTCCCGGTCAGGCGCTCGCGGTCGCGTGATCGTCGCTGGTCGTGTCGACGAGCACGTCACGATAGAGCGCCTCGAGCGGCGGCTCGGGGCTCTGGTCGGCGAAGTCCCACGCGTCCTGCACTTCCTTCTTCAGCTCCTCGTCGAGCTTCGCGACCCACGCGTCGTCGATCTCGCCGGCTTCCTGCATCGAGCTGCGGAGCAGCACGATCGGATCGCGGCGCATGTGCTCCTCGAGCTCGGCCTTCGTGCGATAGGTACCGCTCACCGCGTCCGACATCGAGTGCCCCATGAAGCGATAGGTGCGGATCTCGAGCAGCGTCGGGACCTTCTCGGTCCGCGCGCGCTCGACCGCTTCGGTCACCGCTTTCCGCACCTCGAACACGTCCTGCCCGTCGCACTGCGCGCGGGGCATGTTGTACGCCGCACCGCGCTCGTAGATGTCGTGGATCGCCGACGCGCGCTCGAGCGAGGTGCCCATGCCATAACGGTTGTTCTCGATGATGTAGACGACGGGCAGCTTCCAGAGCCCGGCCATGTTCAGCGCTTCGTGGAAGGCGCCGGTGTTGACCACCGACTCACCCATGAAGCAGATGATGACCTGGTCACCGCCGCGATACTTGATCGCGAAGCCGACGCCGGTTGCGATCGGGACGTGGCCACCGACGATCCCGTGACCACCAAGGAAGTTGTGCTCCTTCGAGAACAGGTGCATCGAGCCGCCCTTGCCACCCGAGATGCCGTCCTGCCGGCCGAACAGCTCGGCCATGATCGAGCGCGCCGAGATTCCGCGCGCCAGCGCCTGGCCGTGGTCGCGGTAGGTGGTGATGACATAGTCATCGGGGCGCAGGATCGAGAGCGTGCCGGTGCTGACTGCCTCCTGCCCGATGTAGAGGTGGCAGAAGCCGCCGATCTTGCCTAACGCGTAGGCCTCGGCGCACCGCTCCTCGAACCGGCGCTGGAAGAGCATCGAGCGAAGCAGCTCCTTGCGGAGCTGGGCGTCGCCGCGGATCGCGTCACCCTTCGCGTCACCCTTCGCGGCCGCGCCGTTGCCGGCGGCCGCCTTGCGGGAGGGCGCGACCGCGGCGGTCGCACCGTCATCGGATTTCTTCTTGGTAGCCATGGTCTCGTGAAGTATTGAGATCGGTGCGGTCGCGTCAGACGCCGGCGGCCTGCACCTGCTCCCATGCATGATAGCTCGAGCGAACCAGCGGACCGCTCTCGACGTGGCGGAACCCCATCTCCATCCCCGCCTCGTACAGCGAGCGGAACTCGTCAGGCGTGTAGTAGCGGTCGAGCGCGATGTGCGCGTCCGACGGGCGCAGGTACTGCCCGAGCGTGAGAATGTCGACGTCGACCGAGCGCAGGTCGCGCATCGTCGCGAGCACCTCGGGCACCGTCTCGCCCATTCCGAGGATAATACCCGTCTTGGTCGGGATGTCCGGCGCGTACGCCTTCGCGGTGCGGAAGATGTTCAGCACGCGCTCGTAGCGCCCACCCGGCCGCGCCTTGCGGTAGAGCCGCGGTACCGTCTCGGTGTTGTGGTTGTAGATCTCCGGCCGCGCGTCGAGAACGGCGCGGATCGAATCCTCGTTCCCCTGGAAATCGGGGACGAGCACTTCAACCGAGCAGCCCGGAAGCCGCTCGTGGATCTGGCGGATCGTCTCGGCGAAGATGTACGCGCCGAAATCGGGAAGGTCGTCGCGATCAACTGACGTGATCACCGCGTGGCGAAGTCCGAGCTCCGCGATCGCGGTCGCGACGCGCGACGGCTCGGCGATGTCGTACTTCGGCGGGCGCCCGTGGGCGACGGCGCAGTACGCGCAGTTTCTCGTGCAGACGTCGCCGAGGATCATGAAGGTGGCGGTGCCGTGATTCCAGCACTCGCCGAGATTCGGGCAATGTGCTTCCTCGCACACCGTGTGGAGATCGAGCTCGCGCATGAGTCCCTTGAGCCGCGAGTACGTCTCGCCGCCAGGAGATTTTACCTTCAGCCACGACGGCTTCCGCTCGGGAAGCGGCTCGGCGCGGTGGCGGCCCATGATCTGGTAGAACATCTCGCCCATCTGGCGGGGAGTACGGATCGTCGAGCGCGTCGGCGCGCGCGATTCCGCGGCGGACGCAGGATGCAAACGGTTGGAACCCAATAATCTAGACAGCGGTGCCGGGAGGGGCTACCCGCGATTCTCGCTCCCGAATCTCGCGACTGAAAACGCCGAGAGATCGAACGGGGCGTCCTCGCCGGCCGCGAGCGCGGCGACGCAATCGGCGGCGAGCGGCGAGACGAGCACCCCGTTGCGTGAGTAGCCGCAGGCGTAGATCAGCGCCGGCGCGTCGGGGTCGCGGCCGAGGATCGGATACCCGTCGGGTGTCATCGGGCGCAACCCGGCGCGTTGGCTGGTAAACGGCTGCGCACCCCGCAAGCCACGAAGCACCGCACCGGCGACGGTTTCGAGCGCCGCCGCGCCCGTGGCGCTGGGGATCGCATCGAAGCCCACGTCCTCCGAGGTTGCGCCGACGAGGAGCTCATCTCCGCGCGGGACGAGATATCCGCCGGCACCGAACGTCACCTGACGAACAGCACTCGTGCCGGACAGCAGCGCGACCTCGCCCTTGATCGGGACGATCGGCAGGGCGCGGGGGAGTCCGGCGATGCCAGCTGTCCAGGCTCCGGCGGCGATCACGACGGCCGGTGCAGCGAGCGTCGTCGAGCCGGTGATCATGGCGTTAGGCAGGAGCGACGACGCGTTGGCAAGCGCCTGGACGTCCGCGTTCACGACCGTAATGCGCGCTGTCGCCCGAATTGCGGCGGCGAGGGCGTCGAGGAGCACGGCGACGTCGACAGCCCCGTCACGGGGATGGTGCAGGGCCCCGGCGACCGACACGATCGCCGGTTCAGCGCGCGCCACTTCGTCCGCGCCGAGTACTCTCGTTTCCGGCAGCGACGCGGCGCGAGCGCGCAGCTCGGCGAGGTGGGTCTCGTTGAACGCCAGCTCGAGGGCGCCGGTCGTCGAGGGTACGCGGATGCCTGCCAGCTCGTGAAGCTCGTCGAGATAACGAGGATAGCGGTCGCGCGCGGCGAACATGAACCGCCCGACTCGCCCGCCCTTTGGCCCGCGGCCGATCGACGGGCCGAGTACGCCCGCCGAGGCCAGCGACGCGGCACCGCTGCGCGTGCCGCTCACCATCGTGACCGCGAGTCCGCGACGGGCGCAGGCGAGCGCCGACGTCAGGCCAGCGAGCCCGCCCCCGATGACGATGACGTCAGCGATCGGCTTTCGCTCCGTGGCGCGCTCCCTCTGGCGAAACTTCCCGAAATGCTGCTTCGTAAAGGGCAACGTCCATCACGATGGGAGCTCCCATGTTTCGCTCGGTCTTGACGCTCGGTGTCGTAGCCCTGGTCGGCGTCGTCGCGTTCAAGTTGATCCTCGGCACCGCAGTCGGGCTGTTGTTCTTCCTGATCGGTTTCGCGATCAAGGCGCTGATCGTCGGCGCGGTGCTCTACTTCATCATCGCGCTCTTCAGCCCCGACACGATGCGCCGCTGGAAGGAGCGCTGGTCGAGGCCGTGAGCCGGTAACGAAAGCCTCTCTGCTGGCAGCCCCCCGACGAGAGCCTCCCCGCGCGCAGCGCGCGGGGAGGCTCTCGTCATTCGCGCGGGGGCCTTTCGCTATTCGCGCTCCTCGATCCCGGCGACCACGGCCCAGGCCAGCAGGGGGACCATGATCTCGTGGTGCCCGGTGATCTCGTAGCCCTTGCCGCCGTGCATGGTGGGGCGCTGGACGACGTTCATCCGCGGCCGGTAGTGGCGCTGCATGTCGAGGTCGCAGCTGACGAAACCGTTAGGCGATCCATCGCCGCTCAGGTTGCGGGCGATGGTCAGGGCCTTGAGGAAGACCTCGGGCATGATCACGGCGCTGCCGAGGTTGAGCACCACGCCGCCGTCGTCGAGGCGAACGAGCGAGTGCGCGAGGCGGCGGAAGTCGCGGTGACTCGTGTCGCCGATCGCCGCACCGCTGGCG
Source organism: Gemmatimonadaceae bacterium (assembly GCA_045804265.1). GTDB lineage: Bacteria > Gemmatimonadota > Gemmatimonadetes > Gemmatimonadales > Gemmatimonadaceae > JABFXC01. Next base: position 17,999 of record JBJMNK010000141.1, on the reverse strand, counting down.
GCCGGATGCTGGTGGATGATCTCGGCGCCTAACGCTGCATGCACCGTCGCCGGAACGCCGAGCTGCCAGGCGTTGAGGATCACCGACAGCTCGGGGTGCACCGTCTCGGACGCCGCGAGCGCGCGGGCGACCGACTCGCCCATCCCCTCGCCGGCCTTCATCCCGGCGACGAACGCCTCGTTCAGCTCGCGACCGGTCTCCTCGGCCATGCCGAACGTTCCATCGCGAAGCCCGGCGGCGACGTCCTCGGAGGTGCCGCCGAAGCGCGCGATCTCGTAGTCGTGGATCGCGGCCGACCCGTTCATCGCGAGGTGCGTGATCACGCCACGGCGCATCAGGTCGATGAGCACCGGAGCGAGTCCGGTCTTCACGACGTGGCCACCGAACATGACGACGACACCACGCTCACGATGGTGCGCGTCGACGATGGCGCGGACGACGGCGAGAAAATCGCGCGCGACGAGAACGTCAGGCAGTGCGCGCAGAAACGCGCCGAAGGAGCGGTCGTTTCCCGGTGGGGAGGCGAACTCCTCGGCGCGAACCTTGTTCGGCCGGCGTGCGATCGGGATGGTGCGGATCGCGGAGAGGTCGGCTTCGCCGCGATCGGGCCCGTCAGGCACTACTGCGCCGCGGTCGGGGACGGGCGGTACGATTTGAGGTACAGGTTGAGGGATCCGAACGAGAGCTTCGACTTCATCTGCAGCATGATGTGCCGGTCGTCATCCGAAAGCCAGACCTCGGCCTGCCCGTTCTCGGAGAAAATCCCCTTCGACTTGATGCTCGGGCGGATGACGATCGCGTCGAACGTTCCCGCTGGCACCTTGACCTGCTCCTTGCGCAGCACGGTGATCTTCACCGGGTTGCGGTCGGGACGAAAATAGCGATTGAACTCGTACGTCTTCCCGACTTCGAGCGGGACGGTGCGAATGAAGTAGAGGAACGATCCGTCATCGAGTGGATTGTCGACCGATGGCTTCTCCGGCTTGTCGTCCTCGATGTACGAGGGACGCTCGGGAAAAATCTCGAACGTACGTTCGCGGTCGCGGCGCCCCTCGTTCATGTCCTGCTTGTGGCGGAGCGACGAGCCGGTGGTCGTCTCGATCCAGCTCTCGAACTTGTCGTCGACGTGGTAGAAGAACGTTCCGCCTTTCACGCGGAAGATGATGTGCCAGGTCGGGCGGTTCCGCACGTTGTCGTTGCCGAGGACTTCCATCGAGCCATTCCCGACGTGCATGGGTCCGAACTTCACGTCGTAGTCGAGCCGCTCGCCGACTCCCCAGGGAACGGGCATCGCGGCGCCCTGCGCGAGCAGCGGCGCATGTCGGGCGGCGAGTGCGAGTGCGAGACAAAGCAGGCGAACAAGATTCGTCATGGCGCTTGAGCAGCCTCCCGGCGCGGTTGCGGAACGGTCGATCGTGCCGACCGCCCGAAGCGGTAAAGATCCCTGGCGTCCGCCCACGGGCGGACCCGGCTCTCCCGCGTGCGGAGGTCGTGCCGGGCTTCAAGGGGGGCAGTCTCGATGCGCCGGGCGAATGGGGCGGTGCGGAGCAGAAGCTCCACGTTCCCGGCCCACCCATCGTTGGCGACGAGACGGCCATCACCAAGCGACTTCAGCAGGTCGCGGACCATGGAGACGCGATACAGGCGCAATGTGCTGAAAGGGTCGCTCACTCCCGGTACCCTGACGAACGGCTTCATGATCCAGGGCGCCACGCGACGGAGCGTGCGCTCAGGGCCCTTGGGATACGATTTGTAATCGTGCTCACCAACCACGATGTCCGCGCCACCCTCGAACCGCTTCACCAGTTCGGGGAGACTCTCCGGCTGGTCGGTGAAATCCGCCTGCATGGTGACGAGCGCATCTCGTCGCGGATAGCGCGTGCGTGCCGACGCCTCGCGCAGCAGCGCGTCCATCGCGGCGCCGTAGCCGACCTTCGCCGCTCCGCCGAGGATCGTGAGCGGCAGGACCTTCACGTACGGTTCGAGTGTCTCGCGAGTCGCATCGGTGCTGCCGTCGTCGAAGACGATGACCTCGTACTCGCGCGAGTATTCCTGGAAGACCTTGCGAATGCGCCAGAGCAGGACGCCGATGGTGTCGACTTCGTTGTACGCCGGGATGCAGAGGTAGAGCACGATGGCTGGGTTCGGGATTGGTCCTGAATCTAGCGCTTTGCTCCGCGGCTCAGGCTAGCCTCGTCCTGCCAACGCTTCCGCGGCGACGCGTGTGGCCAGCACAGTCCCATAGGCCGCTTCCGATCCGGCGACCATCGAATCGACGTCGAAGTCCGCGGCACGCAACGGCCCGGCGGCGCCCAGCCGACGACGAAGACGCTCGTCGGTGATCAGGCGCGCGGCGGCGTCGGCGAACGCGATCGCGTCACCAGGCGCGACGAGCAATCCGTTGCGCCCGTGCTGAACCAGCTCGACGAGTCCACCAACCGCGAACGCGACCGGCGCGACGCCGAGTGCCATCGCGTCGACGACGGCGGTGCCTAACCCTTCGGCGCTGGACGGATGCAGCAGGATGTCGAGTCCGGACATCGCGGCGTGGATCTCATCGACGAATCCAGCGCGATAGGCATCGATGCCGCCGATGTTGCAGCGTCCACTCGATTTTCCGCCGAGGAGGACGAGTCGCGCGCGCGCTCGTGCGTCCGCGGGGAGCCGCTCCGCGACTTCCGTGAGAAGCCCGATTCCTTTCTCGGCGGTCATCGCGCCGACGACACCGAGGAGGATCGAGTCGTCCGGCCAACCGCACTCGCGCCGCCAGTCGCGGCGCTGCACGCCGTGCGGCGTGGGAACGCCGGAGAAGACGACCTCGATGCGATCGGAGTCGACACCGCCGCGAACGAGCGCATCGCGAACGGCGTTGGAGATCGCGATGAACCGCGCGACGCGTCGCCCGTACTTGAAGCGCACCGACTTCGGAACGAACGGGACGCGGCGGGTGACGATGAGCGGAACATGCGAGCCTAACAGCGCGGCGAGCGCGATCGCGTGTCCGCGCGCGTCGTGCGCGTGCACGACGTCGGGACGCCACGCTTTCACGAGTGCGCGGATACGACGCGCGGCGCGCAGGTCCCAGTCGGCGCGCATCGGGACGGCGGCGACGGCGATCCCGCGCGCGCGCAGCCGCTGCAGCAGCGGCGAATCGGGGATCCCGACGACGAGTGGCTCGTGGCCGCGGGAACGCAGCCCCTGCGCCAGCAGCCAGACCTGTCGCTGTCCGCCGCGCCATTCGCGTCCGGCATCGATGTGCAGTGTGCGGAGTCCCATCGTCTGGCAAGATGGCCAGCGTTCCCGCGGAATGGAATGGCCGCAAGCACTCGCTGCGGTCGAGTGCTACGCACACGCGTGCCACGGCGTGCGCTCGCCGCTCGCACGGTACGTGCCCTGCGAGGTGATGATTCGTCACTGTGAAAAGGGGCGGATCCCCAGCGGTGGTCGGAGAGTACGACCACATGTACGACGTCCAGTTCGAAGAGGCCGACATGATTCTCGCCGACGTCAGACATCGTCTCACCCGTAACGATGCGCAGCTCGCGATGCGGCTCATCGCGCGCGGCGAAGAGCGTGAGCTCGAGCAGTGCGAGGCCGCGCTGCGCGATCACGGCATCGATGCATTGCTCGACGATCCGCGACTGATCAACGCGCTGCTCAACGCGCCGCAGGGGGCGCACTCGTCGTTCCCGCTGTTCGCCTACGTCGCCGTCAGGCACGCGCTGCACGACGCGGGCGAGGACAACCGCGCGCTGGCCGACTACATGGCCGCGATCGTGATCGCGTTCGGAGCGAAGGGCCGCGCCGAGCGGGTCGGGGCCGCGGACGACGAGCGTTATGACACCCTGGCCGCGTTGATCGGCGACACGAACGATCCGGACGCGCGGCGCAGCTTCCTCGTGCGGGCGCACCTCGGCAACTACGCGCTCTGGCTCGCCGGTCTCTTTCCCGACTTCATTGTGCAGCGGCGCTGGAAAAGGGGCGGCCCCGATCTCGACTACTACGACGAGATGGGGAAGCGCGGCTTCCAGCTCGCCGCCGATCACCGGCTCGCGGACGAACACGGGCTGCGCGCGCTCTACGCGCTGGCCGCCGCACGATTCGAGACCATGCGGGCGGCGTTGAACAACGTCAGTGACAGGATGCTATTCCCGAACGTACACACGCCGGAGCGGCTGATGCGGCAGGTCAGTACGGGGTTCCGGTTGCAATAGAGTCCGTTCGTGTCCTTGTTCTGCGTTCCGTGTGCTACCTCGTCACGAGGGACAAGGAAGTACGAGGGCCGAGGAAGGCGCGGCGGCCTAAGGCCGCACGCTGACGAGGAACGTGGAACGTGGGAGAGTAGCAACGGCGGACATGGACCGAGGAAGTGGCGCCGTTGATCACGGTTCCGCTTTACGAGGGACACGGAAGTACGAGGAATGAGGGACGAGGGAATGGGGGCGGTTCCTCGTCTCGCTGTACGAGGGACTACGAGGGAGAAGAGACGACGGAGCGGCCGAAGAACGACGGCGTTCCTCATCGCTCGTCTCTCGTCCCACGTCACGCGAGGCCAAGCGAACCAGCGAGCCGACGCACCGCTCGCTCATTCCTCGTCTCTCATGGCCCCCTCGTCCCTCATAACGCGGACCACGGCACAAGGGCGCCATTCCCTCATCCCATGTCCCCTGTTGCGACTCCCCCACGTCCCATGTCCCCCGTCCCGCTCGTCGCCTGAGGCGACGGCGGATTCCTCGTCCCTCGTCCGCCTCCTTGTCCCTTGTCGAGACAGAACGAAGTGCGGTGGCGCTGCTCCTGCCTAACGTGAACTGCGACGTGGCATCGCGTCCAGTCGCTCACGGAATGCAGCGAACAGCGACCAGTCCCAGCGCTCGGGTGTCGCCATCAGCTCCTCGGGGTGCCACTGGACTCCGAGCAGCCACCAGCCGTCAGGGCGGGTCCATTCCGCGCCCTCGATGATTCCGTCCGGCGCCAGCGCGGTGACCGTGAGGCCGGGGGCGGCGCGGTCTATCGCCTGATGGTGCGATGAGTTCACGGTCAACGTGGTCGCGCCGAGTGCCGTGGCGAGGCGCGAGCCATCAGTGACGTTGACCTCGTGCACGCGCTGCGCGCGTGCGTCGGAGCGAGAGTGCGCCAGCGCCGATGGCCGCTCGCTCGGAATGTCCTGGATCAGCGTCCCGCCCAGCGCAACATTCGCCACCTGAAGCCCGCGACAGATCGCGAGCGTCGGCAGGCACGCGGCACGCGCGGCGGCGACGAGTGCGATTTCGGCGCCATCACGCGCAGTGTGGGGCGGGTCGGTGTGCGGACCGCGTTCAGCGCCGTAGCGTGCGGGCGCGACGTCCTCGCCGCCGGTCAGGACGAGGCCATCGACACGGTCGACGATGTCGACGAACCCCGAGGCGAGGGGGGAGACCACGAGCGGGATGATCCCGGCGGCGGCCAGTGCGCTGGTGTACGCCTCGTTCACCTGGACGCGGGGAAGACGGCGAACGATCTCGGTGGTCGCGGTGACAGCGACGATCGGCTGGCGAGACACGATGCGAAAGACGTTGCGGGAGTGCGTGGCGGACCTGTATCGTACACCCCCGGCACCGGCCTCGGCGAGTGCCGTGGAGCGCCGTTGAGCGCCGCCGCTGGCCTCCACGCGATCGAATTGCCGTACTCCCACTCGAGCATGTTCGAAAATCTCCGGCGGTCGCTGCGCGACCTGCTCGATGCTCATCCCGGAACCGCCGATGCTCCGTCGCTCGCGCAGATGCGCGAGACGCTGGTGCAGGCGCGCGTCGGGCTGGCCGAGATGCGACAGGGGCTCGAGGAAACGCGGATCTCGCTGGCCGCCAAAGAGCGCGAGATCGAGACGGTGCGACGACGGAAGGCACAGGCAACCGCGATCGGCGATGCGAAGACGGTGCGCGTCGCCGATCGGTACGAGCAGGAGCTGAGCTCGCGGATCGACGTACTCGCGCGAAAGCTCCGGGTGCAGGAAGACGAGCTCGCGCTGGGCGAGCGCGAGGTGGGGGAGATGACCACGGAGCTGCGGAAGGCGATCGGCGGCGTGCCGCCCGTGCCGGGCGTCGCCGCCGATCCTCTCGCCGATGCGGACAGCGCGGCGCTGGACGAGCTGTCCTCGCTCGAGCGATCGCGCGCACGGGCAGCGCGTGATGCCAACGCCGACGAGCGGCTGGCCGAGTTGAAGCGCCGGATGGGCAAGTAGCCCGCCGCCCGACGTTGCGCGCACCACTCACGCTCCCGGTCGCCGGGCTGGTCGCGCTGTGCAGCGCGGTCCCGCTGCGGGCGCAGGATCCGCTCGGCGAGCCGGTCCCATGCTCGGGGCAGACGGTGAGCGCGATCGTGGTCCGGACGCTGCCGCCAGCGTTAGGCGACCTCTCGAAGCGCTCACGCTTCGCCGTGCGCGTCGTCCGCGCGGTGCATGCGACGACGAAGCCGAAGATCGTGGAACGGCTGATCATCCAGGGGATCGGCGCGCCCTGCCGCGAGCTGGCGCGGGCCGAGTCGGAGCGCATCCTCCGCGCGCAGCCATTCCTCGCCGAGGCGACGATCACGCCCCACGCGACCGCGGACGGGTCGGTCGTGCTCGAGGTGGTGACGGTGGACGAGCTCGAGTGGCTGGTGGACGTCGGCGTGAAGAGCTCGAGTCCGAATGTGAACCGGTTCAAGCTCGGAAACGCGAACATCGCCGGCGAAGCGATCGCGCTGCAGGGCAGCTGGTCGGCGGCGCGGGGGCCGTATCGCGACAACTACGGCGCGCGGTTCATGGACTACCAGCTGCTCGGCCGGCCGTACCAGCTGATGCTGGCGGGGACGCGGCGGCCGTTAGGCGGCGACTGGACGGCGCTGGCCGGCCACGCGTTCCTGACCGACCTGCAGCGCGTTGCGTGGCGCGCGGCGACCGGCGAGCGGTCGGAGTACGTGCCACTGCTCCGCGAGGAGGTGGACGCCCCATCGATCGGCATCAAGCGCTCGTTCACCGACATCGGCGGGATCGTTCGCATCGGCGCACCGGGGCGGCTCAGTCTCTTCGGCGCATCATACACTCGCGAGTACGACAGCGGCCAGAACGAGTACATCCGGGTCACGTCGAAAGGACTCGTTCGCGATACCGCGCAGCTGACCGACTCGATCCGGCCGTACCGGAGCGGCCGGATCAACGGGCTCTGGGGAGTGCGCAACATCCACTTCCTTCGTGTCACGGGCTTCGACGCGCTGTCGGCGACGCAGGACGTCCGCGAAGGGTTCCAGCTCGGACTGCTCGGCGGCCGCAGCCTGGCGGTACTCGGCTCGGAGAACGATGACATCTTCGTCTCGGGCGACATGTATGCCGGCGTCGGTTCGCCGCTGACGTTCGCCGCGCTCCAGGTGCAGGGAGAAGGACGGCAGGATTACAACACGAACCGCTGGGACGGCATCCTCGGCAGCGGGCGCGCGGCGGTGTACCGGCGAATGACGCTGCGCCACACGCTGGTGGCCGACGGCGAATGGAGCGGCGGCTGGCGCCAGCGGCTGCCCTTCCAGCTGACGTTAGGCGACGAACGTGGCGGTGTTCGCGGCTACGGCGAGTCTCAGGCTGGCGGCGGCCAGCGCGCGGTGGCGCGGCTCGAGGATCGCTGGTACATCGGGCGGGTCAAGGCGCTGGCGGATGTGGGGCTCGCACCGTTCTTCGACGCCGGCCGGCTCTGGGCGGGCGATGCGGCGTTCGGGGTGAACACGCCAGTGCGGTTAGGCACCGGGGTGTCGCTGCTGGTCGCGGTCCCGCCGCGCTCGAAGCGGCTGTTCCGGCTCGAGCTGGGCTACCCGCTCTCGAACGATCCACACGCCAGGTTCGAGATCAGGATGTCGGTCACCGATCTCACGCGCGTGTTCTGGGACGAGCCCTCCGACGTCAGGCGAAGCCGCGAGAGCACCGTCCCGAATTCGATCTTCAACTGGCCGTGAGACGGCAACGGCAACGGCAGCCATAAGCCGTAAGCCATAAGCAGTGAGCGAACGGCGCTGCATTGACGCGCGTGTACCGCCGTTCGCTTACTGCTTGCAGCTTATCGCTTGCTGCGCGCAGCCTGGCGTGCAGCCTCTCGCTTACCCCTCAGGCGTTGGCGGCGATGGGGTCGGTCGTCGTGGCCATCATGCGGCGGATCGGGACGATGAGCAGGGCAATCACGATCGCGGCGATGGCGAGCGCGCCGGCGGTGCCCATGAACAGCTTCGGCATCTGCTCGAGCTTCTCCGGATCGACGTTGCCGCCGACGAGGCCCGCGATCAGGTTGCCGACCGACGTCGCGAGGAACCAGATCCCCATCATCTGGCCGACATACTTCCGCGGCGAGAGCTTGGTCATCGTCGAGAGGCCGACGGGGCTGATGCTCAGCTCACCAAAGGTCTGGAAGAGATAACTCCAGGTGAGCCACCACGCCGACACTTTGCCCGTGGCGCCGCTGGCGAGAATCATGTGCGCCGCGGGAATCATCAGGCCAAAGCCGATCGCGGTAAGCGCGAGACCGAGCGAGAACTTCGAGGGGCTGGAGAGATTCACGCCGCGCTTCGAGAGCGACGTCCACATCCAGCCGAAGATCGGTGCGAAGATGATGATGAACGCCGAGTTGATCGACTGGAACCAGAGCGCGGGAACCTCCCATCCGCCGATCGTGCGGTTGGTGAAGTCGCGCGCGAACAGGTTGAGCGAGGTCGGCGCCTGCTCGAATGCCGCCCAGAAGATCGCCGCGAAGATGAAGAGGATGAAGATCACGCCTATGCGCTTCTTCTCATCGCCGGTAAGCCCGCCAAAGCCGAGCATCGCGAGGAAGTAGAGCACCGCGATCCCGACCAGCACGTATGTCATGCTCTTCGCGATCGCTAGCGGGTCGAGGTGGATCACGCCGACCGCGGCGAGCGCGATCACGATCGCGAGGACCACGATCGCGGCGACGGTGATCATCGTCCCGGTCCGCAGCTGCCGGGCGTCGGTCGCCGGGTCGGGGTTGCGTGCCCGCTCGACGCCCAGCGTGCCTAACGTGCGACTGGCGAAGAAGCTGTAGGTGAAGAGGCCGAGCAGCATCCCGACGCCGGCCGCGCCGAAGCCGAGGTGCCAGCCGTATTTCTCACCGAGCAGCCCGGTGACGATCTGCCCGGCGAAGGCGCCGAGGTTGATCCCCATGTAGAACACGGAGAAGCCGGCATCACGGCGCGCACCGCCTTCCGGGTACAGGTCGCCGACGATCGCCGAGATGTTCGGCTTGAGCAGCCCGGTGCCGAGGACGATGAGCACGAGGCCGATGAAGAACGCCGCGCGGCCGTGCACGAACGCCGACAGTCCGATCGAGATGTGGCCCGCCGAGATCAGCACCGCGCCCCAGAAGATCGCGCGACGCAACCCGAGCAGCCGGTCGGCGATCCACCCGCCCGGGAGCGACGACAGGTACACGCTCGACGCATAGATGCCGACGATCGCCGACGCTTCGGTACGATCGAAACCGAAGCCGCCCTCGGCGAGGGCGGCGGTCATGAAGAGGATGAGGAGCGGGCGGATGCCGTAGAAGGAGAACCGCTCCCACATCTCGGTCGTGAAGAGCACCGCGAGCCCGCGCGGATGGCCAAAGAACGCGCGGTCGTCGGAGGCGCGCGGCGGCTGGTCGAGCGTCGTCGCGCTGACGTTGGTCGATTGCTGCGGGGGTGCGGTCACGGCTCTACGCGTTAGGGTTCACTACGGCGACGACAGTCGCGGGCTCAGCGCGGCGCGACGACGGGAAGATACAGCTCGGGTGCCCGGGTCGCGCCAGCAGCGCGCTGGGTCGCAATGTCGATCAGCGTCGGTGGCTGCTTGATACAGGCCACGAGGTGCTGAAGGTCCGCACCCTTGCCTGTCCCGGACAATCCGGCCGCGCTGCTCCCTTTCGGCTCGAGCGGCGGATCGATCACCGCGCAGGCCGCGTCGCGCGATGGATGCTGGCATCGCGGATGAAACACGCAGCCGCTCGGTGGATCCGCTGGAGACGGCACGTCGCCGCCGAGGACGATGCGCTGGCGCTTCGCGTCTGGGTCGGGGACGGGGACCGCCGACAGCAGTGCCTGGGTGTAGGGCATCAGCGGCTCGCTGTAGAGCGGGGGGCCCGGCGCCGTCTCGACGATGCGACCGAGGTACATCACCGCCACACGATCGGCGACGTGCTCGACGACCGACAGGTCGTGCGCGATGAACAGGTACGCGAGGCCGCGATCACGCTGCAGGTCCTGCAGCAGGTTGATCACCTGTGCCTGCACGGAAACGTCGAGCGCCGAGACCGGCTCGTCGCAGACGATGAAGCGCGGCTCGACTGCGAGCGCGCGGGCGATGCCGACGCGCTGCCGCTGGCCGCCCGAGAGCTCGTGCGGATAGCGCGAGACGTGATCGGCTCGCAGCCCCACTTCCTCGAGCAACTGCCTGACGCGCGCACCAATGGCGGCGCCTTCGGCGAGCTTGTGGATGATCAGCCCCTCGGCGATCGTCGCGCCGACCGTCATCCGCGGGTTGAGCGAGCTGAATGGATCCTGGAAGACGATCTGCATCTGGCGGCGCAGCTTGCGCAGCGGCTCGCTGCCTAACGTTCGGACGTCGGTGCCATCGAACGTTATGGTGCCGGAGGTCGCCTCGATGAGCCGGAGCACGGCGCGTCCGGTCGTCGTCTTGCCGCATCCCGACTCGCCGACGAGGGCGAGCGTTTCGCCGGGAAAGACGTCGAACGAGACGCCGTCCACCGCCCGCACCGCGCCGCGTTTTCCGCCGAGCAACCCGCCGCGGATCGGGAAGTGGACCTTGAGGTCGCGCACCGAGAGCAGCGGCGCTGTGCCGGGCGCCGCGGTCAGCGCCCCCGTCACCGGCCGGCCCCCGTGCCTAACGCGGCGTCGAGCGGCACGTGCGGGTGCGCGCGTCGCTCCGGCTCGACCGCGAGGTGGCAGCGCGAGGTGTGCCCGTCGCTGATCTGGTAGAGCGGTGGATGCTCGCGCTCGCAGCGCTCCCAGGCGTAGGGGCAGCGATCGCGAAAGCGGCAGCCGTCCGGCCATGCAGTCGGCGGCGGGACGGAGCCCGGGATTACCGCCAGGCGTCCGCCCGTCGCGCCGACGCGCGGCATTGCCCGCAGCAGCCCCTCGGTGTACGGATGGTGCGCGGCCGCGAAGATCTCGCGTACCGGCGATTCCTCGACGACTTCGCCGGCGTACATCACCAGCACCCGCGACGCGGTCTCGGCCACGACGCCGAGGTCGTGTGTGATCAGCAGGACCGACATCCCCATCCGCTGCTGCACCTCGCGCAGCAGCTCGAGGATCTGCGACTGGATCGTGACGTCGAGCGCGGTGGTCGGTTCGTCGGCGATCAGGAGCGAGGGACTCATCACGAGCGCCATCGCGATCACGACACGCTGGCGCATACCGCCCGAGAGCTGGTGCGGGTATTCGCCGACGCGCTGCTCCGGAGCGGAGATGCCGACGAGGCGAAGCATCTCGATCGCCTTCTCGCGTGCCTCACGCCGTGAGGCACCGCTGTGCACGCGCGCAACTTCGCCGATCTGGTCGCCGACCGTCATCACCGGGTTCAGCGCGGACAGCGGCTCCTGCCAGATCATCGCGATCCGGTTGCCGCGGACGTTCCGCATCTGGCGCTCGGGGAGCGCGATGAGGTTGGTGCCATCGAGGATGATCTCGCTCCCCGGATCGATCCGGCCGGCGCCATCGATGAGCCGGAGGAGCGAGAGTGCGGTGACCGACTTGCCACACCCCGATTCGCCGACCAGCCCGACTGTCTCGCCGCGTGCGACCGTGAACGACACGCCATCGACGGCGCGGGCGATCCCGGCGTCGGTGGCGAAGCTCGTGTGCAGGTTGCGGACGACGAGGAGCGGGTCAGCCATCGAAACGGTTGGCGGCAGGGTTGAAGACGACGGCGAAGCTACGCGATGGTCCGGGCATTTTCCACCGCGGCGGTGTGCGTTGCGGAGTGCCGCTGCGCGCCCCGCTACGCGCGGCGCTCATCACGCGGATCGAGCGCGTCGCGCAGTGCGTCGCCAAGCACGTTGAACGCGATCACGGTCACGAGCATCGCGAGCCCGGGAAAGAGCGAGATCCACCACGCGCTCGCGATCTGGTCGGCGCCATCCTGGATGATGTTCCCCCAGCTCGCGTGTGGCGGCCGCACGCCGACACCGAGATAGCTCAGCGCCGCCTCGAGGACGATCACGTTCCCGATGCCGAGCGTCGCGGCGACGATCACCGGCGAGAGCGTGTTAGGGAGGAGGTACTTCCAGACGATGCGGGTGTCGCGCGCGCCCATCGCCCGCGCGGCGAGCGTGAAGTCCTGGCGCTCGAGCGCGCGCACGCGCTCGCGAACGAGCCGGCTCGTCGAGAACCAGCCCGTAAGTCCGAGCACGAGAACGAGCGCCGGAAGCGACAGGCTTCCCCAGAGCCCGAGCACGAGCAGCAGGATCAGGATCCGCGGGATGGCAAGCAGGGCGTCGAGGATGCGCATCATAACGGCGTCGATCGCTCCACCGGCGTAGCCGGCGATCGCGCCCCACGCCGTGCCGACCGACATCGCGAGCACGATCGCCAGCGCGGCCACGCCGAGCGAGACGCGGGCGCCATAGATGACGCGGCTCAACACGTCTCGGCTGAAGACGTCGGTACCGAAGGGGTGCGCCCGCGACGGCGCCGTACGGGCCAGCGCGACGATGTCGAGCTGCGCGTCAGGCGCGTAGGGCGCGATCCACGGCGCCAGCACCGCGGCGAGGATGAACACGGCGAGCAGGAACAGCGCGGCCATCGCGACGCGGTTGCGGCGAATCCGCCTAACGGCGGTCCGCCATGGCCCGGCGTCGGCCGACGGACGCACGTCGACAGCGCCTAACGGTGCCGCGCGGCGCGATCCGGTCATCGCTCGCGCAGCCTGGGATCGGCGATCGCGGTCAACACATCGGCGAGCAGGCTCCCGGCGACGGTCATCACGGCGCTGATGATCGCGGCCGCGGTGACGAGCGAGTAGTCGCGGTTGGTAATCGCACTCGTCGCGAGCGCACCCATTCCCGGCCAGGCGAACACGGTCTCGACGAGCACCGCCCCACCGAGGAGGGCGGGGAAGAGGAGACCGACGAGAGTGATGGTGGTGCCGATGGAGTTGCGCAGCGTGTGACGGAGGAGCACGGCACTCGCGCTCACTCCCTTTGCCCGCGCCGTCCGCGTGAAATCGGCGCGCGCTGTGTCGAGCAGCGCCGCGCGCTGGTGGCGCGCGATCGCCGCCGTGAGCAGCAGCGTCAACGTCGTCGCCGGGAGTACGAGGTGGCGGGCGCGGTCGGCGATGCGCCCCCAGCGCCCCAGATACTCGTGCAGCACGGGATCGATCGTCCCCGAGACGGGGAAGATCGGCAGTGCATAGGCGAACGCGAGCATCATCATCAACGCCAGCCAGAAGTCAGGCGTCGAGTAGAAGACGAGCAGGATCGCGCTCGTGCCATGATCGACCGCGCTGTCGCGCCTCGCCGCCTGGAGCAGGCCGGCAGCGACGCCTAACGCGAGGCTGAGGACGAGCGCGGTGCCCATCAGCAGCAGCGTGTTCGGCAGTGCGCTCGCCAGCGCCTCGGCGACGGGGCGGTTGTAGGTGAACGACCAGCCGAGGTCACCGCGCGCCAGGTTCCGCAGGTAGATCGCGAACTGCTCGGCGATCGGGCGGTCGAAGCCGTAGCGGGCGAGCAGTGCCTCACGCTGCGCCGGGCGGATTCCGCCTGACGCGAGCGCGCCGGCGAACGGGTCGCCGGGCGCGAGGTGCGTGAGCACGAAGACGAGCGTCGCGACGATCGCCACCACCAGGACGGCCTGCGCGGCGCGAGCCGCGAGCAGCCGCCGCATCGTGCTACTGCGCCGCGCGGCCGAGGCCGATGCGGTCGCGCGCGATCCGCTGGTCGGCCGGGATCGACCAGTCGCGAATGTCCGCCCACCATGCATCGGGGCGGAGGTTCGTCAGCTTGATCCGCTTGCTGCCGCCGGCGACGAGCTCGGGCTCGTACAGCAGCACCGCCGGCTCGTCGTCGACGAACGTCTGGTAGGCGCGATGGTAGAGCGCGCGCGCCTGATCCACGCTGCGCGCCGCGGTCGCGCTGTCGATGCGCGCGTCGAAGACGGGGCTCTCGTACGAGCCGAAGTTGAGTCCCCCCTTCGCCCGCGACGCGGAGGTCGTCCACACCTGGCGGATGCTCGACGGCGTCGGGTCGGGATGCCACGACATCAGCGCGGCTTCGAACGTCCGCGTCATCATCTTGCCGATCATCGTATTCAGCTCGAGCTGGTCGATCGTGACGTCGGCGCCGACGCGCTTGAGCTGCTCCTGGATCAGCACCGCGAACCGCTGCCGCGGCCGGCTCGATGACGGCACGGCGATGGAGAAGCGAAGCGGAACGCCGCGGCGCTCGCGGATCCCGTCGCCGTTGGTGTCGCGCCACCCCAGCGAGTCGAGCATGCGCTTCGCGGCGACCGTGTCGTAGGGAAGCTGCCTGATGTTCGTGTCGGCGATACCGAGCGAGCGCGGGGCCGGACCGAACGGGACGGCGGCAAGCGTGTCGTACACATTCTTCAGCATCGACGCACGATCGAGCGACATCGCCAGCGCCTGGCGCAGCGCCCGGTCGGCGAACAGCGCGTTAGGCGCGGCGTGCCGCTTGGGGTCGCGCAGGTTGAACTGGAGGAAGGCGTAATCGAGCCCGCCGTACGGCTTCGTCTGCAGCGCCGGCGACTTCTGCGCCTGCTCCAGCTGGTCGCCGCGGAGCAGCTCGATGAAGTCCGCTTCGCCGGCGAGCACGCGCGTGACCGCGGTGTTCGGGTCCGCCGCGAAGGAAAAGACGACGCGATCGAGCTTCGGCCGCCCGAGGAAATGCGCCGTGTCGGCGACGATCTCGACGAGCTGCGTCGGTGTCCACCGCACGAAGCGGAAGGGACCGTCGCCCACTGGATTGCGTGCGTACGGATCGCTCTTGAGGTCGGAGCGCTTCGCGTTGCGCAGCAGGTGCTCGGGGAGCGGGATGACGTTGTACGCCGCGGTGAAGAACTGGTCGAGCGAGCGCGCGTGATACCAGAAGACCGCGGTGAGCGAATCGCGGACGGTGACCGAGTCCACGTCGACGATGTTCGATGCCTGCGGCGAGTGCACCGCGGTGTCGGCGAGGAGATCGAAGCCGATCTTCACGTCCGCGGCACGCACCGGAACGCCATCGTGCCACTTCGCGCGCGGGTCGATCTCGAAGGCGATCGCGAGCGAGTCGGCGCTCCATGTCCAGCGACGCGCGAGACGAGGGCTGAAGCCCTTGTCGCCCATCGTGTTCATCTCGGGGCCGAGCTCGGCCAGCGGCTCGAAGATCTGGTCGGTGATCATCTTCGACGAAGTCGTCGAGATGAGCGGCTGCATCAGGAAGTCGGGCTCCCCGGCGAGCGAGATCACGACCGTGCCCCCGACGTCACCGGGGGCATTGGCGGCGCGTTTGTCGCCGCTGCAGGCAGCGAGGGCAATGGCAAGGCATGCGGCAGCGTAGCGGCGCGTCATCATCGAGCGGTCGGTTGGAAGGGCATACGACAGTAATGCACGGTGCTGCTGATACGTGAATAACGCTCGGGGGCGCTGTTCGTCACGGCTGGCGCTAGCGGCGCCATGTCCAGTCCGTGTCACGGTAGCGCGCTGCCGCGCCGTCGATGGCGCTCCGCAGCGCCGGGTCGATCATCAGCTCAACGGCATCGGAGTCCTCGTGCGTCCGCACCGCGTCGAAGAGCACGCCCGCGACTTCGGCGAGCGACGGGATGCGACCGAGCGCGCCGTGCAGCGTCGCCGGGCGCTCTGCCGGCGGGGCGTCGAACGGTGCGCGGAGGAGCGCGGCGACGAGCGGCTGATCATCGTCGACGAGGATCGAGCCGTGCTGGAGCACCGCGCCGTCTTCGCGGAGCTGGGCGCTGCCGACGAGCTTGCGGCCGTCGAGCACCAGCTCTCCCTCAGTCGGTTGCTCGAAGCAGGGCGCCGTCGACGGGATGGGCGCCCGACCGGCGGGGGTCGCGAGCGCTGCGGGAACACCCAGCGCGCGCAGTCCCTCGAGCAGGATCGCGTTGATCCGCGCGTAGCCGTCGTGGAGCGTGTCGCCGAGCGCCTCGGGTGCCGTCACGCTGTAAGTGACCTCGCGGTGGTGCAGGACGGCGCGCCCGCCGGTGAGCCGCCGCACGACACCGATCCCCTGCACAGCGATCGCCTCTTCATCGTATGCACCGCGCGCTGGCTGGTTGCGCCCGAGCGAGAGTGTCGGCTGGGACCACCCGTAAACGCGGAACACTGCCTCGTTGGTGACGCCGGCGCGGCGCAGCAGCGCCTCATCGAAGGCCATGTTCTCGGCGCCGTCGAGGCGGGGCGTCGCGAGGAGTCGCCAGCGCATCTGGGAACGGAGGGGCGGTGCGTACCGATTGAGGAGGTGGTCAGCTAAACTTAGTGACAGGACCGGAGCCGATGTCTGCTGGCCCTCCGCGCGGAGCTGCGTCTCCCATAGCGCCCGGTCCTACCCGACCAGACAAGAACCGGCGCCGCCATCGGCGGCCCTTTCGAGGCACGCATGACGAAGAGCACCGCCCTGTCCCTGACCGACGACGGAAGCTTCATCCCGCGCCATATCGGGCCCAACGAGCGCGAGACGGCCGAGATGCTCGAGGCGATCGGCTACGACGCTCTCGACGCCCTGATCGACGCGACCGTCCCCGAGCAGATCCGTCTCCGTAAGCCGCTGGCGATTGCTGAAGGAAAAGGCGAGGCCGAGACGCTGGCGCACATGCGCACGCTTGCGGCGAAGAACCAGATCTTCCGCTCGCACATCGGGATGGGGTATTACGACACGTTCGTGCCGCCGGTGATTCAGCGGAACGTCCTCGAGAATCCCGGCTGGTACACCGCGTACACGCCGTACCAGGCGGAGATCGCGCAGGGACGCCTCGAGGCGCTGCTGAACTTCCAGACGGCCGTCATCGACCTGACCGGGCTCGAGATCGCCAACGCATCGCTGCTCGACGAGGGGACCGCGGCGGCGGAAGCGATGTACCTCGCGTACAACGCGCGCGGCAAGGAAGGGAAGGAGCTGTTCTTCGTCGCCGAAGACTGTCATCCGCAGACGATCGAGGTAGTTCGCACCCGCGCCGCCGCGCGCGGGATGCGTGTCGTCGTCGGCAATCCGCGGACGTACAAGCTCGGGTCCGACGTGTTCGGCGTCCTGCTGCAGTATCCGGCGACCGACGGGACGGTGCACGACTATCGCGCGTTCACCGACGCCGCGCACGCACAGAACGCGCTGGTCGTCGTCGCCTGCGACCTGCTCGCGCTGACGCTGCTCACGCCGCCTGGCGAGTGGGGGGCCGACGTGGCGATCGGGAGCAGCCAGCGCTTCGGAGTGCCGATGGGCTATGGCGGGCCGCACGCGGCGTTCTTCGCGACGAAGGACGAGTTCAAGCGGACGCTTCCCGGGCGGATCATCGGCGTCTCGCGCGACGCGCGCGGGCGGCCGGCGCTGCGCATGGCGCTGCAGACACGCGAGCAGCACATCCGCCGCGAGAAGGCGACGAGCAACGTCTGCACCGCGCAGGTGCTGCTCGCCGTGATGGCGAGCTTCTACGCCGTGTGGCACGGCCCCGATGGGCTGACGCGGATAGCGCGGCGGGTCCACCGGCTGGCGGCGATGCTCGCCGCCGCGCTGCGCAAGTCGGGGTTCGCGGTCGCCGATGGTCCGTTCTTCGACACGATCCGTGTCGACGCGGGGAAGCTCGGCGCGAAGGAGATCGTGACGCGCGCGCGAGAGAAGAAGATCAACGTCCGCGTGCTGAGCGAGACCGAGATCGGGATCTCGCTCGACGAGACGACTCGCGTCGCGCACATCGAGGAGCTGCTGGCGGTGTTCGCCGGCGCCGGCGCGAAGAACGTGATCGAGCAGCTGGGCGAGGTGGACGACGGC
>JBJMNK010000140.1:0-29171 GCA_045804265.1 Gemmatimonadaceae bacterium | reverse complement strand
GCCGCGACATCGCCGCCTGATCGGCAGCGGCGCTGAACGTCGGCCACGAGAGGATGACGTCCGCCGCTGGAACTGCACCGGGTTCGACGCGCGACGTCCCGGCCTTGATCACCACCGAGGCGCCGAACGCGTCGCTTCCGGTGAACGATCGCACCACATCCGCACCGGCGGCGCTGAACGCGCTCAGCCCGGAGCTGAACACGGGAAACGCACGAGTCGGCACGGCACCGGTCTGGAACGCCTGCCAGAGCTCCCCGAGAATCGTCTGCGTTCCCTTGAACGGGCCGCCCCAGGCGCGGATCTCCTGCCCGGCCATCAGGAATCGCACCGCGGTTATCGGACGCACGTAATCGAAGACGCGCTTGCAGTCCCAGACCGCGATGCTGGCATCGAGCTGCGCGTTGCCTAACGCGAAGAACATCTTCGCGTCGTCATCGACGGTGTGCCGATCGCGATGCGCCACCCATTCCGCGAACAGGATCCAGTGGCCAGGCGGAAGCTCCGAGTTGGGACCGTCCGCCCAGTACTCGACCATCGATTTCTGCTCATCACTCAGCGCCGCGCTGTAGTCGATGATCTCCTGCGCCTGCTGCGTGTAGCCGGGATCGGGATAGAGATTTGGAACTCCACCGGGGCGGAATTGCGCACCTGAACTGAGTGCGAACGGCGTCACCAGTCCCCACTGCGGCGCGACGAATGTCTGTGCGACGCTCCCTCCCTGCCCATCCGGCACGAGCAGTGGTTGCCACCGATTCGGGTCGCGCACTTCGGACGGCGAGTTCACCGGTTGGTAGCCGGTATAATCCGCATATCGTCCCGGTGCGAGGTCGCCGAGCTGGTTGGCACCATCGTGATGGCGAAACTCGATTACCGCCGCCGCCGCGAGATTGCCGATCCCCGTTGCCGTCACCGGATCGATCGAATGGTCCGCCGGCTCGAAGCCGAGCGACTGCATCACGGCATCGAAGGTCGCCTGCTCCGAGGGGAAGAGATCGACCAGTGCGCGGTAGGCAGCGAAGCTGATCGCGCGCTCCTTGTTGGCGGTGGTCCGATCGTCAGGCGGGCGGCGCAGGGTGCTCCCCAATCGCGTCCCGACTGCCCTCGCGTCGTACGCTGCCCACGCATCGAACATCGCGGTGTTCGTCACCGCCAGCGCTCGTGCTACCATCGGCGGTCCGATCCTGGTGCGGCGGATCGCCACGAGCTCGGCGTCGTTCCACCGCGCCACTACCGACTCCGGAACATCGCGTTCGGGCGCGGTCGTCAGCTCCGTGCAGCTCGAGAGCAGCAGGACAGCCGCTACCAGCCGGCTGACGCCACTTCCGGTCGCCGTTAGGCGGCCGGCCCGCTTCGCCGGTCCGATTCGGCTCACTTTGTTCCGCTAGTGCGCGGTCGCGCTGAAGGTGACCGACGCGCCGCCGGATGATGCGGTCACTGTCTGCGCCCCGACGACCGAGCCGAGCGTCCACAACCCTGATGTGGCGATGCCCCCTGGTTGAGTCGTCGGTGCCGTCGGCTCTGCGAGGTGCCCTCCCCCGCTGGCGACCACGTACGTCACCGCCGCGCCGATGATGAGGTTTCCGGCGGCGTCGACCACGTTTGTGCAGAGCGGATCAGGCAGCGTCGCGCCGGTTGCTCCTGTCTGACTGTTGCCCGAATAGACGACGACTCTCGATGCGGTGCCCGGCACCACCTTCACCGTCGCGTGTGCGGTCATCCCAGCCGACGTCGCGGTGATCACCGCCGAGCCGATGAGCACCCCGGTTACGAGCCCCGTCGAGCTGACGGTGGCGATCGTCTGGTCGGATGTCGACCACACAACATTGTTCGCCGGGGTGCCCGCGCCCGATTGGTCCGCAACGGTCGCCGCCGCCTGCGTCGACGTTCCCGATGCCACGGTAGTCGACGGTAGGGTGACCGTCAGGGTCGATCCAGGTCCGCTCGGCGACCCGCCACCCGACCCGCAACCGCTGATGGCGAGCAAAGACGCGATGAGGAGTGCTGCGACGCGGCGCATGGCGACCTCCGTTCAGGGGATGCCGACGTGCAAAGGCGCTCTAGCATGGCGACGATCGGGAGCCGACGCAACGGAGCCGCGATTATCGGGGAGTGAACGCCGTGATCTCGTAGAGCGGCGCGTCGGCCGCCACGTCGCCGAGTGCCGCGCGGATGGGGTAGCCATAGAGCGCATCGTACCGGACATCGAGCGGCCGCGTCCCCGCTCGAATCGCGCCGTCGATGATGTCGAACAGGTCGGGAATCGCCGGAAAAGACCCTGCATACTCCGCGGGGACCGGGGCGCCGTTCGGGTAGTTACGCGAGACGACCACGCCATTTCGGACGGAGATCGCGACCACCCCCGATGTTCCCGGCAGGCACTCACACGGCCTGCCGAGCGTCATGTCGTAGCTCGCTGGCCCACGCGCCGACCAGCGGGCGCGCGCCGATGCCAGCCCCTCCGCCGGGCTGGCCGGATCCGTACATCCGCCGATCGCCAGCGCGATCGCGACGATTGACGTTGCGACTGACCTGTGACGACCCATGCTCTCTCCAACGTTAGGCACCGGCACAGCATCTACCGTGACTGAACAACCTCGCCTTCGCCGGACGGGTCACGCCGTCGGTGAGACGCATCCCTCGTTCGACCTGGACAGTGTCGGTCGTGTGGCAAGGCGCTCTGCAGGCAACCGCGGCAGCGCGCCTTGCCATTCCTGCTTTTCCCTCCATCCTCGGTCTGCAGTATCGTGCGTCGGATTGCGCTCGGCAGTATCGTGTCGTTGCTTCCCGCCACAGGCTGTTCGCGCCGCACCCGCTGCCCCATTCCATGCCGATGATGATGCGCACTCTGGCCGCCGTGTTCCTCTCGACGATCGCCGCCGCGGGATGCCGGCATCCTGCCCCCGCGACCGCGACCTCCCCATCGGGCCCGCAACCGACGCTCGGCACCCGCGGCGTGCCGATCATCGAGCAGTCCGGACTGCGCTTCCGCGACCTGAACCGGAACGGCGTCGTCGACCGCTACGAGGACTGGCGCTTCACCCCCGCCGCTCGCGCTGCCGACCTCCTCGCCCGCATGACGCTCGCCGAGAAGGCGGGGACGATGATGCACGGCACCGCCCGTGGCGGCGGGCCGTTAGGCGCGGCCGGCGTCGGCGCCCAGTACGACACCGCCGCCAGCCGCATGCTCATCGACAGCCTCAAGGTGACGAGCATGATCACCCGGCTCGCCGCCGACGCCGCCACCCTCGCGACGCAGAACGACGTGCTGCAGGCGATCGCTGAGCGCACGCGACTCGGGATCCCGCTCACCATCAGCACCGACCCGCGCCACCACTTCCAGGAGATCCTCGGCGCCAGCGCGGTCGCCGGTCCCTTCTCGCAGTGGCCCGAGCCGCTCGGCTTCGCCGCGTTAGGCGACACGGCGCTCACACGCCGCTTCGGCGACGTCGCCCGCCAGGAGTACCGCGCGGTCGGCATCCAGATGGCGCTCTCGCCACAGGCCGACCTCGCGACCGAGCCGAGGTGGAGTCGCATCAACGGGACGTTCGGCGAGGATGCCGACCTCGCCGGTGCGATGGTCCGCGCCTACGTGGTCGGATTCCAGCACGGCGCGGGCGGTGTCGACAGCGCCGGCGTCGCCACCGTGGTCAAGCACTGGGTCGGCTACGGCGCGGCGAAGTCTGGCTTCGACAGCCACAACTCCTATGGCCGCTTCGCCTCCTTCCCGTCGCAGAATCTCCAGTACCATGTCCGCCCCTTCCTCGGCGCGTTAGGCAGCCATGTGGCGGGCGTGATGCCGACCTACTCGATCCTCGAGGGCGCCCAGTGGAACGGCCAGCCACTCGAGCAGGTCGGCGCCGGCTTCAACAGGCAGCTGCTCACCGACATCCTGCGCGGCCAATATGGATTCCAGGGGGTCATCCTCACCGACTGGGCGATCACAAACGATTGCAACGAGAAGTGCCGAAACGGCGCGCCGGCCGGCGAGCGCCCGAGCTTCGCGGACATCGGGATGTCGTGGGGAGTCGAGGATCTGCCGATGCGCGCGCGCTTCGTGAAGGCGGTCCGCGCCGGCGTCGACCAGTTCGGGGGTACCGAGCGCGCCGACCTGCTCGTCGATGCGGTCCGCGCCGGCGAGCTGACCGAGGCACGGCTCGACAGCAGCGTCGCCCGCATCCTCGTCCAGAAGTTCGCGTTGGGCCTGTTCGAGAACCCGTATGCCGATCCCGCCGAAGCCACGCAGCGCGTCGGCACCGACGCCTTCCGCGCGATGGGCCTTGACGCGCAACGCCGGGCGCTGGTGCTGCTCGAGAACAAGGGCTCGCTGCTGCCGCTGCGCGCGGCCGCCGGCAAGCCCGCGCTCCGCGTCTACCTGTATCACATCAGCCCTGAGGCCGCCGCGCGCGAAGGATGGACCGTCGTCGACGACCCGGCGCAGGCCGACGTCGCGATCGTCAGGCTGCGCGCGCCGTTCGAGACGCTGCACCCGGGCTACGTGTTCGGTGCCATGCAGCACGAAGGCAGCCTCGCCTTCCGCGACGGCGATCCCGATTACGAGACCTTCAAGCGCGTGAGCGCGGTGGTGCCGACCGTGGTCACCGTGTACCTCGATCGCCCGGCGATCCTCACTCCATTCCGCGACCGCGCCCGCGGACTCCTCGCCAACTTCGGCGTCGGCGACAGCGCGCTCCTCGACGTCCTCGCCGGAAAGGCGAGCCCTGAAGGGCACCTCCCCTTCGAGCTTCCATCATCGATGCAGGCCGTCGAGGCGCAGCGCTCCGACGTGGCGCACGACAGCGCCGACCCGCTGTACCGATTCGGCTTCGGCCTGACCTACTGACCCGTACGACATCCCATCGGATTCGCTCATGATGCGCACCGTCACTTCGCTGTTCGTTGCCCCGCTCTTGATTGCGGCTTGCACTCGTTCATCGACGTCCACGACCCCGACATCGACACCAACGCCATCCCCCGCCGCGAGCGGCTACAGCTCGATGGTCGCTGACCAGAACGGCGCATCGCAGCCCTCGCCCTGGGTCACGCTTTTCGATGGGACTACGCTCCGCGGCTGGCGCGGCCTTGGCTCGAGCACCGTGCCTAACGCGCACTGGGTGGTCGAGGACGGCGCCATCCGCAAGATCCCGAGCGGGAAGGTTCCCGTGCAGGCCGATGGCCAGCCGCTGATCGGCGGCGACCTGATGACCGAAGGCACCTGGCGCGACTTCGAGCTCGAGTGGGACTGGAAGGTCGCGCCCGGCGCGAACAGCGGCATCAAGTACAACGTCTCCGAGGAGCTGTCGGTGATGCTCGACCCGACTCACGCCGCGAAGGGGTTCGAGTACCAGATGCTCGACGACGACCGTCACCCCGACGGCAAGCTCCCGACGCACCGCGCCGGCGCGCTCTACGACCTGGTCGCGCCGAACGCAAACAAGCAGCTCCGCCCCGTCGGCGAATGGAATCATTCGCGGATCATCCTCGTCGGCAACCACGGCGAGCACTGGCTCAACGGCGCGAAGATCGTCAGCTACGATCTCGGCACCGCGTCAATGGACTCGGCGCTCACTGCCAGCAAGTATCACTCATGGCCATGGTTCGCCGACCGCCGGTCGGGACACATTGTACTCCAGGACCACGGTGACGAAGCGTGGTTCCGCAATATCCGAATCCGAGTCCTGCCTAACGGCGGATAGGGCGACGAGGGACAAAGGAATTACGAGGGACAAGGGGCGGACAAGGCACGAGGAATCCGCCGCGGCCTAGGGCCGCGAGCGGGACAAGGGACATGGGACGTGGGGGAGTAGCAACAGGGGACATGGAATGAGGGAATGGCGCCCTTGTGCCGTGGTTCGCGGTATGAGGGACGAGGGGGCACGAGGGACGAGGAGTGAGGGAGTGGCGCGCGTGCTCCGCCGGTTCGCTCCACGTGTGGCGGGGACAAGGGACGCCGCTCTTCCGCCTCTCCCGCCTCTCCCTCGTCTCTCATACTCTCTCGTACTTCCTCGCCCCTCGTCGCCCCTCGTCGCCCCTCGTCGCCCCTCGTCCCTCATGCCCCCTCGTCCCTAGTCAAAGCGGGACAAGGAACAATGGCGCCACTTCCTCGTCCCATGTCCCCTGTTGCAACTCCCCCACGTCCCATGTCCCTTGTCAGCGTGCGGCCTTAGGCCGCCGCGCCTTCCTCCTCCCTCGTCGCCTCCCTTATCCCTCGTCGCCATGACTCCTCCCCCGAATCGAAGAGATTTTATCGCGACCGCGTCAAAGGCGACTGCGGGAGCGTTCCTCGTTTCTTCTCGCCGTATTCCCTCGTTCGCAGGCTCCCCCGCCGAGAAGGTGGCAGTTGCCGTGATTGGATTGAACGGCCGCGGCGAGGTCCATCTCCAGAATTTTTCCGTCGCGAAGAATTCGGAGGTCGCTTATGTCTGCGACGTCGACTCACGGGCACTGGCCAAGGGGGTCGACATGGTGTCGAAGGCGCAATCGCGCCGGCCGACCGCGATCGCTGACTTCCGGCGCGCGCTCGACGACAAGGATGTCGATGTCGTCGTGATCGCGACGCCGGATCACTGGCACGCGCCGATGGCGCTGCTCGCGCTCGCGGCGGGGAAGCATGTCTATGTCGAGAAGCCGTGCGGACACAATCCACGCGAGGGTGAGCTGCTCGTCGCGGCGCAGCGGCGGGCCGGACGCATCGTGCAGATGGGCAATCAGCAGCGCTCGGCGCCGCGGTCGATCGAGGCGATCGAGGCCATTCATGGTGGCGCGATCGGGCGGCCCTATCTCGCGCGGGCGTGGTACGCGAATACGCGCGGCACCATCGGCGTCGGCAAGCCGGCACCGGTGCCGCAGTGGCTCGACTACGATCTCTGGCAGGGGCCGGCGCCGCGCACGCCGTATCGCGACAACGTCATCCACTACAACTGGCACTGGTTCGCGCGCTGGGGGACCGGGGAGATCTGCAACAACGGGACGCACGAGATCGACGTCTGCCGCTGGGCGTTAGGCACCGACTTCCCGCTTCGCACCGCGTCCACCGGCGGCCGTTATGCCTTCGCGGACGACTGGGAGTTTCCCGACACCCAGGACGTGAGCTTCCAGTTCGAGGGCGGGAAGGAGATCGTCTGGCAGGGGCAGAGCTGCAATGGCTTCACCCTCAACGGCAGCGGCCGAGGCTCGACGATCCACGGCACCGAGGGAACCGCCTTCATCGATCGGAACGGCTACGCCTTCTACGACATGAAGAACAAGAAGGTGAAGGAGTCATTGGGGGACGAGACGGCGAGCCCGCTCGACGTGAAGGCGCCCGATCGCCTAACCGGACTCCACATCGCCAACTTTCTCGACGCGATCCGCACCGGCGCGGTGCAGCACTCTCCGATCGACGAAGGGCACAAGACCGTCCTGCTCTGCCACCTCGGCAACATCGCCCAGCGCCTGGGACGGCCGGTGATGACCGATCCGGCCAACGGACAGCCGGCTGGCTCGGAGGACGTGCGCGCGCTCTGGAGCCGGGAGTACGCCCCCGGCTGGCAACCATCCGCCTGAGCCGAACGCCCATGAGCAGCGATCCGCTTCCGCGACGCGACTTCCTCGCGCTCGCGGCGTTAGGCCTCACGGGCTGCGCTATCGGTGCCTCGCGGTCGGCGCGCTCGTCGCCGCCGCCGGCGGGGTCACCGACAGCATTGCCGGCCATCCCGTCCCCGGCGGTGGCACGGCGCGAGACGCTCAAGCTCGGCGTCGCCAGCTATTCGCTCCGCAATTTCCCTCGCGACCGGGCGATCGCGATGGTGAAGGCGCTGCACACTCCATGGGTGAACCTCAAGTCGTTCCACCTCCCCTACGAGCTATCGGCCGCCGAGATCGCCGCGGCACGGCGCGAGGTCGAGGGCGCGGGGCTCACCATCGTCGGCGGCGGGACGATCACCTTCGACACGGACACCGACGCCGGCGTCGCCCGCTACTTCGACTACGCGCGTGCGGCCGGGATGCCATTGATCGTCGCGACGATGGACCCGGCGATTCTCCCCCGCGTCGAGCGCTTCGCGAAGCAGTACGACATCCGCGTCGCCATCCACAACCACGGCCCCGAGGACAAGCACTTTCCGTCGCCATACGACGTCCTGAATGCGGTGAAGGGGATGGACGCGCGCCTCGGCCTCTGCATGGACATCGGCCACACGGTCCGCACCGGTACGGACGTCGTCAGGGCCGCCGCCGACGCCGGCCCGCGCCTGCTCGACATGCACGCCAAGGACCTGCGCGACCTGCACGATGTCGAAAGCCAGTGCGTGGTCGGCGAGGGGGCGATCCCGATCGCGGCGCTCTTCCGCCAGCTCATCGCGATGAGCTACCAGGGGTACGTCAATCTCGAGTACGAGATCGAGCCCGACGACCCGCTGCCGGGGATGCAGCGGTCGTTCGCCTACATGCGCGGCGTGCTGGCCGGGATCGCGGGCTGACCGGCCGGTTCGCGCCTGACGCTTGACCGGCCGGTTGCTGCCTAACGGCGGACCGGCCGGTCACTGCCTAACGGCCGGCCCCAGCCGTGCACACCGGCACCCCGCTGGCCTCGCCCGTCGGGACGCGGTCGCCGACGCTCATCGTGCACCGCGTGCTCGTCTCCGCGCGCTTGACCGTCGCGCTCCAGCCGTCCTTTCCGGCGTCGATCGAATCGACCAGGGTGATCCCGTAGCCGAAGTTGAATCCCAGCGCCGCGGGGTTCGCCTCGTAGCTGCCATGCGCTGCATGGTATGCCTCTTCCGCCGTCGCGAGGTTGCGCAGGTCGATTCGCATCGCGGCGATGTACGCCTTCTCCTTCGTGTTCGCGAATTTCGGGATCACGATCGCCGCCACGATCCCAAGCACGAAGATCCCGAAGAAGCCGACCACGGCAGCGATGAGGCAGCCCTTCAGCACCTTCCCGCCGCCACCCTTACGCGCGATCGGTGGCACGTTCTGCGCTGATCCGCAATCCGGGCAGACCTCGGCGTCCTTCGCGATGATGGCATCGCACTGCGGGCACTGCTTTTCGGTGGCGGGATTCACGTAGCGCTCTCGAATGGCTGGGATGGTATGACGCAACGGCCGACGGCGAATCTGCGCCTAACGTAGACCGACCGCAACCGCCGGCCAGTCGGGCAACGTTCTTGCCCGTTGAGACGTTTGCTTACTGCGTGATGTTCGGCACCAGCTACTGCTGATGCCTCTTCTCAACCTGCCCACTCGCATGCAAGACGTCCTCGTCCGCAACAACGTGAAGGTGTTCGGCAGCGGCGAACAGCCGATGCTGTTCGCGCACGGCTTCGGCTGCGACCAGAACATGTGGCGGCTCATCACGCCCGCGTTCGAGAAGGATTACCGCATCGTCCTCTTCGACTATGTCGGTTCCGGCCATTCCGATCTCAGTGCCTACGACGCTGAGCGCTATTCATCGCTCGCAGGCTACGCGCAGGACGTGCTCGACGTCTGCCACGCGCTCGACCTGCGTGAAGTCGTCTTCGTCGGTCACTCGGTCAGCTCGATGGTCGGCGCCCTCGCGGCGAATCGCGAGCCGGATCGATTCGCGCACCTCATCATGATCGGCCCGTCGGCCCGCTACATCAACGACGCGCCGGATTATCTCGGCGGCTTCGAGCGCGCCGACCTCGAGGGGCTGCTCGACATGATGGACCGCAACTATCTCGGCTGGGCGAATTTTCTCGCCCCCGTCATCATGAAGAACGCCGATCGTCCCGAGCTCGGTGCCGAGCTCGAAGCGAGCTTCTGCTCGACGGATCCGATCATCGCCCGCCGCTTTGCCGAAGCGACGTTCTTCGGTGACAACCGCGCCGACGCCGCCCAGGTCAGCGTCCCGTCGCTGCTCCTGCAGTGTACTGACGACGCGATCGCGCCCCAGGCTGTCGGCGAGTATTTGCATCGCACGATCAGCGGAAGCAGGTTTCACCAGCTGCAGGCTACCGGCCACTGTCCGCATCTCAGCCACCCCGATGAGACGATCGCCGCGATGAAAGCCTACCTTGCGAACGCGCCGCGCCCCGCACGGGCAGCCGAGGGCCTCGCTGCCTGACGCAGGGTTGGTGACCGGGCTCCGGGACGCGGAGGTCTCGCTCCTCGAGACCGCACCGTGCGGATTCGCCGTCTTCGCTGACGACGGAATCGTTCGCTATGCGAACGCGACGCTCCTCGAGATGCTCGGGCTCGCGCGGGACGCCGTCGTCGGGCATCACGTCGAGAAGTTGATGTCGGTCGGGAGCAGGATCTTCTACCAGACGCATCTCTTCCCCCTGCTGCGCATGCAGCATCGCGCCGAGGAGATCTTCATCGCGCTTCGCTCCGCGAACGGCCAGGAGGTTGGTGCCCTCCTCAATGCCACCCGCCGCGAACGCGGCGGCGAGTGGCTGACCGAGTGCGTCGTCATCCGCGTGCGCGAGCGACAGAAGTTCGAGGACGCGCTGCTCCCCGCGAAGAAGCAGGCCGAGGAAGCGCGCGCCGAGGCGGAGTCGCGCCGCGCCGACCTGCAGCAGGCGAACGAGATCCTCGAGCAGCAGGCGGTCGAGCTCGAGGTGAGTCAGCAGCAGCTCAGCGAACAGGCGGCCGAGCTGGAGACGCAGCAGGAGTCACTGCAGGCACTCAACGACCAATTGATGCAGCGCTCGGCCGACCTCGAGAAACAGCGCGAGATCGCCGACGAGGCGAACCGTGCGAAGAGCGCATTCCTCGCGTCGATGTCGCACGAGCTGCGGACGCCGCTCAATGCGATCGGCGGCTACGTTCAGCTGCTCGCGATGGGGATCCACGGCCCGGTCACGCCAGCGCAGGCGGAGACGCTGGAGAAAGTCACGCGAAGCCAGCGACACCTTCTCCGTCTGATCAACGAAGTCCTCAACCTCGCGCGCATCGAGGCCGGCCGCGTCAACTACGACATCGAGCGCGCCGTTGTCCGCGACATCGTCAACGCGGTCACGCCGATGGTCGAGCCGCAGCTCGCGGAGAAGCAGCTCACGCTCTCGGCTGATGTCCCGGCCTCTCTCGCGGTCATGACCGATCGCGACAAGGCCGAGCAGATCCTCCTCAACCTTCTCGGCAACGCGCTCAAAATCACCCGCAGTGGCGGTCGCGTCACCGTGCGCGCGTCGCCTGACGTGGCGCCGGATCGCACCCGCATCGAGGTGATCGACACCGGGATCGGCATCCCGCCCAATCGCCTGCAGGAGATCTTCGAGCCTTTCGTCCAGGTGGACGTGAGCGCCGCCGGCGCCGCGCGCGGAACCGGGCTCGGACTGGCGATCAGCCGTGACCTCGCCCGCGGCATGGGCGGCGATCTCTCGGCAACCAGCGTGCTCGACGAGGGAAGCACATTCGTGCTGACACTCCCCTCGGCGTGACGATACGAACTCAGTCGCGCGATGCCCAGTGAACCAGCGGGAGCACGCGCCCACTCCCGCATCCCTCGTCCCTCATGCCCCCTCGTACCTGGTAAAAGCGGAACAAGGAACAAGGGCGCCATTCCCTCCTTTCATGTCCCCTGTTGCTACTCCC
The DNA here is from genome assembly GCA_045804265.1 of Gemmatimonadaceae bacterium. Classification (GTDB taxonomy): domain Bacteria; phylum Gemmatimonadota; class Gemmatimonadetes; order Gemmatimonadales; family Gemmatimonadaceae; genus JABFXC01. The sequence goes on along the minus strand of JBJMNK010000140.1, from coordinate 17,636 downwards.
CCACGTCCCATGTCCCTTGTTCCGCTCGCGCCCTTAGGGCGCGGCGGATTCCTCGTCCCTTGTCCGCCCCCATGTCCCTGGTCATGACCTCGATCCCATCACGAAGACTCTTGTCTTCGCTCGCGGCAGTCGCGTTAGGCGCGGGCATCGTCGCCGCCGTTGCCTGCAACCGCCCGACCGAAGCGAAGCTCCCCGCGGTCAAGCACGTCTTCGTCATCGTCCTCGAGAACAAAGGCTTCGGGACCACCTTCGGCCCCGGCACCAAGTCGCCGTATCTCGCCGACACGCTCACGAAAGCCGGCGCGTTTCTCCGCCAGTACTATGGCATCGGCCACTCGAGCCTCGACAATTACATCGCGATGATCTCGGGTATCGCCCCGACGCCGGAGACGCAGGCCGACTGCGGCGTCTTCGCCGACTTTCAGCAGCGCGGCATGGCGCCCTATGACCAGCCGATCGGCAAGGGCTGCGTCTATCCGCTCCACGTGCAGACGCTCGCGAGCCAGCTCACGAGCCGCCAGCTCACGTGGGCCGCGTACATGGAGGACATGGGGCTCGATCTCCGGCGCGACGCGCGGGCGGCCTGCGCGCACCCCGCGATCGGTACCGCCGATCCGACCGAGGGCGCCGCACCCAACGACCAGTACGCGACCAAGCACAATCCGTTCGTGTACTTCCATTCGATCATCGACCTGCCGTCGTGCGACTCGAACGTCGTCGCGCTTCCCCGCCTCGAGACCGACCTGCAATCGGCGGCGCGAACCGCCAATTACACCTTCATCTCGCCCAACCTCTGTCACGACGGTCACGACACCCCGTGCGTGAACGGCGAGCCGGGCGGGCTCGTCTCGGCGGACGCCTTTCTCCGGCACTGGGTTCCGCTGATCACCCGGTCACCGGCCTTTCGCGACGGCGGGCTCCTCATCATCACCTTCGACGAGTCGAACGGCTCCGACGCCGCTGCCTGCTGCGGCGAGCAGCCGGGGCCTAACGTTGACAGCGCCGGCGGTGGTGGACCGGGGGGCGGACGAACCGGCGCCGTGCTGCTCTCCCCGCTCATCGCCGCCGGCACCGTCTCCGACGTTCCGTACAATCACTACTCGATGCTGCGCAGCGTCGAGGACATCTTCGGCCTTCCGCACCTCGGCTACGCGGCCCAGCCCGAACTGAAGAGCTTCGGCAGCGACGTCTTCGGCAACGGAACGCGTTAGGCGCCCGGCAGCCGGGCGATCATCATCGCCCGGCTGCCGGGAACACGAAGGCGACGTGTGATGCGCCTCGTTCAGCCGTCGGAGAGGAACTCCTCGACGATGCTGACGAACGCCGCGACCACGCGGTCGGGGACGCCCGGCGTCATGATCTCGCCGAAGTACGATCCATGGCCTCCGGGCAGGATGCAGAGGCGACCGTTAGGCAACATCCGGAACAGCTCGACCGCATGCTCCGGGCTGACGACATCCCGGTCGCCGACCATCACCAGCACCGGTGCCGTAATCGACTTGATGTCGTCGCTGGGAATGTCGGTGAAGCGCTGCATCCGGCTCGAGGAGCGCTTGAACATCGTCATCAACCGGTCGGTGCTCTGGGTGATGCCGAGATAGTTGTCCTTGTAGATCTGCGGCATGTCGGCGAACTCTGCGCCGTCCATCGATTCCCAGAACCCCGGCGGCATCCCGGCGCGCGAATAGTTCGCCGACGCGACGATGATGCGCCGGACACGCCGCGGATGACGGATCGCCATCTGCAGCGCCGTCGTCCCGCCGTTGCTGAACCCCAGGACAGCCGCAGTCTCCGCGCCGATCTGCTCGAGCAGCGCGGCGACGTCATCGGCGTCCTGCTCGAAGGTGAATGGGCGATCGATGTCGCGCGTATGCCCGTGCGCCTGAACCTCGACGGCGATTACCTGGTGCGAGCGCGCGAGCAGCGGGAGGATTCGCCCGAATGAAGTCTCGATCGTCGAGCCGCCGCCATGAATGAGCACGAGCGGTCGTCCGGCGCCATGAACCTCGTAGTACATCTCGAGCCCGTTCACGTGCGCGTAGCGTCCCGTCGTCACTCGTGCGACTCCGCCGGCTCCGTTGGCTCTGACCATCCGCCTGGCACCAGCTCCTGCGCCGCGCGCGGCCCCCACGTGTTTGGCTCGTACACTTCGGGCGGTCCGGCGTTGAGCACCGGGTCGACGATCCGCCACGCCTCCTCGACGTAGTCCTCGCGCGCGAACCGGAACGTCTCGCCGCGCATTGCGTCGCTCAGCAGCTGCTCGTACGGATCGGTCTCCGATCCGTCGTGCTCGTGGCTCGCGAGCAGCTCGAGCGGATGTCCGCCCTGCTTGCCCGGCTCACGCACCGTCGCGCCGAGTCCGATCTGGAACTCCGGTCCCAGCTGGAAGCGCAGGTGGTTCGAGACGAGCGGCACTCCGGCGATCGGCGGCGGACGTCGCAGCTTCACGATCACGTCGGTGCGCGCGAGCGGCATGCACTTCCCCGCGCGAATGAAGAACGGGACCCCATCCCACCGCCACGACTCGACCGCCAGCTCGAGGGCGACGAATGTCTCGGCGTTCGAGCCCGGCGCGACACCTTCCTCGCCAAGGTAGCCGCGGAACTGGCCGCGAATCACCCGGTCGAGCGAGAGCGGCTTGATCGCCTTGAGCACGCGCACCTTCTCGTCGCGCAGCGTCTCGGTGTCGTGGCTTCGCGGCGGCGGCTCCATCGCGATGTTCGAGAGTACCTGCAACAGGTGATTCTGCACGACGTCCCTGATCGCGCCAGTCTGGTCGTAGAACGCGCCGCGCCCCTCGACGCCGAACGGTTCGGCCATCGTGATCTGGACGTTCTCGACGAAGTTGCGATTCCAGATCGGCTCGAGGAACGTGTTCGCGAAGCGGAAGAACACGAGGTTCTGTACCGCTTCCTTCCCGAGGTAGTGATCGATGCGGAAGATCGAGCCCTCGTCGAAGCAGCGATGGAGAATCTCGTTCAACCGTCGCGCTGATTCGAGGTCGCTGCCGAACGGCTTCTCGAGCACGAGCCGCGCACCCTTGTTCCGCCCGTTGCGGCTGAGGTGATCGATCACCGTCTCGAACGCCGATTGCGGGATCGCGAGGTAGTGCAGCGGGTTCTTCGCGCTCCCGATCTCACGCTGCAGGTCGTCGAAGGTCTTGTCCTCCGTGTACGGTCCTTCGACGTAGCGCAGCATCTTCATCAGCTTCGGGAACGCGACCGGATCGACCCCGCCCCCGTGCTGCTCGATGCTCTCCTTCGCCCGCGCCTTGAGCTGCTCGAGGGACCAGTTTCTCCGCGCTACGCCGATCACCGGGCCGTCGAGCGCTCCCGACTTCACCATCCGCTGGAAGGCGGGGAAAATCTTCTTGAAGGCGAGGTCGCCGGTCGCACCGTAGAAGACGAGTGCTTCGGAGCGCGGACGATCCATCGTTTCCTCCTCCAGTAGTCCAGCAGCGGGCGGTGACACGACCACCAGCGCCAGCGCGCCGCGCCGTTAGGCGAGCTGCGCCGCGAGGCGTTCGACCTGACGCGAGTGTCGCGTCATGTGCACGACATGAATGCGGAAGCCGTCACCGACGTTCATCGTCGGCATCCAACCCCACAGCGCCGGCGACTTGATGCGCAGTGCCTGCCAGTCGTAGGCCAGCGCGTCGTCCATCACGGCGATGAACTTCTGCTCGCGCCCGAGCAGCGTCTCGACGACCGCGTTGCGTGGGGTGGGGCCCGGCCTGAATACCTTCGGGCTCTTCAGCGGTCGCTGCCTGAGCAGCCCGCCGGCGATCATTCCGCCGATCAGCGACGGCTTCCACTCCCGCGCTGCCGCCGATGCGTCGGGCCGGCTGCTCCGCAGCAGCGCCGCCAGCGGCGCCTCGTACAGCTCGTCGGCGATGCAGAGATGCTCGAGCACTTCTCCCACGCTCCATCCATTCGGCTCGGGATGTTCGTGGATCTTCGCCGGGTCGAGCGGTCGCACCAGCGCCGCGATCCGCTCGCGCGTCGCGACCGCCTCGGCGCGCAGCTGCTGATGCAACGTTCGTTGGAGGACTCGCATCGTTCAGCGTTCAGTGAAGGTCGGGAATGCGTGTTGGAGTCACGAATGTATCACTCGTTCACGATCGCCGGGACGACCGAATGCAGCAAGGCGGGTGGTGTCCGGCGCCCCCCGACGCCGTGCACCACCCGCCTTGCTGCTGACCGCGAGCGGTCAGGTATTGCGATCGATGTTCCGTTCGGCCTTGCCTAACGTGTCCTTGGCCTTTCCCTTGAGCTGGTCCATCTTGCCCTCGGCCTGGAGCGACGAGTCGCCAGTCAGTCCGCCCGCGGCGTCCTTGACCTTTCCCTTGAGGTTGTCCGTCTTGCCCTCGGCCGAGTTGTTGATGCCCTTGCTCGTGAGATCGTCAGCCATTCGCCCATCCTCCATCGTCAGGTGATTCCCGTTGCTCAGAGCGGCGCTGCCTCAGCCGCGGCGATGTAATGGGCAAGTGCGATGCCGTTGCGTCCGCCGTACGCCTCGGCGCCATTTACGGCCGAAACCGCGCAAGCAACGCTGCCGTAGAAGCCCGAATCCAGAGCTGCCTCGTTCCGCTCGCCCGAACGCTTCTCGAACGAGCATGACCAACCATCGGCCAGTTGCCGATGTCGAATGGCAGTTGCGGCGAAGTCGTTGGCTCCCCCGACCGGCTCACCGATGCGAAACATCACGCTTGCAGCGCGCATGCTGCTGAAGACGCCGTTCGTCACGGCGATCGCGATCCTTTCCCTCGCGCTGGGGATCGGCGCCAACGCGGCGATCTTCTCGATGTTCGACCAGCTGCTCTGGCATCCGCTTCCGGTGCCCCAACCGAAGCAGCTGGTGAACCTCTCCGCGCCGGGGCCGATGCCGGGTTCCAACTCGTGCAATCAATCGGGGCAGTGCGACGAGGTGTTCAGCTACGCGATGTTCCGCGACCTCGAGAAGGCGCCGCAGTCCCCGTTCTCCGGACTCGTCGGCCATCGCATCACCGATCTCTCACTCAGCGTGCGGAACGAGCCGGTTACCGGCCAGGGCGCGATGGTGAGCGGCGGCTACTTCCCCGTTCTTGGCCTGCGTCCCGCGCTCGGTCGTCTCCTTGGCCCCGATGACGACAAGGTGCAGGGCGCGAACTTCGTCGCGGTCATCAGCTACCGATTCTGGGACGAGAAGTTCGGGCACGATCAGGGTGTGATCGGCCAGACGGTGATCGTCAACGGCAAGTCGTTCAACATCATCGGCGTCGCACCCGAGGGCTTCGAGGGAACGACCGCCGGCGCGCGTCCGGTCGTCTACGTCCCGCTCTCGATGCGTGGCGCGATCCAGCAGTTCACGCGCTGGGAAGATCGTCGCAACTACTGGGTGTATGTGTTCGGCCGTCTCAAGCCGAACGAATCGCTCGCTTCGGCAAGCGCCGCGATCAACGCCGTGTACCACCCGATCATCACCGACGTCGAGGCGCCGCTCCAGAAGGAGATGAGCGACAAGACGATGGAGGCCTTCAAGGCGAAGAAGGTCCTGCTTGCCCCCGGGTCGCGCGGCCAGAGCTCCATCCACAAGGAAGCGAAGACGCCGATCATGCTTCTCTTCTCGGTGACCGCGGTCGTGTTGCTCATCGCCTGCGCGAACATCGCCAACCTCCTGCTCGCGCGCGGCGCGGGACGCGCGACCGAGATGGGCGTCCGGCTCGCGTTAGGCGCGACGCGCCGGCACCTGATCGTCCAGCTCCTCACCGAGAGCGTGATGCTCGCGCTGATCGGAGGTGCCGCTTCGCTGTTCGTAGCCAGCTGGACGCTCGGCGTCCTTCGCGCAATGCTTCCACCCGAGGCAGCGGACACGATGCAGTTCCACGTCAGCGGCGCGGTGATCGCCTTCGCGGCGATTCTCAGCGTCGCTACCGGAATAGTCTTCGGGCTCTTCCCTGCCCTGCACAGCACGCGTGGTGATCTCATAACGGTCATTCGCGCCGGCGCCGGCCAGATCGCCGGCGGCCGCGCCGCCGCACGCTTCCGCGCGAGCCTCGTCACCGCGCAGATCGCGCTGTCGATGGGATTGCTCATCATGTCGGCGCTCTTCCTGCGCAGCCTGATGAACGTGAGCAAGGTGGATCTCGGGTTGACGGTCGACAACGTCGCGACGTTCGAGATCGTCCCTGCCCGCGCCGGCTACGACAGCACGCGGAGCGCGGTGCTCTTCAACCGCGTCGGCCAGGAGCTCGCCGCGCTTCCGGGAGTCACGAGTGAGACGGAGGGGATGGTGCCGCTCCTCGACGGCGACAACTGGGGAAACAGCGTCCACGTCCAGGGCTACAACTGCGGACCCGACGTCGACTGCGGATCGCGCTTCAACCAGATCGGCATCGACTACTTCAAGACGTTCGGTGTACATCTCCTCGCGGGGCGTGAGTTCACCGCTGCCGACCAGCTGGGCTCGCAGCGGGTCGCGATCGTCAACCAGGCGTTCGCGAAGAAGTTCAAGATGGGAAACGATGTCGTCGGCAAGTTCATGGGCGACGGCGAGAGCGACTCGCTCAACATCCAGATCGTCGGCCTGGTGCCCGACGTGAAGTACAGCCAGGTGAAGGACACGGTGCCCCCCGTCTACTACCGCGCCTGGCGGCAGGACGCGCGCGCCGGCAATCTCCTCTACTACGTCCGCTCGTCGCTGCCGCCGGGGACGATCCTCGGTACGCTGCGCTCGACGATGCAGCACATCGACCCGAACCTCCCGGTCGAGAATCTCAAGACGATGCCGCAGCAGGTGCGCGAGAACGTCTTCCTCGACCGGATGATCTCCATCCTCTCGAGCGCGTTCGCGCTGCTCGCGACGCTGCTCGCCGGAGTCGGGCTCTATGGCGTGCTCTCCTACTCGGTGGAGCAGCGCACCCGCGAGATCGGTGTCCGCATGGCGTTAGGCGCCGACGCCGCCAACGTCCGGCGCCTGGTGATGAAGCAGGTCGCGGTGATGCTCGCGATCGGCGGCATCATCGGCATCGTCGCCGCGGTGGGGTTGGGCAACGCCGCCCGCTCGATGCTCTTCCAGCTCGAGGCGCACGATCCCACCGCGATGACGATCGCGGTAGTGCTCCTTGCCTGCGTCGCCCTCGCCGCCGGATTCATCCCGGCCAGGCGCGCCGCATTGGTCGATCCCATGCACGCGCTGCGCTACGACTGATCGTTAGGCAGCGCCGTTCCCGACCCCTGACCCCTGACCCCCGACCCCTGATTCATGGACATCGCCCGCGCCCCCCGACCAAAGACCCGCCGCAATCTGCTGATTGCGGGGGCCGCGGTCACGCTGCTCGGCGTCACGGCGTGGACGCTCACGCTCGACCCGGCGGCGCAGACAATCGAGCGCTCGTCGGTGCTGATCGACAGCGTCCGGCGCGGCGACGTCGTGCGCGAGGTGCGCGGTCCGGGGACGCTGGTGCCGGAGCACATCCGCTGGATCACCGCGCAGGCGAGCGCGCGGGTCGAGCGACTCGCGTCCGAGTCGGGAAAGCAGGTCGCGAGTGGTGAGTTGCTGCTCGAGCTGAGCAACCCCGACCTGCAGATCCAGACGATGCAGGCGGAGCAGCAGGTGCGTCAGGCGCAGATCGAGCTGCTGAACCTGAAGACGAACCTGCGCAGCCAGCTGCTCACCCAGCAGGGAGTGGTCGCCAACACGCACACGCAGTACGTGAGCGCGTCACAGGACCTGACCGCGGCCGACTCGCTCGAGCATCGCGGGCTCATCTCGCCGTTCGACGTGCAGAACAAGCGCGCGCAGGCCGAGGAGTACACGACGCGGTTGCGCGTCGAGCAGGAGCGGCAGAAGCTGATGGAGCAGGCGATCGACTCGCAGATCGCGACGCAGGGGAGTCAGGTGAAGCAGCTGCAGGCGATCGCCGCCAACCAGCAGGCGCGCCTCCAATCGCTGCACGTCCGCGCCCCCGAGCCGGGAGTGCTCCAGGACCTCACCCTCCAGCTCGGGCAGTGGGTCCCCGAGGGGACGACGCTGGCGAAGATCGTCCAGCCGGGGCAGCTCAAGGCGGTGCTGCGCATCCCCGAGAGCCAGGCCAAGGACGTCGCGATCGGGCAGAAGGCGAGCATCGACACGCGCAACGGCTTCGTCGCCGGTCATGTGACGCGCAAGGATCCGTCGGCGCAGGGCGGCAGCGTGACGGTGGATGTCTCGCTCGACGGCGCCCTGCCTAACGGCGCGGTGCCGGACCTGAGCGTGGACGGCACCATTGTCATCGAGAAGCTCACCAACGTGCTCTACACCGGCCGTCCCGCGTTCAGCGCCGGATCGGGCGCGGCCAGCGTGTTCAAGGTGGTGGACGGTGGCAAGGCGGCGATCCGCGTGCCGGTCGAGCTGGGGCGGAGCTCGGTCAACGTGATCGAGATCGTGCGCGGGCTCGAAGCCGGCGACCGGATCATCGTCTCTGATGTCTCACAATACGCCAACGCGGAACGGGTGCGGATCAAATGACTACACAACTTCGGGAGACTTCGTCGATGTCGGCCAATGCACAGCCCGCGAAGGGAAGCGCCGCGGATGGCGCCACTCGCGGCGACGCGCTGATCCAGCTGCAGGGGATCAGGAAGGTGTTCCTCACCGACGAAGTCGAGACGCACGCACTCGCCGACGTCCACTTCGAGATCCGGAAGGGCGAGTACGTCGCGATCAGCGGGCCGTCCGGCTGCGGGAAGACGACGCTGCTCTCGATTCTCGGGTTGCTCGATACGCCGAGCGGCGGCGAATACGTGCTCGCCGGCGAGAAGGTCGCCAACCTCGCCCCGGCTGATCGTGCGCGCGTGAGGAACCGGCAGATCGGCTTCATCTTCCAGGCGTTCAACCTGATCGGCGACCTCAATGTCTTCGAGAACGTCGAGCTTCCGCTCACCTATCGCGACATGCCCGCAAGCGAGCGGAAGGATCGCGTGTCCGCCGCCCTCGAGCGTGTGGGGATGTCGCATCGCGCGAAGCACTTCCCGGCGCAGCTGAGCGGCGGTCAGCAGCAGCGTGTCGCCGTCGCGCGGGCAGTGGCCGGCGATCCCGCGATTCTCCTCGCCGACGAGCCGACGGGGAACCTCGACTCGAAGAACGGTGAGGCAGTGATGGAGTTGCTGCGCGCGCTGAACGAGAACGGCAGCACGGTGTGCATGGTGACCCACGACTCGCGCTACGCACAGCACGCCGACCGCGAGGTCGCGCTGTTCGACGGACGTGTAGTCAACGCCGTTGCCGCCTGACGACAAGAACAGCAGCCGTTAGCCGTTAGCCGTTAGGGATGAGCAACTGCGGTCAATGCAGTCACTCATCGCTAACGGCTAACGGCTAACGGCTAATGGCTAACGGCTAACGGCTAATGGCTAATGGCTAATGGCTAATGGCTAATGGCTAACGGCTGCAGTCATCCAATGACGCCTTGCTTGCCGGCGATCCGCCGCAGCAGGCCGGTCTGGCCGGCGTGATAGGACTGATGGAAGGCGATGGTGCTCAGGAGCGATCCGACCGTCTCGTCGGCGTTCCCGGTCGGGCTGAACGGCGCCGGGCTGCCTAACGTCTCGGGATCGAGCTCCGACAGCCCCGCGTCATAACGCTTCGCGCTCTCGTCCCACATCGACCGCAGCTCGGCGATGTCCAGCGCCTCGGCGCCGTCGCGGAGCGGCTTCGAGCCGCGGGCATAGCGCTTCTTCGCCGGCGGCGGGAGTACCGGCTGCTGCCCGACCAGCGGCAGAACCTCGTCGTAGATCGAGAGCAGGTGGCCGAGCACCCAGTTCATGCAGTTCCCCGCCGCCGCCGGCTGGATCAGCGACTCGTCGTGCGTCACGCCATCGAGCCCGAGCCGCACGACGATATGCGACATCCGCGCCTGGTCCCGCAATACCGCGATCTGGTTGCTCTTCACTTCCGGTGTCACCGTAGTCATCGAATGGTCTCCAGGTAGTCGTGCAGTCGGTCGAACGTGCTCTCCCATCCCGATGCGTGTCCGTCGCGCGAGGCCGCGGAGGGCAGCCCCGTCTGTCGCAGCGTCAGCTCGGTCTTGCCACCCTTGTCGGCGAAGGTGATGACGACCAGGGTGTCCTTCTTCGGATGCTTTTCCGCGTCGAGCCAGGCATGTGTGAAGACGAGCCGCGAGGGCGGGACGACCTCACGGTAGACGCCCTGCAGCCAGTGATCGACGCCGTCAGGCGCGTGCATGCAGATCAGGAACTCGCCACCGGGACGGATGTCCGATTTCTCCACGGTCGTCGTGAATCCTTTCGGCGCACCCTGCCAACGCGCGAGGTGTTCGTTCTTCGTGAACGCCTCGAAGACGAGCTCGCGCGGGGCGTCGAAGATCCGCGTCAACAGCAGCTCGTCGGCCGGCGCCTCGCGGGGCGGTGCAGCGCTGCTACTTCTTCCTGCTGACATTGCGCTTCTCCTTTTTCTGCACCTCGTTCAGGTACTTCTCGAGACTGCCGAGACGGTCCTCCCAGAACGCGCGATAGCGTTCGACCCAGTCCGCGACCTCGCGCAGCGGCTTGGCCGAGATCTGCGATGGCCGCCGCTGCCCGTCGCGCCCGCGGGTGATCAACCCCGCGTCCTCCAACACGCGAAGGTGTCTCGACACCGCCGGTTGGCTGATCGAGAACGGCTCGGCGAGCTCGTTCACCGTCGCCGTGCCCGAGGCGAGCCGACTGAGGATCGCCCGCCTCGTCGGGTCGGCCAGCGCCGCGAAGGTCGCGCTCAGGTGATCGGTCGGCATGGGACTATGATAATACGCTTGTTATATAAGTCAATGGTTATATTTTGGATCCTCGCGCCCCGCCAGCCGCAGCCAGAACCGGTTCGCGTCAGTTGCGGACAGCCGACAGTCGCTTTTGGCTAATGGCTAACGGTTAATGGCTAATGGCTAACGGCTAACGGCTGTCGTTCGTGACCCGCTGCACACAACAACCAGCCCCGACAGGCGTTCCGGCAGGCTCCCGAAACTGTGGCAGCGAGGTTGCTTATGTGGCTTCGGGATTGCACGCGACACGACGATCCCATCGCGCAGTCGAGCCTCGAAACCGTACGACCTGGAGAAAGGCCGCCCCCCTCAAGAGCTGAGCGCGTTCCTGGTGTCGCACCGCGGCGGTCGCCGCGACACACGCGCGCCTTCGGGCGGGGAGGGAGCAATGGTCGACGCACGGGATGGAAGCATCCGGCAACACTCGCGAGCGGGCATTCACGCACGGCTCGCGCTCGGGGTCACGGCTTCGCTGCTGGCACTGACGGCAGCTGGCTGCTCATACGCCAACGCGACTGGTGCGACTCGTCCCTCGGACGCAGTCCTCAGAGCCGCGGATTCGGTACGCACGCAGAGCAGCGTCGACCTCGGCTACACGACCCAGCCGCGCGGGTCGATCACCGGCGCCGTCGCCTCGCGCTCCTTCTCGGGCCCAGGACGACAGGCGTTTACCCGGTCACTGTTCGACCTGCTGCAGGGACGCTTCGCTGGTCTCGACGTCGCGCAGACTGTGGGCGGCAGCGTCTCGATGCACATCCGCGGCGCCGGGGGCGGGCTCTCGGCCGCGAATCCGCTCGTCGTCGTCGACGGCAACCCGTTGCCTGACGGCGTGGCGCTCCAGTCGCTGCTCACCGGCATCGACGCGCAGGACGTCATCCGCGTGGACGTGCTCAAGGACGTCAGCTCGACGGCGATCTACGGGACGCGCGGGAGCAACGGCGTGGTGCTGATCACGCTTCGCCACAAGGTCCGCGAATGACTCGTTAGGCGGGACCGGCCGCCGTCCTCGCGGCCGGTCTCAGGAAAGCGACATCGAGCGCCGTTAGGCGCTCGGGATCGGCGATCAGCTCGATCGCCGTGATTCGACCGTCGTCGATCGTCATCGCGAAGGCGACGCGCATCCTCCCTGCCTGCTGCCACGCGAGCCCGGGCACACCGTCGAGCAGTGCGAGGCGCGCTCCTTTCGCGCGACCGGCAAAGGTGCGCGCGACCGCGTCAGCGCCACGCACCTCGCCCGCCGCGCCCATTGTCACCGCGATGCCGTCGGCGTGGAGCATCACGTCGGGATGCAGCAGCGCGAGCAGCGTGTCGAACTTCCCTTCTCGCGACGCGGCGAGAAACGCGCTCACGACCTCGCGCCTCTGCGCGAGATCGGCGCCGGCCCCGGCAGACGCGCCCTGCACCCGGCGGCGCCCCCGGCTCGCGAGCTGCCGCGCCGCGGCGGGCGTCCGGTCGATCATCGTCGCGATCTGGTCGAACGACACGGCGAACATGTCGTGCAGCACGAACGCGAGTCGCTCCGCGGGAGTCAGCGTGTCGAGGATTATCAACAGCGCGGCGCCGAGCGAGTCCGCGAGCTCGACGTCGTGCGCTGGATCGTGTGCGTCATCGATGTGGGCCTGCACGTCATCGCTCTCCATCGGGTCCTCGCGCCTCGCGTCGCGCGAGCGCAGCTGATCGAGGCAGATCCGCGCGACGACCGTGGTCAGCCAGCCGCCAAGATTCCCGACGTCGCTCGTGTCGCTGCGACTGAGCCGGAGCCACGCCTCCTGGACGGCGTCGTCCGCGTCGGCCGGCGATCCGAGCATGCGGAGCGCCACCGCATGAAGGTGCGCGCGATGAGAATCGAAGCGGTGGGCGAGTGTCTCGTGTGCGGTCATCGAGCGGTCATGGTCACATTCGTCGGCTGCGATACGTCAACCCGTTGACGAATACTTGGCGGCGAATGTGACGGCAGCGCCCGAGCACCGCCAGCAGATCATCAACCATCGATGGAGCGAACATGACGCAGGCATTGAAGGCGATCATCTATCCCGTGACTGATCTCGTCGCCGCGAAGAAGCTGTTCGGGCTCGCGCTGGGCCTGTCGCCGAATGTGGATCAGCCCTACTACGTGAACTATGCGGTCGACGGCATCGACGTCGGACTCGCGCCCGGTGGAACGGGGGCTGGCCCGACAGCCTACTGGTCAACTGCCGACATCGACAAGAGTGTGCGCGATCTCGTCGCCGCCGGCGGCACTGTCATGCAGCAGCGAAAGGACGTAGGCGGTGGGAAGCTGGTCGCGACGGTGAAGGATCGCGACGGGAACGCGATCGGGCTGATGCAGATGCCGAAGTAGGGGTCAGGGGTCAGGGGCAGGGCGCGGCGCGTCAGGCCTAACCGCCTGACCCTCGTCCCCGACCCCTGACCCCTTTTCAGAGCGTCGCCATGTCGATCACGAACCGGTAACGCACATCGCTCTTCATGACGCGCTCCCACGCTTCGTTCACCTTGTCCATCGGCGTGATCTCGATCTCGGGCACGACCCCGTGTTCGGCACAGAAGTCGAGCATCTCCTGAGTCTCCCTGATCCCGCCGATCATCGATCCGGCGAGGCTGCGACGTCCACCGATCAGGGAGAACGCGCCTAACGGTACCGGTTTCTCCGGCGCGCCGACGAGCACCATGTGTCCCTCGATCGTGAGCAGCGAGAGGTAGGCGTTCCAGTCGATGTCCGCCGACACGGTGTTGATGATCAGGTCGAAGCTTCCCGCGAGCTTCTTGAAGGTCTGCGGGTCGGACGTCGCGTAGAACTCGTCGGCGCCCATGGCGAGGCCGTCGTTCTTCTTCGACAGCGAGTGGCTCAGCACCGTCACCTTCGCGCCCATCGCGTGCGCGAGCTTCACTCCCATGTGGCCGAGCCCACCGAGACCGACGATCGCGACGCTGGTGCCGGGTCCGGCGTTCCAGTGGCGCAGTGGCGAGAAGAGAGTGATGCCGGCGCAGAGAAGCGGCGCCGCACGGTCGAGCGGTATCGAGTCGGGGATGCGCAGCACGAAGTGCTCGTCGACGACGATCGCGTTCGAGTAGCCGCCCATCGTCGGCGTGCCGTCGAAGTTGCGGCCGTTGTAGGTCGGGACGCTCTTCGCGCAGTACTGCTCATGATCGCGCTGGCACTGCGGGCAGGTGCGATCGGAATCGACGAGGCACCCCACGCCGACCCGGTCGCCCACCTTGTGCTTCGTCACCTTCTCGCCGACCGCGGTGACGACGCCGGCGATCTCGTGTCCGGGCACCATCGGGAAGATCGAGCCGCCCCACTCATCGCGCGCCTGATGGATGTCCGAGTGACAGATCCCACAGAACTGGATGTCGATCGCGACGTCGGTCGGTCCCGGGTCGCGTCGCTCGAAGGTGAACGGGACCAGTGGCGCCTTCGCCGAGAGTGCGGCGTAACCGTGCGTGGTGCGCTCGGCGGATTCGTCGAGAGTGGCGGAGGCTGCGGATGGATTGGACATGGATCGCCTGGATCGAGGGAGGGCTTTGGCGGGCGCAGAGATGAAAGCTCCAGCGGGTGCTGGTTGCCATTCTTGCGGCCGGACATCGGTGGTGCTAGCTCAGTTGAGCAGATGCGATCCCAGTGCCACCCCGTTCCGTTCCAGGCTCGTCCCCCGCACCCTGAGGTTTTCGATGCCGTCCCCGTTCACCCTGGCGCTCACGGCGGTCGCTCGTCGCGCCGTCCCCCTCGTCGCTGTTGTGACACTCACCGCGGCCTGCGGGTCCGACCGGATCGCCAACGTGACATCAGCCGGAGAGGCAGCGCGATCGATCTCCCCCGCGCTCGTGTCCGGATCGGCGGGGATCAGTGTCGTCGACGTCAGCAACGATACGACGGCGCAGAACGAGACACCGCTCGCGGTGAATCCGCTGAACCCGGCGAACATGCTCACCGGAAACAACGACTGGAACTGGAACGATGGCTGCGGCGTCAATGTCACCTACGACGGCGGCAAGAGCTGGACGAGGACGCTGCCTAACGGTTTCCTCCCCGGCGTCACGAAGTACAGCGACGACCCCGCGGTCGCGGGCACCGGCTCTTACGATTTCGGCGGCGACCCGGCCGTCGCGTTCGGACCCGACGGTACCGCATACTTCGCCTGCTTCGGCTACCAGGCCGCGTCGCCATACGGTGTCGCCCTGCTCGTGAGCCGTTCCACCGACGGAGGGCGGACATGGCTCGCCGGCGGCTCGAGCCAGCCGCTCGTGCAGGCAGCGGTATGGCAGGGGAACGGGATCTCGAAGGGCTCGACTGGACAGTTCCCCGACCACGAAGCGATTCACGTCGCCGACGACGGGACGATCTACATCACCTGGGCCCAGTTCAACGGCAACGGCTCGCACTCGCCGATCTACGTCAGCACTTCCCGCGACGGTGGGCGCACCTTCTCCGCCGCGCAGAAAGTCACCGACGGCCCGATCCGCTCCGACCAGGACGCGCGCATCGTCACCGATCGCACCACCGGCACCGCCTACCTGACCTTCGACAACGGGATCCAGGGAGGCAAGGGCACGGCGATGTATGTCAGCGTGTCGACCGATCGCGGCGTGTCGTGGAGCACGCCGGCGCTGATCGGCCTCTTCCAGAATCCGGTCTGCCTCTATCCTCCCTACTGCTTCAACATCAGCGGCGGCCCCTTCCGCGGACCCGGATCCTACCCGACGCCCGCCTTCGACCCGACCCATCGCCGGCTCTACGTCGCGTACACCGACATCGTCAACGGACTCGCGCAGATCATGCTGACCTCAGCCGACGCGAAAGACCTGAAGACGTGGACCGCGCCGCAAGTCGTCGCACCGGGCGCGGGCGACCGGATCAACGTCGAGATGAGCATCGAGCCCGGCTCGGGGCGGATCGACATGATGGCCAACGATCGAAGCTGGAGTCACAACACAGCATTCGACGTCACGTATTTCGCCAGCAGCGACGGTGGCGCGAGCTGGTCGGCGCAGCGCGTCACGAAGACGAGCTGGGATCCGTCGCAGTATGGTGTGCCGAGCGGGGGCACGATCAGCCCGTTCATCGGTGACTACGACGGGATCGTCTCTCTGCCGACGTCCGCCGGGATGACGTGGACCGGCCCGGGGCGGACCTATGGGTCGCTGCCGACGAACCTCGAAGTCTATTTCGCCAGCGTGAAGCTGTAGCAGCCGCTTCGCAGCATGCACCGTCAGGCACGACCAACGTGCCTGACGGTGCATGTTTTCATGCGAGCTAGTGTGGCGTGATCGACCGCGGCGCGGCGCCGGGCGACTGCACGCGTTCCTCGCCGGGGCGACCGAGTCCGCTCCGCTCAGCGAGCAGCTTCGCCACGAACCGCTGCCCCTCGGTGATCCGCTCGACCTCGAGCGCGATCGCCTCGACCGAGCGCTCGATGCGCTCGCGATCGGAGTCACGCTCGGCGAAGGCATGATCGGGAAAGCCGCGGTCATACGCGGGACGCGACAGCTCGCGTCGCAGCTGCAGCTCCCGGTGAGCATTCCACCAGAGCGCGCCGAAGATTGCCGCGACCGGCGTCGCGACCATTCCGAGGAGCGCAAAGAAGTCGATTGGTGTCATGGCATGTGCCCGGCGAAGGGTGAACGACGTGCTCACGGCGAAGCTACATGAGTATATGAACGTGCGGTAGGACGGCCGATTTAACGTGCGGTAGAGGGCACGTGGGGAAGAATGCGCGGCAGGCTGCGGCCAACAACTGGCCCGGCTTGACAGCCGTGGACGTGCAGGATACTATATCGTTAGTCGATATATCCAGTATCGACATATCGAGCGTCGCCAGTCACCGGGGTGCAATGAGAGATCGACCGACAGTGCACGAGCCCGAGTCATACGTGCCGCTTCCGCCGGCGAGTTTCGAGATCCTCGTCGCGCTCGCGGGCGGCGAGCGGCACGGGTATGCGATCATGCAGGAGGTCGCGGAGCGAACAGGTGGCGCGGTTCGTCTCGGACCCGGAACGCTTTATGGCTCGCTCAAGCGACTCCTCGCCGACGAACTGGTCGTTGAAGCGTCCGGCCCGGCCAAGGCGGACTCCGGCGACGAGCGTCGCCGATACTATCGCCTGACGAGCCTGGGACTCGCGGTCGCGCGGGCCGAAGCCCGCCGGATGGAGGCCATGGTGCGCGCCGCACGCCGGAAGAGGCTGCTCAGCGGCAACCCCGCATGAGTGCCGACCGCGTCTACGCGTTGCTGCTTCGCTGCTATCCTGCCCGGTTCCGCAATGAATTCGGGCCCGAGATGTCGCTGGTGTTCCGCGACGAGCGACAAGCGGCGACCGCGGCCGGCAAGGGCGACGTGGCGTTCTGGATGTGCATCGCGCTGGACATCATCCGCAGCGCACCCGTGCAGCACATCGAAGCGCTGCGCGAATGGGCCGGATCGGACTTTCAACTGGAGGGTCGAGCCGTGAAAGGATTTGCGATCGTGACAGTGCTGGCCGGGCTGTTCGAGGCGTTCAACGCCTCCGCCGAGGGATGGTATGGCGGTATCGCCGCCCGTGATGGGCATTCCCTCGCTGCGGCCGCGCTCGGCGCCGTTGCCGGGATACTGCTCGTCGTGGCCGGCGTCGCTCTCCTGCGCGGCGCGCGAGCTGTCGCAACCATCGTGCAGGTCGCGGCGATCGGGTGTCTCGCCGCGATCGTACTCGCCGCCGCGTTCGCGCCGCGACTCTCGGTTTTCTCGATGATTGTGGGAGTCGCGGTACCGGTGGTCCTGCTCATCACCGCCTACCGCGGCCGGATGACGAGGAGCGTCGCGTAAGCCCTGACGCTCGGTCACTTCAAGGGGTCAGAGCAGTTGAAAAACGATGATGCTCGCATCATCGT
>JBJMNK010000139.1:0-19668 GCA_045804265.1 Gemmatimonadaceae bacterium | reverse complement strand
GCGCAGCCGGGGATGCACCCGGCCGGCTGATGGGGGTCGGGGGTCAGGGGTCGGGGGTCAGGGGTCGGGGTCGGGGGTCAGGGGTCGGGGTCGGGGGTCAGGGGTCGGGGTCGGGGGTCAGGGGTCGGCGGTCAGGCCGTTAGGCGGTACGTGGTTGGCATCACGCGTTAGGCGTCATGCGGGCGCACGGCCCGCCATCCGCGCCCGCAGCACCCGCCCGGCTGCATCCGCCGGGCTACACCCGCCCGCTGAGCGCGCGGTCGAAGTCGCCGGCCAGGCGCGGGTGTTCGCTCCACAGGTAGCCGCCCATCACCGCCGCCGAGAGCAGGTTGCCGATCATCACCTGATACCAGGCGATTCCGCCGAGCACTCCCGGCTCGGAGAGGAATCCCACGAGCCCATAGAAGCCGATCTCGGCGACCACGAAGAGAATCGCGAAGCCGGCCAGCACCGACGGCTCGCGCTCCGACCAGTGGATCGCCAGCGCGGCGAGCGTTCCCACCAGGGCGAACACCGCGTAGTGGAAGACGGTGTAAACGGCGACATAGGTCAGCGCGCCCTCCGCGCCGAGTGGACCGAGGACGCTGATCAGCGCCCGGCCGAGCAGCTCCGGAGTGCGCAACGGGTGCCCGGCAATGACGTCTACGCCGAGGAACCAGACCGCGACGACCGTCGCCCCGAGCGCGCCGGCAATCACCCCTTCACGGATCGCGCTGTGGTGGATGGTGCGGGGAGCGACGACGGGTTCTGCGCGAGCACTGATCGACATTCGGTCCTCCGGTCCTTGGTGGGGTGAACTGGCTATGACACTGCGATGAGAGATGAGAGAGGATCCGATCGAGAGACGAGCGACGAGCGACGAAAAAACGATTGTGGTTACCCGCCGCCCCGTCATCCGTCCCGCCTAGCAGGTTCTCTCGTCTGTCATCTCTGTATCGGAGTCTCTCTCATCTCTCATCGCCGTGTTGAAGCCGGCGCGGCGCGCGAGCTCTGCTCTTCGCCGTGTTGAACCTTGACGCGGCGCACTCACCTCACAGCTTGTACACAATGAAGACACGCGTCCAGTACCTCCGGTTCCCAGCCGTGTCCGCTGCGTTCCTCGCGGCCGTGCTGATGATCGCTGCCTGTTCGGGCGGCGATGGCAAGAAGACAGCGGCGTCGGTCGAATGCCGGCAGTCGAAGGACAGCGCCACCTGGCGCGCCGTGGTCGCCTACGCGAAGGCGTCTGACCCCTACGCGCAGCGGTTCCTCAGCGCGTCCACTGGCGACTCGGCGCTCCCCGAGGTCGGGCTCCAGGCACTGCAGGATCGCGGCCCGACCTGGCTCTTCCCCAAGGATTCCGCCGGGCGCGCCAAGGTGCGCGACCGGCTCAACGACGGCATCGCGAACACGATGCTCGTCTACTGGCACGGCGTAACGAACGAAGGCGACAGCGCGATCGCGGTCCGGCTCAGTGGCCGCTATATCGGCGGCAAGATCGACGGGACCGTCGCGAAGGAAAAAGTGTATCGGTTCACCTGCCCCGAGGATCGCTGGGTGCTGAAGGATTCAACCGCTGAGCACAAGACGTGACCACATCCGCGCCGCGCGCCGGCACACTGACGGGCTTCGGGGCAGGGCCACTCACTCCCGAGATCTCCCCGCCGCCGGCCGCGGCGTCGCTTCCCCCGACGCGCGAGCGGCTGCTCTCGCTCGACGTCTTCCGCGGGATCACCGTCGCGGGAATGCTGCTGGTCAACAATCCCGGCTCGTGGGACGCGATCTTCCCGCCGCTCGAGCATGCGCCGTGGACCGGGTGGACGCCGACTGACCTGATCTTCCCGTTCTTCCTCTTCATCGTCGGGATCACCACCGAGCTCTCGCTCGGCGCGCGGCGGGCCCGCGGCGCGAGCGACGGTGACCTGGCGAAGGCGATCCTCCGCCGGGGCTTCACGATCTTCCTGCTCGGCTTCCTCATGTCGCTGTTCCCCTTCTTCCAGTGGGGGCACGTCGACGGGATCGCCGACCCGAGCGTCTGGGACCGGATCGTCTTCCGGATCGAGCACGTCCGCGTCTTCGGGGTGCTGCAGCGGATCGGCATCGCCTACGCGTTAGGCGGCCTGCTGACGCTGCGGACGACGCTCAAGCAGCAGGTGGTGATGCTGGCCGTGATCCTCTACGGCTACTGGTTCGCGATGACGCTGCTCCCCGTCCCCGGCAGCGGAGCGTTAGGCGCGCTGATGCTCGACAGCAACAGCGGCAACCTCGCCGCCTGGCTCGACCGGGCGATCCTCGGCGCGAACCACATCTGGGTCGGCGGCGTCGTCTACGATCCCGAGGGACCGCTGTCGACGATCCCGGCGGTCGGGACGGTGATCATCGGCGTGATCGCCGGGCGGTGGATCGCGTCGCCGCGACCGCTGCTCGAGCGGATCGCCGGCCTGTTCGCCGCCGGCGCGCTGGGGGCGATGGCCGGGATGATGTGGCACTGGTCGTTCCCGATCAACAAGTCGTTGTGGACGTCGAGCTTCGTCGTCTTCACCGCCGGGATGGCCTGCCTGACGCTGGCGACGTGCATGTGGCTGATCGACATCAATCGCGTCACCGGCTGGACAAAACCGTTCGTCGTCTACGGGGTGAATCCGATGGTGGCCTTCGTCGGATCCGGGGTGATGGCGCGGCTGATCTACACGATCTTCAAGGTGAATGTGGACGGCCACCCGATGACGGCCCAGGCAGCGTTCCACCACTTCGTATTCGAGGGATGGCTGCCGCCGCGCCTCGCTTCGTTGTGCTTCGCCCTCACGTTCGTCCTGTTCTGGTACGCGATCCTGCTCGTGCTGTATCGCAGGAAGATCTACATCCGCGTCTGAAAATCGACGGTTAGCTCAGGCCTTCGCGGGCTAACCCACCTGTTCGCCCGGGCCAGCATTCGCGCTGCGGATGCTGGCCCATGAGTTGCCATTTTGAGCCATATGAAGATGTCATTCACCGGGCTCGGGCCATCCGGTCCAAGCCGCCGATTCGCTGTCGTCATGGGTGCCGTGATCGGCGCCCTTTGCGTCGCGCCACCGGCCGGCCTCGCGGCACAGTCGCCGGTACCGTCCGACGTCGCCGTCACCGGCACGAACACGTCGAATACGTCGAACGCGGCCGAGCCGCAGAGCCGCGCCAGGCGGCGACGCGTGCGGCGCGTACGCAGGGCGAACGCCGAGCCGGCGATCCCTCGCTACACCGCGCCGCGCACCGCCAGTGCACTGGCGAGCGACGTCAACGTCATGATCGGCGACGGCGCGCGCAGCGGGCACTGGGGAGTGCTGATCGTCTCGCTCACGCGCGGTGACACGCTCTTCGCGCGCAACCCCGACGACCTGATGCAGCCGGCGTCGACGATGAAGCTGATGACGTCCGCGCTCTCGCTCGAGCGGTTCGGCCCCGATCACCAGTTCAGCACCGATGTGTTCCGCGATGGGCCGGTCGGCACCGACGGCACGCTCCAGGGCAACGTCTACCTGCGCGGCGACGGCGATCCGGGATTCTCGAACCGCTTCCTCCGCGGCGATCCTGATGCGCCGGTCGAGATGCTGGCGCGGTTCATCGCCGGCACGGGTGTGAAGCACATCCGCGGCGACCTCGTCGCCGACGCGAGTGCGTTCGAGCCGCGGAAGATTCCCGAGGGCTGGCAGTCCCGCTACCTTGGCCTCAGCTACGCCGCGCCCGTGTCGGCGCTGTCCCTGAACGAGAACACGGTGTGGGTGGTGGTCGAGCCTGACGCTGACGGCGGGCCGGCGACGGTGCGCTTCGAGCCGTCGTCGAGCGGGATCGTGCTCGGGAGCACGGTGCGCACGGTGAAGGGATCGCGCGGCTCGTCACTCTCGATCCGCCGCTCGGGCGCTGGTGTCGTCGATGCGCGCGGATGGATCGGCTCACGCTCGGCCCCGCGCCGCTACGAGCTGGTGGTGGACGAGCCGGCGCTCTTCTGCGCCGGTGCGCTGCGCGACGCGCTGGCGGCGCAGGGGATCAAGGTGGACGGCACGATCCGTCTCGGGACGACGCCACCTAACGCGCAGCGGGTCACCGGATTTCCGTCGCCGCCCCTGGCGCGTTTGATCGCGGTGATGAACCGCGAGAGCGTGAACCACTACGCCGAGCTCCTTTTCCGCGACGTCGCGCACTCGGAGAGCGGAGTCGGGTCGGCGGAGAACGGCAACGTTCTCCTGCGCCGCTTCGCGCACGACAAGCTCGGCATCGACTCCAACGAGGTCTACGCCGCGGACGGGAGCGGACTATCGGTGCTCGACCGCGTCTCGCCACGGGCGATGGTGCACCTGCTGAGCTACGCGCACACCGCGCCATGGGGCGCGAGCTTCCACGCGTCGCTCCCCGTCGCCGGAGAGAGCGAGCTGCTGCGCCATCGCATGCGCGCCACGCCGGCGCAGGGGAACCTGCACGCCAAGACCGGCACGACCAACACCGTGATCTCGCTCGCCGGGTATGTGACCGCGCTCGACGGCGAGGTGCTCGCATTCTCGTTCATCTACAACGGCAACGACCGGTGGCGGGCAAAGAGCGCGATCGACCAGGTCGGGGCGACGCTGGCGAACTTCGTCCGGGAGTAGGGCGCAACGGCACGGCGCAAGAGCGAAGGCGGAAACTGCAAAGGGCGGCCCGGCGAATCGGGCCGCCCTTTCGTTTTCGGCAACTGCAAATGAACCGCTGAGAACTGCCGCGAAGGCGAGGGCCGGGATGCTCGACTCGAACGGACTTGGGACAAGCGGGGGGAGATCATCCTGCCTAACGCCCAAATACGTTGACCCGTGGCACGCACGTGATCGCGAGCCGTGGAAGGGCGCGGCAGTTCTCAGCGGTGCAACTGCAGTTGCTTCCCCCCCAACGCGATGTCCGCGCGTTGCGCGTGTTGCCTCTCGTGGCAGGCGCCAGTCGTATTTGCGAGCTGCTCACATCGAATACGAGCCCCAGGAGGGGACGATGGTTACGCGCACCGTGAAGGACGCTGAAGGCCGGGTCTGGACCTGCACCACGAACGGCAACGGCGGCGATTCGACCGCGAAGGGCAAGGACGTTCAGCTCAGCTGCACGACCGAGTCGATCGCGCATCCCGTGCTGGTGACGGTCGGCTGGAGCTGGGAGAAGACGTCGGAGAACGGGCTGGCCCGGATGATCGTCGCGGCAGCGAAGGCGGCGTAAGCAACCGCGCGTGGCGGCGAAGGCGCAGTCGCTCCCTGCTTGAGGCTTACCGCTTACAGCAGCAGCTCACTGCGCCCGATTCACATCCTCACCCGCCGCCAGCTCTCATGCGGGAAGACGAGGCCGAGAACGGCGCCGATCCCACCACCCCACGCCGCGCCGACGCCTGCTGCCCGCCAGTCGGTGCGATAGGTCGGGCCGCCGGTTCGCTTCGGGTCGTTCATCAGCGCGAACGTCACCGCCGTCGCGATCGCCCCGCCGACCGCGCGCTCGACCATGCTCGCCGGGCGCGATACGCCGCGACTGATCTCGAGTCGTCGTACCGATCCGCGTGCGATGTCGAGCGTCCCGGTCGTGCCGGGGATCGTCAGGCGCAATGCACCCGCGTCGGCGGACTGCACGGTGCCGCGCAGCAGCTGGCGATGCAGTGGCCCGTCCATCTGGCGGAATGGCTCGACGACCGAGACGCGGACGCGCGTCCCCGGCTGCACGCTGGCCGGGAACTGCGCTGCCAGCGACGAGGGTGCAACGGATCCCGCGAGGAGCAGGCTCGCGATCAGCAATGCTCGGCCGTGATTCATTCGACCTCCATCAGATAGAGTCGCGAGCGTGCACTCGGGGGACCGGACGTGCTACATCACGAGGCGCGGCGGCTTCAGTTTAGACGGACCGATTCGCGTCATCATCGTCTGATATGTCACGAGACGGATCTTCCCGGTGCGAACGAGCTCCGCCAGCTCGGGCGAAAGCATCGTCTTGAGCTCCGCGTTGCGATGGTCGACCACGCCCGCTCCAGGCGCATTCTGCTCCGGTGCGTTCATGTCGAAGATCGCTTCCATCTCCGGCGTGCGCTCGGCGACGTGGACCTCGATCAGGTTCACCGTGTCACGCTTCGCCTTCGCGAGATGGTTCAGGAACACCGACTTCTTCGCCGCGACCGGCTCGCCCCATAGCGTGAAATAGTCTTCGCCGAAGTACGTCGAGATGCCAAGATTGTACTTCTTCGCCACGCGTTCCATGACTTCGCGCAGCTGCGGATTCGCCCACGCGGTCCCCATGTGAGCGTCGACGTAGCTGATCTTGAGTCCCGACGCGAGCGCGCGCTCGACCTGCGCACTCAGCTCGCGCTCCACTTCGCCGAGGTCGTAGTGGCTCCCGAGGAACGCCTCGCCTGACGATTGGAAGTAGCCAGCGCTGTCCACGAGCGAGGGAACGCCGCCCTTGCCGAGCACCGGACCCCAGCGGTAACCCCGCCACTCGGAGTTGAGCGCGAGGTGCACGCCGACGGCGATCTGCGGATTCTTCTTCAGGATGTCGACCGCTTCCTGGTACCACGGACAGGCGAAGAGCACGGATACCGAGAACGGCATCTTTGTCGCGGCGACCTCCTCGATCGCCATGTTCACCGAGTGATTCATCCCGACGTCGTCGAGACGCAGCAGGACTTCAGGTGCAGTCGACGGCGCAGCCGACGGCGTGGGAGCAGACTGTGCGACGGCACCGCGCTGCGGACTGGCGCAGGCGGTGAGGAGGGCGAAAGTCGCAATGGCGAGACGAGCGGCGTGAGTCATGATCGGCGCGACGGGTGAATGGAGAGCGGTGCGGTGCCTGATTATGGCGCGCGTCGCGGACTTCCGGAACAGCCGAGGGGAGGAGGGCGAAGGGGGACGTGCAACAGCAATTGGACCGCTGAGAACTGCCGCGAGGGTGAGGCTCGGCGCGCCGGCCCGAACCGCTTTGGGGCAAGCGGGGAGAGACCATCCCGCCTAACGCCCAAAGCAGCTCGCTCGTGGCCCGTGCGGGACCGCGAGCGCCGGAGCGCCGCGGCGGTTCTCAGCGGTCAGTAGCAGTATGGAGGTGCCGTCAGTCTCGCCCTCGCCACTCCCACCATGACAGCCAACAGCAATAACTACAGGAGCCACAGAGGGCACAGAGAGGTTTGATCACAACCCCTCTGTGCCCTCTGTGGCTCCTGTCAATTCACACGCTGTTGCAGTTGCCGCTCTGTGGCTCCTGTCAATTCACACGCTGTTGAAGTCGCGCTTCGACGGCATTCCCGCCGTTCTCCCCCTACGAGACGGTCTCCCGGATCTCGATCCCGCGCTTCCCCAGCTCGTCGATGTACTTCTTCGCCGGCATGCACTCGTCGGGGGTGTGCACGCCGGGCGGGCCGACTTCGCGGCGGGCCTGCATCTGGCCGGTGATCGATAGCGAGTAGCCCGTTGTCCGCATCATCGCGCTGATCCCGTGCTTCTCATCATAACGGTCGACGAGCTCGAACGAGATCGTCTGCGTCTTGCCGGACTTCTTTCCCTCGACGGTAACGCGCAGCGCGACGAGGTCCTTTCCTTCGGGCTTGGTGAGCTTGGGGCCCACCGTCGCGATGAAGGCGTCGCGCGGGATCACCTTCATCCCCTTCACGTCCACGGGCTCGAGATCGAGAAGTCCCATCTCGCGCACCGCTTCCATCAGCTCGGCGTGGCCGGGATAGCGGAGCGTCTTGTATTCCATCGTCGGGATCTTCCCTTCGTACCGCCACGCCATCGTCGAGAGGCCGCCGGCGGTGTGAAACGCCTCGAGCTCGCCGACCGGCTTCGGGAACTGCACCGGCACGCGCTCGGAGAGCGCCTTCACCTGCACCGGCTTTCCGTCGCGCACGACCCACGACAGCGTCGTGTAATAGTCGAGCACACCCTCGAGCGAATAGACGATCTGGTAGTTGAGCGGCGGCTCGGGCTTCTGTGGCAGCCCGCCGACGAAGATGCGCACCGCCTTCACGTCGTCGAGCCGGTCGATGCCATACTGGGCGAGGATGTTCACCATCCCCGGCGCGAGCCCGCAATCGGGAATGATGGTGACGTTCTTGGCCTTCGCCTTCGCGTCGAGCTCCTTCTGCTTGAACACGATCTCGGTGTTGCCGCCGAGGTCGCAGAAGTGGACGCCGACTTTGGCGGCCAGCGTCGCCAGCTCGAGGTTGAAGTAATACGGGATCGCGCGCATCTCCGCGTCGCTCTCGCGCATCACCGCGCGCACCGCCTCCGCGTCGCGGACGTCGAGCCGCGTCGGCAGCAGCCGCTTGCCGGAATACTTCGCGAGGAACGGGGCGAGGTGATCGACCTTCAGGTCAGCGAGCCGTACTTCCTTGACATCCGGATTCTGCAACAGATCATACGCACAGGCCGACCCCTGCAGCCCGGCGCCGAGAACGAGCATCCGCATCGCGTGCACTCTCCGTGAAGTTCGGCCGGTCCGGAACGCGGAGCCGGCGGTGCCGGGAAACCTAACCGCGCGGCGCGATCCTCGCATCCGATACGACGCATGACGACGCCCCGCACCACACACGCAAACGGACAGATCATCGACGACGACGCAGCGATCGGCGCGCTGCTTGCCCGCACCAAGCGCATCGCGGTCGTCGGCATCAAGACGCAGGAATCCATGCAGCCCGCGTATTATGTTCCGGAGTACGCGCAGCGTGCCGGCTATGAGATCGTCCCGGTGCCGGTCTACTATCCCGAGGCCACCGAGATTCTCGGCCAGAAAGTGTATCGCACTCTCGCCGCGATTCCGGGCGACATCGACATGGTGAACATGTTCCGCCGCCCGAAGGATCTCGCCCCGCACCTCGACGACATTCTCGCCAAGAAGCCGCGCTCCGTGTGGCTGCAGCTCGGCATTCGTGACGACTCGTTCGCGTCGCGCCTGACGGCGGCGGGGATCGACGTCGTCCAGGACCGATGCCTTCTCGTGGAGCTGCGCAATCACGGCCGCTGACCAACCGATGACATTCAGAGTACTCGTCACTGACGACATCGACGCCGAAGGCGTCGCGCTCCTCGCCAGCGAGCCCCGGCTGCGCGTCGACGAAGTGCCGACGCTGCCCAAGGACGAGCTGCTCGCGCGCATCGGCGACTACGACGCGATCGTCGGGCGCTCGGCGACGCGCATCTCCGCCGACGTGCTGCGCAAGGCGGCGAAGCTGAAGGTCGTCGGCCGCGCCGGCGTCGGCGTCGACAACATCGCGCTCGACGTCGCGACCGAGCTCGGCGTCGCGGTGATCAACGCACCGGCCGGCAACACCATCGCCGTGGCCGAGCTGTTCTTCGGCTCGATCATCTCGCTCTTCCGCCACATCCCGCGCGCCAACGCGTCGATGCACGCCGGGCGCTGGGACCGCTCGCAGCTGCTCGGCGGTGAGCTCAAGTGCCGCACGTTAGGCATCGTCGGCGTCGGGCGGATCGGCGGCGAGATCGCCGCCCGCGCGCTCGCATTCGGGATGAACGTCGTCGGCTACGATCCGTACATCCCGGAATCGCGCTTCCAGTCGCTGCGCATCCGCCGCGCGCCCACGCTCGAGTCGCTGCTGGCCGAGGCGGAGATCCTCACCGTCCACACGCCGCTCACCGACGAGACGACGGCGCTGATCGGCCGCAGCGAGCTGGCGCGCCTGCCCACCGGAGCCGTCGTCTGCAATCTCGCGCGCGGCGGAATCGTCGCCGACGATGCGCTCGTCGCCGCGCTCGACTCGGGGAAGCTCGCCGGTGCGGTGCTCGACGTGTACGTGAAGGAGCCAGTGGTCGGCGATCATCCCTTCAAGGATCGCGACAACGTAATCCTCACTCCGCACATCGGCGCGAGCACCGCCGAGGCGCAGCGCAACGTCGCGGTCGAGGTCTGTCGCTCGGTGCGCGATGCGCTGCTGAGCGGCGAGCTGTCGGGATCGATCAACGTCGCGCAGTCGAGCGGTCGCGGGTGGACCGACCTGCGCCCGGCGATCATGGTTGCGCAACGCGCGGCCGCGGTCGGGCGCGCGATCCTCGCCGGCCAGGGCGGACGCGCGGTGCAGCGCCTCACGGTGCGCTATGGCCCCGACCTTTCCGGCGCCGGTGAGGTCCTCGCTGCGGCGGCGGCGGTCGGCGCGCTCGAGGGAGTGCTCGAGTCGGAGCGGCTCAACCTGATCAGCGCACGCTCGCTCGCCGCGTCGCGCGGAATCGAGCTCACCGTGACAGAGAGCGAACACCTCGCGCATCCATCGAGCGTCGAGATCTCGCTCGCCGCCGGGATGCAGGAGCTCGCGGTGGCCGGGATCGCGCCGCGCGATTCGGCGTGGCGCCTGACGCGCATCGGCGGCTTTCACGTCGACGTCGCGCCGCGCGACACCCTTGTCGTCCTCACCAACAAGGACGTACCGGGAGTCATCGGGCGCGTCGGCACGCTCCTCGGCGACGCCGGCGTGAACATCGCCGAGTACCATCAGGCACGCCTGGCGCAGGGCGGTGAGGCGCTGGCGGCGATCACTGTGGACAATGCGGTCGGCAACGACCTGCAGAAGCGGCTGATGGAGCTCCCCGATGTGCTGACCGCGACGATCGTCCGCTTCGGCGCGACGATCGCCGGCGCCTGACGGTCCAGCGGTGAGCGCGGCGCTCGAGCGCGACGCCGCGCTCCGCGAGGGCTTCGCGACCGACGCGTCGGGGCTGCGAATGGTGCCTGACGCGATCGCCCGCCCGGCGAGCGCGGCGGAAGTCGTCTCGATCGTGCGCGACTGCGCGTCGTCGCGCACCCCACTCACCGCGGCGGGCGGGCAGACCAGCACGACCGGCGCATCGATCGCCGACTCCGGCGTGCTCATGTCGCTGCGGGCGATGGACCACATCGCCGACGTCGACGAGCGTGCGCGCAGCATCCGTGTCGAGCCTGGTGCGATCGTCTCCGACATCAAGCGCGCCGCGGCCGCGGCTGGGCTGCTGTTCGCGCCCGATCCGACGAGCGAGGAGTCGTGCACGATCGGCGGCTCGATCGCCTGCAATGCGTCGGGGGCACGAACCCTCCGCTATGGCGCGACGCGCTCGCATGTGCGGGCACTGACGGTGGTGCTCGCCTCGGGCGAGACGGTGGAGCTGCGGCGCAACCCGCTCGAGAAGAACACCGTCGGCTACGAGTTCGTCCACGACCCGCTCGACTGGTTCGTCGGCAGCGAGGGCACGTTAGGCATCGTCGTCGCGGCCGAGCTGGCGCTGGTGCCGTTGCCGGCACGGGTGACCGGGCTGTCGATCCCCTTCGCGTCGGAGCGCGAGGCGCTGGGCTTCGTCGTCGCCGCGCGGCGATCGGTGCTGTCGCCGCGCTGCCTCGAGTACCTCGACCAGCTCGCGTTAGGCCTCACGGCGCTCGGCCACGGCGATCGGATGGCGCCGACGGGTGCCGCGGCAGCGGTCTACTGCGAGGATGCCGGCGACGACGAGGTGGACCTCACCGGCTGGCTCGAGCTGGCCGAGTCGCACGGCGCGTTAGGCGACGAGGTGCGGGTGTTCGAGGGCGACGCCGCGCTGCGCGAGGCGCGCGATGCCCGGCACGCGATCCCGGCGACCATGAACGAGCGCGGCGCGCGCTGTCGCGCGGCGGGCGGGCGGAAGGTGTCCACCGACTGGGCGGTGCCGTATCCGCGGCTGGCCGAGGCGATCATGGCAGCGCGCGGGCACGCCCGGGCGGCGGGAGTGGAACAGGCGGTGATCTACGGACACGCCGGGAACGGGCACCCGCACCAGAACTTCATCGCGACTGATGCGGATGAGGTGAAGCGGATCGAGCGCGTGGTCGAGGAGACGCTGCGCACGGTGATCGCAATGGGCGGGACGGTTGCGGCCGAGCACGGGATCGGCAAGATCAAGCGGAAGTGGGTAGGGCTGCAGCTGAGCGAGCTGCAGCTCGGCGCGATGCGAGCGATGAAGCGCGAGCTCGACCCGATGGGGATCCTCGCGCCGGGGAACGTGCTGTGAGCGGCGAGTCGGCGCCTAACGGCGGCACGCGACCGGGCCTGGCAGCGCAGAAAGGCCGCGCCCCGCGCTTCGCCAGCGTCGTGCTCGACGTCGACTCGACGCTGTCCGGCGTCGAGGGGATCGACTGGCTGGCCGCGTTGCGCGGGGCGGAGATGGCGGCGCGGATCGCCGCGCTCACCGACCGGGCGATGCGCGGCGAGATCGCGCTCGAGTCGGTGTACGGCGAGCGGCTGAAAATGATCGCGCCGACGAAGCGGGAAATCGACGCGCTCAGCGTGCGGTATGTCGAGTCGATCGCGCCGGGCGCAGTCGAGGCGGTAGCGGCGCTGCGGCGAGCCGGTGTCGCGATCGCGGTGGTCAGCGGCGGGCTCCGCGAAGCGATCGTCCCGCTCGCTCGGCTGATCGGCGCCGGCGACAGTGCGTTGCGCGCGGTGTCGATCCGCTTCGATGCGGACGGCGACTACGCCGGCTTCGACGACCGGTCGCCATTGGCGACACAGAGTGGAAAACAGCAGGTCGTCCGCGAGCTCGGGCTCCCCGCACCGGCACTTGGCGTGGGCGACGGCGCGACCGATCTTGCGATGCGCCCCGCGGTGGCGGCGTTCGGCGCGTACACCGGCTTCGCGCGCCGCGAGCCGGTGGTGCAGGCCGCTGACTTCACGATCGAATCATTCGCTCAACTGGAGGCGCTGGTCCTCGGATGATGCCTGACGTTCCATTCGGCACCTTCTTCCTCCCCGGCCCGACCGAGGTGCGCCCCGAAGTGCTCGCGGCGATGACGCGGCCGATGATCCCGCATCGCGGCAAGGCATTCGAGGCGATGTTCGCGCGGATCCAGGCCGGGCTACGCGACGTCTTCCGCACGACGCGTCCGGTGCTCGTCAGCTCTTCCTCGGCCACCGGGCTGATGGAGGCCGCGGTGCGCTGCGCGCCGCCGGGCCCGATCCTGTCGGTGGTGAACGGCGCCTTCTCCGAGCGCTTCGCCAACATCGCCACCGCGTGCGAGCGACAGACCGACATCCTCACGGTGCCGTTAGGCAGGGCAGTCGACCTCGCCGAGCTCGAATTGCGCCTGACGGCGCGGCGCTATGCGGCGGTGACCCTCGTTCACTCCGAGACCTCGACCGGCGCGCTGAGCGACGTGCGCGGAGCGACGGCGATCGCGCGCAGGCATGGCGCGCTCTGCCTGGTGGACAGCGTCACCGGCGTCGCCGGCTCGCCCCTTCCCTTCGACGAATGGTCGATGGACTTCGTGCTCACCGGCTCGCAGAAGGCGCTTGCTCTTCCACCGGGGCTCGCCGTCGGCGTGGCGAGCGCCGAGTACATGCGCACCGCGAAAGAGGCAAAGGGGCGCGGGCTGTACTTCGACCTCGTCGAGTTCGAGACGTATGCCGCGAAGAACCAGACACCGAACACGCCGGCACTCCCGCTACTCTACGCGCTCGACGTGCAGCTCGAGCGCATCGCGGCGGAGACGATGGAAGCGCGCTGGGCGCGCCACGCGGCGATGTCGAAGCAGACGTGGGAGTGGGTGGACGACGTTGCGCGCCGTCGCGGCTGGCCGATCCGTGTCCTCGCTCCCGGGGGCGAACGCTCGGCGACCGTCACCGCGGTGACGACGCCGCCTGGTGTCAGCGGCGTCGCGGTGGCAGCAGCGGTGGCGAAGCGAGGATTCGTGGTCGGCGCCGGGTACGGCAAGCTGCGCGAGACCACGTTCCGGGTGGGGCACATGGGTGACCATACGACGGACCGGCTGGCGCTCTGCCTCGATGCGTGCGAGGAAGCGTTAGGCGCGCTCGTGGGGCGCTGACTAACGACGGAGCGGGGATACGGAGGCCGGATACGGAGCGTTCAGGCGCCCTGGATCTCCGGCTCCGGCACGTCACCCGCGCGCAGGGATCCTAGCTTCGGTAGCGGCCGATGATGAACACCTTCATCGACCGGCCCCCAACTGGCCTTCCAGTACACGCGTACGCGGCCGCGACGTCGTCCGCACATCGAGGCGCAGGTCCTTTCGAATGCCGGCATCCATCACCCCAGCGGGCGCGAGCCGGGCGAGCAATCGCAGCCGCCGCGCGGCGGTTCCGGCCGTGTAGTGGAGCTTCGGGCGGGGCGCGCTCGCAGCGTGCAGCACCGCCTCGGCGACGACGCTCGGCGCGTCGCCGGCAGCCATCACCTCCTGCAGCCGGATGCCTAACGCGGCACGTGCCTCACGGTACTCGTCGAGGGTCGCGTCGGGCTCGAGGAAGTTCGCGTCGAACTTCGTCTTCGTGTATGCCGGCTCGACGACCGAGACGCGGATGCCCCTCGTGCGCAGCTCGTGGTCGAGCGACTCGGAGTAGCCCGCGACAGCGTGCTTCGTCGCGGAGTAGAGCGCGCCGTACGGCATCGGCAGGAAGCCGAGCACGGAGCCGATGTTGATGATGCGACCGCTCCCTTGCCGGCGCATGTGAGGCACCACAGCTCGTGTCATCCGGACGAGACCGAAGAAGTTCGTGTCGAAGATCGACCGCGCCTGCTCGATCGAGCTCTCTTCCGCGCCGGCGGGCGCGACGCCAAAGCCGGCGTTGTTCACGAGCAGGTCGATGCGCCCCTCTTTTCGGACGATCTCGGCGACGGCGGCGTCGACCGAGGCGTCGCTCGTGACGTCGAGGGCGAGCATCGTGAACGATCGCCGCGCCTCCGCTCGGGCGCCCCGTCGGCTGGTGCCGTAGACCGTGTAGCCGGCGATCGCGAGCCGTTCTGCAGTGGCTTCACCGATGCCTGACGAGGCTCCGGTCACGAGCGCGATCCTGGGTTGGGTCTTCATGGTGTCCTCGTCATTGTGTCGTCCGTTTGTGAGCCGCTATGTATGATGATCATCATATTATTATACGAACAATGAGCCGTCATCGGCACGGTTCGAGTCAGTCCTCCGCGTGGGCGAGCTGCTTCAGCGCCGCCTTGCGCAACGCGTCGGACAGCCTTGCGTCGTCGACCGCGCGGGCCAGGATCAACGTGCCGACGAGCGTGGCGACGGTCACGAGCGCGCGCTCGTGCGCGTCCGGCTTTCCCCAGTCAGGCGACTCGCGCGCGACGAGGTCGATCATGCCCTTGATGTGACGAGTTGCCGCGTGCCGGACCTCGGGTGCCTGGCGCGGCATCTCCGAACCGAGGGCGGCGATCGCGCAGCCGGTCTCCACCCCCTCGACGTGTTCCTTCGAGAGATAGGCGCGCGCCATCGCCAGCAACGCGTCGTGCGACGGCGCGGCGGCGACGACGCGCGCCGCCGCGGCCACGGATTCGGCACCGGCGCGGTCGGCCGCCTCGGCGAGCATCGCCTCGCGCGACGGGAAGTGCGCGTAGAAGCCGCCGTGCGTGAGGCCGGCGTCCTTCATGATGTCGGCGACGCCAGTCCCGCCGTATCCGCTGCGCCGAATGGCGCGCGCCGCGGACTCGACGATGCGGTCGTGCGTTTCTTCCTTTCGACTGCGGGTGGCTCGCTTCATATGATGCATATCATATATACTGCGGCCGCATGGCGCAAGTGGGGCAGCGCCCGTCGTGGCCGGCGCGCGTTCTCGAGGCCGAAGGCGAGCGACGTGGATAAGCTCCGATTCGGTTCGATGTCGGCGCACCGGTCGACTATCGTCTGCTCGGCGCTCGCGCGTTCTTTACTCACAGCCTTACCACATTGGCCGGCAAGCCAACCGACCTGCTACTCTGAGGCCGCTCTGTGAGTTATCACCTGCCCCGCCGAACCCGGTGCGGCGCGTTAGACCGCGCCGACCAATCGACAACACCTTACGCTCACCGCATAATTCCGTTTACGCGGACAGTATAATGGGCGTTAGACGGCACTGGATCACTCCTTGAATTGACAATCCGCCATGATCGCTTCGTCATTCTCGCTCCTGGTGAGCTTCGCGATCATTGCGGCTTTTTGGCTCCTGCCGAAGTACCTAGAGCGTCGTGTCGCCGAGGCCGCGCGCGGTGCGGTGGATGTGTCGGTGGGTAAGACGCTCGCCGACTACCATCACCAACTTGATCGCCAGCTTGAGGTGCATCGCACGGAATTGTCACGAGAAGCCGAGAACTGGAGGCAGTCGCTGGCACTCGATCGCGAGCGTTTTAGTAAAGACTACGAACTCTTTGCAGGCAAGCGCAACGAAGTCTACGCAGACACTTACTCGCTATTCGAGCGTGCACGTGGCGGCTACGCGCGCCACTTTGCTGCGCTAACGGTCCATCAAGATTTCCGCGCATCGCCCGAAGCCGACTTACGTCACTTGGCTAAGAGCCTCGAACTCATATCGGAAGGTGAGCGCGCCGAGTTTGTCACGCAGATTGACCGTGGAGATCTGAACTCTGCACGCAAAACGGCGAACGTGCTACACGAGAGGGACGCCGTACGACAAGCGAATCAGGTATTCGTCGAGTTCCGCAATGCTTGTGTAATTCACGCCCTCTGGTTCTCGAAGGAGGTTGACGACCTTCTTGAGGACGCGGTGCGCCGGATGGCACTACTCAGCGTATTCGCCGATGAGTTGATAGAAGGCGAAAAGCGCGAACACCAAATGCGGCGCGACCAGTCGGAGAAAGTAAAAGAGCTCGATACGCTCGCGCGCCAGCTTCGTAAGGCGATGCGGCACGAAATGCAGGCTGCTTTCGCAAATGATCGTGAGCTAGCGGCCAATGCAAAGCCCGGGAGTGCCTCGCCAAACGCGCTCCTATAAATGGTCCGAGACCGCATGTGTGGAGGTCGCGACCTGCCTTCTAACAATCGCTGAAGCTGACAAAGCTCCGTTACTGAAGCGCGCTCCGCGCGCACTCATTGGGTAAGCTTTGCAGCTTAGCTCCAGGCGTTAGACAGCAATAGGCATCCTCATGAACGCTGATCAACATCGACTCTGGCCTCGCCTCGCGGCTTACGCCGGCCTGAGCGTCCTCCTCTGGGCCGGCGCGGTCGGCGCGCTCTGGTGGTATCTGCAGCGCATGGTCGCGGAGGACTACCGCACGGGCGCGCGCACGAGCACCGGCGGCGACTCGATCGCCGTTCCCCTGTTCTCGGTCGCGATCCTCGTCGCCGGCATCCTGATTGTGGCGAACGCGGTGGTTGCCGCCGTGCTGCTCTGGCGTCGCCGCGCGCGAAGTCGGTCAGCATCGCTGCCAGCTGTCTAACGATCGCTGAAGCTGACAACACACCGTTACTGAAGCTCGCTGCGCTCGCCTTTACGAGGCGTGCTTTGCAGCTTAGCTCTAGGCGTTAGACACACACCATCAATGCAACTATGCAAGTTTGGGAATGCGGCTGCGGTACCAACACACAGAGTGGAACCTTCGCACCGGGGCATGAGCAGAAGCTCCGCATAGAACTTGAGCGTCGTACAGGCGGAATCCTCGCGTTACGTGAGTTGGTCAGCGCGGCCGAAGCCTACGCCACAGGGCAGCTCGCGGTGCACCCTTTTAGCGATCGCGTCAGGGCGGTGTTTTCCCAGCGGGCATCACGCTCCGGTGTCTAACGATCGCTGAAGCTGGCAAGCACTCGTTACTGATGCTCGCTACGCTCGCAATTATTGGCAGCGCTTGCAGCTTAGCTCTAGGCGTTAGGTAGCCCTAAGGATCACATGTGGACTGTTGGCGTCTTAGTAACGGTCGGTGCGCTGCTGTTGGCGCTCCGTGCAGCCGGAAAGCGGTTTGAGCAGCGACGGCGGCGAGAGGGTGAGTGGGATGTACAAGGGCCGATACACCCGACGGAGCCGCCGTTGGGTTTCCTCGAGCCCCGCGCGCGCAGCGGGCTCCCGTTAGAGATGGGAAGTTGGCCGTGGGCGGAGAAACATGGCTGGCGATATCGCTGGTGGCGCCGCGGCGGCGAGTAAATGGCGCCGCCACCTAACGATCGCTGAAGCTGACAAGGCCTCTTTCCGGATGCTCGCTGCGCTCGCCATAATGAGGCAGGCCTTGCAGCTTAGCTCTAGGCGTTAGGTGACTACGAAGTCCGGATAGCCAAATGGCCGGGTTCTCGCGCATCCCAATTCTTGCGGACCGTATTGCGGCGTATCGCCAAGCGGTCCGTAGCGGCGCAATGCCTCCGGACTGGCGGTTTAGCTACGGCCAGTCGATGTTCGCGCTGGGCGTCGCGATGCTCCTCTTCACTTACGCGGCAACGCAGCACCCGTCATTCGTGGTTCAGAGAATGCGCGAATGGCACATTCTCTTCATGCCGCTCTTTGTTGGCGGTCTGGGATTCTTCTATCTGGGCGCTTTCGTCGTATCCCTTGCACTGGACCCACGTAGTGTTGCCCGCCGAATGCGCGAGCACCACAAGCATCACAAGCAAGTCACCTAACCATCGCTGAAGCTGACAAAGGTTCGCTAATGATGCTCGCTGCGCTCGCAACCATTGATCAACCTTTGCAGCTTAGCTCTAGGCGTTAGGCCGCGCCGCGCTACTACGTCGGTTGGCGTATGCCGAATAGCCCTCATCGTGGCTAGCCTGAAAGAGCAGGGAGAAATTGTACCCCGACTTCAGGAGAACGCCATGCGATTCTGGCCGATGCTTGCGATGGTGGGATTTCTAAGCGGATGCATGACGGCCGCCGAAATCGAGGCGACCGCGGTCGACAAAGCGGAGGCACCCATCGTAAACCCCGACACCATTCACGTCGGCGAGGAGACGCATGCGGTCGAATCGGCTTGTTCCCCGCGTCTCACCGTCTGCATCGCCGAGGTCCGCGGGTTGACGTGGGCCGTTCGGCCCGTGACTATAGCCCATATCACGGGCTATGAGGCCGGCCAGGTGATCCGGGTGCAGGGCATCAGCCCTGGCAGGGCCTGGGTGGTCGCGATGGGGCAGGCGGGCGGCGACTCGTCCGCTTTGCAGGTTATCCCGTAGCCGCGGCCTAACGATCGCTGAAGCTGACAAAGCACCTTTTCGGTAGCTCGCTGCTCTCGCATCTATTTAGGCGTGCTTTGCAGCTTAGCTCTAGGCGTTAGGTGACCACAGACTTCAAGAATGGGCGACGTCTTTCAGCATCTCGATCTTCCGCCAAACGTTGCTAGCGCGGCGCTTCCACTCAACGCGTCTGGTGTACACGAACTGGCATGGTCGCGAGCCGACGCGCTGCGCGTCCTCGACTACCTCGCCGGCCGGCCAATCGCGGTGCTGGGTGGAGATGTGCTGTCGTCTGTGGAGCCCTTGGAATACGCGCATGCTAACTGGCATGCCGAACGACAGCCTGATGAGGGGCCACACCAGTACGTCGCGCGAAGTCAGAACGTCGCTCGCGAATACATTCATCGGTATCCAGGCACCCACGCGTGGTTCGTCCTGGTTCTCGAGGATGAGGGCGGCATCGCGACCCGGTCACCTAACGATCGCTGAAGCTGACAAGGCCTCTTTACGGAGGTGCGCTTCGCGCACAACTATTAGGCAGTCCTTGCGGCTTAGCTCTAGGCGTTAGGCCGACAGAAAGACTCTCATGCTATGACTCACGCTTCCCTCACTACTGTCTTCGGCGGGGCAGCGATCCTCGCGTTGATAATTCTTGCGCCGTCCTTGCTTCTGAGCGGCGTGGGATTTTGGCGAGCGACATCGCATCGCGTGGGACCCGTCAGCCGGTGGGGGGTCTTCCGACACGTCAGTTGGATCGGACCGAACGCAAAGGCGCGGGAATCGTTGACGGCGGAGGGGCAGCGGCTGCTTCGCGGTGCGATCCGCTGGCAG
>JBJMNK010000138.1:0-9321 GCA_045804265.1 Gemmatimonadaceae bacterium | reverse complement strand
GTTTTTCAACGACTCTGACCCCTTTGGGAGCGGCATGGGAGCGCCACATCGAACCGCCATTGCGCCAAACGACCTCGCGTCGGCAAGCCTCTCCTAACCGCCAGTTCACGCATCCGTAATCCGTGCGCCACCAACGCTTAACTGGTCGCGCCTATCGTGCCGGTGAGAGCTGCAGCCGCCACACTCACGGGGAGGACGCGATGCTCGATCGATTGCTGGAAACCGGACCGCGGCAGAGGAAGTCGGCGTGGGGCGGGGCGACGAGCGTGGTCGTCCACGCCGCGATCATCGTGCTCGCCGTGTACTCGACGGGCGGAGCAACAGCGCGAGCGAGGTTCGTCGGCGATGGGCCGGTAATTCCGATCGTCGCGCCGCCGGATCGCGGCGGTGGCGCAGTCCACCCTAGCCACACCGGCGGCGCCAGCACGAGCTCCCGCACGGTTTCGCCCACCAGTCTTCCCGGCGTTGACTTGAACATCGACCCGCCCCCGATGACGGGGACATCGGCGGCCACCGGCGTCGACAGCCTGCTCGCCGATATCGGCAGCGGTCGCGGCAGCGGTAGCGGGACCGGAGTCGTGCTCGGCGGGGTTACGGGCGCCACGGGCGAAGCCATGCTCGACATCCCGGTCCGCGTCGTCGCCGACAGGACGCCGGCATATCCCGAGCTGCTCCGCTCCGCTGGAATCGCGGGCATGGTGCGCGTGCAGTTCGTCGTCGACACCGCCGGCCGCGCCGAGCTGTCATCGATCCGCGTGCTCGACTCGAGCCACGAGCTGTTCACCCGCGCGGTCCTCGCCGCCCTCCGCCAGTCGCGGTTCACCGCTGGTGAGCTCGCCGGACGTCGCGTCCGCACCCTCGTCGAGCGGTCCTACCGCTTCGACGTCGGCGGTGTCCGATGAGCGCCGTATGGCCTAACGGTGATGTTGTCGCCGCCGAGCCTAACGTCACGCCGATGATCGACGTCCTGCTCGTCCTGCTCGTGACCTTCCTCGTCGCACTTCCGCTGGCCAACCGCACGATCGACGCGCAGCTTCCGCAGCGGATACCCGGGGATGGTTCGTCGCCGCAGATCGCCCTGATCGTGCAGCGCGGCGGCGGTTTCCGGTTGAATGGGGAGACCCTTCTCGACGAGCCGGCGCTCGCGCGCCGGCTTCGTGAGGTCTACAGTGGCCGCCCCGACCGGATGATCTTCGTCGGTGCCGAGCCGGGCGTGTCTTACGAGCGCGTCTTCGACGCCATGGACGCCGCGCGCGGCGCAGGAGTGCGAGTCATCGGCATCACCCCAAAAGACGCAGCAGCACCATCGCCGTGAGGCGCCAGGCAACAGGCATCATCGTTTTTCAACGACTCTGACCCCTGACCCCTGACCCCTACTCCTTTCGCTTCACCCGAGACACGGAATCGGCCCGATCGCGCCGGTCACGGTCGGCCCGCATCTCGGCGAACGTCGTTCGCTGTTCGGCGTCGAGCACCGCCTCGATGCGCCGCGTCGCGGTGTCACTCACGGCGTTCATCGCTGCCTTCACCGGCGCCTGGATCGAGTCCATCGCCGCACGCTTGGTGTCGAGGATCGAGTCGACCTTCACCCGTTGCGCCTCGGTCAGCTCCAGCCGCTCGGCGAAGCGCTTCCGCAGCTCGCTGCGCGTGAAATAGCGTGAGCAGGCGTCGTCGCGGCCGAGCACGCGATCGGCGGTGAAGCCGAGCACGCCGCCGACCAGCAGCGCGCCGAGGACGAATGCGAGCGCGAGGCTCCGGGTCGAACGTGGCGTCGCCATCAGCGCTCGAGCAGCATGCGCACGGTGGCGTCCGCGGTCGGCTTCGCGGCTGGTGCCGACTCGGAGACCGTGAACTGCTCTTCCGCGATCGCGCCGTACGCGACCGCGGCTTCTTCATGGCGCACCTGTGTCAATGCGACTGACGCCGCCGCGAGCAGGAGCGCAGCCGCAATCGCCGCGGGGCGCGTCCATCCGGCGAGCACGCTCCACGGCGAGCTGCGATCTTCGGCGATCCGCTCCATGATCCGCTGCTCGAGCCCTTCCCAGTAGCCACCGCTCGACGCACTTGTCGGCGAGAGCAGCGGGCGCAGCGCGTCGCCGATCTCCCGGTCAGGCCGGTCGTCAGGAAACCGCAGCTCTTTGTCGTTCATCAGCTGTTCCTCATGTCATCGAGCGCGCGACGCATCAGCATCCGCGCATGGTGCAGATCGGATCGGGCAGTCCCTTCAGGCATCCCGAGCATCGCGCCGATCTCGGCGTGGCGATAGCCCTCGACGTCGTGAAGGACCAGCACCGCGCGTTGGCGCGGCGGCAGCCCGGCAAGTGCTTCGTTCAACCGCGACTTCAACTCGGCACGCTCGGCCGGATCGTGGAATGGCAGTGCCGCGCTCGCCGGAATCTCGTCCGTCGTCCGCACTCGCCGCCGCCGCACCAGATCGAGCGCCGCATTGGCGACGATTCGCGCCAGCCATGCGCCAAACGGAAACGCCGCGTCGAAGCGACTGAGTGCCTTGTACGCGTGCAGGAACGCATCCTGAACCGCGTCCTCGGCGTCTTCGTGCTCCACCGTGATCGCCCGCGCCACCGCGTACGCACGCCGTTGGTGGAGTCGGACGAGCGCGCCGAATGCGGTGTCGTCGCCGGCGCGCGCCGCGAGCACCAGCGCGCGATCGTCGACCCGTGGCTCCAGGCCGGCCGGACGCGGACGCTCGCGCTCACCGCTGGAGACGACGCGCCGTGGCGCATCCGTCTCCTGCGGCAGCGATGCCGGCCGTGCGGTCACCTCTGGATCCTCGTCACGCCACATATACGCACCCCGCCTCGGCCGCGTTGAGCGAGCGTTGGCCCCCGCTAACGCTGCCCTCGATCGTCAGGCAGCGACCCCCGCCAACCCGATCGCCGGCGCCACCCCGCGCATAGCCTCGATGACGAACGCGATGTGTTCATCGAGCGGGACGCCGAGCTCCGACGCGCCGTTGATCACGTCGTCGCGATTGACCCCGCGCGCGAACGCCTTGTCCTTCATCTTCTTTCGCACCGACGCCGCTTCGACGTCGTGGATGCTCCTGCTCGGCTTCACCAGCGCGCTCGCCGTGATCAGCCCCGTCAGCTCGTCGACCGCGAACAGCGCCTTCGCCATCCGCGTCTCGCGCGGGACGTTGCAGTAAGTCGCGTGCCCGAGGATCGCCTGCAGCACGTCCTCCGGAAATCCCTTCTCGCGGAGGATCCGGACGCCGCCGGCCGGGTGCTCCTCGGTCGCCGAGTGCGAAGCGTTAGGGTACTTCTCGTAGTCGAAGTCGTGCACCAGCCCGGTGAGCCCCCACCGTTCCGGATCCTCGCCGAACTTCGTCGCGTACGCGCGCATCGCCGCCTCGACCGACAGCATGTGCTTCCGCAGCGAATCGCTCGCCGTGTACTCGTGCACCAGCGCCAGCGCATCCGCGCGCGACGGAAGATTCTCGCTCATCATGTATTCGAATGGAATGTCTGACTGGTCCCGCTTCCGCCGCACCCGATACGTCGACCCCACGCCGCAGCTGTCAACTTACCGCTTGCCGCTTACAGCCATGTCCCGTCCCTCATCGCGTTCAGCTAACGGCTAACGGCTAACGGCTAACGGCTAACGGCTAACGGCTAACGGCTAACGGCTCATGGCTTCGTTGCTGACGGCTGCAGTTCAATGTACCGGCCCCATCGACCCCCGCGCCCGCCCCGTCCGGAACAGCAGCAGCAGCGGAAGCGCGCAGACCAGCGCCAGCCCGCTCAGGATGTAGATCCGCGAGAAGGCGAGCACGCTCGCCTGCCCGGAGATCTGCATGTCGATCACCTTCATCGCCTGCATCTTCGCCGTCGCCAGGTCGGCGCCGCGCGCAGCGAGGCTCCGCGTCATCAGGTCCATCCGGGCCAGCACTGCCGGGTCGGTCGAGACGACGTGCTCGGTCAGCAGCGCCTTGTTCGTCTTGATGAATCGCGCCAGCATCGTCGCCATCAGCGCGATGCCTAACGATCCGCCGAGCTGCCGCGTCAGGTTGAAGAGCCCCGTCCCCTGGTGCAGCTGCGCCACGTCGAGGTCGGCCATCGCCGCGTTCGTCAGCGGCACGAAGATCAGCCCGAGGCCGACGCCGCGGAAGATCAGCGGCCACCACAGCTCGTCGGTCCCGGAATCGTAGGTCATCAGCGACAGCTTGTACATCGCCAGGAAGAAGAGCAGTGCCCCGGCGACCACCGTATAGCGGGCGTCGAGCCGCCGCGCGTTGCGACCGACGATCGCCATCGTGAACGCCGACGCCAGCGCGCCGGGGAGGATCACCTTGCCCGTTTGCCAGGCGGTGAAGCCGTGCAGCTGCTGCAGGAACACCGGCAGGATGAACACCGATCCGAACAGCGCGAAGCCGAGCAGCGTCGCGAAGGCGACGCCGGCGGTCAGCTGCCGCGACTTGAGCACGCGGAAGTCGATCACCGGCTCCTTCGCCGTCAGCTCGCGCCAGACCAGCCCGGCGAGCGAGCAGAAGGCGACGACCGCCAGCGTCGTCACGAACCGCGACTCGAACCAGTCGTACCGCTCCCCGCGCTCGAGCATCCACTGCAGCGAGCCGACGCCTAACGTCAGGAGCAGGATCCCCGCGAAGTCGATGCTCGTCCGCCGCTCCTGGTGCTCGGCGTCGGGAACGTAGATCCACGTCATCACCGCCGCGATGATCCCCAGCGGGACGTTGATGTAGAAGATCCACGGCCAGCTGTAGTTGTCCGTGATCCAGCCGCCTAACGTCGGGCCGATGGTCGGGCCGACCATCACCCCCATCCCGAAGATCGCCATCCCCATCCCGCTTCCACGGGCGGGAACGATTCGTACAGCGTCGACTGCGCCGTCGACAGCAGCGCGCCGCCGCCGATCCCCTGGACCACGCGCCAGAAGATCAGCGCGCCTAACGATCCGGCCGCGCCGCAGAAGAACGACGAGATGACGAACAGCATGATCGATCCCGTCAGGTAGCGCTTGCGGCCGAACAGCGCCGACAGCCACGCCGACATCGGGATCACGATCACGTTCGCGATGATGTAGCCGGTCGAGACCCACGCGATCTCGTCCAGCGTCGCGCCGAGATTCCCCATCATGTGGGGAATCGCGACGTTGACGATCGAGGTGTCGATCAGCTCGAGCACCGCCGCGAGCGTGACCGAGATCGCGATCAGGTACTTGTAGCGATACCGGTCGGTACTCGCCTGCAGCGGCGCGGCGTAGCCTGTCGGTGCGGCCGCGGTCGCCATGCGCTGTTACTTCGTCGCGACGTGCACGTTCACCGACATCCCGGGGCGCAGCGGCTGCGTCGCCGAGCAGGGCTTCACGACCGCGATCCGCACCGGGATCCGCTGCAC
The DNA here is from genome assembly GCA_045804265.1 of Gemmatimonadaceae bacterium. GTDB lineage: Bacteria > Gemmatimonadota > Gemmatimonadetes > Gemmatimonadales > Gemmatimonadaceae > JABFXC01. Next base: position 3,946 of record JBJMNK010000138.1, on the reverse strand, counting down.
GACCTTGGTAAAGTTGCCGGTCGCGTTGTCCGGCGGCAGCAGCGCGAACTTGGCACCAGTCGCCGCGCTCACGCTCTCGACCTTCCCTTTCGCCGTGCACCCGTAGGCATCGACGTCGATGTCCACCGGCTCGCCGACGCGGATGTCCGCGAGCTGCGTCTCCTTGAAGTTCGCCGTGATGTACGTCCCCGTGTCGCTCACGATCGTCATCAGCGGCTGCCCGGCCTGCACCAGCTGCCCGACCTCGACCTGCTTCTTCGACACCGTCCCCGACGCGGGCGCCATCACGCGCGTGTACTCGAGCTGCAGCTTTGCGTTCGACACTGCGGCCTCGGCGCCGGCGAGCCGCGCCTGCGCCAGCTTTACTCCCGCTTCCGCGCTCGCCACCGTCGCGCCCGCCGCGCCCGCCGAACGCTCGAGCCCCTGCAGGTTCGCATTTGCGGCATCGGCCGCGGCGACCGCCGCGTCGAGCTGCTGTGATGACACGATCTGCTTCGCCGCGAGCTCACGCATGCGACCGAGGTCGGCCACCGCCTTGTCGCGCGCCGCCCGCGCCGCGACGATCTGCGACTGGAGCGCCCCCTGTTGGCCCGCCGCGGCCGCGACCTGAGCCTGCGCCTGTCCGCCGCCACCGCCGCCGCTCGATCCCGCCGCGGCGCGCGCCGCGGCGAGGTCCGCGTTCGCCTGCTGCAGGCGCACCGCGTATTCGGAGCTGTCGATGCGGACGAGGACCTGGCCCTCCTTCACGCTGTCGTTCTCCTGGACGCTGACGGCCTGGACGTAGCCGCCGACTTTCGCCAGCACCGGCACGAGGTGGCCGTCCACCTGCGCGTTGTCGGTGGACTCGTGGGCACGGCCGTACCACCACTGCTTGCCGAACCAGAACAGCCCGGCGAGGACGAGGATGGCGATGATCGGGATGATGCGCTTGCGGTTTGCCATAACGGCGATCAGAGACGGAGTCGGAAGATGAAGAAGAGCGGGATGAACCGGATGATGCTATCGGATGCTCGTCGCGCCACCCTCGGCGCGGGCGAGCGAGACGCGCGCCGACTGGAACAGCGTCAGCGCGTCGAGGAGCTGGTTGCGCGCCGCCGTGAGGCCTAACGACGCGGTGACGACGTCGGCGTTGCCGCCGACGCCGGCCGAGAAGCGCTCGCGCGCCTGTGACACTTCCTGCTCGGCCAGGCGCAGCCGCTCGCGCGCCGCGTCCACCTGCTCGCGCGCGGCGCCGAGGTCGAGCAGCGCTGCCCGCACGTCGACGCCGGCCTGCTCGCGCAGGTCGCGCCGCCGGACGTCGGCCTCGCTCGTGACCGCGCGCTGCTCCTCGATCCGCCCTTCGCGGCGCAGGCCGTCGAACAGCGGCAGCGACAGCTGCAGCCCCCAGTCATACGTGTTGAGCAGGTGCTGCGAGTTCTTGCCGATCGCGCCCTTGTCGCCGAACAGGCCGAAGCTCGGCAGCCGCTCGGCCTGGATCGCGCGAATCTGCCGCTGTGCCGCGGCGTACCGCTCGTTCGCCGCGCGGAGATCCGGACGGTTGGCCAGCGCCCGCGTCGTCGCCTCCTCGGCGTTAGGCAGCGAGTCGGTCATCGCCAGCTTGTCGAGCGAGTCGGCGAGGACGAGGTTGACGTCGAGCGAGACACCCATCGTCCGCAGCAGCTCGAGCCGGGCCCGCGACCGCTCCGAGCGGGCAGCGATCAGCTGTGCCCGCACCCCGGCAGCCTGCGCCTCGGCGCGCGTGACGTCGAGCCCAGTTCCGGTCCCCGCCTGCAGCGTCGAGCGGGCGATGCCGAGCAGTTCGGCCGCGAGCGTCGAGTCCTGCGCGCGGGCGACCAGCTCGGCATCGGCGCGGAGGACGCGGAGGTACGCGGCCGCGGTCTGCGCGGCGGCGGTCTCCGACGCGCTCGCGGCGTCGGCGTCGCTGGCCCGTACTGCGGCCTGCGCCGCCCGCACCCGCGCCAGCGCGGCGAGGTCGACGACGTTCATCGAAGCCCGTGCCCGCAGGTCGGTGGTGACGACCGGTCCGGCGACCTGGCCGTTGGGATTGAACAGCGGCGGCTGACCCGGCGCCGTCGGAAGCTCGATGCCGAAGGTGACGGTGTTGAAGGTGCGGCCCGAGCGCAGAGCGCTGGCCGACGCGTTAGGCAGCAGGTCGGCGCGGCTCTCGGTGACGCGGGCGCGCGCTTGCGCTGCGCGCAGGCGTCCCGTTTCAGCGGTTGGTGACTGCCGCGCCGCGAGCTTGACCGCGTCGCCGAGCGTGAGCATGAGCGTCTGTCCGGCAGCCGGCAGGGCGGTGGTGCTGTCCTGGGCGCGGAGCGCGAGCGGTGCGGCAAATGTCGCGACTGCCGCGAGGGACGCCGTCAGGCAGGCGAGAAGCGTCGAGCGAGGGAACTGGCGTCGATCGCCGGAGTGGGAAGCGCCGGAGTGGGAAGCGCCCCAGCGCGTAATGTCGAAGCGCGGAGCGGTGGAGAGTGCGTGCTGTTTCAATGCGGTAGTCATGAATGCGAACGCGGCGCCACGGGCGCCGGCGAGTGATGCGAGCGCCCGTTGTCGGGACGAAGCGCGGCGCGGAGAAAGTCGGAGAGCTGTTCGAACATTAGCCGATCCGAGACGACGGCGAGATGCGGCATGTAGAGGCGCTTCGTCCGCCAGAGCCCGTGAATGAAGAACATCCCCATGATCATCCGCGCTGTGGCCGTGGGGTCGCACTCGCGGTAGGCACCGGCGGCGATGCCGTCACGGACGATGCCACTCACCAGGCGATGGCCGCGCGCGATGACCTCGGTGCCATAGAAGCGCGCGAGGTCGGGGAACTTCGGAATCTCGCTGGTGACGAGCCGGTGGACGCGCTCGAAAGTCGGCGAGCACATGAACGCCCAGTAGCCGTGCATGAACTCGTCGAGCTGCTCCTGCGGCGTGCCGCTGGTGAGCGACGACTCGGCGCGCTCGATCTCGGCGACGAGCGTCGAGCGGATGACGGCGCGAAAGAGCTCGTCCTTGTTCGGGAAGTAGAGGTAGATCGTTCCCTTGGCGAGACCGGCGCGCCGGGCGATGTCGTCGAGCCGGGCAGCGGCGAGTCCCTTCTCGCCGAAGACGTCGAGCGCGGCCTCGAGGATCTGGCTCGGTCGCTCGTCGGGACGCCGGCGACGCGCCGTGACCGTCGGCGCAACTCTCGCGGTTGCTGGCGCGCCCGCGCGCGTCGAGGAGCGTGAGCTCTTCTTCACGGTCGGCGAACTGTTGCGCGTGCGCTTGGCGGTCGGCTTTGCTGAACGGTCGGTCATCGTGCTACGAGCGCGGACGGGCGCAGCGATGTTCCCTGCATCCCGGTGGCTCGCGGTCGCGGCGGGAACGGTCCGCCGCGGCCACGGCCACGAATTACTGACTGGTCAGTCACTAATCTAGGCGGTCCGGGCGGGCGATTCAAGGGGGCGGTCGGCGGAGGATGCACGGCAGCCGAAGCTGCAGGAGAGCGGGCCCAACGAAACAGCGGGGCCGGGGATGGGGAAAACCGGATAGGGACAGGGCGCGGGTTTCGAAACAGCGGGAGGCGGTGTTTCGAAACTGCGGGTAGTGCGTGACGAAACTGAACGGCCACGGCGGCACTGCGACAGCGTTAGGCGGCGGGGCGGGGTGGGGTAACGGCGGGGCGCGCCTGGTGCGACATCATCTGCGCGCCGGCATCACCGCCGTTCAACGGCTCTGACCCCTTGAAATGACTTTCTTCGCTTTTCAACGGCTCTGACCCCGCCCCGGCTGTTTCGAAAACACCGCGCCGTGTCGCCATCCGGGCTTTCTCCCGGCCCATGGCCCCGCGTTTTCGTAGGGTCCCCCCGCGTCTTCGCACTCCCTATCCCGAAAACGCACGAAGCGCCCGGCCATGGCCGGGCGCTTCGTGCGTTTTCGGGATAGGGAGTGCGAAGACGCGGGGGGACCCTACGAAAACGCG
>JBJMNK010000137.1:0-6706 GCA_045804265.1 Gemmatimonadaceae bacterium | reverse complement strand
CGCGGAGGAGCGCGGTGGCCGGGAACTTCTTCTTCTTGTCGATGTGGACGTAGACGATGTCGTGGATGTCGACGGTGAATTCGACCCACGACCCGCGGAACGGGATGATGCGCGACGAGATGAGACGCTGTCCGTTGGGGTGCGTCGACTCCTCGAACACGACGCCCGGCGAGCGGTGCAGCTGGCTGACGATCACTCGCTCGGCGCCGTTGATGACGAAGGTGCCGAGGGACGTCAGGACCGGCAGCTCGCCGAGATAGACTTCCTTCTCGATGATGTTGCGCGGCCGCTTGACCCCGTTCACTTCCTCATTGATGACGAGCTGCAGCGTCGCCTTCAACGGGGCGGAATAAGTCATGTCGCGCTCGATGCACTCCTCGACCGAGTATTTCGGCTCGCCGAGGTGGTAGCGCACGAACTCGAGAGAAAAGTTTTCGTGGACGTCAGTGATCGGGAACAGGTCCTTGAAGACCCGCTCCAGTCCGACATCCTCACGGTCATGGGAAGCCGCATCCAGCTGCAGCAGCGCCTCGAAGGCGCGCGTCTGGATATCGAGGAGATGGGGCATGTCCATCCCCTGCTCGAGCTTCGCGAAGGAAATCTGCTTCATCTGGCTATGCATGTCTCACCCGCACGCAGGCGAAAAACGCCCCGTTCCCCTCGCATTGGATTTCGCAGCCATGCGGCTGCGACTTTCCCTGCGTGGAACGGAGCTGTTCAGGGACTTCGATTGTCTTGCTGGTGGCGCTGAGCACAGAGGCGGGCCGGGTGAAGGAAGGGGGTGGGGTGATCGGACGGCGACTCGGTCGCCGTCCGATCACCCGACGACCCTTACTTCACCTCGACGGTCGCGCCCTGCTCTTCGAGCTTCGTCTTGATGGTGTTCGCCTCGTCCTTCGACACGCCCGACTTCACGACCTGCGGGGCGCCATCGACGAGGTCCTTCGCTTCCTTCAGTCCAAGGCCCGTGATCTCGCGGACGACCTTGATGACCTGGATCTTCTTCGCGCCCGCGTCCTTGAGGCTGACGGCGAACTCCGTCTGCTCCTCGACCGCGGCCGCTGCACCACCACCCGCGCCGCCGGCGGCCGGGGCTCCGCCGCCCACCGGGGCGGCCGAGATGGTGACGTTGAACTTGCTCTTGAAAGCTTCGATCAGCTCGGAGAGCTCGAAGACGGACATGTTGCCGATCGCCTCGAGAATCTCGTCCTTGCTCATGGTCGCGTTAGCCATTGTCGTTCTCCTCAAATAAAACCCAGGCGATTCCTGGGACTGTGAATCAGGCTGGCGCGGCACCGCTTCGGCGCGCGCTGTCTTCGCCTGGGACGTTATTTCGCCTCGTCGCGCTGAGTCTTCAGCGCATCGAGGGCACCCGCGAACATGTACAGCAATCCGTTCAGCGCGCCGACGAAGGCGGCCATCGGAGCCTGCATGCTGGCGCCTAGCTCGGCGAGCATCTGCTCGCGCGACGGCATCGAGGCCAGCTTCTTCACCTGCGCTTCGTCGATCGCGACGCCTTCGAGCATTCCGCTCTTGACGGTCGGCTTCTGCTCGTTCTCCTTGGCGAAGTCCGTGAGGAGCTTCGCTGCCGAGACCGGATCCTTGCTGATGATGAGCCCAGTCGGGCCCTTCAGCCGCGTGCCGACAAGCCCGCTGTCGTTGACTGCCCGAAGTGCGAGCGTGTTCTTGATGACGACATACTCGATCCCCGCCTTCTTGAGGCGACGGCGCAGATCGGTCATGCGCTTCACGTTGAGTCCCGTGAAGTCCGTGTAGTAGAGCGCTTTCGCGCTCTTGATCTTCGTAGTGAGCTCGGTGACGAGCTGCTCCTTGTCGTTGCGCTTCATCGATCAGGTCCGGTAAGGGGTAGCGTCAACGGTGACACCGGGCCCCATCGTGCTGGAGACCGCAACGTTGCGGATGTACACGCCCTTCGCCGCCGTCGGCTTCGAGCGCACCAGCTGGTCCATCAGCGCGCCGAAGTTCGTCTCGAGCGACTCGAGCGGGAATGAGACCTTGCCGATCGGAGCGTGCACATTGCCGCCCTTGTCGACGCGGAACTCGATCTTGCCGGCCTTCGTCTCGCGAACCGCACGCGCGACGTCGAACGTCACGGTGCCGGCCTTCGGGTTCGGCATCAGGCCGCGCGGACCGAGCACTCGACCGAGCTGGCCAACCTGTCCCATCTGGTCCGGCGTCGCGATCAGGACGTCAAAGTCGAGCCAGCCGTCCTTGATCTTCTGCACGAACTCGACCCCGATGAAATCGGCGCCGGCGCTCTCCGCCTCGCGCGCCTTGTCGCCGACGGCGATCACGAGCACACGGACAGACTTACCCGTACCCGCCGGGAGCACGACCGTGCCGCGCACGACCTGATCGGCGTGGCGCGGATCGACGCCGAGGCGAACCGCGACCTCGACCGTCTCATCGAACTTCGCGTACGCGCCGGTCTTCACCAGCTCGAGCGCCTGGCGCGACTGATACGCCTGGCCCTCGGTGCGCCTCTCGGCGCTCTTCCGGTACTTCTTGCCATGAGCCTGAGTAGGCATCAGATGACCTCCAGCCCCATCGAACGGGCGGCGCCGGCAACCATCGCCATCGCCGACTCGAGCGAGTCGCAGTTGAGGTCGGGCATCTTGATCTCGGCGATCTTGCGGACCTGAGCCTTGGTGACCTTGCCGACCTTGGTACGGTTAGGCGCGCCCGAGCCCTTCTCGATGCCGGCTTCCTTCTTCAGCAGGACCGCGGCGGGCGGGGTCTTGGTGATGAAGGTGAACGACTTGTCGGAAAAAATCGTGATCTCGACCGGAAGGATCGTGTCCTGGCCCTGCGTGCGAGCGTTGAACTCTTTGCAGAAGGCCATGATGTTGATGCCCTGCGGACCGAGTGCAGTTCCGACCGGAGGAGCCGGGTTGGCCTTCCCCGCCGGAATCTGCAGCTTGACGAACCCTGTTGCTTTCTTCGCCATCGTTGCCTCGGTGTTGCGTACCGCCGCGCTGTCGCGCGGCCAATGCTCCCACTGCCTTTTTATCGTCGAAGTGGTCGTCGACGTACTTCAGTCACTCCCCGCCTACGTCAGCTATGACACTGCGATGAGAGATGAGCGAACCGCGGTTGCCTAACGTTATTCTCTCTTCTCTCTTCGCCGTGTTGAGACTGTACTCAGTACCCCTTGAGTTGCAGGTAGTCCAGCTCCACGGAAGTCGGCCTTCCGAAGAGCGAAACCGAGACCCGGACTTTGCCTTTGTCGGCCATCACTTCCTCGACCGTTCCGTTGAAGTCGGTGAACGGTCCTTCCGTGATCGCCACTGCCTGACCGATGAGGAACGGGATCTCCTCCTTCGGTGCCACCTCTTCCGCCTCGTCGACGATTCCGAGGAGACGGTTGACCTCGTCCGCGCGCAGCGGCTGCGGAAAGCGGTCCTGCACACCAACGAACTTGATCACGCCCTGGATCCCGTTGATCGTGTGCAGCGTCTCCTGGTTCATCACCATCTCGACCAGCACGTAGCCGGGGTACAGCTTCCGCTCGACGTTCACCTTCTTCCCGTTCTTGATCTCGACGACTTCCTGCGTCGGGACAAGCGCCTGACGGATCGGGCGCTCCTCCGCGGGACGAGTGTCCTGCTCGATCTTCCGGGCGACCAGTGACCGGACCTTGTTCTCATGGCCCGCGGTCGTCTGAACGGCGTACCACCGGTGTTCGCTCATCAACGCCCCGCGAATAACGACGGCAGCCCCTTCACCAGGATGAGCTGCAGGACGAAGTCGAGCAGACCGATCACCGCGCCGATGAAGAGCACGAAGATGATGATGCGCCACGTCGCGTCCACCGTCTGACGGCGATCGGGCCAGGTCACCTTGGTCATCTCGTCGCGTACGGCACGGAAGAACGACGGGATCGCGCGGAAAAACGCCCCCACCTTCTCGACGCCCGATCGCTGTGTCGGCGCTGCCTGGGTCCCCATCTACTTCGTTTCCTTATGGAGCTGATGCTTGTTGCACCGCGGGCAGTACTTCTTCCACTCCACCCGCTCCGGGTGCAACCGCTTGTTCTTCATCGTGAAGTAATTGCGGTTCTTGCACTCGCTGCAGGCCAAAATGATCTTCTCGCGTGCCATTGCCTTCTATCTCCTCTGTTGCCGCCGATCTCCCCGCTCTCGCTTGACGCTAATGGCTAAGAGCCCTTGCGAGCCGTTAGCCATTAGCCGTTAGCGCCGAGCCACCGTGGAAGTCGCGGTCGTGTGAACCGCGGCAGTAGCTGCTGTTTGGTTACTTCAGGATTTTCGCGACGACGCCGGCGCCGACGGTGCGGCCGCCCTCGCGGATCGCGAAGCGCAAGCCTTCGTCCATGGCGATCGGCGTGATGAGCTCGATCGTCATCTGCACGTTGTCCCCCGGCATCACCATCTCCATCCCCTCCGGCAACTCGACCGACCCCGTCACGTCGGTCGTCCGGAAGTAGAACTGCGGCCGGTACCCCTTGAAGAAGGGCGTATGCCGCCCCCCCTCTTCCTTCGTCAGCACGTACACCTCGGCCTGGAACTTCGTGTGCGGCGTGATCGAGCCCGGCTTGGCCAGGACCATCCCGCGCTCGATCTCTTCCTTCCCGATCCCGCGGAGCAGGAGCCCGACGTTGTCCCCCGCCCGGCCTTCATCGAGGAGCTTCCGGAACATCTCCACCCCGGTGACCACGGTCCGCTTATCACTGTTGAACCCGACCAACGCCACCTCTTCCTGCACCTTGACGATGCCGCGCTCGATGCGCCCCGTCGCGACGGTGCCGCGCCCCGTGATGCTAAACACGTCTTCCACCGGCATCAGGAACGGCTTGTCGATCTCCCGCTTGGGCTCGGGGATATACGAGTCCAAGGCGTCCATCAGCTCGCCGATCTTCTGCCCCCACTCCGAGTTCGGGTCCCCCGACTCCAAGGCCTTGAGCGCACTCCCCTTGATGATCGGCGTCTCGTCGCCCGGGAACTCGTAGGCGCTCAAGAGCTCGCGGACCTCGAGCTCGACCAGGTCCAAGAGCTCCGGATCATCGACCATGTCCACCTTGTTCATGAACACGACGATGTAGGGCACGTTCACCTGCCGCGCGAGGAGGATGTGCTCCCGCGTCTGCGGCATCGGCCCATCGGCCGCCGAGACCACGAGGATCGCGCCGTCCATCTGCGCCGCCCCGGTGATCATGTTCTTCACATAGTCGGCATGCCCCGGGCAGTCCACGTGCGCATAGTGCCGCGCCGTCGACTCGTACTCCACATGGGCCGTCGAGATCGTGATGCCGCGCGCCTTCTCCTCCGGCGCCTTGTCGATCTGGTCGTAGGCCGTCGCCTGCGCCATCCCCTTCTTCGCCTGAATCGTCGTGATCGCCGCCGTCAACGTCGTCTTCCCATGGTCGACGTGCCCGATCGTCCCCACGTTCACATGCGGCTTCGTCCGCTCAAACTTTGCCTTGCCCATAATCGATGATCTCGATGTAGGTGTGTGTGCCTGACGCCTGAGAGCAAAAACCATCTCGACCGTTAGGCGGATCGCGTGTCGCGCGATTCCGCCCTTCGATCGTTACCAGCTTCCTAGGACCGCTTCACTTCGTTGCCGTTCTTGGCCACGATCTCTTCCATCTTCGACTTCGGCACTTCCTCGTAGTGGCTGAACTCCATCGAGTACACCGCGCGTCCCTGCGACGACGAGCGCAGCTTCGTGGAGTAGCCGAACATCTCCGACAGCGGAACGCTGGCCGAGATCACCTGCGCCTCGCCGCGCTGCGTCATGCCGCCGATCTTCCCGCGCCGCGATGACAGGTCGCCAAGGATGTCGCCCATGTATGCATCGGGGCAGACGACTTCGACGTTCATCATCGGCTCGAGGATCACCGGGCTCGCACGCTTCGCGGCTTCCTTGAACGCCATCGAGCCGGCGATCTTGAACGCCATCTCGCTCGAGTCGACGTCGTGGTACGAACCGTAGACCAGCTGCACCTTCACGTCCACCATCGGGTAGCCGGCGACGACACCGTTCTCCAGCGCTTCCTTGATCCCCTGCTCGATTGGGCCGATGTACTCACGTGGAATCACCCCGCCGACGATCTTGTCCTCGAACACGAACCCGGCGCCCTGCTCGGCCGGCTCCATGTTGATGACGCAGTGGCCGTACTGTCCCTTGCCGCCTGACTGGCGGATGAACTTTCCTTCGACCTTCTCGACGCGCTTGCGGATCGTCTCGCGATAGGCGACCTGCGGACGGCCGACGTTCGCGTCGACCTTGAACTCGCGCATCATGCGGTCGACGATGATCTCGAGGTGCAGCTCACCCATCCCGGAGATGATCGTCTGGCCCGTCTCCGCATCCGAGTGCACGCGGAACGTCGGGTCGTCCTCGGCCAGCTTCTGCAGCGCGATCGCCAGCTTGTCCTGGTCGGCCTTCGTCTTCGGCTCGATCGCGACGTCGATGACGGGGTTCGGGAACTTCATCGCCTCGAGGATGATCGGATGATCATCGTCGCACAGCGTGTCGCCGGTACGCGTGTCCTTGAGGCCGATCGCGGCGGCGATGTCGCCGGCGCGCACTTCCTCGATCTCCTCGCGCTTGTTCGCGTGCATCTGCAGCAGACGCCCGACGCGCTCGCGCTTGTCCTTCGTCGAGTTGTAGACGTACGAGCCCGACTTCATCACGCCCGAGTAGACGCGGAAGAACGTCAGCT
>JBJMNK010000136.1:0-16256 GCA_045804265.1 Gemmatimonadaceae bacterium | reverse complement strand
GCGGTTGCACCGACGCTGATGCTCGCGCGTGGCGAAGCGCTGCTGGCGACGAAGCAGCGGCTCGCCGCCGGCGACGGCACGCTGCGCCCGGCATTCGACGCGCTGATCGCCGCCGCCGACTCGGCGATGACGGCTGGCCCGTGGAGCGTGATGCAGAAGAAGAAGGTGCCGCCCAACGGCGACAAGCACGACTTCATGAGCCTCGCGCCGTACTGGTGGCCGGATACGACGAAGCCGGGCGGGCTGCCCTACGTGCGACGCGACGGACAGGTGAATCCCGAGAGCAGGACCGACCACGACGGAATTCGCTTCCAGTCGATGGCGCACGCGGTCGAGGAGCTCGGACTCGCCTACTACCTGACCGACAAGCCGCAGTACGCGGACCGCGCCGCCTTGCTGCTGCGCACCTGGTTCGTGGAATCGGCGACGCGGATGAATCCGAATCTCCGCTACGCGCAGGCGGTGTTGGGCGTCAACGATGGGCGTGGGACGGGGATCATCGACCTGCGTGACGTGCCGTCGCTGCTCGACGCGGTGAGCCTCATCGAGAGATCACCCGCCTGGCGAATCGCCGACCGCGATGCATTTCGTCGCTGGTGCACCGACTATCTCTACTGGCTGCAGCACAGCAGGAATGGCCAGGACGAGCGCGACGCCGACAACAATCACGGGACGTGGTTCGATGCGCAGGCTGCCGCGCTGGCGCTGTTCGTCGACGACAGCGGCAACGCGCGCCGGATCATCGGGACGACCACCCGCCAGCGCATCGCGATGCAGATCCGCCCCGACGGGTCGATGCCGCTCGAGCTCGCGCGCACGCGACCGCTGCACTATTCGCTGTTCAACCTCGACGCATTCACGCAGCTCGCCGAGATGGGTCGATTCGTGAACGTCGATCTCTGGCACTACGTCCCCGAGAGCGGCGGCGGCATCGTTGCGGCGCTGCACTCGCTCGCGCCGTACGCCGACCCGGCGAATCCCTGGCCGACCGAGCAGGTGACGCCGGCGACCCCCGATGTCTTCCTCCCGCCGCTCGCGCGCGCGGCGTACGTGACGCATGACCCGGTGTCCCGTCGTGCGCTGCCCGCGCTGCCGCGCACCGTGACGAGCACGTCGCCGTTCACGCTGCTCTACCCGCCTGACGGTGCGGCCGTGCCTGACGGTGCGAAGGTGCCGGCGTCGGCGACTCAGTCTGACGACAGCGTCCTCGATGCAGCGTTAGGCTGGGCCGAGCATCAGATGAACATCAGCGCGACCACCCTCGATCCGGCGAAGGGGTATCCACGGTCCACGCGTCCGGATGGAAGCTGGGATCAGCAGTCGTACCGTCAATGGACGAGCGGTTTCTTCGCCGGCACGCTCTGGTACCTCTACCAGGCGACGCACGACAGCTCGTGGCGCGCGCTGGCGGAGAAATGGACGAACGGCCTCGAACCGGCGAAGACGATGACCGGCACGCACGACCTCGGCTTCATGATCTTCGACAGCTTCGGTCATGGCTATCAGCTCACCGGCAACGAGCATTACCGCGACGTGGTGCTCACCGCGAGTCGCACGCTGGCGACACGATTCAATCCCGCGGTCGGCGCGATCAAGTCGTGGGACCTGGAGAAGGCGACCGACCAGCGCCGCGACTGGACGTATCCGGTGATCGTGGACAACCTGATGAACCTCGAGATGCTCTTCTGGGCCGCCGAGCATGGCGGGGACAGCAGCTGGGCGCGGATCGCGACGTCGCACGCACTCGTCTCGGCGCGCGCTCACGTGAGGGCCGACGGCAGCACCGCGCACGTCGCGCTGTTCGACCCGGCCAGCGGCGCATTCAGGCGGACGGCGACCTGGCAGGGCTACTCCGACAGCTCGGCGTGGGCGCGCGGCCAGGCGTGGGCGATCCACGGGCTGAGCGCGGCGTACGGTCACACGAAGCGCCCCGAGCTCCTCGCGGCGGCGACCCGCGCCGCCGACTACTTCATCGCGCACCTGCCTGACGATGGCGTCCCGTACTGGGACTTCCGCGACCCGTCCGTGCCTAACGCTCCACGCGACGCGTCGGCGGCAGCGATCGCCGCATCAGGGCTGCTCGACCTCGCGCGCTACGGCAATGCCGCCGACGCGGCGAGATATCGTCAGGCCGCGCTGCACACGCTGACGACTCTCGCGACGAGCTACCTGACGAAGGGAACGTCGAGCGCCGCGATCCTTCAGCACTCGGTCGGTGGCAAACCGCAGAACAGCGAAGTCGACGTCGGGATCGTGTACGCGGACTACTTCTTCGTCGAAGCGCTGGGCAGATTGCGAGGCCACGACTGGCTATGACACGGCGATGAGAGACGAGAGATACCGCGATCGAGAGATGAGAGCCGAGAGAACCAGCCAAGCGGGACGGAAACGGCGGGTGTGCCGGTAACCGCAATCGTTGTTTCGTCTCTCCTCTCTACTCTCTCGATCGGAGTCTCTCTCGTCTCTCATCGCCGTGTCATAGCCAGTCACGGCGCGACGCGCCCTAGGGCGCGTCGATGCGGAAGCCGCACTTCGGCCGGTCGCTCGTCCGGTCGCAGTGCTCATGGACCTTGGCGTTCGTGACTTCGGCGAGGAGCTGCTCGACGACGCGGCACGTCTGGGGGTGCGCGTTCACGGCCTGCGCGAGTGGGCAGCCGTGGCTCTGGATGTCATAACCGTCCTTGGTCGTGACGAGGTCCGCGTCGGCACCGAGGTCGGCGAGGAGACGGGCGGCGTTGTCGACGCGGGCCTTGAACGTCTTCGCTGACTCGGCCGGGGCGAGACGGCGGCCCGTGCTGCGCAGGATCGAGCGCAGCTCGTTCGCCGTCAGGCGCTGGCCGAGTTCGGCGAGGAGCGCGGTGAGCGTCGGGGCGTAGGCGGCGGAGAAGAGCGTGTCGCTGCCGGGCGAGGTGGCATAGAGCGTCGCCGGCTTGCCGACGCCGCCGTCGCGGCGGGTCCCCGTAGCGGCGACGACACCGTCGCGCTCGAGCGACGCGATCTGCGCCCGGACAGCGTTGTCGGTGAGGCCGAGCGCCGCCGCCAGCTCCTCGATCGTATGCGGGCCTCGGCGCAGGAGGGCAACGACCCGTCCGCGCGTGCTCCCACCAAAATGTCGGTCCCACCAGCGCATTGAATCCTCCTGCGGTGAGGCGTCGCTGCCAGTCCGCACCCTCAAGGTAGCGAAAGGCGGGGATAATTACAATAAGTCAAAGAAATCATTGACAAATTAGCCCGCCCGCTCCATGTTCGGGGAGACGGCGCGCTCACTTGGAGCTGCGGCCGCCGGAACGACCGATACCCCAGGCTCTTACAGGAGAACGTCGATGCGTACCATGGACATCCCGCAGTCGCACGCCCGCAGCTCGCACCGCGCGGCGATCATCGCCATGGCGGCCCTCGCCGCACTGCTGGCCGCCCCCGCCCTCTCAGCGCAGGCGCAGGTGGCGCAAGCGTCCGTGTCGGCACCCGCCGTCGTCGCCGCTGTCGCAGCGCGTCCGGCGCTGGATGACCCGACCATCGTCGCGATCTTCGACGCCGCGAATACGTGGGACATCGACGCGGCCGCGGTCGCGCTGAAGAAGAGCCACAACAAGGACGTCCGCTCCTTTGCGCAGATGATGAATCACGACCATCGCGCGGTGCGGAAGATGGGACGCGACCTCGCCAAGAAGCTCAAGGTCACGCCGACGCCGCCGGGCAAGGACTTCGCCCTCTATCAGGCGCACATGAAGGCGATGCGCACCCTGCGCGCGACCAAGGCCGGTCCCGCGTTCGACAAGGCGTACATCGACAACGAGGTCGCCTTCCACCAGGCGGTGATCGACGCGGTGACGACCACGCTGCTCCCCGCGACGCAGAACGCGGAGCTCAAGAACCTCGAGACGACCGTCGCGCCCAACTTCCAGGCGCACCTCCTCGCGGCGAAGAAGCTGCAGGGCGAGCTGGTCGCGTCGAAGTAGCCAACGCTCGATGTGCCACCGTCGCGCGCCGATCGACTCGGCGCGCGATGGTGCACATCGCTATATCAGAACGCGGCGCTGACGCGGAGCATCACGCCGTGGGCGGCCGGCGCAAGCCCGACCGCGCCTAACGATCGCGGCGCCCAGCGCTCGCTCGGATGCGTCGCACCCCAGATCCCGCCGACCGCGAGGCCGACAACGCCGCCGACGAGCCCGCCCGCGGTGATGTCGGCGCTCGAGTTCCCGGGACAGAAATAGGCGACGCCGGCGCACTCTGGCTTCTTGTAAGTCGCCGCACCGAGCAGCGCGCCGGCGCCAATCCCGATGACGGAACCATAGAGCATCCCGCGCCGCCCATTTCCGCGCCGCCCCCGGCTCACCTCGAGCTTCGAGATGTTCGCGACGGCGACGGTCCGCGCGCCCGCGTCCGCGGTCTGTACCGTCAGGCTGTCGCGCGTCGCGGCGCTGACGCTGCCGACATAACGGTAGGCACCCTTCTGCGCCGGGGTCGTGACGCGGACTCGCTCCCCGACGGAGGCCGGTGACTGGGCGCGAGCGAGCGCACCGGCACTTCCGGTGGCGAGAAGCAACGCGAGGGCCATGGTCGAACGACGCATCGGTGGAGCGCTCCGCGAAAGGGTGACGGCAATCTGTGCCGCGCTCCGACGACGTTCAATGCCTCGATCGACGTAGCGCGGTCGTCGACGGCGGGTGAGGGCTGAAGCGATCCCACCAGGCGCTACGAACAGCCGGACCACTCGAGCCGTGCACCGGGCAGCCATCATGCGGTCGCGCGTTATCTCAATGGCGCGCACTGCGCGAGAGCGCGACCTCGGCCTCGAGGCTCGCCTTGTCGCGTCCCACCGTCACAACCGCGGCAGTCCGGCCGCCGTCGATGTACCGCAGCTCGCAGTCGCGCCCTTCGATCGAGCCGTCCACCTCGATCGAGTCCCAGCGCTCGGCGTGGCCGACGTAGGAGATCGTCACGTCATAGTGCGCGCTCCAGAAGAACGGAGGCACGCCGAACGTCTCGTTCGCGCCGAGGATGTTGCGCGCCGCGGTCTGTGCCTGGCGCTCGGCGGCGACCCAGTGCTCGACGCGGACAGGCTGCCCGGACGCCGGATCGGGATAGCGGGCGATGTCGCCGGCGGCGAAGATGCCGCGCGCGCTCGTCTCGAGCCGCGCGTCCACCACCACACCCTTGTCGACCGTGAGCCCGGCCTGCTCGGCAAGCGCAACGTTAGGCCTGACGCCGACGCCGGCGACGACGAACGCCGCCGGCAGCCGCTCGCCGCTCTCGAGGATCACCGCGTCGGTAGCGAGCTCGCGCGGCTTCTGGCCGAGGTGGAAGACGACGCCGTGCTCCTCGTGCAGCGCGCGGATCCAGTCGCCCATAGCGGGGCCGAGCACGCGCTCGAGCGGGCGACCCTCCGGCGCGACGACGTGGACGTCGAGGTTGCGGGCGCGGAGCGAGGCCGCGACCTCGAGGCCGATGAAGCTCGCGCCGATGACGACGACCTTCGCGCCAGCGCCGGCACGCTCGGCGGCGCGGATGATCGCGCGGCTGTCGCCTAACGTTCGGAGCGTGTACATCGCCAGCGCCCCCGACGTCGGCAGCGGGAGCTGGACCGGCGATGCGCCGGTGGCGAGGAGCAGCGCGCCGAAGGCGAAGCTCCCGCCGTCGTCGAGCTCGACCCGTTTGGCGGCGACGTCGATCCGCGTCGCGCGCGCGCCGCGATGCAGCGCGATCCCGCGATCGCTGAACCAGCTCGCCGGGCGCATCGGCATCCACTCCTCGGGCGCGTTCCCGGCGAGATAGTCCTTCGAGAGATTGGGCCGGTCCACCGGCGCATCGCTGTCGCCGTCGACGATGGTGATCGGCCCCGCGTACCCTTCGCGCCGCAGCGTGTCGGCGGCGATGACACCCGCGGCCCCAGCGCCGACGATCACGACGGATGCCGGCTGCGACCGCCGCTGGACGTTAGGCACAGCCGCGGTGGGCTCGAGCTTGTCGGTAACGCGTACGCGGCCCGCTGCTTCCTCGACACGCCAGCATGGCAGCGGATCGATCGCCGGCGGCGCTTCGGCGACACCAGTGCTCAGCCGGAAGCGAGTGTGATGCCAGGGACAAACCACCATCCCGTCAACCAGGATCCCCTCGGCCAGCGGCCCGCCATAGTGCGTGCACGTCGCGCCGATCGCGAAGCAGCGACCGCCGACGCGGGCGACGAGGACAGCATCATCACCGACATGACCGGCGAGCATCGCGCCTTCGGGGACGAGGGAAGAATCGATACCCGTCGCGAGATCAGGGCCAGACTTGCTGTCAGCTTGATTCGACATGGAGACGCGAGGAGACGAGGGACTCGAGAGGACGAGTGACGAGGGAGGCGCGGCGGCCTAAGGCCGCACGCTGACGAGGAACGTGGAACGTGGGGAAGCAGCAACGGGGGACATGGGACCAGCAAGTGGCGCCATTAATCGCGGTTCCGCGTTATGAGGGACGTGGAAGTCCGAGGAACGAGGGACGAGGAAACAGGGGCGGTTTCTCCTGCCGCTGTACGAGGAAGCACGAGAGATGATGGAGTACGAGAGACGAGGAGTACGAGGGTTGAGAGAGTATGAGGGACCAGGGAGAGGTGGAAGTGCGCCGTCTCTCGTTCCTCGTCGCTTGCAAAGTGGTGCCCAGCGAACCAGCAAAGCGCGCCCGCCACTTCCTCATCCCTCGTATCTCATGTCCCATCGTCCCTCATAACGCGAACCACGGAACAACGGCGCCATTCCCTCGTTCCATGTCCCATGTTGCAACTCCCCCACGTCCCATGTCTCTTGTCCCGCTCGCGCCCTTAGGGCGCGGCGGCTTCCTTGTCCCTCGTCCGCCGTTATCCCTTGTCGCCTGCACCAGCAACCGTCAGGTGTTGAGCTTGTAGCCAGTACCAGTACTCATCCACCCAGTGGTCGCTCGTCGTTCCGTGCTTCTTCGTCCCGAAGCCGTGACCGCCGGTGTTGTAGATGTGGGCCTCGGGCTTGATTCCGGCGGCGATGAGCGCGTCGTGGAACCTCACGACCGGTACCAGCGCGACGTTGTCGTCCTGCGCCCAGGCCATGAAGATCGGCGGCAGCTTCGACGGGATCGTCGGCATGACGTGGAGCGGCCCTCCGTAGATCATCGCCACGAAGTTGGGGCGCGCGGCGCTGTCGGGCTGCAGCAGCGCGGCGCTCGCGACCATCCCGCCAGCCGAGAAGCCGATGAAGCCAATGCGATCTGGCGAGACGTTCCATTCCTTCGCGTGCTGCCTGACGATCTTCACCGCCTGGATCCCGTCGGCCATTCCATAACGGCCGGCGGTGTCCATGTCGAGCTGCGGAACGCCCTCGAAGTTCTTCTCGATCGTGCGGTACTTGAGGACGAAGGCGGCGACGCCGCGCTGCTGCAGCCAGCGCGCGAGCTCGGTCGCCTCGAGGGTCATCGCCAGCGCGACGAACGCGCCGCCGGGTGCGATGATCACGCCCGTGCCAGTCGCCTTGCCCTTCTCCGGGAGATACGCGGTCACTGTCGGCGTGACGACGTTCATCACCACGGTGCCGACCGGCGTGTTCTCGTACGTCGCTTCCTTCTGCTTCCAGCTCTCCGACCCGGGCGCGACACCGGGCCAGATGTTGACCGTCTGGGTCTGTGCTTTCGTCGGCGCCCGCGTTTTCGTCTGCGCCTGCGCGCGTGTCGACATCGCGAGTGCGACGATTCCAAGGACCGCGTACGGCATCACTCCACGCATGAAAGCTCCAATCGTTCGAGGATGGTTCCCATCGTCAGGCAGGCGAGCCGCGCTCACTCGATGACTCGGTAGAAAGTCTCGGTCAATCCCTGATCGACATGGACGAGCCGCCAGACGCGACCGGGGATCGCCGAGAGCGTAGCCGTCGTCGTCTGCTCCCCGTAGCCGCTGCAGGCGTTGCCGTAACAGGTCCATGTGAACACCACGGTGCTTCCGTCGACGGCATAACGGCCGATGTCCCGGTTGTATGGGACGATGCCTCGGCCGACGAGCCACTCACTGTGCGTGGCCGACCCGTCGGCGCCGAGGACGAGGGTGTCCGCGGTGATCGTGACCACACCGTTAGGCGCGAGCTGCGGTGCGCGGATGGCATAGCGGCCGGGAATGGCACTCGCCGGCACCGTCGGCGAGGAGCACGCGGCGGCGAAAAGCAGTGGCGCGAAGAGGAGTGACGGTCGCGGGCGCATGGTGGCGAGAAGGCGGGCCTGGGGTGTCGATCAAGGTTAGGCCTTGGCGACGCCGAGCGGAAGAATGGCAGGCCGCCGGTTGTGGTAGTAACGTCTGGTTTCGTTTGCGCGAAACTGAAGCTGCGAGCTGAGCGCAGCGCCAAGGACCAGCAATGCGACATTCACGCCTGACGACCGCCAGCGGACACGTTGTGCTCGCGACGGTCATGAGAGCCATGAGAATGACGAGGCGCGCGACATTCGCCGTACTCGCGGCACTCTCCACTGCGCTCCCCGCAACGCTCCTGGCGCAGGGCGCGCCGCCGCCGGCAACCGCGGCCGCGCAGTCCTTCTTCGCCGCCCTGCACGATGGGCG
Organism: Gemmatimonadaceae bacterium; assembly: GCA_045804265.1. Lineage (GTDB taxonomy): Bacteria > Gemmatimonadota > Gemmatimonadetes > Gemmatimonadales > Gemmatimonadaceae > JABFXC01. Next base: position 7,699 of record JBJMNK010000136.1, on the reverse strand, counting down.
CTGGCCCGCCGCCGCCGCCGCCGTCGATTCGTCGAGCATGAGCGCGATCCGCGAGATGGAGCTGTCGATGATGATCGCATGGGCGCAGCATCGGGCGGAGTTCGCGCGGGCGATGCGAGGCAAGGGGAGCGGCGCGCTCTCGGGAGGCTACTCGGTAAGCGATCACATTGACGCCAGGCTCCTCGAGAAGTACGGCGCGACGGCCGCACCCGGCTTTCCCGGCGCGCCGACCGTTGCCGCGATCGCCGCGCTTCCGCCGCGCGTATTCCTCACCGACATCCTCGCGCTCAGCGACAGCGAGGAGATCTATGGGCCTCCACCCTCGCACGAGCGGAACAGGTTCGATCGCACGATCGTCGGCGAGGTGGTCGAGAACGATTCGATCGCTCACGTTCTCTATCGTGTGAGCGCACCGCACTACGTGGCCACCGACCCGCTGCAGGTGAGCGTCCTACGACTGCATCGGCGCGACGACCGCTGGCTGGTCGACCTGACGATGCTCGACTAGGAGATCGTAGGGGGCGGGATGTTGTTCATGCGGCTGGACGCCATGAAGCGCTGAGCGTTAGGTACGGCCACGTCCGGCGCGACCGGCCCGCTTGTCTGCTCAGAAAAGATGAGATCGAGCCTAACGCGCGAGACTGCAGGACTCGCGCATCTCGCGTGAAACGCCCGGCGGCCCGAGCTCGACGGAGACGTCGAGTCTCGTCTGGTCCCAGCTGTACCAGTGTCGCGGCCGGCCAGCGCTCCGCACTCGGACGCACGCGCTGCGGCCGGGGGGCGAGATCAGCGCGGCGCTGACGTCGAGCAGCTTCGGCGCGAGCGGGAACGCGATGGTCTGCCTGACGATCTGCGCCCCGTCCCGAGCGTCGCGCTCTACCCACTGTAGAAACACCCCCGACTCCCGACCATCCCAGCCCGGGCCGGTGTTGATGAGGCGATAGTAGCCGTTGCTGCTGCCGTCCGACCAGGATCCTCCCACCTGCACGGGGTTTTCAGACGAGCCTGAGCACACGGATCGCGCCCGGCCCTCCCACATCCATTGCAGGCACGAGACGGTGTCAGGCGGGACGAGTTCAGCACGCAGCGGCACTCGCCCGATGTAGGCGATGCGCAGCGATGAATCCGTGGCGCCGGTGCAGATGGCGTACGCATTGAAGAATCTTTCGATCGCCGGAACAAGAAGGATTCCCTTGCGCTCGATCGTCGTGCTCTGGAAATGGAATCGCCCGGCGGAATCCGTCGTCGCACGCACTGTCGCTCGTCGGCAGTGCGCATCATCGTAGGTATGACTCGTCACCGCGACGCGAGCACCAGCGACAGGCTGGCCGTCGCTGCCGAGGTAGGTGCCTGAGAGCAGCGGCGATGCCGGCTCGACGAAGTGTACCGGCAGATAGCACCCCGCAAGCGCGATCAGTGATGCGAGCACAGCGGCCGTTAGGCGAGCCTGGACGAGCACGCGAGTCATCACGGCGCCAGAAGTTGCAACGATACCCGAGTGCCGATGCAGATGCACCGGCTACCTCGCGGCTCCGATCGCCGCGCCGGCGACGGTAGCCGCGAGCAGGAGTGGGATCGGAAATGTCGACTTCATCCTCGATTCTCGCCGTAGGGTAGTGCGATCGTCAGGCAGGCCTTGTCACCATCGCAACCCTGGGTGGAGACGACGCGTCACGTGACAGCCGGAGCGGGGACCTGTAAGTCGGCCTGCCCCGCTGTCGCGGTGAACTCGATGAGATCCCAGCGGTTGCCGTACAGGTCGACGAACACCGCCACAATGCCATACGGCTGCGCGCTCGGCGGACGCACGAAGGTGATGCCGGCGTCGGTCATGGCTCGGTGGTCCCGCCAGAAGTCGTCGGTCTGCAGGAAGAGAAAGACACGACCGCCCGACTGGTTGCCGACGAATGCCGCCTGCTCCGGGGTCGCGGCGCGCGCGAGCAGCAGCGTCGTCCCGCCGGCCGAGCCGGGAGGCGCGATCACTACCCAGCGCTTGTCCTGCGCCGGCTGGTACGTGTCCTCGACGAGGGTGAAGTGGAGCTTCCCCGTGTAGAACGCGAGCGCTTCGTCGTAGTCGGCGACCACCAGCGCCACGTGGGCGATCGATTGCTTCATCGGTCAATCTCCCGCCGAGGAACGGCGCCTAACGGTCAGCGAGGACCATCGCCGGGCGAGCAGGCCGTTAGGCGCTGCCCGCGTCCGAGTCGAGGATCTCGCGGGCCTGGGCTGCCTCGTCCGAGGGGACGAGGACCTCTACGCCGCGTGCGCTCCGCCCTTCGAAGCCCGGGCCGAACAGACCGACCATGTCGTTGCCCCGGCGCACCGCCATGATTCCCGCTGCATCGAGCCGCGCGATCGCGATGTCGGCTTCGTAGCCGGCGCCGTAGCTCGCCACCAAGACCCAGGTCCGTTCACTCTCCGTCATTCGGATGCCTCCTGCGGGGAGACTATGACGCGGACACACCGAGCGCCACTAACGGCGGCGCCATCCCGAGTAGAAACCCTCGAGTGATTCGGCGCCGGCCCGCGTTGCCGAACGCCACCCCCCGTTCCCCTTCCGACCGCGGCATTCATTGCCCTGTTAGGGGATCATAACGTAGATTCGGTCTCGAGTGTTTGACCGCCGCGGCCAGTCCAGCCAGGCGGCACCGCCACGCACGTCACCGGACCCCCCCGCCAGTGGCCGAAACCGCGCAGTGCCCGAATCCGCACGAAGAAGTCCCCGGCGTCGTCTCCGACCTGCCGCTCAAGCAGCTCGGCAACGAGCTCGCGGCATGGCTCGACGATGACCTCGGCGCCGGGAGCGACGACGCCGAGACGCGCGCCCGACTGCGGCCGTATCTCGACCGGCTGCGCGAGCTCAAGTGCCCGCCGGAATACATGCTGCTCCACATCAAGCAGCTGCTGGTGCCGCTCCGCCCGTCGCCGGAGGTGGTGACGCTCCAGGAGTACGGCGCTTACGTCAAGCGTCGCGACGCGCTGATCACGATGGCGATCAAGGAATACTTCGCCTGACGGGGTCGTCGCGAGTCACGGTGCCGCGCGCGCCGCTTCCTTGAACGACTCGGCCTCAACGTAGATGTGCTTCACCGCGGGCCGCAGCTCGCGGATCCGTGCTTCCATCCTGTCGATCGCCGCGGCGATGCCCGCGGTGTCGAGGTCGGGGCTGAAGGCGACGTCCATCAGCACGAGCACCGTGTCGGGCCCATAGTACTGCGTGATGATCCGCCTGACGTCGCGAACGCCAGGCTCGGCGCACGCCGCCGCGTGAATGGCCGCGCGCTCAGCGCGGGTCGCGCCCTCACCGATGAGCAACCCCTTGCTCTCGCGCAGCAGCAGGATCGCGACGACAGTCATCACCAGCCCGATGCCGATCGATGCCGCGCCGTCGAGCCACGGCTTGCCTAACCGGTGACCGAAGTAGACGCCGATGAAGGCGAAGAGGAGCCCGACCAGGTCGGCGAGATCCTCGAGCACGAGGGTGAAGATCGTCGGATCCTTGCTGCGCTTGAAGGTCTGCCAGTAGCTGCGCGAACCGGCGCGCTTGTGGAATTCGCGGAAAGCGACGGTGAACGACCAGATGGTGAAGAGCGTCGATGCGCCGAGGACGATGTAGTTCCACTTCGGATCGCTGATCGCCTCGGGGCGGAGGATGTGCTGCACGCCCTCGTAGAACGACATCCCGCCGCCGAGCGCGAAGAAGAGGATCGCGACGATCAGCGACCAGAAATACAGCTCCTTGCCGTGGCCGAGTGGATGATCCTCGTCAGCGGGGCGCGCGCCGCGCAGTTGGCCAAGGAGGAGCAGCAGCCCGTCACCGGAATCGACCAGCGAATGCACGCCCTCCGACACCATCGCCGAGCTGCCGGTGACGAGCGCCGCGGCGAACTTGGTGGCGGCGATGAGGACGTTGGCGGCGATGCCGACGTAGATTGCTGTGCGCGACTCACTGGCCATGCGCGCGGCAAGTGCACGTCGCGCACCACCTCATCGTTCGCTGCCGGACGCTCCCGTCATGCTCTTCGTCGACAACCGCGACGTCACCGACGCGCACCACAACCTCGCGCTCGAGGAATACGTCCTCCGCAACCGGATGGGCGACGAGGACCTGCTGCTGTTCTACGTGAACGCGCCGGCGATCATCATCGGCCGCAACCAGAACACGATCGAGGAGATCGACCCCGACGTCGTGGCGGCGAAGGGGATTCGTGTCGTGCGGCGCATCTCGGGTGGCGGCGCGGTCTACCACGACCTCGGCAACCTGAACTTCAGCTTCATGACCCGCGACGTGAGCGGGCGCTTCAACCGTTATGAGAAGTTCAACCGCCCGGTGGTGGAGGTGCTGAACGCGTTGGGCGTGGCGGCGGAGATCGGCGGCCGGAACGACATCCTCGTCGGCGGCCGCAAGATCTCCGGGAATGCGCAGTTCGCGACCCCGGATCGGATGTTCAGCCACGGCACGCTGCTGCTCGACTCGAACCTCGACGACGTGACCGCCGCGCTCCGTCCGCGGCCGGGGAAGGTTGAATCGAAGGGCGTCAAGTCGATCCGCTCCCGGGTGGCGAACATCAGCGAGTTCCTGAGCGCGCCGCTCGGCGTGACCGAGCTGCGCGAGCGGATCCTCGAGGGGATCTTCGGCACGCGGGACCGGGTGAAGATCCCGACGCTGCCGTTAGGCGACGGCGACTGGCAGGGTGTTCGCGAGCTGCACGACCGGAAGTACGGGACGTGGAAGTGGAACTACGGCGAGAATCCGCCGTCGAACGTGCAGCGGGCGAAGCGCTTCCCCGTCGGCGAGATCGACGTCCGGCTCGACGTGCAGGAGGGTCACCTGCGGGGTGTGCGGATCTTCGGCGACTTCATGGGACGACGAGAGGTCGCGGAGATCGAACGGCGGCTGGTGGGGATTCCGTACACGCGTGAGGCGGTGAAGGGGGCGCTGATCGGGGTCGAGATGAGCGAGTATTTCGGGGACGTCGAGTCCGATGAAGTCCTGGCTCTGATCGCGCCGTGATTGGCGAGGCCAAACGGTGCCTCGGTCGGCATCGCGATCGCTCTCGGGCCACTCGTGTGGGATGGTCGTAACGGTGGAACTGCAATCACGCGGATTACGCGGATTACACGGATCGCTCCTCGACCGGGGGAGCTCCATGCGCCGGAGCTGAACGACTTGGGGGCACGCGTGCTGAGATCATCTCACCACGCGTGCCCCGAAGCTTTTCCCCGGATGCCGACTACCGGAGCGGAGCCCGGCCCGCCGGTTGGAGCAATCCGCGTAGTCCGCGTAATCCGCGTAATCTGCTGTCCACCCGTTAAAGGCTACGACGGCGCGCACGACCGCGGGCGGCGCATCGACCATCCGTTACCGCCTAACGATAAAGCGACGCCTGGTCTGCGGCCGACAACCGGCCGGTACCCGGACCCGGGCCCCCGATCCTCACTGATCGCCGTTCACCCGCCGCACGGCCCGACGATGAGTATCGACACCCCGTGCCCCAGGACGGCGATCGTGAAGACGATGCTCGTCATCAGTCCCGACAGCGCGAGGAACCGGGTCCGCCCTTCGCCGGTCTCGAGCAGCGCGGCCGCGTGGCCGTGCTGCTCGCCCCTGCCGGAGCTCGTCTGGTGCTCGTGACGCGTCTGGCCCCACGTCCTGAAGGCCGCCATCGTGGCGGCGATGCAGATGATCAGCGCGGCGAGGCTCACCGTCAGCACGATCGCGCGCAGCCCGGCGAGCATCGGCGCGGCAAGGGGGAAGATCCGCGGATAGCAGCCGTGCGAGGTGATGGCGAGATCCACCAGCGTCTGCACCGTCCACGCGAACGGGGCGCCGGCGAGTCCGAACCAGAGCAGCGTCTTCGACACCTCGTTGCGCGCCGGCGCGGGGTGAGCGCTGACTCGTGCCTGCTCGGCCATCGCTACCTCAGGTGCGGGGTGATGTAGAGCGTCGTGAACACCGCCAGCCAGACCGCATCGACAAAATGCCAGTAGAGCGCGGCGTTCGACAGCGCCTCGTGGCGTGCCGAGCTGAAATGGCCGAGCACCGTGCGGATGAGGACCACGGAGAGCATGATCAGCCCGACGAAGACGTGCGCGCCGTGGAAGCTGGTGATGGTGTAGAAGAGCGATCCATACGCTTCGTGCGTCGGCGTCAGCCCGCCCGTGTACTCGCGGTAGTACTCGACACCCTGCAGTGCGAGGAAGGCGATGCCTAACGCGATGGCGATCGCCAACCCCCATCCGGCGTGGCCGCGGCGCTCGCGCCCGATCCCGCGCTCGCCCCACCAGACGAAGCCGCTGCTCGCGAGCAGCAGGCCGGTGTTGATGATCGGGACCGGCAGCTTCGGCACCGTCGCCGGCCACGGGTTGGACGACATCGATGACAGGTAGAAGTAGCTGAAGATCAGGTAGGCGAAGAACGCCCCCTCGGTGGCGACGACGGCGGCCATCCCCCACCAACCCACGCTTCGCCGCCCGCTCGCCCCCACCGGGAGGGCGCCGAACTCCGTCTCCTGGATTCCTTCGTACGCGGTCGCCTCGTTCGGCCAAAGCCAGGCGATCACGCACACCGCGGCCGCGACGACGCCGGCACCGGCCAGCCACCAGGCGGAAAAGAGCAGCGCGTAGGCGACAATGCCCAAGGCGACCGCCAGGCCTAACGGGAGCCATGTGTCTTCCGGCATCCGCATCACCGCCGCCGGCTCGGCGTCGAGCGGCGACGTCGCCCACGTCTCGCGACCATCGGCCAGCACCGGGCCGCTGTGGATGATCGAGCGCTGCGAGCCTTCGCCGAGCCGGTCCTCCCAGAGCGGGTGGCGGCTGCCGATCGTCGGCAGCACGGCGAAGTTGTACGGCGGTGGCGGCGACGACATGCTCCACTCGAGGGTGCCGGCGTCCCAGGGGTTCGGGCCGGCGAGCTTGCCGCGCGTGCGGCTTCGCCAGACGTTCCAGGCGAAGAGCAGCACGCCTGACGCGAAGAGCAGCGCGCCCGCCGACTCGATGCTGTTGTAGATGTCCCAGCCGAGGCCGGACGGGTAGGTGTAGATGCGGCGGGGCATGCCGAGCAGCCCGACGATGTGCATCGGGAAGAAGACGAGGTTCGCGCCGACGAACATGATCCAGAAGTTCCACGTGCCTAACGTCTCGTCCATCAGGCGGCCGGTGAACTTCGGGAACCAGTAATAGACGCCGGCGATCACCGGGAAGACGTTGATCCCGACCAGCACGTAGTGCAGGTGGGCGACCACGAAGTAGGTGTCGGTGAGCTGCCAGTCGAGCGGCACCGCGGCGGTCATCACGCCGCTCACCCCGCCGATCACGAACAGCGCGATGAAGCCGAGCATGAACTTCATCGCCGCCGGATACCACGGCTTTCCGTCCCACAACGTCCCGAGCCAGGCGAAGACGGCGACCGCGCTCGGGATGGTGATGAAGATGCTGGCCGCGCCGAAGAAGGCCAACGCGAGCGGCGGGATCCCGGTCGCGAACATGTGGTGCAGCCAGACGCCGAAGCCGAGCGCCGCGGTGATGATCGTCGCCAGCGCCACGAAGGTGTAGCCGACGAGCGGCCGTCGGCAGAACGTCGGCAGCGCGTCGCTCACGATGCCCATCGCCGGCAGCACGATCACGTACACCCACGGGTGGCCGAACATCCAGAACAGGTGCTGCCAGAGTACCGGGTGGCCCCCCGCCGCCGCGT
>JBJMNK010000135.1:0-49120 GCA_045804265.1 Gemmatimonadaceae bacterium | reverse complement strand
GAGCAGCACCGCCGCCATCGAGAAGATCGCGCCTAACGACAGGATCGTGCTGATCCTCGTCAGCCCGGCCAGGTCGAGCGCCTTCGCCAGCGGATCGGCGACGCCGAGCTGCGTGTACGGAACCATCCCGGTGAGCACCGCGCCGACAATCACGTAGATCAGCGTGCAGATGGCCAGCCCGGCGAGGATGCCGATCGGCATGTTGCGCTGCGGGTTCTTCGTCTCCTCGGCAGCGGTCGAGATCGCGTCGAAGCCGATGTAGGCGAAGAAGACGATCGCCGCGCCGTGGTGGATGCCGGTGAAGCCGTTAGGCGCGAACGGGTGATAGTTGGCGGTGTCGATCCGCGTCGCGCCGACGACGATGAACAGCGCCAGCACCGCCAGCTTCACGACGACCATGATGTTGTTGGCCCGGGTGCTCTCCTTGACGCCGAGGTAGAGCAACCAGGTGATCAGCGCGACGATCGCGAACGCCGGCACGTTCACCAGGATCGGGATACCGGCAATGTGCGGCGCGCTCGCCATCAGCCCGTGCACTGCCGGGTCCGAGCTGAGCAGGGCTGTCCGGTAGCCCGTGGTCAGGTGGTCGGGGAGCACGATGTGCATCGCCGCCAGCACCCGCTTGAAGTAGTCGCCCCACGAGATGGCGACGGCGACGTTGCCCACGGCGTACTCGAGGATCAGGTCCCAGCCGATGATCCAGGCGACGATCTCGCCTAACGTTGCGTACGAGTACGCGTACGCGCTCCCGGCCTGCGGGATCATCGACGCCAGCTCGGCGTAGCAGAGCCCGGCCAGCATGCACGCCAGCCCGAGCAGGACGAACGAGAGCACCAGCGCCGGCCCCGCCCCGCTGCGGACGATCTCGCCGGCGGCGTTGGTCTCGCCGGCCGCGGCCGTCCCGATCGCGCCGAAGATGCCGGCGCCGATCACGGCGCCGATCGCCAGCATGATCAGGTCGCCCGCGCCTAACGCACGACGGAGCCCGTTCGGGTTCTCGCCCTCGGCGAGGAGGGCGGCGATCGGCTTCCGCGAAAAGAAGCCGGACATCAGATGAACAGCGGCGCGAGCACCAGCGTGATCGTGCTGAGGAGCTTGATCAGCACGTGCAGCGACGGGCCGGCGGTGTCCTTGAACGGGTCACCGACGGTATCGCCGACGACGGCCGCCTTGTGGGCGTCGGACCGCTTGCCGCCGTAGACGCCGGTCTCGATGTACTTCTTGGCGTTGTCCCACGCACCGCCACCGTTGTTGAGGAACCCGGCCATCAGGATTCCGGCGATCGTGCCGACCATGAGCAGCGCCGCCACGGCTTCGGCGCCGAGGTATTCGTTGCGCGGCGCGAAGTGCTTGAAGGAGAGCCCGACCACGATCGGGAACAGCACGACCAGAGCGCCGGGAAGCACCATCGCCTTCAACGCACCGACCGTCACGATGTCCACGCACGCGGCGTAGTCGGGAAGCTCGGTTCCCTGCATGATCCCCGGGCGCTCCTTGAACTGCCGCCGCACCTCGGTGATCACGCTCGATGCGGCCTTGCGAACGGCCGTCATCGCCAGCGACGAGAACCAGAACACCAGCATCGCGCCGAGGAGGCCGGCGACGAACACCGCCGGCTTCGACAGGTCCACGTGCAGCGCCTGCGCGGTGTAGTTGCGCACTTCGTCGAGATACGCGCTGAAGAGCAGGAACGCCGCGAGTGCCGCCGAGCCGATTGCGTAGCCCTTGGTCAGCGCCTTCGTCGTGTTGCCCACCGAGTCGAGGCGATCGGTCTTGTCGCGCACGCTCTCCGGCTGGCGCGACATCTCGACGATCCCGCCGGCGTTGTCGGTGATCGGGCCGAACACGTCCATCGCCAGGATGTAGCCGCAGGTGCCGAGCATTCCCATCGTCGCCGCCGCAGTGCCGAACAGCCCGCCGATCGGCTGGCCGGCCTCGTTGACCAGACCGCTGTTCGTGCCTAACGCGTAGCTGGCGATGATCGCGATGCCGATCACGATCACCGGCATCACCGTCGACTCCATCCCGACCGCAAGGCCGGCGATGATGTTCGTCGCCGGACCGGTCTGGCTCGCCTCGGCGATGCCGAGCACCGGGCGGTAGCGGTACTCGGTGTAGTACTGGGTGATGAAGACGAAGGCGATCGACGTCGCGATCCCGATCAGGCCGCAGGCGAAGTAGTGCCACCACGCGTCGGGCGCGCTCGCCGGATTGAGCAGCCACCTCGACGCGAAGAAGAACGCCACGGTGACCAGCGCCGCGGTGATGTAATAGCCGCGGTTGAGCGCGGCCATCGGGTCGGCGTCTTCCTTCGTGCTCACCGTCATCACGCCGATGATCGAGCAGATCAGGCCTAACGCCATGATCACCAGCGGAAAGAGAATGCCGTTCACGCCGAACTGCCCGTAGAGCAGGACGCCGAGGATCATCGCACCGATGTTCTCGGCGGCAGTGGACTCGAACAGGTCGGCACCGCGGCCGGCGCAGTCGCCGACGTTGTCGCCCACCAGGTCGGCGATCACCGCCGGGTTGCGCGGATCATCCTCGGGAATTCCTGCTTCCACCTTGCCGACGAGGTCCGCGCCGACGTCGGCGGCCTTCGTGTAGATGCCGCCGCCGAGCTGTGCGAACAGCGCGACGAACGACGCGCCGAAGCCGTAGCCGACGATCAGGAACGGGATGCGACGCGCCCAGTCGGCCGACGACATGCCTGACGGCGGGAACGCATCGAGCAGCGCGAACAGGCCGCCGACGCCGAGGAGGCTCATCGCGACCGTGAACAGCCCCGACACCGCACCGCCGCGGAGCGCCGTCTGCAGCGCGCCGTTGAGCGACGTCATCGCCGCCGACGCGACGCGGATGTTCGCGCGGATCGAGATCCACATCCCCATGAAGCCGGCGATTCCCGAGCTGACGGCGCCAAGCAGGAACGAGCCGGTGACATAGAGCGCGAGCGTCTTCGCGCTGCTGACCGGGTCGTGCTCGGTGGTCGCGCGAAAGTATCCGTAGCCGACGCCGATCAGGATGGCGACGACGATCGAAAGCATCGCGATCGTCTTGTACTGGCGCGCGAGATACGCTTCGGCTCCCTGCTGGATCGCGTCGGAGATGCGCTGCATCTCCGGCGTGCCACGTCCGCGCGCGAGCACCCAGCGCGCGAGCCAGACGGCGAACAACAGCGCGAACACGCTGCATCCGAGGACGATCCACAGCAGGTTGGACTGCGTTGAGTTCATGTTACCGGTGAAGAGGGGTGGAGCGGCGCGCGTCAGGCGCGCCCATCAGGTACCTGCTCCGGGCGTCCCTCGACGCTGCGCCAGAGGAAGTACACGGGAACGCCGAGCAGCACGAGCACGAGGCCGGAGAAGGCCTGCGTGCGCGTCTTGTCGGCGATGAGCAGCACGACGGCGACCGCCGCCGCGAGGACGATGTAGAGGGCGGGCAGCAGCGGGTAGCCCACCGCGCGGTACGGGCGCGGAGCGTCAGGCAGCCGGCGCCGAAGGATGAACAGCCCGGCAATCGTCGCGACGTAGAAGAGCAGCGCGGCGAAGATCACGAAGTCGAGCAGCTGGTTGTACGTCCCTGTCAGGCAGAGGATGCTCGTCCAGATCGATTGTGCGATCAGCCCGGCCGCGGGGACGTGCTTCGCATTGAGGCGCCCGACCCGGCGGAAGAACAACCGGTCGCGCGCCATCGCCCAGTAGACGCGGGCGCCGGCGAGAATGAGCCCGTTGTTGCAGCCGAACGTCGAGATGAGGATCGCGATCGCCATGATCGTCGCGCCATAACCGCTGAAGATCGTCTCGGCGACCGCGGTGCCGACCCGGTCCTGCGTCGCGTACATGATCCCGCGCTGGATCACGTCGGCACCGTTAGGGTCGCCGTGCAGTGGCAGCACCGAGAGGTAGGCGAAGTTCGCGATGATGTAGAGGACGCAGACGAGCCCCGTCCCGAAGAACAGCGCGCGCGGAAGATTCCGCTGCGGGTTCCGGACTTCGGCGGCGGCGAAGGTGACGTTGTTCCAGGCGTCGCTCGAGAAGAGCGAGCCGACCATCGCCGCGCCGAAGGCGAGCACGAAGGCGCCCGTGACGCCGGCAGCGCCGCCGAAGTTTCCCGCACCGAAGTTGGCGTGCAGCGCGATGGCGTTGCGGCCGACGGTGAGCCCGAGGATGATGAGCGCCGCGAGCGCCACCGTCTTCACGGTCGTGAGCGTCGTCTGGACCAGCTTTCCCTCGCGCACGCCGCGCAGGTTCACCCACGTCAGCACCCAGATCATGATCAGCGCGATCAGCCGCTGCGGGGTGAGCCCGAGCTGGACGCTCTGCGTCGCCGCATCGTGGCAGCCTAACGCTACCGAGCAGACGTCCGCCTGGGGGAACCAGCCGTAGCGGACCGGCGAGATCGCCGGCCAGAGCACGCCGAGGAACTTGCCGAAGGCGACGGCGACGGCGGCGATGGTGCCGGTCTGGATCACGACGAACAACGTCCAGCCGTAAAGAAAGCCCATGAGCGGACCCATGGACTCTCGAAGGAAGACGTACTGGCCGCCGGCCTTGGGGTACATCGCCGCGAGCTCCCCGTAGGCGAGCGCGGCGAGCACCGTCATCACCCCGGAGAGAAGCCACGCCATGATCAGCCAGAAGGGCGACTGCACCTGGCGGGCGATGTCCGCGGAAACGAGAAAGATCCCGGAGCCGATCATCGAACCGGCGACGAGCATCGTCGCGTCGGTCAACGTCAGCGCCTTCACGAATTCGGGCTGCGTGTCGGTCACCGCGTCGGGCGCGGCGGCTACACTGCTCATCCGGGATTTCCTCGTTGTCGGGCAGAGCGTCAGCAGCGGGAAGGCGATGCCGCGACGCGGGTTACGGTGGCGTCAATGTACCTATGGCGGCTCAGGTTGGCCAGAGCGAAAGGCAGCTCGCGGCCGGGCTCGAACAGCGCGCTCGCAGCGCACCGGAGCGACGTCTCGACGAGACGTCAGTAGATGTCATACGTGAGCGGAAATGTGGCGCGCACCGGCCGCCCGTCGCGCTTCACCGCGGGACGGAAGCGGATCCGTGCGAGCTGCTGGCGCAGCTTCTTGTTGTAGCCGCCGTCGCGCGTCTCGTTGAAGTCAACGTTGAGAACCTTCCCCGTCGAGTCGACGTCGAACTGGGCGACGAGTGTGTACGGCTTGATCTTCGACGGCACCGGCGTCGGCGGGATGAACACCTCGATCGGTTGCGGCGGATAGACGCTGTCCGCGCCCCCGCCCGTGCCGGGACCATTGGCGCTCCCGGTGCCTGTCCCGATCCCCGAGCCGATCCCTCCACCCGAGCCCGGGCCGGCGCCCCCGGCACCGTTAGTGTTGCCGGTTCCAGCCGCGCCCCCTGTCGCCGGCGCGGCATCGACAGGCGGCGGTGTCGCCTGCGGCTGCACCTGCGGCGTCGGCGGGGTGACGACCGGTTTCGGTGGCGGTGTCACCGGCGGTGTCACCGGTGTCGGAATGGGCAGCGTCGTCTGCTGCGGCACCGGATCCGGTGCGACGCGGAGGTATTGCACTCGCTCGCGCGGGCCGAACAACCCGCCGCCGCCGCTCCCCCCGCCACCACCGGCCGGGCCGGCGCCGCCGGCACCGGTGGCGAGCGCCGAACGCACGCTCCGCGAGAGGAGTGCCGGGAGGAGAAGCATGAGGATGATCAGCACATGCAGCGCGAACGAGATCGCCGCGCTGATGCGGCTCGACTCGCGCGAGCCTTTCGGCCGTGGCATCTCGGTCGGCAGCCGCAGCTGCGGACGAGCCGGAGCCGGTGCCGGGTGCTGCCACGGCTCCCGCTCCCCGCTCTGCTCGTCGAACGCGCTGCTCTCAGTCATCGGCCATCCTCAATCCACATGATCGCGTGCATGGGTGAAATGATACGGCGGACGCCCTCGAAAGGTTCGTCCGCCGCATCGATTCACCCGTTCGTCACATCGTGACGGGCCGCCTGACGGCCACGGCCTGTCGCGCTACTTCGTGTCCTTGGGCGGGATACCGATGACCTTCACGCCCGACCCGCGCGCGACGTCCATCGCCCAGATCACGTCGTCGTACTTCACCTTCGGGTCCCCCTTCACGAAGATGATCTTCTCCGGACGACCCGTGTAGATCGCCCGGATGCTGTCGGCCAGCTGTTCCTTCGGCGCCACGTGCTTGTTCAGCGCGTAGTAACCGTTAGGCCCGATCTCGAGCACGATCTGGTTGCTCTGCGAATTTATCGGCGCGGTGCTCGGCGTCGGATCCGGCAGCTGCAGGTCGATCGCCTTCCGCATCGACGGCAGCGCCGCCATGAAGATGATCAGCAGCACGAGCAGCACGTCGATCATGGGCGTGACGTTGATGTCGTTCGTCAGCCCGCCGCCACCGCCAGTCGCCATTGCCATCAGTGGCCTCCTGGCGCAGCCGCCTGCACCGGAACATCGCCTGCTACCGTGGACGTCGTTCCCGGACGCTGATCACTGATCATCGCCGTGAGCACGACGCCGTTGTGCGCCGCGATGTCGAGCACGTCGAGCACCTTCGAGTAGTCGAGGTTCTTGTCGGCCTTGATGTACAGGCTCTTGTCCTCGCGCCCCGACGTCACGTAGATCTGCCGGAGCCGGCCGCCGATGTCCTCGTACTTGATCGGGACCTTGTTCAGGTAGTAGTTGCCATCCTTGTCGATGCCGAGCGTCTGGTCGTTCTCTTCATCGGTCGGATGGGCCTTCAGATTCTGCCCCTGCGGCGGGTTCGCGTTGAACCCGGCGAGGAGTGCGGGCGCGACCACCATGAAGATGATCAGCAGCACCAGCATGACGTCGATCATCGGCGTCACGTTCGGCTCCGCCTTCACACTCCCGCCGCCGCCACCTGCGGACATCGCCATCGGAAAATCTCCTTCCTGAGTGGGCTGCGGTTACTTGCTGATCGGGTTGCTGTTGCCGCCGCCCTGCGGGTTGAACTCACGCGTGAAGCGCGAACGGCCGAACTCGCCCGAGACGCCCTTGATCAGGTAGTCGATGAACTCCTTCGAGACATAGGTCATCTCGGCCGACAGGTTGTCGACCTTGGTCTGGAAGTAGTTGTACGCCCATACCGCCGGGATCGCGACGATCAGACCGAAGGCGGTGGTGATCAGCGCTTCGGCGATGCCGGAGCCGATCGAGGCGAGACCGCCCGAGCCCGTCGCGGCCATGGCGGTGAAGGCGTTGACGATACCCATCGTGGTGCCGAGCAGCCCGACGAACGGCGCCGTCGAGCCGACGGTCGCGAGCACGCCCGAGCCGCGCTTCAGGTCAGTGACTTCGAGCAGCATGTTGCGCTCGACCGCACGCTCGGCCGAGTTGATGTCGGCGACCGTGACCGAGCCGTCCTGGATCAGCGGCTTCACCTCGCCTAACGCGCCGCCGAGGACGCGGGCGACGTGCGACTTCTTGTAGCCTTCCGCGAGCTTGATCGCCTCGGTGATGTTGTCTTCCTCGAGGAACTGCGAGAACTCGGGGGTGAACTTCATCGTTTCACGCCGCGCGGCGCGGAGGGCCCACCACTTCTGGATGGCGATCGTCAGCGACCAGAGCGACATGATGAAGAGCACCACGACGATGCCCTTCGCGAACAGGCCCATCGACTTCCAGAGGTCGAGCAGTGACAGTGACATACGGCGTGAATCCTCGGGTGAAATGCCGCGCCTGACGGCGACGTGGGTGACGACTGGCTAACGGTGACGAACGTGCGATCCCGCGCCGCGCGCGGGATGGAGCTCCGCGCTTACTTGCCGATCGCGAAGGTGAACGGCTGCTGCACGACCTGGCGCACCTTCTTGCCGCCGATCTCGGCGGGGAAGAAGCGGTAGCGCGGGAGAGCCTGGCGCACCGCCTGGGTGAACAGCTCATGGGAGGACTCGAGCACCTTGAACGTGCTCATGTCCGCCTTGCCCGACGTGTCGACGACGAACTGGGCGAGCACCTTGCCCTCGACGCCGGCCGACTGCAGCATCGACGGATACGACGGCCGCGGGTTGTCGGGATTCTGCAATACGGTCTTCTCGACCTGGAACTCGAAGTACGCGCCTTCGTTGTTCGCCGAGCCCGTACCGCCGACGACACCGCGACCAACACCGCCGGCGACACCCTTGCCGGTGAAGTCCGCTTCGTCGGTGACTTTCTTCGACAGGTCGATGTCGGGGATGACGTCGGGGATGTTCACCGGCGCGGCCAGCACCTGGAACCCCTTCGGCGGCGGCGGCGCGACCGTCACTTCCGGCGGCGGCGGCGCCTTCTCGGGCTCCTGCTTCGGCTCTTCCTTCTTCACTTCGACGAAGTCGACCTTCTCCGCCTTCGGCTTCTCGACCAGCGCTTCACGCGCGTTCAGCGTCCCGTACACCGCGGCGCCGATGGCGACCGCGTGCACGACGACGCTGATGATGGTCCCGCCGACCGTGCGCTGCTTCTTCTTCTTAGTCTCGATCAGGTTGTCGAACATGCGACCAGACCCGGGTGAGTAGACGACCACGACCAATGCAAAGCTCGTGCGTCAAATTACACCCAGACCGTGCTACAGGAACGTTTCGAAGATTAAGAGTTCGTGAACGCGTTGTTAGAAATCGCTGGCGATGCATCAGCGGCGGAATTGGCCGGTGGCTCGTCGGCCAGCGGGAGCGCGACGGTGAACGAGCTGCCGCGGCCGAGTCGCGACTGCACCGTGAGCGAGCCGCCGTGCGCCTGCGCGATGTACTGGCTGATCGCGAGTCCGAGGCCGAACCCGCCTCGCCCGGGAGCACCGGCATCACCGCTCGCCTGCCGCGACCGCGCGCGGTCCGCGCGCCAGAATCGCTCGAAGATGTAGGGAAGATCGCCGGCCGCGATGCCGATACCGGTGTCGCGGACGGTGAACGTCGCCTCGCCCGCACGCCGGCTCAGCGCAACCTCGACGCGTCCGCCGCGCGGCGTGTACTTGATCGCGTTGGTGACGAGGTTGAGGAAGAGCTGCCGCAGCCGCGGCCGATCGCCGAGTACGACGGCGTCCTCGATGACAGGCAACCCGACCTCGAGCCCCGCATCTTCGCCGAGGATGACCGCTGTCTCGAACACCTCGCGCGTGAGCGGCTCGAGATGGATTGGCGCCGACACGATCTCGAACCGGCCCTCGTCGGCGCGCGCGAGGGTGAGCAGCGAGTCCACGAGGTCGGTCATCCGCGCCGTTTCCTGCAGCGCCTCCTCGAGCGCGACGAGCTGCTCGTTGTGCGACGACCGCGGATTCATCGCGCGCTCGACGTCGGCGCGAAGTACGGTGAGCGGCGTCTTGAGCTCGTGGCTCGCGTCGGCGGTGAAGCGCCTCAGCGCGCCGAATGACGTCTCGAGTCGGGCGATCATCTCGTTCAGCGTATTCGAGAGTCGTCCGAGCTCGTCGCCGCCCATGTCGGCGGGGAGGCGGCGATGCAGGCTCCGTCCGTCGGTGATCGCCTGCACTTCATTGATGATCAGCTCCACCGGCCGGAGCGCGAGCCCCGAGATGAAATACGCACCGAACGTCGAGAGGAGGATGAACAGCGGCACCAGACCCAGCAGCGACGTCGCGAGCACGCGTGGTGCATCGTCGGCGGGCTTCGTGTCCACCGCCGTCGCGATACGCGCGACCTGTGAGTGGCTCGTGTCGGGTTGCGCGACCAGCAGCAGTCGCACCGAGTCGAGCTGGACGAACTGCGAACGTCCGTTGAGCGGCGCCTGCAATGCGGCCTGCTGCAGCCGGGCGAAGTCGTCGAAGCCGAGGTTGACCGCGGTGAACGACGCGTAGAGCGCGCGCCCGCTCGCGTCGAGGATGAGCACATAGTCGCCGACGCCCTGCAGCTTCTTCGAGAGCTGTGGCGTGACGACCGGGCCGAGCGTGGTGTCGGTACGGACGGTCAGTGGCAGCCCCTCGCTCTCCGTCTGCCGGACGACCTCGAGCACCGACGACGCCTGATCCTGCACGCGCTCGGCGAGCTCGCGATAGGCGCCGGCGCGACGCGCGACGAGGAGGGCGAGCGAGAAAGCGATGAGCGTCGCGGCGAGCGCGAAGCCGTAGGCGGTGGTGAGCCGGGCGCGAACTGTCGGCATCACGCGTCAGCCCTTGACGACGTACCCCACCCCGCGGACGGTGGTGAGCAGCTTCCGCTCGTGCTTCGCATCGATCTTCTTGCGCAGGTGGTTGATCACGACGTCGACGATGTTCGTGCCGGGGTCGAAGTGATACCCCCACGCATACTCGGTGATCAGCGTCCGGCTCATGACACGGCCGGTGTGGCGCATCAGATATTCGAGGACGGTGAACTCCTTCGGCGTGAGCTCAATCGGCTCGCCGCCTCGCCGTACTTCGTGCGTCGTCTGGTCGAGCTCGAGATCCGCAACCTTGAGCGTCGCCGATGCGATCGAACGTGGCCGACGGGCCAGTGCCTCGACGCGGGCGAGCAGCTCCTCGAAGGCGAATGGCTTGGTGACATAATCGTCCGCGCCGGCACGCAGCGTCGAGACCTTCGAGTCGACGGCGTCCTGCGCCGTCAGCACGAGGATCGGCCGCTCGAAACCGCGGGCGCGGAGCGCGGTGAGGACATCGAGTCCCGACTTGCCCGGCAGTCGCATGTCGAGGATGACGAGATCGTACGCGCCGGCGAGCGCGCGCTGCTCACCCTCATCGCCGTCGTCCACGAGCTCGACACCCCAGCGCTGCTCCTCGAGCCCGCGCTTCACGAACTGGCCAACGGTTGGATCGTCTTCGATAACCAGGATCTTCATGCGCCAAAACTGCCCCGCCACACGCGATGGCGGGAGAGGGGCTCACGCTTCTTTTGGTCTCACGAATCCATACTCGCGGATCTTTCGGTAGAGCGTCTTCGAGGAGATTCCGAGGACGTTCGCCGCTCTTCCCTGGTGCCAGTTCGCCTGGTGCAACACCGCCTCGATGTGGCGACGCTCGAGCTCCTCGAGGGTGAGCTCACCGCCGGCGCCGCGTCCGTTTTCACCGACGGGGGTCGAGGTCAGCGGGAGGTCCCGCGAGTAGATTACCCCGCCATTCGAGAGCAGCACCGCGCGCTCGATCACATTCCGCAGCTCGCGAACGTTGCCCGGCCACTGGTACGCCTGCAGCGCGGCGACCGCTTCGTCGCTGAGCTTCGGCGGATTGGCACCGCCATAACGGTGCAGGAAGTGGTCGGCGATGAGCGGGATGTCCAGCGCGCGGTCGCGCAGCGGCGGGAGCGCGATGTTGAGGGTGTTGATCCGGTAGAAGAGATCCTGCCGGAACGTCCCGTCCTGCACCGCCTTCGCCAGATCCTTGTTCGTGGCGGCGATGATGCGGACGTTGACCTCGACCTTCTGCGTACCGCCAACGCGGAAGAACGTCCCCGTCTCGAGCGCGCGCAGCAGCTTCCCCTGCAGCTTGGGATCGAGCTCGCCGATCTCGTCCATGAACAGGGTGCCGCCGGCGGCCATCTCGAACAGGCCGGTCTTCCTGCCTAACGCTCCGGTGAAGGCCCCCTTCTCATGGCCGAACAGCTCGCTCTCCATCAGGTTCTCGGCGATCGCCGCGCAGTTGATGTCGACGAGCGGCGCGTCGGCGCGCGGAGACAGACGGTGCACCGCCTTCGCGATCAGCTCCTTCCCTGTCCCGCTCTCGCCGGTCACGAGCACGGCCGCGTCGCTCCGCGCCAGACGCTCGACGAGCTGCAGCACCGCCTGCATCGCCGCGTGCTGCGTGATGATCTCCGGAACCGCGTCGACGCGCTGCAGCCGCGAATGAAGGAACTCGTTCTCCTTCGACAGCTGCCGCTTCTCCCACGCGCGGCGCACGAGCACGTCGATCTCGGCCATCCGGTACGGCTTCGACATGTAGTCGTAGGCGCCGAGCTTCATCGCGCTGATCGCCGTCTCGATCGTGCCGTTGCCCGTTATGATGATCACCTCGGGCGGGGTCGGCTCGTCGCGCACCTGGCGCAGCACCTCGAGCCCGTCCATCTCCGGCATCACGATGTCGAGCAGTGCGACATCGTACGCCTCGGCGCGCAGCGCCTGGAGCGCGGCGCGCCCGTCGCGACACGTAGTCACCGAGTAGCCACGCCCGGTGAGGAAGCTGTCGAGGATGGTCCCCAGGTTCGCCTCGTCCTCGGCGACGAGCACCTTGATCTTCTCCTTCATGTGGCCACCCGTGGGAGCGAGATGCGGAACGTGCTCCCCTGGCCGGGAAGGCTGTCGACCTCGATCCGTCCGCCGTGCTCGGCGACGATGCCGTAGCAGATCGAAAGACCGAGACCGGTGCCGCGACCGGGCGGCTTCGTCGTGAAGAACGGCTCGAAGATCTTCTGCAGCTCCTGGCGCTTGATCCCGTGTCCGTCGTCGGTGACCTCGGCGATCACCATGTCGCCGGGGTTTGCGGCGCCGCGCGTGCGCAGCCCGACGCGGCCGTGCTCTCCCATCGCGTCGGTCGCGTTGAGGAGAAGAGCCATGAAGACCTGGATGAGTTGTTCGGCATTTCCTTCCACCGCCGGACGTCCGACGCGATCGAGATCGAGCTCGATCGACATCTTCTTGAAGCTCGCGTGGTGCTTGAGCAGGAAGAGCGTCTTCTCGATCACTTCGTTGAGGTCCACGATCTCCTTGCCGACGGCGCGCGGACGACTGAACTCGAGCAGCCCGTTGACGATCCGCTTGCAGCGATGCACTTCCTGGTCGATGATCGACAGGTAGTCGTTCGACTCCAGCGGAATCGACTGACCCGCGTCGCTCATGTCCTTCAGCTTGAGCTGCAGGCTCTCGCCACAGGCAGCGATCGTGGCCAATGGATTGTTGATCTCGTGCATGACGCCGGCGGCGAGCGTTCCGATCGCGGCCAGCTTCTCCGCCTGGGCGAAGCGCTCCTGCGCCTCGCGCCACTCGGTGATGTCCTCGCCGATCGTGATGACGTGGGTCACCGCGGTGTCATTGACGCGCATCGGGATCTTCGTGATGCGATAGGTGCGGTGCTCGCCGCTCGCCGATGATTCCATCTGGAACTCGGCGATGCGCCCGGTCGAGAAGACGTCCTCGAACTCGTTGCGCAGCAGCTCGGCCGGCTGGCGATGCAGGATCTCGAAGATCGTCCGGCCGATCGCTTCCTCGCGCGAGACACCCTGCATTCCCGTCTCGCGCTTGCGGTTCCACGCCTGGATGCGGAACTCGCGATCGATCACATACAGCCCGACCGGCATCGAGTCGATGATCCGCTCGGTGAAGCGTCGCTGCTGCTCGATCTGGCGCGTGCGCAGCGCGACCTCGGTCTCGAGGTGACGCGAATGCTCGGCGTGAATGAGCACCGGGGCGAGCATCGTCCCGACGGTGGTGAGGAGGACGAACTCCTCGTTGCTGATCTCGCGCTCCATCGCCACGACCACCGCGCCTAACGCTCGGGTCCCGGTGAAGAGGCGGGCGAGGACCAGCCCGTCGCCGATGAGCGAGTTCGCATCGAGCCGGCGCCGCACCTCGTCGACGGTGGTGGCGGAATCACCGAGCGAGTACGCGCGCCAGAGGCCCGTGTCGTCGATGTTCCAGAGCGAACACTCCTTCGCGCCCAGCGCCTCGGCGAGGATGCCGAGGACACTCGGCACCACGCGATCGAGGGCGTCGCCCGTTGCGAGCAGCGCCGCCACGTCGGCGATCGTTGCGATCGACGGCGAGACGAGCTTGAGCGCGCTGGTGGGTGACAGCCTGGCAGCGTGGGTCACGTAGGCGGGGTGCAGGTCCTTGTCCCGTCGCGGTCGAGGCTCGTCGCGTCGTCGCAACGGGCCGCGACACCAGTTTTCGCTGGCACGGGTACGGGACATAATGACCGACGAGCCCATCGTTTGGTCACTTATGCCGAGCCGACAAACGCGTGCGCACTGGTGACAGCGCCGCAGGATGAAGTTTGCCAGATCGGCAAACTCCGACGTGCACGCCGGTTGCCATCCCCCGAAAGCGTCGGGCGCGCGAGTGCGCTGCCCGCGATCAACAGCCAACTGCGAGGGAGGGACGACTATGGTGTACCGTACCGCGATCGCCGCTCCGGCCGTGAGCCTGCGCCGTGAGATCGACCGCCTTTTCGACGACACGCTCAACGCGCTCGGCGCGAATGGCGCGACCCGCGTCAACGACTGGATGCCCCCGGTGGACATCCGCGAGTCCGACGCCGAGCTGACGCTGACGCTCGAGATCCCCGGCGTCACGCCGGAGAATCTCCAGCTGACGACCGACAACGGCGTGCTGACCGTGAGCGGCGAGAAGAGCGAGCTGCGCAAGGAGGGCGAGCAGCACCAGTACCACCTGGTCGAGCGGAGCTACGGCAACTTCTCGCGCTCCTTCCGCATGCCGAAGAACCTCGACGAGTCGAAGATCGAAGCGAACTTCGAGCACGGCGTCCTGACGATCCACATCCCGAAGGCCGCGCTCCCGCAGCCGCGGAAGATCGAAGTGCGGAGCGGGGCGTCCGCGGTTTCGAGCGACGGCTCGACGGTCAGCGATCAGCGCTGAGCGCGGGCCGGCCCGCTGGAACATCCGGCAGTAAGCGATAAGCGGCAAGCAGTCAGCGAACGGCGTCTTAGTGGCGCCGTCCGCTGACTGCTTGCCGCTTACAGCTTATCGCCGACGGCGGAAACGCGCGCTCAGCGGAACGTGCCGCCGTGTGGCGCCGCGGTCCTACAGCTCCATCCGCGTGCCTAACCGTTCCTCGCGCTTCACGCCGTCGGCGGTCACGGTCACCCGCTCGCCGCTGACGACGACGTCGAGCACCACGCCGCGAACGTGGACGCCCCGCAGCTCGGCGTGATCGAGCGAGAACGGGAACGGGTCGATGGTGATCCCGTTCGCGTGCGGGCGGATGCCGAGCACGTACTGGATGATCAGGTCGTTCACCGCAGCGAGCAGGTGATCGTCGGTGCCGGTGGCCAGCGACGGGTGGCCGGTGAACGGGTTGTAGTCCGGGTAGCAGTTCGGGCGGCCGAGGTCCCCGTCGTGGAAGAGCAGTCGCACGAAACGGTGGAGCAGCTGCGCAACGTTAGGCCTGAGATGCGGCGCGTACGCGACGGCGGCGCGGGCGGCGGCGTCGATGACCGCGCTGGTGGTGAACGGGATCGCTCGCCCGCCGCGCGGCGCCGGGTCGCCGTCGCCACCGCGCTCGCCATACGGCGTGAACGACAGGTCATCGAGTGACACCGACGGCACCGGGAAGGCGGTCCAGAACCGATCCGGGTCGAGCAGGTTCCGCTCGAGCCCCGACAGATGGTCCGCATTGGCGAGGTCCGTCGCGTAGACCATGAACCCGGCGGCGGCCCGCACGCGCGAGCGTTCGCCCGTCCGCGCGTCGAAGTCGCGAAAGAGGCCTTCGCCCGGGTCCCACATCTTCTCGCGCACGGCGCGCATCGTCCGCTCGGCGAAGACGCGCCAGCGCAGCGCATCGTCGGGCGCACCAGCGCGCGGCGCCAGGCGCTCGAGGGTGCGGAAGAGCGTGTAGCCCCACGTGGTCGCATCGATCGCCTTGAGGGCACTGCCTAACGCGCGGCCGGCGAATCGCGGCGACCCCTCGGATGCCGCCGGATCGGCGAAGGCGTCGAACATTCCGGTCGCGTCGCGGTCGCGCTCGCGGATCAGCCACTCGGCGTGGCGGGCGAAGGGCCGGTAGACCTCGGCCATGAACGCGTCGTCGGGCGCGCTCGCGTCGAGGGCGGCGAGTGCCTCGCCCCACGGCGCCGGCTCCCACCCGCGTGCCCCCGCCGCGTCGAGGGGCACGCGCGCCGGCAGTGCGCCCTCGGGGCTCTGGCGCGCGAGGAAGACGCGGAGCGCGCCGCGCGCACGCGCGGGGTCGTCGAGCCAGCGCAGCTCGCGGACGGCGGTCCCGATCGCCGCCGCGCGCGGCATGTGCCGGTCTCCGGGCCCCTCGCAGAGCACCGGCTCGCGATAGGCGCCGGCCGGTGTCGTCACCGAGTTGAGCCAGATCCCTGCCCACCGGTACCAGTAGCACGTCTCGAGGTACGGGTCGGAGCAGCGGAACAGCGGCGCGCTGCCGAGCAGCGCGTCCCAGCGGCGGCGGCTGACCCCGCCTAACGTTCCCTGCCGTCCGGCGACGGGAGGCTCCGCCTCGCGCGGGGCGAGGTCCTCGCGTGCCGGCGCGACGCGCATCGCGAACGTCGCCGACGCACCGTTGCCGCCGACGAGGCAGGCGCGATGGATCGCCGCCACCAGCGTGCCGCCGGTCGCGTCGCGCGGCACGCGCAGCTCGCGCGGCAGGCCGTCGCCCCGCCAGCGCTCGGGGAACTGCGTCTGCGACCATCGCGGCTGCGGCTCGGCGCTCGCGCTGACGTATGCGCCCCAGCTGCTCGGCATCCCGGTCATCGACAGCTCGGCGACCAGCGGCGAGGCGCGGCCGTCGGCGTCGGCGGCCGGCCGCTCGATCCGGATCGCCCCAGGCCACTCGCTGCCTAACGCTGGTGCGCGGCCGTCGGGCTGCGCGGTCCAGGCCACCATCTGCACTCGGGCGGTGCGCAGCGCGCGGAGCCGCCACTCGGAGATGAACACTCCGCCCGGATGGACGGTCCGCACCTCGGTGGCGGTGACGCCGTTCGAGAGGCGATACTCGAGCGTCAGCTCCGCAGGCGTCCAGCGCCGCGACTGCAGCTTGACGGTGAGCTCCTTCCCCTCTTCGTCGAGCACCGCCACCGTGAACAGCGGCGCGATCTCGGTCTGGTAGATCGTCGCGCCGTCCCAGAACCCCGGCACGTCGAGCCAGAGCGGCGCCGCCGGGGCGAAGATCGCCCCGTCACCGCAGCCAAGCGACCACTTGTCGTCGCGGGCGAGTAGCTCGAGAGGCTCGACCATCGGCGGGTGCGGCTGCGGCGCTACGCCGCCGCGCGGTCAGCCAAGCGCGGCGATCCGCTCGAGCAGCTCGCTGTTGCCGCGCTTGTCGCCGAGCTTCGATTCCACGTGCGCCCAGCGCACGACGCCGTCGCGATCGATGAGGAAGTAGGCGCGCTCGGAGAAGAACGTGTCCTCGCGCAGCACGCCGAACGCGCGCGACGCCTCGCGCTTGAAGTCGCTGAGGAGCTCGGTCTTCATCGCGTACTTCGCCTTGAACTCCTTCAGCGTCGGCACCGAGTCGACGCTCACCGGAAGCACGACGACCCCCTTTCCGCCGAACTTGTCGAAGTTCTCGCTGAACTCGCAGAGCTCCGCGGTGCAGGTGCTGGTGAAGGCGAGCGGGAAGAACGCGACGAGGACGGGCGACTTGCCGCGAAACTCGGACAGCCTGACGGTGGTCCCCGCCGTGGACTGAAGGGCGAAGTCGGGCGCACGGTCGCCCGTGACGGGGGCGCGCGAAGGGTTGGGAGCGAGAGCGGTCATGCGCGGAAGTTATTCCTGGCGCGCCGGTGGCGGGAGGGGACGGGAGGCCAACATCCCAGCGGCGGACACTCGCGTCTGGACAGCAGCGTCATTGCGGGACAACTTCGGGGACGTCCCCCACAACGAGCGACCCAATGTCCATGCGCATCCTCGCCGCGACGCTCGCCGTCGCAATCGCCCCGCAGCTCGCCGCCGCACAAGCGGCAACGCCAACGGCCGCCGCCCAACCCGCGGCGCAACCAGCCGCACCCGTAGCGAATCCGGTGGCGACGGCGTTTCGCACCGGCGCCACGAGGGCCGGCAAGAACCTGATGGACGCCGCGGATGACATGCCCGCCGACCGTTATGGTTTCAAGCCGACCGCGGCGCAGATGAGCTTTGCCGACATCATGGTGCACCTGGCGGAGGGAAACGACTTCCTCTGCGGAAAGATCGGCGGCATGGCCGCGCCGACTCGCACGAAGGTCGCCGCGACCGCGGGGAAGGACGCACTCGTCGCGCGGCTCAAGGAGACGTTCGCCTTCTGCGACCAGGCGCTGGCGAACGTCGACGACTCGAAGCTCGCCGAAACGATGCAGCTCTTCGGTCCGCGCCAGTATACGCGCGCCGAGACGATGTTCATCACGACGGGCGACTGGGCCGATCACTACAGCCAGGTTGCGATCTACATGCGCCTGAATAACCTGGTGCCGCCGACGGCGAAGAAGAAGCCGGCCGCCTAACGCGTCACGCGGGCGCGGTAGCTGGAAGCAGTCGCACGAAGGGCCGGCACTCATGGCGAGTGCCGGCCCTTCGCTTGCGACGAGTGGAGCGTAAGGGGCTCGAACCCTTGACCCCCGCCTTGCAAAGGCGGTGCTCTCCCAGCTGAGCTAACGCCCCGTCGGCTGTTGCCGGCTACACAATTACCGGGCAGCTGCTGACATTACAAATATAGTGACGATCCGTGTTCCAGAGGAGGAGTCATGCCCGCCGAGACAGGAACTGCCGCACCGCCAGCCACCGACCGGAAGGTCACCGTCCGCTGCCAGTTCTGCCTGACGTGGAACCGGCTCGATGCGACGCGCATCGCCGACAAGCCCAAGTGCGGCAAGTGCGCGAAGCCGATCCTCCTCGACCGGCCGCTGAAGCTCGACAGCGAGACGTTCGCGCGCACCGTCGCCGAGTCGCAGATCCCCGTGTTCGTGGACTTCTACGCCGACTGGTGCGGCCCATGTAAGATGATGGCCCCGGCGGTGGATGCACTCGCCGCGAAGTACACAGGCAAGGCGATCGTCGCCAAGCTCGACACAGACCGCGCGCCGGCAATCTCGCAGCAGTTCGGAATCCGCGGGATCCCGACCTCGATCGTGTTCAGCGGGGGAAAGGAAGCGGCCCGCGCGTCAGGCGCGCTGCCGCTGGCGCAGCTGGAGGGGATGCTCACAGCAGCCGTTAGCCATTAGCCGTTAGCCATTAGCCATTAGCCATTAGCCGTTACCGACCGCCTAACCGCAGTCGCTCAACGCTAATGGCTAACGGCTAACGGCTGAAGTTCACTCGTGCGCCGGGAGCGGCTCCATCGTCCGCGCGTCGACCGGCACCTGCACCTCATCGCGGAAGGGGCTCGTCAGCATGAACACGCGCAGGCGCGGGAAGGCGTTCATGAAGGCGAAGTAGCAAGTCCCCCACAGCCCGAGCATGCCGAGGCCGATGGCGATTTCCCACAGTCCGAATGGGAGCGTGGCAGTGAGACCGTACAGCGACGGGTACACCTCGAGATAGCGCAGCAGCCAGATGCCGAGCAGCGAGCCGGTCGCGATGACGACCATCACCGGGCTGAAGATCTTCGCTGCCTTCCCCATCAGCCCCAGGAACGGGATCACGAAGACCAGGAAGAGCGTGATCAGCGTGACCGGCAGCCAGACGCCGACGAGGCGGAGCCGCATGAAGTGCGTCTCCTCGCCAAGGTTGCCGTACCAGATCACGAGGTACTGGCCGAACGTCAGGTAGCCCCAGAACGCGGTGAGCGCGAACGCCAGCTTGCCGATGTCGTGCAGGTCGACGTCGGTGACCAGGTGCGGGATCGCCAGCTGGTTGCGCCACCAGCGGGCGAGGATCGACATGCTCGTCAGGACGCAGAGCATGCCGCCCATGAAGAACCACCAGCCGTAGAGGGTGCTCTGGAAATGCAGGTCGAGCCCCATCGACAGGTCGAAGGCGAGCGAGCACCAGCCAAAGCCGAAGACGATCGCCATGAAGACGGCGAGCTTCCCCTGGAACGAGTGCGTCGAGTGCAGCTCGCGACGCTCGTCGCCGAAACCATCGCGCATCCGCGCGCGGAATCCCGCCGCCCACTTCGTCCCCCAATCGCCGAGGATGCCCACATCGAGCCGGACGCACGACCAGATGTACCAGAGGCTCATCACGGTCAGCAGTCCGTACACGCCTAACGTCCTGGCGATGAAGTAGGCGGGGCGGAACCAGATCGCCTTCTCCTTCACCGTCGGCACCATGTCGAACCACGGATAGATGTGGCCGCGGCCGACGAGCACCATCAGCGCGAGGATCAGCCACGCCACCGGCATGAACGCGACGTAGCCCTCGACGAAGCGGATCGTCGAGCGCGACCAGCGCGCGGTCGTGATGCGCTGGATCGCGACGAACATGACCCCGGCCGACGACGCGGTCGCGAAGAAGAGCCAGCTGAAATGGAGCGCGCGCCAGGCGCGGTTCGGCGAAACGAACACGCCGACGAGGAACGCGATCAGTCCGACCGCCGCGAGTGCGAGCGATGCACGCGCGGGGAGCGCTGAGACCGGACGTTCGGCGATTTCCGCGATTTCAGCGCGTGAGAAAACGTGTGCATGGCGCGCGCTCACTGAGGCGTCTCCGGCGTTGGGCGCTGCCCGGCAGCCGCCGGCGCGGGCGCAGGCCCGGTCGCGGGAGCGGGTTGACCCTGAGTGGTGGAATCAGCGCGCGTCGAATCGGCTCGGCCGTACGCTTCGCCGCTGATGCGTCCGTCGGGGCGCACGTACGGCGAGGGCACGGTCGGACCCATGCGCGTGTAACCAGGTACTGTCCTTCCCGTCTGGCCGGGGACGCCGTCAGGCTTCGTCGGCACCGTGACGTTCGCTGCCTGAAGCGCGCGGACGTAGTTCACGACGTCCCAGCGATCCATCTCCTCGATGCGGTCGTACGAGGGCATCAGCCCGCGACCGTTGCGGATGATTCCCCAGATGTATCCGTCGCTGAAGCCGCGCACCCGATCCGTGCGGAGGCTCGGTGGATAGAAGCCGTACTTTGGGCCGGCCACCGGCCCGTCGCCTAACGCTCCGGCGCCCGGCCCACTCGGCGCCGCGCCGCCCGCCATCCCGTGACAGACCGCGCAATTGATCTGGAAGTAGTTGCGGCCGTTCTCGAGCGAGCGCGCGTCGGCGGCGACCGGGTTGCGAAGCGCGGCCAGCGTATCGTCGAGCACCTTGCCGCCGTTCGCGTACGACGCGACATAGCTCGGGGCGATCGAACCGCCGACGGGCACCGAGCCCTGCGGGTTGCCGCGTGCACCGATCGTGTCGGCGGGTGACTGCCAGGGATCGATGTCCGGCTGGTCCTTGAAGTCGGTGAACCACGAGCACGCCGATACCGCCGACGCGCCTAACGCGAGGGCGAGGATCCCGGCTGCACGCCGCGCGGTCGTCATCGGTCGAGTCCTCCGACCATGCAGGTCAGCGCGCACCGCGCACCTCCACGGCACCGTGCCGGCGCATGGTGTCCTCGATGCTTCGCATCTGCTCCTGCGTCCCCTCAGCGAAGACACCGTAATTCCCCTGGCTGAAGCGAGCGTCGTAGCCGACGGTCGTGACCAGTCGCGGGATGCCGACGAGCCCGAACATCCCGAACACCGTGGACAGACCGCCGATGAGCACCATCACCTCGAAACCGAAGATCGTGTACGGCACCCACGACGCGATCGGCTTGCCGCCGACGACGAGCGGCCAGTAGTCCGAGCACCAGATCGCGATCCACCACCCGAACGTCGCGCCGAGCAGCCCGCCGATCAGCGTGAACTTGCGGACGTTGCTCGGCGGATCGCCGAACGCTTCCTCGAACTCGTGACGCGGCGTCGGCGTGTACGCGGTGATCTTGGCGATCTTCTCCGCGCGCAGCGCGCGCACCGTTTCCGTCGCCGCGTCGAGCTCGCGAAATACCCCCATCATTCCCTGCATCAGTGCGCCCCCCCGTGAGCGGTCGCGCCGTGCGAGCCATGCGAGCCGTGCGCATTCAACATTTTCGGCGGCACGATCTCCTTCACTTCGGAGATCGCGATCACCGGCAGCTGCTTGATGAAGAGCAGGAACCACATGAAGAACCAGCCGAACGATCCGACGAGCAGCGAGATGTCGACCCAGCTTGGCGCGTAGTGCGTCCACTGCCAGGGCTCGTACTCGTGGCTGAGCGACGGCACCACGATCACGAAGCGCTCGAACCACATGCCGAGGTTGATGAACAGCGAGAGACCGAACAGCCAGATCGTGTTCCGCCGCAGCTTCTGTGAGAAGAGCGAGAGTGGAAGCACGACGTTGCAGATCAGCATGATCCACGCGGCCCACCACCACTGCCCGAAGACGCGGTTCCAGAAATAGTCCTGCTCGACCGCGTTGCCGCTGTACCACGCCACCCAGAACTCCATGATGTACGCGCAGCCGACGACCATCGACGTGAAGAGGCAGAGCTTCGCCGCCGCGTCGATGACGTTGAGCGTGACGTAGTGCTGGAGGTGGAAGAAGCGGCGGATCGGGATGATGATCGTGAAGACCATCCCGATGCCGGAGAAGATCGCGCCGGCGACGAAATAGGGCGGGAAGATCGTCGTGTGCCACCCCGGTGCCAGCGCCATCGCGAAGTCGAAGGAAACGACCGAGTGCACCGAGAGCACCAGCGGCGTGCTGAACGCGGCGAGGAAGAGATATGCGCGCGTGAAGCTGCGCCACTCGCGATCCGAGTTGCGCCAGCCGAACGAGAGCACGGCGAGGATCTGCTTGCGGACGGGGTTTGTCTCACGATCACGCAGCGTCGCGATGTCCGGGATGAGACCGACGTACAGGAACGTGCTCGAGATCGTGAGGTACGTGAGGATCGCGAACACGTCCCACACGAGTGGGCTCTTGAACTGCGGCCAGATCAGCCGCCAGTTGGGGTACGGGATGAGCCAGAAGAACTTCCACGGCCGGCCGATGTGGATGATCGGGAAGAGACCGGCGGTCATGACGGCGAACACCGTCATCGCTTCGGCACATCGATAGATCGTGGTGCGGAATCCGGCGCGGAACAGGTAGAGAATCGCCGAGATCAGCGTGCCGGCGTGGCCGATACCGACCCAGAAGACGAAGGTGATGATGTAGACGCCCCACATCACCGGCGGCGCGTAGCCGGCGTTGCCGAGCCCCCAGTAGATCTGGTAGGTCCAGACGCCCGCGCCCCAGAGGAAGAGCAGGACGGCGACGCCTAACGCGCCGAACCAGCCGAAGCTCGGGGCGAGCGTCCCGGCGATCTCGCGGTCGACCTGTTCGTAGTCGATGACCGCGGGCAGCGGGATGTCGGCCGAGGCGATGTTCGTCCGCAGCGGCAGGTGGTCGGTGTCGTAATCGCGGGTGGCCATCAGCGGGGCTCCCCGTTAGGCGCCGCGGTCGCGCCGGCGACGACGCTGCCGCCGGGGTGATTGACCTTCTTCAAGTAGACCACCGCGGTGAAGGTGTTCAGCTCCTCGAAGACGTGATACGCACGCCTGTCCTGCGCCAGGCGCGCGACCGTCCACGCCGGATCGGCCGCGTCGCCGAAGGTGATCGCGCGCGACGGACACGCCTGGGCGCAAGCGACCGTGAACTCATCGGGCTTCACCTCGCGTCCCTCGAGCTTCGCGCGATGCTCCGCTTCACGGATGCGCTGCACGCAGAAGGTGCACTTCTCCATCACGCCCTTGCCGCGGACGGTGACGTCGGGATTCAGCTGCCAGTTGAGCGGCTCGGGGAAGGCGTACTGCCGGCGCGCCGGTTCGCCGAAGCCGAACCAGTTGAAGTAGCGAACCTTGTACGGGCACGCATTCGAGCAGTAGCGCGTGCCGACGCAGCGGTTGTAGACCTGGACGTTGAGCCCGTCGGGCGAGTGGTACGTCGCATAGACCGGGCACACCGGCTCGCACGGCGCGTTGCCGCAGTGCTGGCAGAGCATCGGCGTGAAGCGCGTCTCGAAGTCGCCGTCAAAGCGCGTCTCGTTGCTTTCCCCGCCCTCGAAGTAGCGCTCGATGCGGAGCCAGCTCATCTCGCGTCCCTTCACGATGTTCGCGCCGGGGCGGCTGTCCCAGTGCGAATCGGGGAAGCCGGGACTCAGCGCGCGCCCCTGATGCGGTGCGCCGACTGTCGGGATGTTGTTCTCCGAGTAGCACGCCGTGACGCAGGCCGAGCAACCGGTGCAGCGGGCGAGATCGACCGTCATCGCCCAGCGGCGCTTCGCCATCCCCGACCAGTGCTGCGCATTGTACATCCCCTTGTCCTTCGACAGCTGACTGCCAAGATCGCCCTGGGCGTCGTTGGCGACCGGCGAACGCAACCCGGGGAGGAACTGGTGGCTGGCGTCGCCGGGCATGTGCTCCTCGCCCTCGCCGCCTTCGCGCCCGGTCTTTCCCTCCGGCTCCGTGCCGTTAGGCGCATCGTTGCCGCCGCTGCCAGTCGGCGCGATCTCGTCCGCGTGCTCGGCGCCCTGCGCGTTGGCGAGCAGCCCGCCGCGGCCGGCGACGATCGCCTGGGCGATGCCGCGCCCGTGCTGGCGGGCCGACCCTTCGGTCGAGACCAGGTCGACGCGGTCGGCGGACTTCGAGACGCTGGCCTTCGTCGAGAACGCCCAGCCGCCGGCGCCGTCGGTGCCTAACGGCAGGAGCGCGGCGGCGTTGACGCCGATCCCCTTCGCGTAGCGCCCGTAGTCGGTATGTCCCTGCCCGAGCGGGATCGCGATCGTGTCGGGGCGGACACCGAGGAAGAGATAGACCGGCGCCTTCACCGCGCCGTTCGCCGTCTTCACCTCGATGATGTCGCCATTGGTGACGCCGAGCTTGTTGGCGGTCACGGGGTGCACCTCGACCCATGTCTGCCAGCAGATCTTCGAGACGGGGTCCGGGAGCTCCTGCAGCCACGGCTTGTTCGCGCCGCGTCCGTCGCCGAGGGCCGGCGAGAAGTAGGTGACGAAGAAATAGTCGCCGTTGCCTGCCGGCGCGGTGAGCCGGATCGGCGCGCGGCGCGCCGCCGGCGCGTTAGGCAGCGCGCCCGCCATCACCCCGCGCGGCAGCGCCGCCGTGATCGCCGCGGTGCCGCCGGGGATCCGGCCGAACAGCCATGAGCGATAGTCCGCCTGTGTGTACCGGGCCGCGGTCGCCGGGTTGGCTTTCGCCGCCTCGATCAGGACGTCGGCGGTGGCGCGGGTGTCGAACACCGGATCCATCGCCGGCTGCTGCAGCGAGATCGCCGCGCGCGTCGGCTGTGCATCGCCCCAGCTCTCGAGCGAGTGGTTGTCGGGGAGCACGAGATTCGCCGCCGCGGTCGTCTCGTCCGGATACGACGAGAAGCTGATGCGGTAGCCGGCCTTCCCCATCGCCGCCGCGAAGCCGGGCATGGTGAAGGCGGGGTTCGCGCCGCGCACCATGAGCAGCGAGACCTGGCCGCGGTCGAGCCGCTGCACGACGTCGTACAGCTCGCCGAACCCGCCCATTCCCTCGAAGCCGGTGATCGCTTCGTTAGGCAGGACGGTGACGCCGACGTTGCCGGCGCTCTGGTTCATCCGGTTCACCGTCTGCGCGAGCTCGAAGCCGTTCGCGCCGTTGCCGCCGGCGAGGAAGAGCGACGGCTTCGCCGCCGCGATCTCGCGCGCGAGGCGGGCGATCTGCTCGGCCGGAACGTCGCACTGCTGCGCGGCGGTCGCCGGCGCGATCGCGCCGCTGAGCGCCTGAGCCATCACCTGCTCGGTACCGGGCTTGCACGGCACCCACTCGTCGGCGTTGAGGCCGGTCAGCGAGCGACGTGCACCGACATAGATGAATCGCGGCGCGTCATCGAGCTTCGCGCGCGCGTCGGCGAAGTCGAGCTGCTGCGGGACCGATGCGCCCCAGCCATCGAGGAAGTCAGCGCCGAACGACACGATCACGCGCGCGGCGGTGAAGCGCAGCGCGGGCCAGGCGACACCGTAGCTCTGCCGGTTCGCTTCCATCACCGCGCTCTGTGCCTCGGCGTCGTAGCTGATGCTCGCCGGGAGGTTGTGCGCGCCGAGCCAGCTGTCGAGGAAGCCGGGGAACGAGCCGCTCTCGTGCTGGTTGATGAACACCGCGTTTGCGCCCTGCCCGCGGCTCTGCGTCTCACCGAGGATGCGAGCGAACTCCTGCAGCGCCTCCGGCCACTTCACCTGCTGGAGCTTCCCGCCCTTCCGCATCATCGGGCCGCGGAAGCGATCCGGGTTGTAGAGCCCCTGCACCGCTGCCTGGCCGCGGGCGCAGATGGCGCCGCGCGACAGCGGATGCTCCGGATTCCCCTCGAGCTTGATGACGCGACCGTCGCGCGTCTCGGCGATCACGCCGCACGCCGCCGAGCATTCGCGGCACGTCGTCGCGTAGTACGTCGAGACACCGGGGACCGTCTGGTCCGGGTGGTGGACGTACGGGATCAGCTTCTCGACGTGGTCCGTGCCGCAGCCGACGGCCGCGACCGTCGCGGTGCCGGCGCCGAGGATCTTGAGGAACTCGCGGCGTGGGGTGAGTCCTTGTGGCGGTGCGTTCTCTGACACTGCGATGAGGGACGAGAGAAGTTCGGTCGAGCTGCGAGAGAAATGAGGAGCGGGCAGTGCGCATCGAGCGGGCCCTCCGCCGTTAGGCAGCGGGCCCGCCCGGGTCAGTCAGTAGTGGCAGGTGCTGCAGTCGTAGCGCGCCTTGAACTCGGGCTTGTAGTTCCCGATGTGGCAGTTGAGGCACCAGCCCATGTTGAGCGAGCTGGCCTGGTAGACCTTCGGCATGTCCTGGATCGGTCCGTGACAGTCCTGACACGTCACGCCCGCGTTCACGTGGCGCATGTGCGGGAAGTGCACGTACTCGGGCACCTTGTGGATGCGGACCCAGGGCACCGGCTGATTCTTGTAGTAGTAGGCCGCGAGCTTCTTGATCTCCGGCTTGTTCGCGGCGACCACCTGGTGGCACCCCATGCAGGTGCCGACCGCCGGCATTCCCGGATCGGGCGACTTGTTCGCGGCGAAGTGGCAATACAGGCAATTCATCCCCAGCGTCTTCACGTGCTGTGGATGGGGGTAGGCGACCGGCTGATCCGGTGCAGCTCCCTGCGGTGACGACGCGCCGCTGTACGCCGAGAGAAAGATGGCGCACGCTGCGAGTGCGACGAGCCCAGGAATGGCCGCCCACTTCCCTTTCGTGATCATCGCAACCTGGTAGAATTGGGGCGATCGAGAAAGCCGAATGTATTACTCGACTTTGTGAAGATTTTCACAAGCGCGAAGCAGGCAAAAGATGACCGGGCACTAGGGCGATTTCAAGTGCACGCAGCAAACGCACGACATGGGTGATCGCGCATCTCCGCTGCGCGATGTGATTGTCCTCTCCGCGAACCAACATCGCGTCCTGCGTTCGGGACGCGTCGCGCGACGCTCGTCGCGGGCTTGTTGTCGCGCAACGACTTAGCGACTCGCGTGCCGGTGCCTCCTCTTTGCCTCGAACGATCATCGACCGAGTTGTCGAATGGTCGTTCAAACGCCTGGAGGCCCAGATGAAAACGCGCACGTTGCTTGTCACCGCCGCGGCACTCGTCGCCGCGTCGACGATCGCCAGCAGCACCGCCGAGGCGCAGTGGCGTCGTGGGCGGCAGCACTACTCGTCGGATTCGCAGGAGCCGGAGCAGACGATTTCGTACATGGTCGGCTATGCGGTGCTCGACGACGGAATCAGCGTCGACTCGCTGGCGCGGCCGTG
Organism: Gemmatimonadaceae bacterium; assembly: GCA_045804265.1. Classification (GTDB taxonomy): domain Bacteria; phylum Gemmatimonadota; class Gemmatimonadetes; order Gemmatimonadales; family Gemmatimonadaceae; genus JABFXC01. The sequence continues at coordinate 21,756 of JBJMNK010000135.1, read as the reverse complement.
GGCGATCAGGCTCGACGCGCCGATCCTCGACCGGATCCTCGTCGGCGAGATCGGGATGAGCGGCATGTCCACGATCACCGACATCGGCGGCCGCGAGCGGTTCCTCATCCCCGAGGCGCAGCTGCAGCTTCAGTTGCCGCTCGGACCATTTCGTCCGTACGTCGGTATCGGCGGCGGCTACGTCCTTGGCCGCCAGAACACCGGCTCCGCGCTCGAGGGGAACGTCTCGGTCGTGTCGGCATCGCTCGGCTTGCGCACCTTCCTCGCGGGAAACCGCCTGACGCTCAACATCGAAGGACGCGGCCGGCAGTATGGCGGCGAAGATACGTGGACGAGCGGCGAGTTCACGGCGGGGTTTGGGGTCCGCTTCTAACGGGGGTCGCGACAGGAGTCGTGATGGGGTCAGGGGCCGCACTGAGGGTCAGGGGTCGGGGGTCAGGGTCAGGCGGCGAGTATGTCGCGTCGATCGGGCCACGCGTTAGGCAGCTTGGATGCGAGGCAGTTGCCGACCCCTGACCCCCGACCCCCTGTTCGCTGACCCCTGACTCCTGTCCCCGTCGTTACGCTATCTCCTCGGCGTCCGTTAGGCGGGCGCCGAGGAGGTCGTCGGGAAGCAGGTCGAGGTTCGCCCGCGGCGTCTGGGTCAGTCGCATCGGCCACTGCGTGCCGTAGACGAAGCGCTCGGCGCCTAACGTTCGGAAGAGGTGGGCGAGGTGATCCTCGGGCGGGCCCCAGATCCAGGAGATGTCCCACCAGAGACGGGCGCGCTCATCGGGGGTCAGCCCCCAGTGCACCTGCTCGATCATCTCGCGGCCGGCGGCGGTGACGATCACTCGCGCGTCAGGCGCGGCGCGGACGACCGATCGCACCGTCGCCGCGTCGAGGTCGCCGGCGACGTCGAGATGGTTGCGCTGCCGCAGGTCCTCGAGCCGGACGGTCAGCAGCAGCACGGTGCCGATCTCGCCGCAGGCCGCGGCCAGCGCGTGCAACGAGCGGTCATGCGGCCCCATCCCCCACTGCGGCGGATAGGCGCGGATCGCGACCGCACCCTGCTCGACGACGTCGCGTAGCGAACGCTCCCACCCCGGCCAGTCGGGGCGAATCGACGGTGCCGGCCGCAGCACCGACCGATACGGCTCGAGCGCTGTGAACAGTGCGACGTTGCCCGCCGTCGGGTCACGATAGAACACCGATGGCAGATGCCCGACCCAGGCGCCGCGCAGCTGCTCGCGCTCGAGGACGCGGACGAGCACTTCGGGATCGGGATGCGGGACGTAGCGGAACGGGTACGGGCCGATGAGCGCGTTCACGTCGATCGGCCGCGGGTTCGCGGGCTGCGGTGTCATCGCGCGATCCTCGCGGTCGCGCGCTCGACGGCGGGAAAGCTTCCCTTGGGAAAGATCCCGAGTGCGTTCCGCCAGCGGACGTCGCGCATCGCGTCGGGCTCGAGCCCGATGACGTCGAGCGCCCGCAGCTTGGCGAGCCCGGTGTCCATGGTGAGGTCGCACCCCCAGAGCAGGCGGCGGGGACCGACCGCATCGAGCGCACCGTCGAGCATGCCCCGATCGACGCCGCTTCCCGAGAGGTCGAGGTACACGTTAGGCAGGTCGGCAACGGCGGCGTACGTGTGATTGTAGTCGCCACCGCCGCCGATGTGGGCGAGGATGAACGACACCCGCGGATGTCGCGCGGCGAGCCGGCCGAGCTCCAACCCGTCCGACGCTTCCTGCGCCGGCCACTCGTGACGGCGGTGTTGCCAGATGTGATGGAGGATCGGCAGCCCGTGCCGCTCGGCGGCTTCGCACACGGGATCGAGCAGTTGATCGTCGGCACGGCGGCTCGCCGCGAGCTTCACCCCGACCGCTCCGGCTTCGACACAGCGCGCGATCTCCTCGAGCGCGTGCGCGGTATCGTTCGGGTTCACCGCGACGTAGATGCGGACGCGGTCGCCCTCGCGCCGCTGCAGCGCGAGCATCGCGTCGTTGCCGGCGGTCACATCAGCGGGCGAGGGAAAGTAGGTCGGCGAGGTGAAGCCCCACGAGCCGAGCGTCGACGCGACGTGCACAGAGATCCCGATCCGGTCTCCGGCACGCAGCCGCGCCGCGTTAGGCGCCTCCCAGTCCGAGCGCCCGGTGCCGGCGTGGAGGAAGTGCGCGTGCACGTCGATCAGCGGCTCGGTGCCGGCGAGCGGCGTGGCGCGGGCGTCGGTCCCCGGTGCGGTCATCGGCCCGACTGCTCCTCGCGGATCGCGACCAGCGCCGCGCTGGCCGCGGACTCGATGTCGTCGATCGCATCCTCGTGCGCGAGCGCGGCGAAGTTGTACGCGCCGCGCTTGAAGAGCGCGCCGTTGGTGATCGCGTGGCGGATGAACTGCCGCTCGACCCCGGACTCGTCGAACTCGATGCGCCACATCTGGTCGAGGCCGGAGACACGGATCCCCGGCAGCCCGCAGGCGATGATCGCCCGATCCACCGCGCCACGCATCGCGGCGCCGAGGGTCGCGAGCGTCGCGCAGACATCTTCCTTCTCGTGCCAGTCGAGCACCGCGTGCGTCGCGGCCAGCCCGAGCGTCTCGCCGGCGAGCGTGGACGAGATCCAAGTTCGGCGCGCCGCATCCATGACGTCAGCGCGACCGACGACGGCTGCGAGCGGGAAGCCATTCGCCATCGCCTTGCCGAACACCGCCAGGTCGGGTTCGACGCCGGCGAGCTCACCGTAGCCGCCGGGGCGGAGGCGGAAGCCGGTCTTCATCTCATCGAAAACGAGGACGGCGCCGGCGTCGGTGGCGAGTGTGCGCGCACGGGCGATCCACTCCGATGACGGGAGGCGCTCGACGACCGGCTCGATCACGATCGCCGCCAGCGAGCGGCCGGCGTCGGCCACCGCGCGCTCGAGCGCGGCAACGTCGTCGAACGGAACGCGCGTGACGTCCGCGCGTGCGCTCGCCGGCACGCCGGCGACATCAGCGCCCGCGGCCCAGTCGTGCCAGCCGAAATACCCGGCGCAGACGACGCGGTCGCGGGCCGTGTACGTTCGGGCGATCCGCACCGTGGCGCTCACCGCCTCGGCACCGGACTTGAGGAAGCGCACCTGCTCGGCACAGGGGATGAAGTCGCAGAGCCGCTCGGCGACCGACACCTCGAGCACGTTAGGCATGCCGCCGATGTTCCCGAGCTGGAGCGCCTGGGCGACCACGGCGCTGACGTGCGAGTCGGCATAGCCAATGGCGACGCTGCCTAACGCCATCGTGCAGTCGACGACCTCGAGCTCCGAGTCGCCATCGACGAGGAAGAGCGAGCAGCCACGCGCATGGGCGTAGTGCGTCGGCATCGAGTCGTCGATCTCACCCTCGCCGTAGAGCGCCTCGGGACGCTTGCTGCCGGTGGAGCTCCCGCTGGGGATCACCGCCGCGGCGCGAGCGCTCCACGGTTCGCGTTCGCCGATCGCCTCCGGCGCGCCCTCGGCGAAATCCTCGTCGCCGCTGTCCTCATCGTCGGCATCGACCGGCGGCGCCGGAGGCGCCGCGTTCTCGTCGCCGCGGGTGCGGCGGAACTTGTCCCAGATCATCGCGAGAGTGCTCCGTGCGCGAGAGCGCGCATCAGGGTTCGCGGGGTGCGTCGGCGGTTTCCCATCTCGCGGGATCGTCCGCGCTCTGCGGCTGCTTCGGCGTCGGCTTCCGTGGCGGAACCGGGATCCCGGCCCGCTCGAGGAAGCGTACGACTTCGATCGCGATCGCACGCATCAGGAGAATCTCGCGCGCGTCGGGCGAAGCGCGATAGGTGAGCGAGCGCATCGAGCGGATGATGTACTCGGGAAAGCGCGTCTTGAAGAATTCGATCGACGACAGCGCCCGCTCGGCGTCGGCGAAGAACATCTCGTACTCGTGCTGACGCGACGGCGGTGCGTCCTTGCGCGGCGGTCGCAGAGCCCGCGTCGCGTCGGCCGCGGCGAGATGCAGCTCGTAGAGCCCGACCAGCGCCGCCTGCGCGAGGTTGAGCGACGCGTGCGCCGTCGTCGGGATCGTCACCAGCAGGTGTGCCTGGTCGAGCGCTTCGTTAGGCAGCCCGGAATCCTCGCGCCCGAAGAGGAGCGCGACCGGGCCGTCGCCGGCGAAGCCGAGCAGCTCGCCAGCCGCCTCGCGCGGCGTCACGATCCGGCGCTTCGCCGCGCGGCGGCGGGCGGTGAAGCCGGCGACACGGACGCAGTCGGAGAGCGCTTCCTCGAGCGTATCGTGTCGCTCGATCTTCTCGATGATGTCGAAGGTGTCGTGCGCGATGCCCTCGAGGCGGTACGGATCGTATTCGCACGGCTTCACCAGCCGCAGCCTGCTGGCGCCCATGTTCTTCATCGCGCGCACGGTCGCGGCGATGTTGATGGGGTTCTGCGGCTCGAAGAGCACGACGCGGACGGCGTCGAGAGAGGTGTCGGTCATCGGTCGATCACGATCGGAATGAGCTTCGATGGATCATCGCGGTCGCCGCGGAGGTACACCCATTCGCCTTCGGCCCCGCCGAGGACGAGCTGCCCACGCCGCCGCTCGCGCCCGGGTGCGATCTCGTTGATGGTGATCCCGAGCGCGATGAAATATGGCAAGTTGTCGCCGAGCGGGGGGAGCGGGACGGTGATCCGCGCCGACCAGCGTTCGGGCGCGACTGTCGTCGTTGCGTCGAGGGGCACCGGTTCCCGAGTGAGCGCACGAACTCGCGGCGCGCCGTCGGGGCCGGGTCGCACCAGCCAGCGATGGAGCGCGCCGCGCGCATCGCGAATCGACAGCTGCAGACCGGTCGCGTTGACGTCGGGATGCTCGTTGTCCATCTCGTTGACGGCGTCGTCGCCGATGATGACGTGTGGTCCGGTCGCGGCAGTCACCTCGATCATCAGCGCCTCGCCATCGGTGCTGACGACGACAGCAGCAGTCGGCCGGCCGGCGTCGGCCCAGCTCTGCTCGGAGCGACGATAGTCCTGCTCGCCGAGCGCGAACGAGAGCGCTCGTCGCGGATCGATGCCGAGCTCCGTGCCGCGACCGGCGGCGACGACGGATGTCTCGGTGTCGTGACCGGCGATCGGCAGCGACGACGTATGCGCGGGGGCTGCTGCGACGGCGCCATCGAGCTCGATCGAGCTCGTCGCGCCGCCGGCGCGAAGCGCGACGCGCCAGCTGTCGTCACCGCCCGCGTGCTCGTGGACGCTGCCGTCGGCGTGCTCTATCACGATCGATGCGTCGCGGACGGTCAGGCGCGCAATCGTGCGCCGCGGAGCGATGACGGTGGAGAACGTTCCGTGAGCGAACGACGCCTCGAGCATGACGAAGCGACGCGTCGCACTGGCCGGCGATCCGGCACCTGATGCACGCGATGTGTTCGATCCACCCGATGCACCTGCTATGTCCGATGCGGCCGACGTGTCGCCTCCACCGGAGCGAAACGGCGGCGCCGGGGCGGTGATCCGCCAGAGGCGAGTGCCGGACGGTGCGACCAGCCACACGTCGGCGCGCGCGCCGGTGTCGCGTTCGGTGGCGACCGCCCGGATCGGCCAGTCCGGGGGCGTCGCGACTTCGGCGCCGACGACGAAGTCGAAGCCGTCCTCGAGGCCGCCGGCGCCGCCTAACGCTTCGACGCGCCAGTCGAGCGCGGGCAGCTCCAGGTCGAGGTGAATCGGGAGCGCGACGGCGTGACTCCCCTCGGCCTTCCACGAGAGCTCGTCGACGATGTAATCCGTCATGGTGACCAGCCTGCGCTCGGCGACGACGCCAGCGGCGATCGGCGCACGCGCGGCGACCAGCCCGGCTGCGCCGCGCTCGTCGAATGCCAGCAGCTCGCCACCGATCCGCGGCTGCGATGCCCGGTCGACCAACGGCGCGGAATGCGCGAGCGTGCTGCGATACCAGTGGAGCGACCGGTCGACGTACGAGCCCGTGCCGGGGTCGTCGAGCCAGCGATTCTCGCCATCGCAGACGACGATGTCGAGCCGATCCGGATGCCCGTGACCACCACCGCTCTCGCCGTAGTCCAATGCGGCGAACAGCCGGCCCTCGTCGCGCCGGATGATGGCGAGCCCCTGGTTCGGGAGCAGCACCGAGCGCGGGGAATCGCCCGCGAGCGGCGGAAGGACTTCACGGGCATGCAGCAGCGAGCGCCAGCCGAGATCGGCGCGCGTCAGCGCAGAGGGCGGCGCGTGCCGTTCCGCCTCGGCGGATGAACGCGCGCGGCCGGTGTCCCCGCGCGCGACGCCGGGCTCGTACAGCCTGCCTAACGCGGCGCGGAGCTCGGCGTCGTCGGTGCGCGCGAGTCCCAGCTCACAGAGCTCGGCGAACCGCCACTGGCGGAGCGAGATCGCATACTGCGAGTCGCGCCGGGCGAGCATGGTCATGTCGGGAAGCGCCGTGCGGATCGGGAGCGCGAAGCCGCGATCGAAGCGCGCGATGAGCTCTTCGCCTAACGTGACGCCGGCGCGTGTCGCCATCGTCACGCCGTACCAGAGCCCGCGATGGGCGAAGACGTGATAGTTCTCCCCCTCGTACCAGCTTCCGTCAGGGAGCAGCGCACCGTCGAGCAGGAAGCGGAGCCCGTGCCCGGCAGTCGCGGCGCGGTCGGCGCCGGCGCGATCGCCGAGCACGAGCGCCGACGCCAGGAGGGCGGCCACGTTCCACGCCTGACGGTTGGAGGTGCCTTCGTCATAGCTCCCGATCAGCGCCGCCGCGGGCACGACGATCCGCTCGCGTGCCGCGCCTAACGCTCCGCCGCGAACTCCCGCCATCTCCAGCAGGTCGATCGCAACGCAAAGCTGCAGCAGCCAGATCGACTCGAGATAGGTGCTGAAGAACACGCGCGACGGGCCGAGGACGTTGTCGCGGTTCGGGTAGTCGAGATACCGGTCGGAGTATTGACCGAGAATGTGGAGGGCGAGCGCGCGGTGGCGGTCGTCGCCGCGGAGCGCGTACAGCGTCGCCGCGTGCACCGAGCGCTCGGCGAGCCAGAGCTGGTGCCACATCAGCCAGTAGCGGAAATGCGCCTCGCCCTCGTACGTCGCGCCGCAGCGCGGACAGCGATGCGCGTGCGGCGACCACGGATCGTAATCCAGTTGCGCGCCGTCGTTCGGACAGCGGCCACCGGCACGAGTCAGCCGCGCCTTGTCGCGTGGAATTTCCGGTGGCGTCATAACCAGTCGCTCGAGGTCGGCCGCGAGCGAATCGGCGCGCGGCGCGAGCGCTCCGCTCGCGACGCGACGCCGCTCGGTGAGCTCGTCGGCGGTGACGACGAGCACTATCGGCGCTCGCCGTTGGTGGTCCAACGCGCGACCGTCGGCAGCTCGCCGCGGAGATCCATCTGCACGTTGCCGAGCCGTCGGGCGACACCCTGGATTCCGCGCGAGTGATAGATCCAGGCGGCCGGCGCTTCGTAGTCGAGCTCACGCTGCACGCCAGCCCACGCCGCACGCAGCGCCTCGTCGCTTCCGGCCCCGCGCACCTGCCGGAACAGCGAGTCGAGCACCGCGGTGTGAAAGTCGGCGTAGTCGAGGGCGCCGCCGCGCAGCGATCCATCGTACATCGCGACGATGTGCGAGAGCGCGAGGTCGCCCGGGATCCCGGTGAGCAGCATGTCATAACGGCGCGGCGTCGCGCGCGCCCGGGCGAGAAAGGCGCCGAGCTCGAGCTGCCGGATGACGACGGTGATCCCGCGCGCCGCGAGGTCGGCCTGGATCAGCTGCTCGGCGACATTATCGCCGCTGCCGACGGTGAGCAGCTCGAGCGTCAGTGGGTTTCCGCCGCGCCAGATGCGGCCGTTGAAGCCGCGCGCGTATCCCGCGACCGCCAGCAGCGAGTCGGCGCGAGCAGTATCGTGGCTCGCGCCCTCGGCGGGGATCGCGAATGGGCTGGCATCGGGCACCGCGCCGTGCGCGGGTGTGGCGAAGCCGCCGACAGCCGCCGTCACGATGCGCGCACGGTCGATCGAGAGCGAGATCGCCTGGCGAACGCGCCGGTCGCCTAACGCTGGGCGGCGAGGGTTGAAGATCAGCGCCACCGACGCCACGTTCGGGTACTCGACGAGGCGCAGCGTCGGATCGCGGCGTACCAGCTCGGCCATGGTCGGCGCGATCCCCGCCATGTCGAGGTCACCGCTGACGAGCCCCGCCATCTTCGTCGCCGGTTCATCGACGACGGCGACGACGAGCCGCTTCAGCGCCGGCGGCCCGCCCAGCGATTGCGGAAAGTCGGCGTTCCGCTCGAACGTCCAGCGCTGCCCCGCGACCCGCTCGAGGAAGCGGAACGGACCGTTGCCAACCGGCGCCGTGGAAAAGGGAGCACGGCGCATGTCGCCGCGAGCCACATCGCGCAGCAGATGCTCGGGGACGACCGCGAGCTCGCAGAAAACGCCGGGCAGCGTCGGCTGTGGCGTCGCGAAGCGGACCACGAGCGTCGTGTCGTCAGGCGCATCGACGGAGGTGACGCTGGCCAGCTCACCGGCGCGCGGGGAGCCGGTCCGCGGATCGCGCGCAGCGTCGAGGGTAAATGCGGCATCGTGCGCGGTCGTCGGAGCGCCGTCATGCCAGCGCAAGTCGCTCACGAGCGTCATCGTCAGTGCCTTACGGTCCGCGCTCCAGCTCCAGCGGCGGGCAAGATATGGCACCGCGGTGAGCGTCGAGTCATAACGCGCGAGCGTGGTGAAGAGCACGAAGCGCTGGACCTGCCTCGCCATCGGGTGCACCGTGACGAGCGGGTTCGCCGACTCGAGATCGGCGCCCGACGCGATCACGGCAACGCCATCGCGCGAAGGCGCTGCCGCGCAAGCGGCGACCACCAGCATTGCAACCAACCGGCCCGGCCGCAGTGCGCGCACGACGCACGCATGGCCGCGCGAAATCGCGCCACCGAGAGTTGACGGAGCGAGCGCGCGGCCCATTATCCCTGCGTGCGTTCCCTGCTTCGCCATCTCGCGGCTGCCGTGCTCCTGCTCTGGCTCGTGGTCACGGTGGTGTTCGTGCTCGCGCGGTCGGCCCCGGGGGATCCGGTCCTGATGCTCGTCTCGCCCACGGCGAGCGCGTCGGAGATTGCCAGCGCGCGCGCGGCTCGGGCTCGACGCGCCGATCGCGGTGCAATATGCACGCTGGACGCGCGCTCTGCTGCACGGCGACCTGGGGACGAGCATCGCCACCGGGCGAAGCGTCCGCGCGCTGCTCGCCGATGCGCTTCCGGTCTCGCTCTTCCTCGGTGGCATCTCGCTCCTGCTCTCGTTCGCGATCGGGATCGCGATCGGCGCATTCCAGGCGACGCGCGCCGGCAGCCGTACCGATCTCGGTGTCACGATCGCGACCACAGCCACCGCGTCCGCGCCGGCATTCTGGCTCGCACTCGGCGCGATCGCGGTGTTCACCTACGGCGCAGCGCGCATGGGCTTTCCCGCGGCGCTGCGCCTTCCCGCCTTCGGGCTCCATGCGCCGAGCGGAGTGCCGTCAGGCGGAGCGTGGCTCGCCGATCTCGCGCGACATTCGGTGCTGCCGGTCGCCGTGCTCACCGCGATCGGCGCTGCCGGTATCGCGCGGTACGCACGTTCGGCGCTGCTCGATGTCGTCGGTCTCGACGCGATTCGCGCCGCGCGTGGGCGCGGATTGTCGGGCGTCCGACTCGCGCTGCACGTGCTGCGGATCGCATTCCCCGGATTGATGGTGCTGTTCGCGCTCGCGCTCCCGGGAACGATCGCCGGCTCGGTGTTCGTGGAGAGCGTGTTCGCGTGGCCCGGCATGGGACGGGCGATGACAACCGCGATCCTCGCGCGTGACATTCCGGTCGTCCTCGGCGCGACGATCCTCTATGGCGGCGCGGTGATCCTCGTCAACGCGCTCGCCGACCTCTCGCTGCCGCTCGCCGACCCGCGATTGCGCGACGGTGGACATTGATCGTGCGGCCCTCCACTCGTACTGCGGTGATCGCGGTCATCGCGGTTACTGCCGCCGCCTTGATCGGCCCGCTGCTCGGGGAACGAGCGCCGGCTGCGATCGGCGACGTCGTCGGCGCACGCCTGCTCGCCCCGCTGAGCCACGACCCCGCGGGCGCATTCCACCTGCTCGGCACCGATCGCCTCGGGCGCGACCTGCTTGCACGGACGCTGCTCGCCGGCCGCATCTCGCTCGCCGTGGGGGTGAGCGGGGCGCTGCTCGCTGGAGCGTTAGGCGTCGCGATCGGCGCGATTGCCGGCTGGCGAGGGGGTGCGACCGACCGCCTGCTGATGGCGCTGACCGACGCACTGCTGTCGATTCCGCGGCTCGTGCTGCTGCTGCTGTGCGTCGCGCTCTGGGAGCCGAGCTTGCGCACCGTCGTGATCGTGCTGGCCGCGACGGGATGGATGGGGGTTGCGCGCCTGACGCGCGCCGAGGTGATCGCCGCCCGCGGACGGCCGTACGTGGATGCGGCGCGCGCGCTGGGTACACGCCCGGGGCGAACGCTCTGGCGGCACGTCCTGCCTAACGCGATCGGCCCGGCGCTGGTAGCGACGACGATGGGCGTCGGCAGCGCGATCATGCTCGAAGCCGGGCTCTCCTTTCTCGGACTCGGGGTGCAGCCGCCGGCAGCGAGCTGGGGGAACATGATCGCCGCAGGGCGCGACGTGGTCGTCACCGCGCCGTGGGTCTCGCTGGTGCCGGGGCTCGCGGTCATCCTCGTCACGATGTGCGCGACGATCATCGGCGACGACGTGCGCGACCGGCTCGCCGGCCGCCGCGCGCCAGTGGCTCAGCGAACCAGGATCGTCACGACCTCGCGCGGCCCGGCGGTGAACTGAACAGAATCGGCTCGTGGCTGGAGCGCGTCGCCGAGGGTTTCGTCGAGCCGCGCCCGCACCGCGTGCGTCACCGGGCGCTCGAAGCGCCACATCCCCTCCACCGGCGACTCGAGCAGGTTCACGCAGCGCAGCACCGTCCATCCCGGCTGCTCGGCCGGCTTGCAGGCGGAGAATGCGAGGCCGTCGCCGAACAGCTCGACGCCCCGTGTCGCAGTCGGGACGCCTAACGCTGAACGAAGCGTCGCTCCGCGGAGCGGCAGCAGCACGTCGTCGGCGCAGCGCTCGATCTCGGCGGTCACCGCGTCGTTGCGCGCGTCGTGGAGCAGCAGCGCGAAGCGCGCCGAGAATGGACCGATCGACTGCGCGGCCGGAGTTCGCGCCGGCCAGCCGGCGTGGCCGGGGCGCTCGGGGAGATCGTCGCGCGAGAGCTCGCCGACCGCGCGCAGGAGCGTCACCGCGATGCGTCCGTCGGCGCGCGTCTCGTACTCGGCGAGTCCGTCGGAGTAGATCGTGGCCCCGGTCGCTCCGCCGAAGAGTGAGACATAACGGTGCAGGGGCGCGGCCGGCTGCGGTGTCTCCGCGACGCGATCTTCGGGCGGCACGTCGAGCGGTACGCGACGGACCGGACCGAATGCCGCGTCGGCCCACGTCTCGCCGCGCTCGATGGCCGTGGCAAAGAAGATTCGCAGTCGATGGTCGTGCGAGTGATTCACCCCGCGCACCGCGACGCGCGCGAAGCGCGCGCCCGCGTCGAGACTGACTGTGACCAACGCATCGGCCACAGTCGGCCGGCGATACTCGATGCTGACCGCGGCGCGCAGCGGACCGGCGGCGATCAGCTGCGGGTTCGCATTCCGGAGCTCGCGCGTCTCGCCGCGGATCGATGGCGTGTAGAGATCGCCGCGATCCGTCTTGTCGCCGACTGCGAGTAGCGAGTCAATGGTGCGACCGGTACGGCGGTCGTGCAGCGTCAGGCGACCGTCACCATCCCATTCGATGCGCACCAGCGAGTTGTCGAGAAACCCGTCGCCCGCGGTTACGGGCGCGACATCGGCCGGAAGCGCACCAGCCTCGGTCGCGCCCGGCGACAGCGGGAGAGATCGCGTACCGTAGCCGGCGACTTCGTCCACCCACACCAGCGCCTTCGAGACTGCGACCCGGTCGGCGTCGGGGTAGTGCCGCGCGCTCTCAGTGAGGTCGGTGGCGAGCGACACGTGGAGTGTCTGCACCGGGGCGACGTGAAAGCGGTCGCGCAGCGTGAAGGGAGCGCCGAGTGCCTGACGATCCTTCCGCGCGGCGCGCGCCGACTCGCGGGCGACGCGTCCCGATCCCGGCCCCACGGCGACGTCGCGGACGAAGTTGGCCACTCGTACTTCAGCGACGCCGCGGCGCGCGCGAGCCGCCGCGTTGCGGACGACGACGACCGGCGTCCACTCGGCGCGCCGCTCGCGCGCGCTGACGGGATCGTGGCCGATGACATCGAGCAGCGCATCGTCGCGAATGCCGCGACCCTGCGCGAGTGCGTCGGAGAGTCGGGCGTCCACCGCGCGGGCGACGGCGTCGATCGCGCAGCCGCACAGCGAATCGTGCGGGTGGCACTCGAGCAGCGTGCGCCATGCGGCTCGGAGGAGCGGCGACCGGTCGGCGGCACCGGCGCGCGTGGCGAGCGCGGCCCACGCCTCGGCGTCGCGCAGCAGCAGTCGCTCGACGGCAGCGTTGCGATGCTTCTGCGCGGCGCGGCTGCCGAAGGTCCCCTGCAGCGTCCATGTGTAGCCGTACGAATCGCGCAGCTCGCCCGCAACCTCGGGAATCTTCCGCTTCGACGCGCGCAACTCGACTTGCGCGGCGAATGTGCTCAGCGACGACCGTTGGACGCTGTCGTGCGCGACGATCGCGGCGAGAGCATCGACGGCCTCGCGCTGCTGCCGCTGGCGCGCGTGATGATCCGCGCCGTTGGGGAGCAGCGCGAGATGAAGCGTCGCGCGAGGTGCGAGCACCGATCGCAGTCGCGTCCATCGTTCGCGGACGCTTCGCTCGGCGACCGGCAGCGACGAGCCGAGCTCGTAGCCATCGGGTGCGAGGTGATAGAGGAGCGCCGACTCGCCACCGGGCGCGCGCCAGCGAGCGATGTCGCCCGATGGCCAGCGCGCGCCGCCGTAGCCGCGCCAGAGAACGATCACCCCGGCGCCGAAGCCATGGGCGATTGCGGGGAGCGCTGCGGGGTGGCCGAACGAGTCCGGGCAGTAGAGCACCGGCGGCGGCGCCGCGCCTAACGCTCGGAGCGCGCGGCGGCCGGCGAGCAGGTTGCGCACCAGCGCCTCACCGGATGGTATCAGCTCGTCGGGAAGCACGTACCACGGCCCGGCCTCGAGCCGGCGCGCCCGCAGCAGCGCGGCGAGCGCATCGCGGCGCTCGGGGCGGACGGCGAGATAGTCGTCGATGACGATCGCCTGGCCGTCGAGGAGAAAGCTCTCTCCCTCCGGCGGCGGATCGTCGATCAGCTCATCGACGAGCGCGACGAGCCGCTGCCGGAAGCGGCCCGCCGGGTGGTACCACTCGCGATCCCAGTGTGTGTGCGCGACGACGTGAACGTCGAGTGGCGTCGATTCAGTCATCCGGAAATGCGAGTGGGGGGCGGCCGCCGCTGGCGACTGCCCCCCACTGCGCACTCACCGCGTCAGACTGGTCGCCGTCCGGTGATGACGCGGACGAGGATCACGACGATCGCGATGACGAGCAGGAGGTGGATCAGGCCACCGCCGACGTGTACGACGAAGAAGCCGAGCAGCCACAGGATGATGAGAATTACGGCGAGCGTCCAGAGCATTGTCGAGTCCTCGAAGTGCGGTAAGGTACTGCCGGGCGTGCTCGAAATCTTTGGCAACAGTCGTACCGCACCCGGCTCGAAGTCGCGCCAGTCGTTGCGCAACCTCGGGGTCAGCCGCCGTCGACGGGCAGCTGCAGCTGTTCGGTTGGCTCTTCTGTGGGATACGTCACCTCACCATTCGCGACCACCGCGAAGCTCGTCAGCGCATGCGGCTTCGTCGCGGCGTCGAGGATGTCGAGCACCTCGTCGCCGCGCGCGATCAGTGCGTCGGCGATGAGGCTGCGATGACAACGCCACGGCACCGCCTCGGCGCACATGATGGTCGTGCGACGTGTGTTTGCCGCGGCGCGCAGGCCGTCGAGCGCGGCGCGGAACTCGGGGGTGCGCATGTACGCCGCGTATCCCTTGAAGCCCGCGTTCCGCCACTGTGTCGGCGGCGCGTCCGTGGGCAACGGTCGCCGTCCACCGAGCTGCGGCGCGTGCTCGTAGGCGATCCCGACGTCGGGGAGCGCGACCTTCAGCGACTCGCGATTGAAGTGCGGGTAGCGGCGCGACATCGGGAACGCGCGCACGTCCCACAGCAACTCGATCCGCTCGCGATGAAGCAGTGCGATGAACTCATCCAGCGCGCGCGTCGAATGGCCGATCGTCCAGACGGTCAACCGTCCGTGCGCTCGGCGGAGCGATGCTCGACCGCTCCTTTTCGGCGCTCCTGGTGATGCTCCTGCAGGTGATGCGCCGCCTGCCGGCCGAGCAGGATGCGCGCGGCGCGCACATCGTGTCCGACGTCGATGAGCAGGATGGCGAGATCGCCGACACCCCAGAGAAGTCCGGCGAGCACGATCAGCTTGCTCCCTTCGGCGAGCAGCGTCGGGAGTGCGACGCTCCCCTGCGAGACGAACCCTGTGATCACCTCGGCGATGAGCAGCAGGACGAGGATGATCGCCATCAGGCGAAAGAGCTTCGACAGATAGCGCAGTCCGATGTACGGCTCGATGTCGGAGGCGCGCACGGTGAACAAGCCTTCGGGAAGCGCACGTCGCGGCGCGCTCATCTCCGGCGGCGGCTCGGCGCCCTCGATCGCCGGCGAGCCGCAGCTCGGACATGGCTTCGAGAGGTCCGGGCGTGGCGACTGGCAGACGGGGCAGAGCTGTCCCGATGCGTCAGCGGTGGCGTTGGTGCTGCTCTCCTTGTCTGCCATGTCAGTCGTCTCCGGTTCCGACCCAGCGCGCGCGGAAGCCGCGCGTGTCGATGTGAATGAAAGGCCCGTGCCCACCATTTGCGACGTACACCCCCGCGCCGCCGACGAGCTCGGGGTGATCACGCTCGACGCGATCGACCGCCGCGAGGATCACCTGCGAGTCGCGGATGTTCACGCGATGATCGTGATTGAGGTCGTCCATCACGCCGTTGCCATCGTTGTCGATGAAGATATCCGCCGCGTCGCCGTACATGTGGCGGCTCAGCGCGGCGCGGCCAGTCGGGTCGCCGCCGGTGACGTTGTATTGCGGCGTGCGAAAGCCGCTCATGACGTGCACACCCGTGGCGTTGTAGCCGCGCGACTCGAGGTCAGAGAGGACCAGCTCGAGCTTGTCCACCAGCTTGAGGTCGAGGACGATGTACTTCGGCCAGACGTTTTCCTGGTCGTGTGTGAGGAAGTCGCGCAGCCGGAAGTGGTCGGACAGCGGCGTGTCCTGGTTCTCCTGCGTGACTTCGATGAGACCGCGCGGCGGCGCGTAGCGATCGGCCGGCGCCTTCGCGGGCGCCTTCGCGCCGTGCTCCGTGGGCCATGAGCCGATGTAGTACAAGCCGATGCGCCCGCGCTGCTTCTCGCTGAAGGGGCGCACCGTTATGACGCTGAAGTCGGTGACGGGCTTGAGCGCCGCGCCGATCTTGACCGCGAGCCCCCAGATGCCGGCGCGCGCCGGTGCGACGGGTGCGCCGGTGTCGCTCGGCTGCGTTGCCACTCGGAGCTCGGCGTCGGCGCTGTCGCCGGCGTGCATCGTATCGACCTGCTGTCCCGGTTGCGTCACGCTCGCCCGCAGCTTGCCGCTCGTGCCGCGAAGAGGCGTGAGCGCGGAGAGCATCGCGTCGGTGACGTAGGCGGCGGTGGGCGCGTTGGGATCGGTCAACGCCGCCGAGATCGAGGCCGTGGCGTCGGTGACGTCGTCGTCCCCTCCCGCGTGCGACACCGCGATCGACCACGTCCAGCCGATGGCGAAGAGCATGAGGACGATTCCGGCGACGACGTCGAAGATCCGCTCGCCGCGCGCGCCGATCCCGGCGCGATGCCAGCGGCTCGCCGCCGGTGCGGGAAGGGCGAGCGCGATCTCCGCGGTGTGGAGGATCGTCTGCGTCGCCCAGGCGAACGCCTCCTCGACGGCCTCGATCGCGCCGGTCTCGTGCGCCTGGCGCGGTGGATCGGTCGCCGTCACGCCACTTGAACGCTGGTGGACGAGCGCACTGCACGACGATCGTGCGCGCGGCACGGCCGGCCGTTGACCGGAGCGCGCCGGGCGTCGAAGTTCATGGGCTGTCCGGCCGTTCGCCGTCTCATCCTCACACGCATCACATGGACTCCCTGATCGACCTGTTTCATCGCCTCCGCGACCTGCGCGGCCTCGTGCAATGGGCCGGCTACCTCGGACTGACGGCGATCATCTTCAGCGAGACGGGGCTGCTCGTCGGCTTCTTCCTACCCGGCGATTCGCTGCTGGTTACCGCCGGCCTGCTCGCGTCGCAGCCCGGCTTCGGGCTCAGTGTCTACCTGCTCGGATTGATTCTATCGGTTGCGGCGGTCGTCGGCGACAGCGTCGGCTATGCGATCGGCCGCGCGACGGGCCCGCGAATCTTCACGCGCGAGAATTCCCTGCTCTTCAACCGGAAACATCTCGAGCGCGCCCACGCGTTCTACGAGCGGCACGGTGGCAAGACGATCATCCTTGCTCGTTTCATGCCGATCGTCCGGACCTTCGCGCCGGTGGTCGCGGGTGTGGCCGACATGCACTATCGCACGTTCATCGCCTACAACGTGATCGGTGGGCTGGCGTGGGTATGGAGCATGCTGTTCATCGGCTACTTCCTCGGCCGCTGGATCCCGGGCATCGACAAGCACATCGAGGCCGTGATCCTGGTGGTGATCTTCCTCTCGATCCTGCCGGGAATCATCAGCTGGCTTCGCGAACGGAAGAAAGTCCAGCGCGCCGCCTGAAGGGTCGGAGGATGTCGGCCATTGGCCATTAGCCTTCAGGGATGAGCACCGGCGTCAACGCAGTCGCTCAACCCTAACGGCTAAGGGCCAACGGCTGAAGTTCGTACCAACAAAAAACGGAGCAAGACAAATGGCTGCCTTCACGTTGCCCCCCCTGCCTTACGACTTCGCCGCGCTCGAGCCGCACATCGACGCGAAGACGATGGAGATCCATCACGACAAGCATCATCAGGCGTACGTCAACAACCTCAACGCCGCGATCGAGAAGGCGCCGGAGCTGCAGGGCAAGTCGATCGAGGATCTGCTGAAGAACGTGAACAACGCGCCCGAGTCGGTGCGGACCGCGGTGCGCAACAACGGGGGCGGGCACTGGAACCACTCGTTCTTCTGGCAGATCATGGGGCCGAAGGCGGGCGGCGAGCCGTCCGGAGCGTTAGGCGACGCGATCAAGTCGTCGTTCGGGGGCTTCGACAAGTTCAAGGAGCAGTTCGCCGCCGCCGCCGCCGGACGCTTCGGCTCCGGGTGGGCCTGGCTGCTCAACGACGGCGGCAAGCTGTCGATCACCAGCACGCCGAACCAGGACAACCCGCTCATGGAGGGCAAGTCGCCCGACGCCGTCCTCCTCGGCATCGACGTCTGGGAGCACGCGTACTACCTCAAGTACCAGAACCGCCGCCCGGACTACGTGACCGCGTGGTGGAACGTGGTGAACTGGGGGGCGGTCGGTAAGCGCTTCAAGTAGTTCGCGCCGGATCAGCAACGCTTTTCGTCGGCCATTAGCCGTTAGCCGTTAGGGATGAGCAACGCCGTTGAACCGCGGTAGCTCATCCCTAACGGCTGAAGGCTGTTGGCTGCCGTCAGCGGTCGCGGTTCAGGGCCGCAGCGGAGCCAATGCGTAGTCCGCCTCGGTCCAGGCTCGCCTCAGGCGCGCGTCTACAGCCCGCGCCTCGGCATGCTCGCCACGCGCAACGAGCGCAGCCTCGAGTCCGTGCAGCGCCCACCCGTTTTCCGGAAAACGCTTCAGGTCTTCACGGTAGGCCGCTTCGGCCTCCTCGGGGCGCTTCGCCTCGAGCAGTGCCGCGCCTAACGCGTGGCGGACCGGAAGATACCATTGCGGCGGCTCGTCATAGTTGAACGCATCTTCGATCTTCGCTGCCGCGCGGAATTGCGCGATGGCCTCGTCGAAGTTCCGCTGGCGCTGCGCGATTTCGCCGGCGAGCGAATGCTCGGCGATCGACATCACCATCCCGTCCTCGTCGTAGCTCGACGCCATTGCCTCGGCGCTGGGACGCGGGGCTGAGGTCGAGATGGCGCGCACGCTGTCGAGCATCGCGCCTGCCTCCGACCAGCTTCCCTTCGCCGCGAAGGCGACGCCTCGCGCGTAATCATCGAGCAACGTCGCCATGCGCATCTCTGCTGGCGGCGGCGGGGCGGCGAGCACGTCGTCCCAGCGACCGAACTTGACGAGCATCAACGGATAGTATGCGATGAGCCCCTGAAACTTGGGAACTGCTCGCGCGAGGTCGGGATTCACTTTCCCGGAAAGCGTGCGCGCCGCGTCGATTGCCATCTCGCTGCGCCCAGCGAGAGCAGCAGCGAACGCGAGGAAGTGAATGTTGTGCGGATAGTATCCCATCGGATACATCCCGCTCGGTCGCTCGGCCGCGATGAAGCTTTCGTCGACATGCACCGCGTGGATGTTCGCATCGATCGCGTCCGCGTATCGGCCGACGCGGATGTAGATGTGCGCGGGCATGTGCACCATGTGTCCTGCCCCAGGCATCTCCGCTGCCAGACGCTCGGCGCAGGCCACCGCCTTTTTCGGGTCAGCCGCCTCGACGGCGTGGATGTAGTAGTGACACGCGCCGGGATGGCGCGGATTCGTGCGGATCACCTGCTCGAGCTGCGCGACGATGACGCTCGTCTGCGGCCGCGGCTTGCCGTCCCGCGTCCAGTAGTTCCACGGGCTGAGGTCCATCAGCGATTCGGCGTACAGCGTTGCGGCGTCGAGATCGCGCGGATAACGCGCCGCGATGGCGCCCATCGCCGTCGCGTACGCGGAGTCCAATCCCGCACGATCGTTAGGCGGCACCGCCGAGTAGCGCGCACGGAGCGCGCCGATGAAGGCCCGTTCACGCACCGTCGCCTTTGGCGCGAGCGCCACCGCCTGCTGAAGTTCGGCCCACGCCGCGACCCCGGCGGCCGAGTCCATCGGCGCATTCACGTGCGGCCCGTATGCGAGCGCGGCGCCCCAATGACAGATGGCGCACGCAGGATCGAGACGTGCCGCCTCGTCGAAGGCGCGGATCGCCTCGCCGTGGTTGAAGCCATACAGGAGCCTGATTCCCTGGTCGAAATACCGCTGCGCCATCGGCACACGGGTGCTGGTGGCGAAATGGTAGTCGCCGAGATCGGTGTAAAGCGGAACATGCGCCGAGTCGGGACGCGACGGTGCGCTCGCGCTGTGGGTCGCAACAGCGGCGAGCAGGATCACGTGGAGCGGAAGGATGGCCATGGGGAGGCCTCCGTGGGGGGAGCCAGTGGGTTTCTGGCGGCCGGCGGACTCCGCGCCGGTTCAGTGGGAGCGCACGAGCATGGAGAAAAAGGCCGGCCCCGTCAAACGGGCGCCGTTCAGGGCTCCAGCCGCCGCGACGGCGGCATCGGCGTCCGGCGCGCCCCCGCGACAAGGTCGTCGATGCCGCCCTCCCCCGGAAGGTCGCGCGGGACTCCGCGGCGTTGACGGGCGATCTTCGCCAACGCGGGTGGCGTCACGAACGTCGTCACCAGCACCATGATCATGATCGCGCCGAAGACGCCGGCGTCGATCGCGCCGCTGGCGAGTCCCATCTGGGCGAAGATCAATCCGACCTCGCCGCGGGGAACCATCGCCACGCCGACGAGCAGCTTGCGCCCCCTGAAGCCTAACGGTGCGTAGCCGGCCGCCACCTTGCCGGCGATCCCCGTCGCCACGAGCAGCGCGCCGAGGACGAGCGACTCGCGGCTCGCCAGCGCCCGCAGGTCGACCGCGGCACCGACGCTGGCGAAGAAGATCGGTACCACGAAGTGGCCGAGGGTGGTCACCGCGTGCTCGATCTCGCGGCGCTGCGGGGTGTTGTGCAGTACCAGCCCGGCGGCGAAGGCGCCGATGATCGTCGCCGACCCCGCCTCGAACGCGAGCCACGCCAGCAGCAGCGCGAAGGCCAGCGCGATCGGGCCGAGCACCCCCTCCATCTCGACGCGGGCCACGAAGCGGAACACCGGCGGCGCGACCCGCGCGCCTAACGCTACCGCGAGGACGACGAAGCCGACCGCGACGAGCGCGGTCCGCGCGATCCCCCACCCGCTCAGCGCCGCGCCGGCGACGGTGCTCGACACCACCGACAGGATGACGAGGCCGATGATGTCGTCGAGCACTGCGGCCCCGAGGACGACGCGCCCCTCCGGCTGGTCGAGCACCCCCAGCTCGCCGAGCACCCGTGCCGAGATCCCGACCGAGGTCGCCGTCAGTGCTGCCGCCGCGACCAGCGCAGGGAGCGACGGCATCCCCAGCCAGCGCGCGCTGAAATAGCCTAACGTGAAAGGGAGCGCGACGCCGACGACCGCTACCGTCGTCGCCGAACCGCCGACCGACGACAGCGAGCGGATGTCGGTGTGCAGCCCGATCTCGAACAGCAGCACCAGGACGCCGATCTCGGAGAGCGCGTGGATCGCCGGCATCTGCGGGTCGAGGATCCCGAAGACCGAGCTGCCGAGGATGATCCCCGCGATCAGCTCACCGAGCACCGACGGCTGGCCGAGACGCTGCGCGATCGCGCCTAACGCTTTCGCCGCGACCAACGTCGCGACGAGGGCGCCGAGCAGCGCGGGGAGGTCGCCGGCGTCGGGGGTGGTCATCTACGGGTTGTCGCGCTTACTCGGCAGCTTCGAGATAGGTGTAGCCTTCGAGCCCGGCGACGTAGTCGGCGATGAAGTTGTTCGCCTCGCTCCGCGTGATCCCCTTCGCGTTCGACACCTTGCGGCGGAACGTCGCCAGCAGGTCGCTGGCGCGGAACTGTACGTAGTTCAGCACCTCGGTCACCGTGTCGCCATGAACGAGCTCGTTCAGCTCGTAACCGCCATCCCGCAGCCTCACGTGCACGGCGTTCGTGTCGCCGAACAGGTTGTGCAGGTCGCCGAGGATCTCCTGGTAGGCGCCGGTGAGGAAGATGCCAAGGATGTAGTTCTCGTTCTCGTCGTACGGATGCAGCTCGAGGCTCGGCCGTCCGTTCTTGTCGCCGACGAAGCGGTCGATCTTGCCGTCACTGTCGCAGGTGACGTCCTGCAGCGTCCCGCGGCGCGACGGCTCCTCGAGCAGCCGGTGGATCGGCATGATCGGGAAGAGCTGGTCGATCGCCCAGCTGTCGGGCAGCGACTGGAAGAGCGAGAAGTTGCAGAAGTAGCGGTCGACCAGCGCGGCGTCGAGGTCCATGATGATGTCCTCGTACTCGTCGCGATCCTCCTGCGCGATCTTCGAGATCGCGTTGATCGTCGCCGAATACAGCTGCTCGGCGATCGCCCGCCCGCGCAGCGTGAGCACGCCGCTGTTGAAGAGCTGGTTCGCGCGCTCCTTGTCGAACGTTGCGTCGTGATACGTCTCGCGAACCTTGCGCACCGAGAGCTTCTTCTTCGACACCGTCTGCTGGTCGGCCAGCATCTCGTGCAGCAGCTGGTGGTCGTCCTCGTGCAGCGTCGGCAGCGGGATCTCGGCGCCGCTCTCGACATCGATCACCTTGAGGAGCAGCAGCGCATGGTGCGCCGTCAGCGCGCGTCCCGACTCGCTGATGATGTGCGGCATCGGCAGCTCGAGCTCGGTGCACGACTCGGCGAACGTGTAGATCACGTCGTTCGCGTACTCCTGCAGCGAATAGTTCACCGAGGACACGGAGGTCGAGTTCGTGCCGTCG